>MPNN01000004.1 GCA_002239045.1 SAR202 cluster bacterium bin127
CCGGAACTCAATAGTCTCGGTAAAGTTCATCGCTAACTCTAGAACCTTAATGCACGTACAGTTAGCGCACCGCCGTAGGTTCTCCGTCGAGCGTGAACGACAGGTCTGCTTCGGGGACGTTACTCCCACACACCCGCCGATAGCTCCACGATCGCATCCGCGACGGCATCGGAGAGATCGTCCGAATCCTGCGCTGTGATCTAGAGCGGCGGCGAGACAGGCAAGACGTAGCCGGCGACGGGTATCCAGATGAGGCGCGCGTCACTCACACTGCCAACCAATCACCGCGAGTAAAATCATAGCCGTAGTCACCGCCCACACCTCGGAGCCCCTCACCAAATGATGAACCGCAACATGCTTAAGCAAGCTCAGCAGATGCAGAAGAAGATCCAGGAGGTGCAGGAGGAGATTGCTCAGGCCACTACCGAGGCATCGGTCGGAGGTGGCGCGGTCAAGGCCGTTGTGGTTGGTGGTTCTCGTGTCGAATCTATCGAGATCGATCCTGATGTCGTTGACCCTGAAGATGTCGAGATGCTCCAAGACCTCGTTGCCGCCGCGGTGAACCAGGCCATTGATCAGTCGCAGGAACTCGCTGCGGAGAAGATGAAGACCATCACTGGCGGGCTTAACATCCCCGGGCTCAGCTTCTAGCCATCGCGGGTATTTCGCACGTTCGTAGATTACCGATGGCCGCCTTCCGACCCGACCCGCCGCGCCCGGTTTCGCCCGTAGCACCTCGCACCGATGCGCCCCGCGGCGTTGCGGCGCCCGTCGCCCGCGTCATCGAAGCATTCCGTCGACTTCCCGGCATCGGACCCAAGTCCGCCCAACGTCTCGCCTACCATCTCGTCCGCATGCCCGAGGCCGAGGCCGCCGAGCTTTCGGAGGCCATCACCGGCGTCAAACAGCGCATCAAGCTCTGCGAGACCTGCGCCGACATCACCGAGGCGATTACGTGCCACATCTGCACCGACCCCAACCGTGACCGGTCGACGATCTGCGTCGTCGAGGAACCGCTCGACGTCACGGCATTCGAGCGCACGCGCGCCTACACCGGCCTTTATCACGTGCTTCACGGCGCTATCTCACCGACCTCCGGCATCGCCGCTTCCGACCTAAAGATCAAAGAGCTGCTCCAGCGCCTCCAAGACGACAGCGCCGACACCTCCGATCAGACGGTAACCGAAGTCATCGTCGCCACCAACACCAACCTCGACGGTGAAGCGACCGCGATGTACCTCCAACGCGCCATCACTCCCGCTGGCATCAAAGTAACTCGCCTAGCCCGCGGCCTACCCTCCGGCACCGACATCGAATACGCCGACGACGCAACGCTGGCGCATTCGTTGGAGTCGCGGGCGGAGATTGGCTAGAGCGCGGATTTGGAGGCGCGACTCGCTCCCCTTCGCTTTGCGAAGGGGAGGATACGCCATTCCCACACCTAAACCACCCATATAATCGCAACGAAGAATATGTCCCCTTTCCCGGTTGTGGGAGAGGGTTATGGTGAGGGCCCAACCAATGAAAATCGAGCAGATCGAAACCTTCCTAGTCGACCGTTTCCTTGTCGTCCGCGTCACTACGGATGACGGCACTCAGGGCATCGGCGAATCTTGCTACTGGGCGTATCCCCGCGCTGCTGAAGAGACCGTCCATGCTCTCGGCGAAGCGATTGTCGGCATGGACCCGGGCGACACTGAGCACATCTTCAACTTCATGCACCGCTACAACGGCAGTTTTCGCGGCAACAGCATCGCCGCCGCAATCTCCGGCATCGACATGGCGCTGTGGGACATCAAGGGCAAGCGCCTTGATACGCCGGTGTGGGACCTCCTCGGCGGTCGTGCTCGACAGAAGATCCGCGGCATCTTCCTCGGCGTGGGCGGCGAAACACCCGACGCAGTCGCCGAGCGAGCGAAGATCGCAGTCGACCGCGGCTACTCCGCCCTGAAATTCACGCCCATGCCGCGCGAGTTCCAGCTCCTCAAGTACCCAGTCCTCGTCGATAACGCCATCGACATGCTCGCCGCCGTGCGCGAGACGGTCGGCAATGACTTCGACATCGGCATCGAGATACACCGCAACATGCGACCGTCGGAAGCGGTGGTCTTCTGCGAGAAGGCGATGCCCTTCAACCCTTACTTCATCGAGGACCCGATCGTCCCCGACGGCGTCCTCGCGATGTCCGAAGTCGCCACCAAGATGCGCCTGCCCCTCGCCGTTGGAGAGCGCAACACCGGCATCTACGAGTTCCGCGAATACGCCCAGATGACCAACTGCTCCTTCTTCAAGCCCGACATCGCAGTCGCCGGCGGCATCACGGGGGTCAAAAAGATATCCGCCATCGCCGAGGCCCACCACATCCTCATCGCGCCCCACAACTTCCAAGGTCCAATCGCCACCGCCGCCTGCGTCCAACTTGGGATTTCGTCGCCATCTTGGGACGTACTTGAGGCTGTGGATGAGGATAAGCCACCGCGGTCGGATATGGTAGACGCGCCTATGGAGGTAGTCGACGGATGGTTCACACTCCCCGAGAAACCCGGCCTCGGCGTAACCTTCAACGACAACGCCCCTAACTTACACCCGTTCAATCCGGCCAAAATCCCGCCCCCCATCCGCGAAGACGGCAGCGTAGGATTGCGTTAATTCCCCCTTCTCCGATGGGAGAAGGTGACGGTGACACTCCCTTCAAAAGGAGTTCGAAGAGTTTCGCCATTTCGACTTGAATGAACATCCGTGCTAACGTTATGCTTGACAAAGCACCGAACGGATGAATGATTCAATCGAGCGAGTCTTGAATAAGTGGAACGGCGAAAGAAGGCCTTCTGAAAACGATAACCGCGAAGCAATATGGGCGATTCGACCGCGCTGGTCGACGCCCTACTTCGTGCTATTCACGCTTCAGGTGGTTGTCGGTACCGGCATCGCCACGTACGACGGTATATCATCGGCAATTCCCGAAAACTGGATACAGACGTACTTTGATATCATTCTCCGTACCGGTCAGGTCGGGATCGCGGCCGCGATCATCACATTTACACTTGTCGAACTACTGGGCAGCATCATGTTAATGAGCGAATGGATACGACAGAATCTCGTTGAACCTGCGAAGGAACGAAATCGCGAGCAAGGCCGCGCAGAAGTCCGGGCACAGATGCGCGCGGAGATGAAGGATTGGGACCGGCGTCGGCAAGCCGCAGAACGACGCGGCGAAACGTTCCACGAGCCGCCGCCATACTTGGAGAACGGTTCATCTGACAACGGTCACTAAAACCGTATCCATGTAATTTCACTACCATGTCGCCAACTCGACGACGATACTTCAACGCCGAAGGCATCGTCGTCCGCGCCCGCGACCTCGGAGAGGCCGACCGCATCGTCATCCTCTTCACTCCTAACTTGGGCCTACTCTCGTGCGTAGCGCGCGGCGCACGACGAACAACCTCTCGAACTGGTGGACACGTCGATCTTCTACGACACATTACTGCGCACGTCTCCGAAGGCCGATCCGACCTCCACACCCTCAGCCAAGTCGAGACCATCAACGCCTACCTCGGCCTTCGCCGCGACCTCGATCGACTTTCGATAGCTTCCCACTTCGCCGAGATGTGCGAACGGTTCTCCCTGCCCAACGCCGCCAACCCCAACCTCTTCGCCCTCCTCCGCGACACCCTGACTCACACCGAAACCACCGCAAAACCCATCCTTCCCCTATTACGACTCTGGCACGAAACCACCCTCCTGACCACCGTCGGCCTCCAACCCCAACTCCACCGATGCGTCCGCACCAACAACGAAATCCCCCCCGGCGACCACTGGTTCTCCCCCTCCGAAGGCGGCCTGATAATGCGCCCCGACCAACTCCAAACCGCCAATAACACCGCAACCCCCGACCCCATCGCCTACCAACCCAACCCCGAAGATCAAACCAACCCTCAAACCGTCCCCATAGTCCCCGCCCCGCTCAACACCATCAAACTCCTCCGCCATATAACTCGTACTCCAGATTGGACTCGCATACAAAATCTACGCGTCGACGACCGGGATGTGGAGGCCGGATTGAAGCTGACGGGTGCGATGCTGCGCTATCAACAAGAGCGCGGCGTCGGCAGGGCGGAACGGGTGATGGGGGAGGTGGGATTCGAATGTTAAACTCAGCGATACCTCCTGAGAAATGGCAAGCACATCCATAACAGAATTGATCGATCGTGCCATCACTGATGTGGCTCGAGAAAAATTCGAGGAAGCTTGCCTCTTGTTCTCTGTCGCCGAAGTTGCACAAAAATCCGAAAATGCGCTGCACGGACTTGTAGACGATCTTTCAACCCAGAAAAATCCGAGCTACGATGAATGGACCGCCAACTTCTACCTCCAGTGGTACCAAGCCCGTCAGATTTTTCTCGCGTACCAGATTTTCTCAAAAGAACTTTCTGAGCAATTAAGTGATCATGCACGTGACTGCCCCAAAGAACCAGTGATTTTGTTCGATTTCGGTGCGGGGTCAATGGCTGCGTTGGTCGGTTTAGTCATCGCGATTGCGAAACTGCCAATCACTCCCCAATGGCTACCACAGGTTCATGTTTGCAATCAAGATCCGAGTTCTGCAATGCTAGATTTGGGAAGGGCGTTTTGGTCTCGTTTCAAGGCTTTGACTGGACGTTACGCACCGAACTCGCGGCTCAAATCAGTGATGGAAAACGCAACTTTTAATACGACGACGGATGTGTATGAGTACAAGATATTGGCCGATGAATACAGTCGACGAGGTGGCGCGAAGATATTGACCAGTTTTCATACGATTTATCGAGAGCCAAGGCATCAATTGAAGTCTGTCGGTACGCATCTTGACCGCGTATGGTGTGCCTTGCGTCCTCAAAAAGGTTGGTTGACTGCCAATGAGAACTCCCAATCTCTCGTGAACGACCTACACGATGATTTGACGCACCTCGAAATCAACCGTAAATCCGTGAATGAGCATGATCGAGAATGCATATGTGATAGAAAATTGAACCAAATTACGCGATTCAGATCCGATGTCATGTTGCCAAAATTAGAGTGTTTTCTCAAGTCTTCGTCACGGAATCTACTTCGCGCCCCTGTTCCAATGTTCAAGCATAACAACCTGATTTACGAGATCATCTCCGTCACGCGATCATCTGCAACGAAGATTAATCCTGTGGAGTCAGTATTCAAGAGGGAGATTAATTCCAATGTTGAGGTAATGTCTAAGCGACCGCCGGTTAACAGGCCGAATTGGGATTTCCCGATCGTGGGGGCCTGCGACAGAGGACACCGAATTGAGATGACCTCTATGCGAGACTTCAATGGACTCGAAGGGTTGGCATTCTGTACGGTATGCGTTTGGCCGTATCGTTTCCGCCTCGTGGGTGAGCGATGGATAACAATCGCAGGTAATCCCAATGTGTGGGGCTGATGATGCGTAACAGCCATCAAGTGAGTCGGCAGTTGATCATGCTACCTTCGGAATTGCCCGACGATGATCTGGCTACCAGGCGCGAAAAATCACAAGCGAAACCCCGAGAACTCGGTCCCACCGCCATCTCTTACGCCCCAACGTCGGGCCCCATTCTGACCAGAGCCACCGGCTTCATGGACGCGTACGACTACACGTTGAATCCCTACAGCGGTTGCTCGTTCGGTTGTACCTACTGCTACGCCGCCTTCTTCAGTCCCGATGTCGAAAAACGAGATACGTGGGGGCAGTGGGTAACCGTGAAACAAAATGCAGTATCCAAACTATCAAACATGAGAACGTCGTTGGACGGCAAACTCATCTACATGAGTTCCGTAACTGATCCTTACCAGCCCATTGAACGCGAGTTGAAGTTGACGAAAGGCCTTCTCGAGATCCTTGCCGAACCGCGCCACCGTCCCAAACTCGTCATCCAAACCCGCAGCCCAGACGTAACCAACGACATCGAACTGTTCCAAAAGATCGAGGCGAACGGCGGTCGCGTCCAAGTAAACATGACTGTGACCACCGATGACGAAGACATCCGCCGCACATTCGAGCCATCTTGCCCCAAGAACTCCGTTCGACTCCGCGCAATAGCCAACGTTCAAGCGGCTGGCATCCAGTCCTGCATCACCATGACCCCGTTGCTGCTGGTATCTGATCCCGAACTTTTCGCTGACGAACTACTCGAAACTGACGTTCGCCGATTCATCGTCCAGCCATTCCACTTCACCAGAGGCAAATTCGTCGCCAACACACGTGACGAAGCGGCCCGGTTGATGGCTGACAAACTTGATTGTGAGATCGATTATTTCGTCGACGCTTACATGACCGACTATCGAGTTACCGAATCAATCATCCGGAACCGACTCGCGGAGGAGGGGCTCGCCCTCGGTGAAGGCAAAGAAGGCTTTAAGCCACCGTTCTAGGCGCCGTCCGCATCGGACTCCAACGCCAATAACATCCACACCCAAGTCGCGGGTAACCTACCGCCCCACGTACTCCCCGTCTTCGTTGATCACGCCGGAAGATTGCAGGTACTTGAACAGATCCGAGTCGCTCTCCAGAACGATTAGCGACTGACCGTCGATGATGCGTTCGTAGGCTTCTAGGGAGCGGCGGAATTCGTAGAACTCTGGCGCCTTCTCCAGTGCTTCGGCCAGGATCGTGATGGCCTCTTGCTCGGCCTCACCACGCAGTCTTGCGGAAGTTCCGTTTGCCGTCTCTAATATGATTTGCACGTCGCGGTCGACTTCGGCTCGGATTTCGCGGTCTCTCTGCGTACCCTCGGCACGCAGACCTTCGGCGATACGGGCACGTTCGGCTCTCATGCGAGCGAATACCGATGCCTCGATCTCAGTCGGGAAGTCGGCGCGTTTCATCCGGACATCAATGATCTCGATGCCAAGTTCGTCGACGAGCGGTTGGTAGTAAGCAACGGCGGCTGTGCCGATGATTTCGGGGCGCTCTTCCGAGTTCAACGCATTCAACTCCGCGATCGTGGCCGGACGTCCGCGGCTCGCAAGCCCTTCGGCCGTCTCCTCGGTGATGATGACCGTCAACCGCAGGTCGCGCATATTACCGCCGAAAAGCTCAATCGCTTGCTGGCGTGTGATTTCAGACCGGTTGCTGGCTTCGGCAATGCGGCCCATCACCTGTTCGCGGGTCTCTGAAATGACCTCAGACTGCGTGTCAAGTGCAACTTCACGTCGGAGTTGAGAGTTTACGATGTCGGATACCCGAGACACTGCCTCGTTCTCCGTGCGAAGTCGTTGGAAGAACTTCAATGGATCGATGATGCGGTATCGCGCGTAGGCGTCGATAACGAGGTTCCGCTTATCAGACGTCAGCAACGATGCCGGTTGCGCATCGACCCTCAGCAATCGACTGTCCATCTTCACCACCGTCTCCACGAACGGCTGCTTAACGTAGAGGCCAGGGCTCCGGTAGTCGCGCTGGAAGGCGCCGAAACGGGTTACGATGGCCAGCTGTGTCTCGTCAACGGTGAAGAACGCCTGCGGAATCAGGATGAACGCCGCGACGATGATGACGACTATGGAAATTATCAGGCGAGGCATATTGCTACTGTCCTCCGCCTGTCGTTGTGCCGGACAAAGAGTTGCCGGACAAGGTGCCCAAGCTGTCGAGCGGCAGCAGCGGCAACGCGTTCGAAGCTGAGTTGATCACGATCTTGGACTTGCCAGCCATGATGCGTTCCATCGCTTCAAGGTAGAGCCTTGTGCGAGTCACTTGTGGCGAAATCTCATAGCTCGCCAATATGGCTTCGAAACCTTCCGCCTCACCCCGTGCGCGCTCGACACGACCGCGCTTGAAACCATCGGCTTCTTCCACGATCTGTGCGGCGGCACCCGTTGCTTCCGGGATCTGCGAGGCCTCGTAAGCCTCTGCCAAGTTAATATCGCGCTCGCGGTCTTCGCGCGCTCTCACAACGTCTTCGAACGCGTCCTGAACCTCGGCCGGCGGGTTAACGTTCTGCAACAGCACCTGGAGCACGTCGAGTCCGGTGTTGTAGTCGCTGGCGAGTTCGCGCATCTTATCCAAGATGCTCGCCTGCACCTGTTCCTTCTCCGTCGTCAACACATCGTCAATATTGCGGGCACCAACCACCTGCCTCACTGCGGTTTCGGCGATATCACGCAAAGTTTCGCCGTCAGGGTTGCCGGGCGCGATACCGCGGTCCGGATCTCCGGGGTCGTCAACCTCAAACAGGAAAAATTCGAGATTGGCGATACGATACTGCACAACCACCTGCACGTCGACGATGTTCTCATCGCCCGTAATCATCTCCGATTCGATCTGAACCGGCGTTGTGGAGCCGTTCTGCGTACTCCGGAAACCGAGTTCGAGTCGGCGGGTGTTGGTTACGGCTACAACGTTGCGGGTTCCAATCGGGCTGGGCCAGTGCCAATGCAGACCTTGGTCGGCAATCGCCACGAATCGCCCGAAGGTCCGCAATGCGGCCTGTTCTTCAGGGCCGACGGTGTAGACACCGGTTCCGAGCCAAATGATGGCGATTACCGGTATGAGTGCGAGCACGATCACACTGCCGGACCGCCGACCGGCACCGCCGCCGCTTCCGTTCGATTCGTCGTCTCGCGAACGACCATCATTGTCGTCGCCGAAACCTGGAACTCCCGAAAACGCCTCTTTGATCCGCTGCATGATGTCGCCGAAGGTTACTTCCGGCTCTTCATCACGCTCAGGAGGGCGATACATCAGCGAATCTTCCGAACCTTTGTCGGCGGCCGATGCTTGTGGGGAGTTGGACATCTAGGGGATTATCGCAGTTGGAATCAAACCAACTGTAACTGAATAAGTGAGATTCGTGGGAAGAGTTTTGGGTCGGCGTTCAGATCCGTATGCGATACGTTAGGAGTGTGTCCTTATTCGCAATTATATGCGACGTGACTGAGACCATTGCAAAACTCCGTCATTCCGGCTTTCGCCGGAATGACGATGGTTGTGCACATAACCCGTAGGGGCGGTTCGCGAACCGCCCCTACGCGTCTCCTTCGCTGAAGGGATCGAACGTCCTGACTCCCGTCGGCTCGAAGTGCTTGACGTTGCGAGTAACGACGGTCAAGCCATGGTGTAGCGCAGTGGCAGCGATTATCAGATCGTCGCTATGGTGCCCAAGCTCGGCGGTTAACCGTCCCCATCGGCGAGCTATTGGCAGGTCGACATCGAGAATCCGGTCACCGTACGATGCGAGCACCGTGTCACGCCAGAGTGACAGATCATTGGCGAACGGTGGATTGCGACGCTCCTGCTGAATGATGCCGCGTTCCACTTCGCCAATGGTCACGACGCTCAGGTAAACATCCGTAGTCGGTCGTCGGTCAAGCCAATCGACTATTTTAGGGTGACGTTCTCGCCTTCGTAGCGCAGACAACACATCAGTGTCGAGCAAGAACATCAAAAGTCCACCGGACGAGGTGAAACCGGTATACGTTCGAATTCGCCGTCATCTTGCGGGATTTGCAATAACAACTCGACGAACGTAGGGGCATTCGCTTTTTCCAAACGGAGCATACGCTCGTATTCGTCGGTCGACAGGATGACCACTACCGGCTCACCTCGTCGGGTTACCCGCTGCGGCTCCCCCGCCAGCGCGGCATTTACCACGGCGCTGAAACGATTCTTGGCATCTTGCAAGGACCAGTTGGTCATGGCAATCTCCTGGCTAGACTATCTGGCTAGATTGTACCGCAACATCGCATGACCCAACGAATCCCGAAGGAGTGCTGTGCACAACCCTGCCCCTTGATGCCCAAGGGGTTCTGTGCACAACCATCGTCATTCCGGCGAAAGCCGGCGCTTCAGCGGGCGGAACGCCCATCCAGAGGGGACGGGCAACGGAGTGCAAAGCGAAACGCCAAGTCTAAACCCCCTTTAATTCCCCCTTGGGCATCAAGGGGGAGGGTTGTGCACAGCACCCGTCCGCAGGAATGACTGAGGGTGCGCGAGAATGAGAAAGCCGGAGGTCGCCCTAGCAAGGCGTAATTGGCTCGTAACCTCTGAAAGCGAACTTACGATACCCCTCCGGCTCGGAGACGATGTTGAATCATCTCCATTTCGAATGGTACCACACAGTGTAGGGGCGGTTCGCGAACCGCCCCTACACGGCAATTACGAATGTGACTTTGGAGCGGTGATTCCCTGCCGCGCCCGTCTGCAGCGAGACGCCAGTGCCACGCTTCCAAGAGTGACGGCTGTTCCGAGGATCATGAGCATCAGCAACCAGTTGCCCGTCGGCGCGGCACCGCCGGTGTCCGGGATGGCTGGTTCCACCTCCGGCGTCGCCGTCGGTATCGCGTCTGGCGATCCGGCGGTGCCTACGGCGATCGTCGCCGGGAGGGTGCCGAGGGTGCCGCAGACGTTGGTGCCGGACGATGCGGTGATCCGCACCGAGGCCGAAAGCACCGTCAAGGTGTCATCCGCATTATCCGTGACCAGCGCAATGTTCGAAATGTCGTGGCGCGCCTCCGCCGGCAGCGGAACGCATACCTCCAAAGGCGCGTCTAACACGTACGAAGATATCGCCGCACCGTCGGTGTCGACCGCGAGCACGTCGTAGCGGTCGCCTACCAAGGTGTAGCGCTGCGTGGTCACGCCGACGTTGGACGCCGAGCCTGTAGCTTCGGCGCGCACGCCGATGATCTCCAGATTGGGCACAACCCCCGCCTCGGCGGAGACCGTCACGTCGCCACCGTCGAAGAAGCCGCCACCCTCGGGCGTGAAGACCTCGTACTGACGACCCTCGGCGTCGGCCAGCACCGACGGAATCTCCCCTACAGGATTCTTCGGTGCCGGCCGTTCTTCTGGGACCGCCGAGGGGCGTCTGACGGTGATGGTGAACTTCGCTGTGCATCGCTCCACGGTCTCATCATCGTCCTCGCCGCTCAGGCACGCGCCGTCGGGCGAAGTCGCCGTGATGGTGTACTTTCCAGGAATCTCAGGAGTCGTGTAGATGATCTCGTTGGCGCGGTCCGTGGTTTCGATTCTCCCTCCCGCACCTCCGCCAGACCAGGCAAACACGTGACCGTCGCCCAGATCGTTGTTCAGAATATCCTGACGGCCCCAGATGTCGAAGCTCAGCTTCACGACGTCGCCCGACGACAGGGTGACGGCGCGTATCGAAGGCTCGATGCGCTTGATGAAACCGACGCGACCAGCGCCCGAGGCGCCCGACGCGAGCTCCACGACGGCCGGCACGAACCGCGAGAAGCCGCTCGTCGTGCCGCACACCGCCACCATGCCCGTGCCGGGGTCGTATCCCGACGGGACGTCGGCTGTCTCGAGGTACCTCCAAGACGATCCGTCATGCCTCAAAAGCCTCAACTCCTTCCCCGCGTGCGTCGACGGCACGGGAAGGCAGACGACGGCCGGGAGCTTCAACGCTCCGTCCACCGGTTCGTCATCGCCGTCGCGGTACAGAAAGGCGATGTCGACCGCTGATTCCTCGATCGGATCGGCGACGCGGGCGATGTGCGGATGCGGAGGAACGTGTACGGCGGCGGGGTCGACCGTGACCGCGGACCACGTCACTAGCGACTTGATCGCGTCGACGCCCGCCGGCAGTGCGCCGGCAGGCACGCTCAGGAAATTGGGCCGACCATCGAACCAGACGAGCAACCCGTTGCCGGAGAAGGCGTTCAGCGACATCGTCAGAGCCCTCAGAGCCGTCACACGTTTCAGCGCTGCCCAGCCCCCGTCAAGGTTGTTGCCGTGCAGCCGCAGATCCTCCAAGCCGACAAGGTTGCCCAGCCACGAAGGGATCGCTCCCACCAGACCGCTGTCATCGAGATACAGACGTGTCAGCGCGGTTAAACTTTCGAGAGGAAGCATGCCGTCAGACTCGAACGCCGCCCACGATAGATTGAGATTGTTGCCGCCCAAGCCGAGCTGTATAAGGGCGGTCAGGCCGCTAAGATCTGGCAGTTCGCCCGTGAGACGGTTCTGGCTCAGATAGAGATGCGTCAACCCGGTCAAGGCACTCAGGTCCGGTATCTCGCCCGTAAGCTCGTTGCCCGAGAGGTACAGCTGCCGCAGATTTGTGAGACTGTTTAGCGAGGATGGTATCTCGCCCGTGAGCCGGTTTTGATGGAGCCAAAGCCACCGCAGATTGGTCAGATCGCCCAGCACCGACGGTATCGCGCCCGTAAGATCGTTGCCCCAGAGGGACAGCATCCACAGCGCCGTGAGACTGCCCAGTTGCGGCGGTATATCGCCCGTAAGATCGTTGCCATCGAGATACAGCAGCCGCAGATTGGTCAGATCGCCCAGTTCCGGCGGTATCTCGCCGGTCAGTTCGTTGTTGTTAAGATACAGTTCATTCAGATCGGTTAGACTGCCCAGCTCATCAGGTATCTCGCCGGTCAGTTCGTTGTTTCTGAGATTCAGAGTTGTCAGAGTGGTTAGACTGCCCAGCTCATCAGGTATCTCGCCCGTGAGCCGGTTTTCATTGAGCTCCAGCCGCTCCAGCTTTGTGAGACTGCCCAGTTGCGGCGGTATATCGCCCGTAAGATCGTTGCCATTGAGATACAGCAACACCAGCTTGGTGAGACTGCCTAGCTCAGCAGGTATCTCGCCGGTCAGTTCGTTGCCATTGAGAGCCAGCGACACCAGATTGGTGAGTCTGCCCAGCTCAACAGGTATCTCGCCGGTCAGTTCGTTGTTTTCGAGATCCAGATTTGTCAGCTTGGTTAGACTGCCCAGCTCATCAGGTATCTTGCCGGTCAGTTCGTTGTTTTTGAGATCCAGATTTTTCAGGTCGGTTAGATTGCCCAGCTCCGGCGGTATCTTGCCGGTGAGCCGGTTTTCATGGAGCAACAGCCGATCCAGCTTTGTGAGACTGCCCAGTTGCGGCGGTATATCGCCCGTAAGATCGTTGCCATCGAGATACAGCCGCTCCAGATTTGTGAGACTGCCTAGCGAGGATGGTATGCCGCCGGTCAGTTTGTTGTTTGTGAGAGTCAGCTGCACCAGATTGGTGAAACTGCCTAGCCAAGATGGGATCGTGCCTGTGAGCCGGTTGCCATCGAGATGTAGCAACACCAGATTTGTCAGACCGCGCAGCTCAGCAGGTATCTCGCCGGTCAGTTCGTTGTTTCTGAGATCCAGATTTGTCAGATTGGTTAGACTGCCCAGCTCAGCAGGTATCTCGCCTGTGAGCCCGTTTGTGGAGAGTTGCAGCTCCGTCACCCTCCCGCCGCCGTTCGTACTGACACCATGCCATTCGTTCAGGTCCGGGTCGATCTTCCAGTTCGTGTCGTTCGTCCAGTTCGGACCGTCCGTCGCGTCGTACAGGGCTTCGAGAATCGCCCTGTCGGTTAGCGTCTGCGCCTGTGCATGTGCCGGAGGCGAGTTCAGATGCGGTGCGGCGAGGAACAGCGCCACAGCCGCCGTCGAGACCAGAAGGGCGCGCCAAACGATCGAACCGGCGATCATCTCGGTGACGCGGGGCGAAAGGCCTGCACCTCCCCCCCCCCCCCCCTATTTTCATACTAATGTTCAAATTATATGCGCTCCCAGTGTCTCGTGGAACAGGATACGACCGATTCACGTTTGCCTCGTCGATTCTTCAATACGATTAAACCGTTAATGCATGCTACATGCCAATAGTATTGCAAAAGCATAGCAAAATGGGAATTTTGTTTGGCATCTACTTGTTATTGCGATTAAGCATCAAAACAAGCCCCCTCCAATACCAAAAACAAAACTCCCCCGACGACATGCCGGGGGAGTTTGCTATCCGTATGACGGCAGTTGACTACGATCCGAGCGCCGAGACGATACGTCCGGCGTTCATCGGGGTCTCTCGCAGCCGAATTCCGATAGCGTCTTTGATGGCGTTGCCGACGGTCGGAACTGGAGGCACGATCGGGACTTCGCCGACGCCGCGGACCCCGTAGGGGTGAACTGGGTTCGGCACTTCGACGATGACCGTCTCAATGCTCGGCAGATCGAGTGAGGTCGGCATTCGGTAATCGAGGTATGAGGAGTTCGACATCACGCCGTCATCGCTCATGTAGTATTCCTCGTTCAACGCCCAGCCGATGCCCTGTGCGACACCGCCTTGCATCTGACCTTCAACGTAGGACGGGTGAATCGCCCGGCCAGCGTCTTGGACGATGGTGTAGCGCACCACGTCTGTCTTACCCGTCTCGGGGTCGATCTCGACGTCGCAGATGTGCGTGCCGTACGCTCCGCCAGCAGCCTCGAGATCGACGCTGCCGGTCGATGTCACCGGCCCGCCAGTGTCGCCGAGTTTGCCGGCGAGGTCTTTGAAGCCAATGCTCAGCTCGGGGTCGGACTTCGAGGAAAAAACACCATCTTCAAACTGAACATCGTCGGCGTCGATGCTCCAAAGCATGGAGGCGCGAACCTTCAGCTTGTCGATCATCTCGATCGCGGCGTTGTAGGCGGCGTAACCCGTGGCGTAAGTCACACGGCTGCCGCCAGTCACCGCAGTGAAACCAACGGTGTCGGTGTCGACAACGGTCGGGTTGACGTCTTCGGCGGTGATTCCGAGTGTCTCTGCGGCCTGCATCGCGATCGAAGCGCGAGTTCCGCCAATGTCGGTGGATCCTTCCACCAACTCGACGGTGCCGTCGTTGTTCAACGACAGGTTTACAGACGACTGCAGACCGACGTTGAACCAGTAACCACTGGCAAAACCTCGTCCTCGGACGTTGCCGGGCGCGGGGTCGCCGAGATCGGAGTTGAAGTGGTCGGTCTCTTTGGCTGCGTCGAGAACTTCCTCCATACCGATACGAGGGAAAATGGGGCCATCGCCACGGCGAGTGCCTTCCTTTGCCGCGTTGTCGCGCCGGAACTGCCACTTGTCGAAGCCGGCCTGCTCACAGAGATCATCGATCAATGTCTCTATCGCGAATGCGACCTGCGGCGAACCAGGAGCGCGGTATGCCGCGACCTTGGGTTTGTTCACCAAGACGTCGTAGCCGACGATGCGCATGTTCGGAATGTTGTAGCAGGCGTAGATGCACATGCCGGACGCGCCAACGAGCGATCCGGGGTATCCACCGGCCTCCATGCGCAGAGTCGAGTCGGCCGCGACCAACTGTCCATCTTTGGTCGCACCGAGTTTTAGATGGATCTTGCCGCCCGCGGCTGGTCCCGTGCCCTCGAAGACCGAGCGGCGTTCCATTACTAATTTGACCGGGACATTACCGGCTTTGCGAGACAACACCGCCGCAACCGGTTCAAGGTAGATCGGGATCTTGCCACCAAATCCGCCACCGATCTCAAGCGGAGTCACGCGGACGCGCGACTCCTCGATTTTCAGTACCGCGGCGATTTGCTGCCTGACGGTGAATGCGCCTTGCGTGCTTGTCCACACCTTCAGGCGATCATTCTCGTCCCAGACTGCGGTTGCGTTGTGCGGCTCGATATAGCCCTGGTGCACCATCTGAAGATTGAATTCACCTTCGACGACGTGGTCGGCACCAGCAATCGCGGCATCCGGATCTCCGAACTCGTGGGTGAACTCTTTGACGTGGTTCGCGTGACCGCTCTCCTGTGCGCCAGGGGAGTCGACGAACTCTTCCAAGATCGCCGGCATGTCGTCGGCGATCGTGTCGTCAACATTGGTCGCGGAGCGGAGGACTTCGTAGTCGACCTTGATCGCCCTTGCCGCTTCCTCCGCGGTGTACCGGTCGGCAGCTGCGACGGCGGCAACCGCGTGTCCGGCGTAGAGCGCCTTATCGCTGGCAAGAATGTTGTCGACGGCCCACTTGAGATTCGTCGCGCCTTCGCCGAGGTCGACCATCTCGTTCTCTGCCTGCGGCAGGTCGGCGTTGGTAACGACGGCGTGTACACCGTCCATCGCCTCGGCGGCAGAGGTGTCGATCGACAAGATGCGAGCATGGGCGTGCGGACTTCGCAGAACCGCGCCCCAAATCATGCTCGGCAACTTGATATCCGCACCGTAGACGGCTCGGCCGGTCACTTTGTCCAGCCCGTCGTGACGGATCGGTCGGGTGCCGATTACCTTGTATTCACTCTTAGGTTCAAATGTTGCGACCATGGGCGGATCCCCCCTAATATTGATCGACTGTTGATCGACTAGATGTTGAGGTCCAACTACCTAGCTGAAAGGCCGATGCGATGGCGATCTCACGCTAACGCATCGGCAGTAAATCCAAACTGTTACGCCATCTCGGCTGAGGCCTTTTGCACTGCGCGCACGATCTTGTCGTACCCGGTGCAGCGGCAGAGGTTACCTGCCAGCCAGTGTCGAATGCGGTGCTCGTCCGGCGCTGGCTCGTTGTCCAGCAAGCCCTTGGCGGCCACCAAGAAACCAGGCGTGCAGATTCCGCACTGGAGCGCGGCCTCTTCCAAAAACGCCTGCTGCAACGGGTGCAGCCCGTCGGCTGTAGCCATTCCTTCGACCGTTTCAACGGACTTGCCATCGATCTCGGCTCCAAGAACGAGGCACGAGTCGACGATGCGACCGTCAAGCGACACGGTACATGCACCGCAGTTGCCGTCCAAGCATCCCTCTTTGGTGCCGGTCAGTCCGACGATTTCTCGAAGAGTGTCAAGGAGGCTCATGTACGGCGGCACGAGAAACTCGTGCGCTTGACCGTTGATGGTCGTCCTAACGTGTACCCGGGAAGGTCCCGGAGTTATCTGAGTTGTCATCTACTACTTAACCTCTCGCTCGCGCTACGGCTTGATTGATCATTCTTCGGGTCAGGACCGCAGAGAGATGCTTTCGTTGGTCGATCGTGCCGCGCATGTCCGCTATCGGACTGGCAGCATCACCGGCGGCCTTTGCGGCTGCCTCGATCACGTCATCGCTAACAGCATTGCCGACCAGTGCGGCCTCAGCTGCCGGCACGACTAGCGGAACCGGCGCGACCGCGGCGAGGGCCACACGTGCGGCTTCGAACGTGCTGCCATCCGCGCTGAGTTTGACAGATACGCCAGAACCGGCGACGGCGATGTCCATTTCATTGCGAGGAATGAACCGCTCGTAGGCGGCGCCGAAGTTGTCGCCTGGGTTAGGGAGAACGATGCTCACCAAGATCTCACCGCGTCCAAGGACGTTGCTGCCCGGTCCCGTGCAAAAATCTTCGACCTTAACGTCGCGGTGGTTGTCGTCGCCGCCCGGCCCTGCGATGTGGCACACGGCGTTGTAAGCGATCAAAGGGCAGATGCCGTCCGCACTCGGAGATGAGTTGCAGAGGTTGCCGCCCAAGGCCGCTCGCGACTGGATCTGGATCCCGCCGATCATCTCGACCGCGTCGATAATGCCCGGGAAGTTGTCCCGTATCTTCTGATCTTCGTAGATCTGGTAACACGGAACGGCAGCGCCGATCGCGACGCTCCCATCCGGGTAGTGGCTGATCTCCGTCAACTCAGGGATGTTCTTGACATCGACGATCGCGTCGAGGTCCCATCGGTTGGCCCTTGCTTGGACCAGTACGTCAGTCCCACCTGCGATCGGGCGCGCTCGGTCACCATGCTTATCTAGCAATGCGACTGCTGCGTCGATAGTTGTGGGCGCCTCATATGCAAATGGATGCAAAAGCCCGCTCCTTTAGACTGTCTTGCCTAACAGCTCATCCCGCCGAGTCGAACACTCAGGACGGAACAACGCCGATTTTCTCGCATATGAGTTTAAGCGACATTGCACCCAACTGCAAAACGGATTGAGAAAGTTGGGGCGTTGAATCGGATCCGGATTCCGTGATTTACCTACATTGCTGTCCGCACCATCCCCCAACTCCACACCGTCATTCCACCGGCGACACGCCGTCATCCCCGCGAACGCGGGAATCCAGAAAAAAACAATACACACCGTCTACAACCGCCGCAACGCCACTCGCCACACAACCACCGTCGCCACGATCGCCATTACCCCGGCGACGATAAACGCGAACGGTGCTCCCCACAACTGCGCCAGGGTGCCCATAAACAACGCTCCCACCGCCTGCGCGCCCCACGTAAAGTTCATCAGACTCATGACGCGTCCTCTGAAGGTATCTGAAGTAAGCGTCTGGACAACCGTCGTGCTCATCGTTCCTTTGACTACCGATAGCCCGCCAACCAGCCCGGCGATCGCGAGTGCGTACAACAGAAGGTCGACCACGCCGAACGCAATGTAACAGATACCAACCGAGACGCCGCCGAGCGCGAGGTACAACGGCGGCTTCGACCGCGTGCCGATGAACGTGATGGCGAATGTGCCGACCAACCCGCCGATGCCAATCGCGAGGAGCAGCCTGCCATAGGTCGCGGTATCGCCGTTATACACCTCCTGCGTAACCACCGGCAACAGCGTCTCCAGCGGGGTCGCCACGATCCCGATAATCACGCCGTAACCGATGATGGCAGCGATGGCCGATTCGCGTCGAACAAACTTGATACCTTCGATCATGTCGCGGACGCGGGCACGCACTTTATCCGCGAGTGCATCAGATTGGTTCGTACCGACAACCGAATCTCGTCCCGTTTCGGTTACGGTCACCCGATCTTCACCTCTTCCGGCGAAGTGCGGCTCATGATCCATCCTCAACAATGTTAGTACCGTCAAAACATAAGACGCCGAAACGATGAAAAATAAACCCTCCATACCAACAGACGACACGAGCGGGTGGAACAGCGAAGGACCCAAAATCGCAGCACCTCCAAAGACGACGGAGTAAAGGGCGATGGCGCTGGGCAGTTGTTCTCTTGGCACCAGCGATGCGACCATTGCGCCGCGCGTCGGGATGTCGAATGCGAGCATCACGCCGGTCACTGCCGAGATAGCCAACAGGTGCCATGCTTCGATGGTGTCGGTGGCAATCAAAACGGCCGTCACGAAACCTGCGACGGCGAAAAGGAGGCGAGTGAAGCGGAGCAATCTGAGTCGGTTTACGGTGTCGGCGACAACGCCTCCCCAAACCGAGAAGATCATCACTGGCGCCATAGTCGCCGCTGTAACCGACCCGAGAAGGATCTCGGAATCAGACAACGTCCGCATCAACCACAGCCGACCATAGACGAGCGTCCACATTCCGATGTTTGAGAATGCCGCGGCAATCCAAAACAGCCGGTACTCACGATAGCCGAAGACGGCGAATCCGGTGCGTCTCAGCACTCCGCTATACCGGCGGCAAGATCGATCTCTTCTTGGAAACGCCGCACTTTGCCGTCGACGACGTCATCAACAAGAACCGCTTGGTTAGCTTCACCCGATTCCATCACGCCATAAGCGAGTGCAAGCGCCGCCATCCCTTCAACACTGCCCACCTCCGGCGACCTGCCATCAGCGATTGCTCGGGCAAAGTCCATGTATTCGAGCGCAATAATCTTGGCGTCGATCTGCCTGAAATCCATCTCGTAGGAAGACATTCGGTTCTCTCCGTCCCAGAGCGTCGACGTTATTTCGTCGAGTTCAAATTCAGGCACCAGATCAAGCAATCCGTCACCCTCAATCACGGTGCCATCGCCCAAGACGATTCGTGGACTCGAACCTCTGCGGCTCGGTGGTCGGTACAGCGTGCCTTCGCTTCCGACGACGACCGAATCGCCGAGATCGTAACCGTGGGATGCATCGGTGATTACCAACTGCCCGACAGCTCCCGACTTGAAGCGAATCGAGGCGAATGCAGTATCAACGGCATCCTGTTCGATGGTATCTCCGACGTCCTCGCCTCCCGCTTCCCTACGATGCGCGTACAAGGCAGCCAGACCTGGCGCCTGGTCAGACATCGGGCGTAGCGAGCGTCGTCGGTCGTTGACATCGGTTTCGGCAAATACTCGTTCAGCGGGACCCATCAAATACAGGAGCAAATCCGCATTGTGCACACCAGCGTCTAAGACAACACCACCGGCTTGGTCCTTCTTGGCGCGCCATACGGTGCTGTGCATCACGCCGCGATTGGCGCTACCGATTCCGAAATCGAGCGCGAAATAAGGCCTACCGATGGCACCAGCATCGATCAAGGCCTTTGCCAAGCGGTTCATCGGATCGCGGCGGAAGTTCTCAGAGATTGAAAGCACCTGACCCGTGGACTTCTCAGCCGACTGCATCGATCGGCAAGCAGTCAGAGTCAACCCCATCGGTTTCTCGACCATCACGTGTAAACCCGAGCGCATAGCCTCAATCGCCAACGTGTGATGCGCCGGTGTGCTGGTTACGATGTCGACGGCATCAAGGCGGATATTGGAAGCATCCGCTGCTTCCGCAAGCCCGGTAAATGGTTGCGGAGATTCCGGGGTCGAGTCGGAGATGACCTGAGCCACCGCTTCGGCGGAATCGAGGTGCGGGTCACACACCGCGACAACCTTGACATCGTCAAAGTACCTCCGGAGTTCGATGTAACCAGTTGCATGGCGCATCCCCATGCCGCCCGCTCCGACTAGTGCGATGTTGAGAGTCATCTCTGTGTTCTTCCGATCAATGCAAAACTCCGTCATTCCCGCGGGCGGAAAGTCCATCCAGTAACCCGTGCAATCGGGATCCCCGGCAAGCGCGACAAGTTGCTACTTCCGACGACTGCGCATGGAATTGAAACTGGGACACCCCGTAGGTTTTCGCTTCTCAACTCATTGTTAACAGTTTCGTCACATACACGAAACCACCGCGTAACGATTCTCTCTTACTTTTAAGTCTTTGAAACACGCAGAGTACATGATCTCCTCACTTCCGGCGACACTGCAAAATACCGCAACCCACTGCCCCCAACCTGCCCATCCCGGGCGTCCCGATGCCGGATGGTCTTGAGCGATGGTGAATCGGGCAATGCGCCGGAGTGTTGTTGGGAATCTGTGACGCCAAAGACATCTACATCAACTCTTCAATTTGGTACGAGCTCAACCACATAATTTTGAGCGCCGGAGTCCGAGCCATTGGATTCGACCGCCTGTCCAAAGCGGTCTATGCATCTGGTGGACACTCGGTCCCTTCCGACAAGCTCGTTCTAGCGACCGGCAGTCTGCCGTTCATGCCTCCGATCGGCGGACTGCACTCGGACGACGGCGCGCTCCTACCAGGTATTTTCGCTTCTCGCGCCTCAGATGACTCCGTCCGAATGATGAGGCGCGGGCGGAGTTGGGGGTTGGCTGTGTGATCTGGGGTTTCCGGGGGATTATTGGTATTCGGTGTTGGTTGTTGGGGTTACTACGACCGCTTCGCAGTCCTTAAGCCCAAGGCTGCCAAGATCGTTTTCGTCGACGTCCCGGAGTGCGAGAGGGATGCATCCGGTCAGTTGGTTTTCGGCTAGCCGCAGATACTCCAGCCCGTCCAGCCGCGCCAACTCTTGCGGAATCGCGCCGGTCAAGTCTTTGGACGTCAGATTCAGTTCGGTTACCCGGCTTGGAGATCCCTGCACCCTCACCCCGTCCCAGTCGGAGATTGGAACGTCCACGCTCCAGTTAAGCGAAGCCGTGCCTCTCAGCGCGTCCTTGGCGGCGAGCAGGTTGATGCAGTCGCGCATCAGGCCGGGATTGTCGGCCTGATCGGGCACAGCGAGGCCGCAGGGAGGCGGGGGCTGGACAGGTGCGGGGGTGCCGGGGGCGTAGGCGCCGACCTCGGTGTAGTAATCACGCAGCTGGTTGACGTCGGTGATCAGCATCGGCAGGGGGGGGGGGGGGGCGGGACGGGCCCCCCCCCCCGGCGGGCGGGGCGGCGGGGGGCGTGGGCGCCGACCTCGGTGTAGTAATCGCGCAGCTGGTTGACGTCGGTGATCAGCATCGGCAGGTCGGCGTCAGCGCCGATACGTCCGCCATACTCGGTGACGCGCGCTTGGTTCGCCGTCGTCACCGCTTGTGTGAAGGCAGGCAGATCCATGTCGAGCACCGAAAGGTAGGTCTGGTATTCGTCCGGCTTCGCGCCTCTCCAGTCGTCTCTCTGCGGATGCACCACAACGACCGTGTCGTTCTCCTGGCGTTGCACGTCCCAGAATCCCATTAACCGCCACGCTATAGATGAGAGATCGGCCGGCGGTCCGAGAAACATGACTTGTTCCCTGCCCGGAAAGAAGTCATCTATTGGCGCTTCGAATTGCAGTCTGACCTGTTCGATTATCTCTTCTTCAGTTTGACGCTCCTTCGAGTAGAGCGCAAATTCACCGTCGAAGTAAGTGTATTTGAACAACATAGCGGTAATGCTGGACGGTCCGCCACCGAGGACGTAGGAGTTTACGCGAACATCTGCGTAGCATTTGAATCCACGAGAATTGGCGGTGTACTCAAATTCATCCTGCAGATACTGGGGTGGGCGGAATCGGTCACCGGCGGAGCAACGCACTGTACCGGGGAGATAAGTACCACGCAGCACGAGGTGGGTCACCCAGCCCGGGAGCGGAGGATCGTCGTCTAGCATCTCGCGGATACTCGCGGGTTCAACGCCCAACAGAGGGAGCGAATTAGCTGCACCCATCTCAAACGGCGGCGCGTCTGGTTCGCATGGGTCGACAGCGGTCCCCGAAACTGGCGTGCAGGGGGTAATCTCTTGGGTCAGGTAGCCGGTTGCGGTCGGAGCAGCTGGAATGTACGTAGGAACGGAGGTCCGTGAGGGTGTCGGTTGGCTGCCCGTGCAAGAAAGGGTCGCGAGCGCGAGAGTTCCGAGGAACACTGCGGATATGACGGTACGGGAAAGCATGCTTGGGAACCTCAGTGCGGCAGGTGGTTCGCGATCGCGCGGATGTTGCCGTTTATGCGGGCGCCTCTTCGCACACGCACCATCAACTGATCCCCGTCGTGCCAGGGCTGCGATGCCACGGACCAGCTCAGCGTGTCGTTCGCGGCGTCGACCGTCGCATCGTCCGTGTGCAGGGACAGCGACACGGTGCCGTCCAGCTCGATGAAATCCACGACGTGCCCCGCGAGCGCGTCGTCCGAAGAGAGTTCGAACTTGACCTTGCCCGACTCCCACTCGATCCGCTCAATCGTCGCCGCCGCGCCGTCGGTGTCCGTGAACGACGCCGGATTCAGAACCCCGTTCGTGTCGTCCGCCGCCACCGCCGCTCCGTCGGCGACGGGATCGAAGAACGTCTCATGAAGCGTGCCGTCAGGGGCTTCGACGGGGATCGTCCAGTCGTGGCGGTACGTATACCCCTGGCACGGAACAAAATGCGCATCCCGGAGATTGTAGTCGGTAGTGTAGGTACCTGCGGGAAGCGGGCGTGCCGACACTACGCGATAAGCGAATTCGAACAAGTCCCGGTTCCCGTCGGCTCCGGAGAAGTCGGACGGGACCGCGTCGCCGAACTCGACGTTGAATAGGTCGGCGTCTGTCCCCTCGAGCCAGACTTGAAGGCGAATGTTGCTGAGGTCCGTATAGGCGATGGCTTCGTGCACCACGCTCGAGGCGCCGAGACCCGATGCCAACTTTACGTCCGGGGTCGGAAAAAAAAGAACTTCGTCTCCGGTCGATATCCGGTATTGATCTTGCCCCTCGTAACGATACGTGCGCTCTAGGCATTCTCTGTACTGCTCTGAGCCGTCGCCGGCATCGAGTCTGGCAGTTACCGCTGCGATCCGCGCCTTCAGCTCGCCGAGCGTAACCATCGGCCCGGTCCCGGAATCTGGCGGCACATCCAAGAGGAAGCGCTGCTGGTCGCCACTGGGTTGAGACGGCGCGCCCATTGACGCCGCGGCGGGCAGCCACAGCTTGTTGCCGCGGCTGCCTAGGCTGTAGTAGTCGTCGGAAACGCCCCCGACGAGGTGTACCCCTGAGAAGAAGAAGCGGTCAGCCTGCTGCGTGCTCGGAAGGTAAGTCGCTGAGTGTTGCAGGAACACGATCGCATTCCGGTTGTCCCATAGGGCGGCACGCTCCGCGGCGATTGCTGGCAAAGCATCTTCTGCCTCCTGCTGTGTGTCGAAAGATTCTGCGGCCCATACCGCTACGATGTCGTTGGCGCCGTTACCTTTGAGGTACTCGAGAACGGTGAACCCGAACTCCAAGAGTGCTATATGCTTCATCCCTTGGTAAGTAGAGCCAGACTCTGTCGTCGAGGAAACCGAGTCGAGCCGTACCCGGACGATCGTCGGTGACGCGAGAATCCTCTCTTCGAGTGAAGTGTCGCCAAGATATGCAGGTGGTCGCGCGTCCACCGCCAAAGTCGACACGCTGCCGGCCTCGCTCGTTTCGGTTGTCCGCCCATCGCTGAAGAGGCCGCACGCCATCAAGCCGGCAACCAAAGGAATAAGCATCATCGTTCGGATCATATTCATTCCTCACACGGCCCAGTTCGCAACTCGATCACCTCGGCTGCCACGCCAAAATCTCTGAGATACGTCTCGCCGTCACCGTACGGCAAGATTCTGACGTACACCAAATCATCGCATCCATCCAATTCGTCATACCTGATGCGGTAACCCTGATCCTCCGTATCGCTACCCACATACGCCCTATCCGTCTCTCCGCTACCGTCTAGACGATAAACATAGACGTCGTAATGGTCGACACCATCCAACGGATCCCAAACGATCGTCCAACCCTCAGAGTCATCGAGAACCTTTACATTCGAAGGCGCAGGTGGCACTGTAGTCCTGTCCCCATCTACGATGACCCTGAACCTGTTCGGCTCGGGGTACCCTTGCCCGCAATTGACGTAGTCCTCCCTCTGATTCTCGGCGTGCAGATAGAACTGGTACTCGCCTCCTGGAAGGTCTTCAACCGCCTTGATGACATAACCGGAAACGGTCTGACGCCATTGCTCCACAAATGGTTGGGGGTGTACGTACCAGATCGCCAAGCGATGTCCGATCCCACCACTGGAAGCCCTCCACTCGTTGGCAATCTTCTCAAATTCCGAGTGATACGAGACCTCGAACAGGTCGGCATCTCTGCCCCCCAACCACAATCGGAATTCGCTGAAGTATCCCTCATAGTCCGAGTAACTCCACACCGTGTCGCCGGCGCGTACCGGCGCACGCTCACCGTCGAAATTGATGTCGTGGTCACGGTAGTA
The DNA here is from genome assembly GCA_002239045.1 of SAR202 cluster bacterium bin127. Classification (GTDB taxonomy): domain Bacteria; phylum Chloroflexota; class Dehalococcoidia; order Lucifugimonadales; family Lucifugimonadaceae; genus Bin127. Next base: position 24,934 of record MPNN01000004.1, read on the forward strand.
CTCATACAGCCACTCAGTACCTCTATAGCGCCAAGGGTCTCTGCCCCTGGACTCGTACTTGTAGGAAACACAGTTTCGCCATCTTTGGTCGTCCCGACTCCCGTACTCTTCGACGACGCTGGACACCCTTTCCCTAGCCTCGCCAATGCCGATCCACTCCTCCCGAGTCGCGTCGTAGAACATCCCGTCCTCGCCGACGATCCAAGTGCCGTGATCCCACTGAGACCCGGCGATGATCGTATCCGCGTACCCAAGACGATAAACACCCGATTCGCCCGTGAAACTCAGCAGCGCGATCCCCTGCTGCGACTCGACTAAACCGCCGAAACCTAGCGGGTATCCCGTCTTGGCACACACCCCTTCCTCCTCGGTGTTGAACACGCTCTGGCCTTCAATCAACACCGTAATCTCGTCGGCCCCGCTCCCCTTCAGATACTCGTCTACCCTAAGCCGCGTCTCGATAATCAAGGTGCGCTCAAAGCCTTCGTAGATGGAAGGACGCGAGAGTTTGGACTTCACACTTTCGACGACGACCACCTTGGTCTCGACGCCGAGAACTTCACCGAGGACGACCAGATCGTTCTCCAACACACGCTGCTCCAGCACACCCGAACCGATCTCTGGTTCTGGGCTCATCCAAATCGTGTTTCCGCCGACATGCCTGATGTCGTAGCGATCGAGACACTCGTCATCGTCGGACCGATCGATCACTTCGACCCGCTGCCCGACTTCGGGCAGCGGGTCGCAGACGGATAGCCCGGCGTCGTAGCGGTCGCTCGTCCTCACGTTGCGAAGAGGGCGCGGGATGCAATCCAATTGGTTGCTGGCCAGCTGCAACTGCCAAAGATCGACCAGACCAATCAATGCTGCCGGAACCTCGCCGGTGAGCTGATTGTCGTTGAGCATCAGGCTTCTAAGATTGACCAGGCCGCCCAACTCCGCAGGAACCTCGCCAGTCAGCATATTGTCGTCGAGCCTCAGATGCTCCAGGGCATCGAGCCGTGCCAGATCCGGCGGTATGATGCCGGAGAGGTTGGTGGATGAAAGAATCAGTCCGGTGACCCGACCGGGAGACCCTTGCACCCATATGCCGTCCCAGTCGGAGATCGGAGTATCCACGCTCCAGTTCAGCGTCGCAGTGCCTCGGAGGGTGTCCTTGGCGGCCAGCAGCGCGAAGCAGTCGTGTATCAGGCCGGGGTTGTTGGCCTGTTCGGGCACCGCGAGACCGCACGACGGAGGTGTCGGGTCGGTCGACGGGGATGTGGAGTACGGAGTGGGTGTCTGTGCGGACTCGGAGGTTGTTGTCGGCGCTGTAGCCGGGTCTCGCGCGGGGGTCGGTTGGCTACCGGTGCAGACAACGGACGCGAGCGTTAGAGCGCTGAGTAACACGACGGATATGACGATACGGGAAAGCATGCTTGGGATCCTCATCGCGACAGGTGGTTTGCCATCACGCAGATGTTGTCGTTTATACGGGTGCCTCATCGCACTCGCACCATCAACTCGTCGCCGTCGTGCCAAGGTTGCGACGCCACCGACCAGCTCAGCGTGTCGTTCGCGGCGTCGACCGTCGCATCGTCCGCGTTCAGGGAGAGCGACACGGTGCCGTCCAGCTCGATGAAATCCACGACGTGCCCCGCGAGCGCGTCGTCCGAAGAGAGTTCGAACTTGACCTTGCCCGACTCCCACTCGATCCGCTCAATCGCCGCCGCCGCGCCGTCGGCGTCCGTGAACGTCGCCGGTTTCAGAACCCCGTTCGAGCCGTCCGCCGCCACCGCCGCACCGTCAGTGACTGGATCGAAGAACGCCTCGTGCAGCACGCCCTCGGGGGCGACGGCGATGATGGTCCAGTCGTGACTGAGGACGTAGTCGCACAGTATAAACCGGAGCGGCACTTCGTTAAGGACGACCTCGTATTCGCCACCTGGAAGCGGACGCCTCGTCGCGAATGTCTCGTTGAATTCGATCATGTCAGTTTCCGCCGTAAACAGCCCATCGCCGTCAACGTCGACGGCTGTAGATTCGCCTTGCACAACGGCGAACAGGGCGGCATCCCTGCCCTCGATCCACGTCCTCGTCCTTCGGTCCGGGTAGAGGCCGCCGTTCAGCCTTTGGTACACATCTGAGCCGGTCGTGCGGCCTGACGCGAGGCTGCTATCCTGGGGACTTCTGGAGTCGGCAAGGAAATCCGAACCTTTGACTTCTCGAAAGTAGCGGATCGCCCGCTCGAACTCGTACTTCTCCGTGACGCATGTCTTGTACGCCTCCGATCCATCCCCGCCGTTGAACTCGGCGGCGACCTCTGTGATCCGCGTCTTCAGATCGCCGAGGGTGATTGTCGGAGCTGTTCCTGTGGTTGGGGGTAAATCCAATAGGAACTCTTGACCGTCGACCGTCGCGCCCGTGCTGGTGGCGGCGGGTAACCAATCCTTGTTCGTCTCGCTTTGCAGGCTGTATCGGTCATCGTTGAAATACGGATCCCCAAGCGCTAGAAGGAAATGGTCAGCAAGCTGAAGCTGCCCGTCGATCGAAGTCCCAAACCCACTTGCCCCGTCATACAGGAAAATGATTGCCTCCCTGTCGTCCCATTGATCATCACGTTCAGCCAGGATGGTCGCCTTGGCCTCGTTAGCCTCGTCGTTCGTGTCGTAGGGTCTGCCATCGACCCACACGGCCACCAAGTCGGACGGTCCGTCGCCCTTCAGGTACTCGCTCACGCTAAGGGTGAACTTCAGAACCGCTGTGTACTTGCTATCAGCGTCCACGACAACCTCAGACGAAAGCGAGGTCATGGTTGCCCTAACCGCCACTGCACTAGCGATTATCTTCTCCTCGATCAGGGTGTCTCCGTGAAATAGACGGGGTATGCTGACAGCCGCCTGCGACGCTCCCGCCCCTTCCGTCAGAGGCGGGACGACCATGGAAACCTCCCCAACCTTTGCTGCCGGATCATCGGCCCTGTTGAACAGGCCGCAGGCCAGCAAGGCGGCGAGCATCGGAATGAGAATCATCGCGCGTATCATCTTCGGTCCTCGTATCGGCTCGTGCGGTGTGTGGAGGAGATAGATGGCACGTAGCTTTCTCGGTTCTTCATTCGCAATTCTCAAATCCAGGTTGGATGACGGCGCGCAATTTGCGTATCGAGGTTCCTGGTGCATCGTAGCTCAGTACTGTGTCTCGCAGGCTTGCAGGCGGTGGTGGTTGGCGAAATTGGGAACTATATGTAGTTCGATCAGCGACCTTGCCGCACACGCAGCATCAGTTCGTCCCCATCGTGCCAGGGCTGCGATGCCACGGACCAGCTCAACGTGTCGTTCGCGGCATCGACCGTGGCGTCGTCCGCGTGAAGGGAGAGCGACACGGTGCCATCAAGCTCGATGAACTCCACGACGTGGCCCGCGAGCGCGTCGTCCGAAGAGAGTTCGAACTTGATCGTGCCCGACTCCCACTCGATCCGCTCCAAGGTGGCCGCTGCGCCGTCCGCGTCCGTGAACGCCGCCGGCTTCAGAACCCCGTTCGTGTCGTCCGCCGCCACCGCGGTGCCGTCCGTCACCGGATCGAAGAACGCCTCGTGCAAGGTGCCTTCGGGGGCTTCGACGGTGATTGTCCACTCGTAGCGAATAGTCCACCCGTCGCAGAGACTGTAGAAAGGTCCTCTGTGGTTGAAATAAAAACGATACGGTCCTTCGTGGAGCGGGCGCGTTGTGGTTACACGGTAGTTTCGGCTGGGTGTGGTCGCGTCGAACAAGCCTGAATCCCCGTCATCCAGCCACACCTCAAACGGTACGCCCGGGACAATGTCGGAGTTTTCGGGAAGTTCGTAGACTATTGCGCCGCCAGCCAGACCAGACCTGAACATATGAACGTATGGCGGACTAATGTTGCTTCCTGTGTACGGTCTGTCGGGTCGTGTTTCAGCGCGATAGCGATCCCATCTTTCGAGCCGATATGAGTTCTCCACGCATTCCGCGTACTCCTCCGATCCGTCGCTGGCATCGAGCTTGGCGGCGACCGCCGCGACCCTCGTCTTCAACTCGTCTAACGTAATCGTCGGCCCTCTCCCGGAATCTGGCGGCACATCCAAGAGGAAGCGCTGCTGGTCGCCACCGGGTTGAGATGGCGCGCTCATCGCCGATTCCGCTGGTAGCCACAACCTGTTATGCCGGTTAGCTATGCCGTATCCATCGTTGTTTTCTCCGTAGCCGAAATCCCACCATGTGCCGCCCCACGCCAGGTAGTATCGATTTGCCCGATGCGTGCTCGGAAGGTAAGTAGCGGAAGGTTGCAAGAAGATGATCGCATCATGGTCGTCCCAGTCCCGGTTCCGAGCCGCGACGATTGCCGGAAGCGCCGCCTCCGCCTCTTGGCGTGTGTCAAATAACGGAGCGGCTGCCCACACCGCTACGATGTCGTCAGCGCCACTGCCTTTCAGGTATTCGAGAACACTAAAGCTGAACTCCAGGAGCACTGAGTGCTTCGTTGCTGGATTTGAGGTGCCTGACTCGACGGTTGAGGAAACCGAATCGAGTCGCACCTTGGCGATGATGGGCGACTTGAGGGTCCTCTCTTCGAGCGAAGTGGCGCCGAGATAGGCTGGCGGCCGAGCGTCCACCGCCACCGTCGACACGGTACCCGCCTCGCTCCCTTCGGTCGTCCGTCCATCGCTGAAGAGGCCGCAACCCAGCAGCAGTACCGTCATGCCGATCAACAGCGCGAGGGTTAATGATTGCATAGCTCTGTTCCTTTTCTCAGGCATTGGAATTCGATTGCTGTTGCCTTTGATCAATGGCTGGCGGAGTCGTGGTAGGCGTAGATCGCCTCTAGCTGCTTTTCGTCCTCGCCTAAGATCCCGAAGCTAGAGTTCATGTCGGCGTTCGGCAGGCAGCGGGAAACCCGGCAATCGGCTCACTGCAACCGCGTCGATCACGATCGAGAGCTGCATGTGGAGAAACGGCGGCATGGCACAATCCTACCGTTCCTCGGAGAGCCTCAGGGCGGACAATCGCGGGGCGTGATGGCGGGCTTTGTCGTTCTCTGGGTTCCCGCGTCCGCGGGAATGACGGGTTGTTGCGGGAATGACGGTGGCTTTCGCCGGAATGACGGTGGGGGCCGGGGTTGACGTGGGCGTGGGCTTTATGCCGCCAAACGAGCCGCATCTATCGCGCCGATATCGGTAGAAGACTCGCCTGTTGTCACAATGTCGCTTATCGCTTTGCCGGTGAGCGGCGCGTAGTGAACACCCTCTGACCAGTGACCAGATGCAATGTAGACGTTGTCCCGTCCCGGTGCTTTGCCGACAAACGGTTTGCCGTCGGCCGGCATGGGGCGTAGACACGCGGTGTGATGAGTCACCGAGTCCTTCGTAATCCGATCGGTCAATCGCTGGACTCGCGGCAAGATGAACTCCCAAGCGTAATCCGAAGTCTCGCGGTCGTAACCTTTGCCGTCCTCTTTCGTCGCTCCCAACACCGTGCGGGACAGGCGACGGGTGAGAATCACGCCACCTTCATCCATGTTGTGCATCGTGGCTGGCGGTTTGTCTTGATCAGCCCCCCTTTGTCCTATGGACATTTCCCCCGCGAGCGGGGGAAACCCGGGTGCGGTGGGGGTTCCCGCGTGTGCGGGAATGACGTTGGCACCGCCAGCTTCATCCGAAGGCAGGTGCATGTACAGCAGCTCGCCTTTTTGCGGTTCGACGGGAATGTCGTAACCCAGCCAATCGTTGGCCTCTTTTGTCCACGGACCCATCGCTAGGACAATCGCGTCCGCTTCGACTATGGTGCCGTCGGATAGCTTGACACCGTTCGGGGCGTCTTCCGGACCAGAAAAACCGACTGCGGTGCCGATCTTTACCTCGGCTCCACCGATCTGCGCGGCTTTGAGAAGCGATTGTGTTAACAGCATTGAATCGACGGTCGGTTCGATGGATGTGGCACAGGCACCAACTACCTCGTCGCTCAACCAATCGCATACTTCACGCGCCTCGGAACCACTCAACCATTCCGCAGGCAACCCTTCAGCGATGCGGTCCGCCATGAACTGTTGGGAGGCATCAATACCCGGCTCTTCAAATCCGCATCGCAGATACGGTTTGAGGTCGTAACCATGGTCGATGCCCGTGACCTCAGGCAGTTCGTCCGCCAATCTCGCGTGCAACTCAAGCGAAGCAGCCGATAGCGCCAGCAACCCGGGATCGTTGGAACCTGAATACGGCGTCAGGATGCCAGCCGAGTATCCGCTGGCACCCGAGGCGATTTCGTCGCGCTCGACCACCGTGACGTCAGAAACGCCAACCCGGGTCAAATAATACGCCGTCGCGCAACCGATGATTCCGCCGCCGACAATGACGACGCGTGAGGAAGGTCTTGTTTTCGGTTTCACGGCCGTTGGCTTCTATGGGCCTTGCTTGTTATGAAATCTGGGCCCGTTCGCGGCGTTACCCTGTTGCCCTTCCCCTCTGGATTCCGGCTTTCGCCGGAATGACGGTGGTTGCGCACAGCAATTCAGGGGCAGGATCTTACGGCCCGCTCCGGGAACCGGAGGTGGCGATCGCTCGCCCATTGCTGGGTTGCAGTGGCCTGTTGTTTGGTCCGGTCAGACCTTGCAGGGCGTCAACTTGAGCTTGCGATACCGTGCCGATTTCCAACATGATGAAGCGGTCGGCCGGTTCGGCACATGGCGGGGAGGTCATGGAACCTTTATACGAGTAATATCCGGAGTCCTTGGTCATTAATCCACGAGCGTTGAGGATCCCGGTCACGTCAACGGTGCCGACGTCGGCGGGAATATTGTCAATGATCTCCTGCACGACAGGGTTGGCTTCACCAATTTCGTAGAGCATCGAGATTACCGCGACGTCTCCGAATACTTGGCTGTGAAGGAGTTGGAGTTCCAGCGGATACGAAGTGCCGTCGATGTGATGCTCGCTCGGTGTGTGAGCGGTCACGGTTTCGAGCTGATATGTGCGTTCGCCGAAGCCTAACCGGTTCCCTGTCGGGTACCTGACCGATATTAGATGCCCGCCATTGGTCACAGCCTCGGCTTCTTTCCGGTAGGAGAAAGAGATTGGAGGCGAACTACCTAGTTCATAACCGGTGATGTCGATCGGGGATTGTTGAGTGCCTTCGCCACACCGCGCATTATCGGCAGAAAGCGACGCCCAGTTCTCAGGGCCGCCCGCGCCAGAATAACTCCACTCAACCGTTTCTTGGACCTCTTCGACGACCTCCTCGCCGCCGCATGCGACCACCGTCAATGCCAGCGTGAGTAGCGACGCCATCAACATCCCACCAAGATGCCTTGTAGTAAGTCTCGAGTTCATTCTCTTCCTCGGGGCGATTCGTCGCCCGGTTTGGTTCCACCAACTAAAAGTTGCCCGCACACTCGATAGATTCTAAGTTAGCCGTAGCAATTAGTCATCAGGGCATTCAGTTTGTGATTCGTCGGAAAGCAAACGATCGATCTGGATAAGCGGCGCATCGTATCCGTGGTCGCCCTTGGTCGCCATGTCCGCCACCATCTCGCCGATCACCGACGCGAACTTGAAGCCGTGACCCGAACAGGGACTGCAAATTATGACGTTCCGATGTCCGGGGTGCCAGTCCAACAGGAATTGGCGGTCCGGCGTGTCCGTGTAAAGACAGACCGCTGACCTCAACACGCGTCCGTTCAATTGTGGAATTATGTCGGAAATCGCATCTCGGAGCGATCGCTCGTCCGATTCGCGCACGGTGCGGTCTAGGTCCTTCGGATCGTCAAACATCTCGCCTTCGTGATGGAACGCCGTCTTGACCCCGCCGCCGAAATCGGGTTGGCAGTAAAGACTCTGGCCAGGTGACCATTCCCACGAGTGGTTCGGACTGTTTTCAGGCCTGAACATTTCCGGACTGCCAGCAGGTTGGAACCAGAAAAGCACCTGCCGCTCCAACCGAAACGGGAGATTTAGCTTGGATACAAACCCCGGATTCCACGCCCCCGCAGAGAATACGATTTGATCTGCGGTGTACTCGCCATGGTCGGTAAAGACACGCACACCATCGCCGTCCGGGCGCCAGCTTCGTACTGGCTCGTTGTAGTGGAGATCCGCGCCTTCTTTTGACGCTTGACCGAGGTGCGCAGACACACACTTTTCAGGGAACAACACCCCGGAACGCGAATCGTACGCGCCGATCATGTTGTCCCGCGGTTCGAACTGCGGCCATCGTTTCCGGATTTCTGAAGGGTCGAGGATTTCGATCTCGAGATCATGCTCGTCCGCAGAACGTTTCATCCCTCGGATGCCGTCGCTCTCTGGACGACCCATTGTGATGCCACCGGTTATTCGCAACAGCTCTCCGAACGCTCCCGCCCCGGCGCGCGCGGTTTCCGGAAAGTCATCGGCCGCCGCCTCTTCCAACTCCCGCCAGATCTCGTAACCGCGCATCACGATCGGGACGTAGTCGGGATGCTCGGCGTAGACTTCGCGAATTACACGCGTGTCGCCGTGGCTCGAACCTAGAGAGTGCGGAGGCGTGAAGGCGTCGAACCCGATTACGGCGGTGCCGCGCTTGGCGAGTTGCCATGCCGATGCGCTGCCATGGGCACCTAAACCTACGATGATGACGTCAGCGGATTTGTTGCCCATCGGCTCTCTTCCAGTTTGCGAATTAGTTGAACGACAGCGGTGCTACCGCGAATACCACTTGGAACGGTTTGCAGTATATGACTACGCTGTGGTGGTCATCCACGCTAACGTCATCCGGAATCGGATAGTTCTGGTTTCCGATATTGCCCTTCAATTTGCCTATTTCTACATACGACACGTCATCCGCGTGCACGTCACCACGTCCCATTGGGTCCGGGTGGGTTGTCAGTATGACTCGGAGGTCCGGCCCGTTGATCACGTTGAAGTCCTCAAAACGCAACACGTATCCGTCGGTGCCAAGGTTGTAGACCGTGGCCATACCACTGCCTTTGTGAAAAGCATCGCCATCACGGAATTCACCCCACTTCACCGCTTCTGGCGCAAGCATCGCACCCATCGCCTCCATCATCTCTTCCTCGACCTCCGTCGGCGCATCCATCGCGGCTTCCATCGTCGCATCGGCGTCAGGCATGGACATGCCTGCCGGGATCACAGCATTTTCCAACGCCGGAAATTCCTCGTCAACGACTACGTCGATGAAGAGCGGAGAGCCGAGCCACCAGGCGACGGCTAAGCCGGGCACGATGATTACCGCCGCGATCACTGCCGACAACGGTTTATGGGATTTGATCCAATCGGTGATTCGTTTCATGGTCATATTCTCGGATTTGGGGTGGAGAAATGGTGAATTTAACGAAAGTTCCTTTGTTTTGATTCTACGGTGATTGTTAAAGGTGCGGACTTCAATACAACCCGCGAAATCTCCTCGCGAATTACGACCGGTTCGCGGTTAGACTTGCATCATTCCGGCGACCTGTAGTCCGGTCCCCTCGATCATGTCGTTGCTCAATGTCAACCGCCTCACTCGCCGAGCACGGGTAGGGGTGCGTCGCCGTAACCATTTCTACGGGTGGAACGTGGTCGGCGCCATGTTTTTTGGGATGTTCTTGGTGATGGGTACTCGCAATGGTTTCGGGGTGTTTGTGGACAACTGGGAGCGGGAGTGGGGCGTAACTACCGGCCAGATCTCAGTGGCGGCGGCGATCGGGTGGATCATCAACGGCTTTTCCCAGCCGATTTTGGGAATGATCGTCGACAAATATGGTGGCAAGGTCGTGGTGGTGGTCAGCATGGTCGTGTTGGGCATCGCATACCTGCTTCTGGCCTTCATCGACAGCGTATTGATGCTCGCGGTCCTATTCGGCGGTGTGATTTCATTCTTCGCCGGCGGAGTCTCACCGGGCACCTCGGGCGCGGTCATCACCCGTTGGTTCCAACGCGAACGGGGCAAAGCCATGAGCGTTGTGGCCGCCGGTGGCTCGCTTGGCGGATTGGTCATGGTGCCATTCCTTACCCAATTAATGCTCGCCACCAGTTGGCAAACGGCGTGGGTCGTTTCCGGCATCCTCGTCCTCGCACTCGGTTTGCCAGCCTCCATACTGGTCCTTCGCAACCAGCCCGACGACATGGGACTACTACCGGATGGCGAAGCCAGGGCCAAAGGCGCTCAGGCTTCGGCAGACCAACGATCAAGATCGCAAGCCATGATGCGCGGCGGACCTTTAGGTGCCGAAGGATGGACAGAAGCCTTCAAGTCGTGGCCGATGTGGCAACTTTCGATCGGCTACTTCGTTTGCGGAATCACCACCGCAAGCATCTCAACGCACTTTGTGCGATGGGCAATCAGCGAGGATGTCTCGCAGGCGAATGCGGCGTGGGCGTTCGGGATATTGATGGGCATCAACGCTGGAGGTGTCGTGCTGATCGGTCTGCTTTCCGACATCTTCCAACGTCACTTTCTGCTCGCCGCCGTCTACTTAGTGCGAGGTGTCGCATTCACGACCCTTGTCATCTTCCCCGGCGAGATGGCGATGTGGGCTTTCACGATCATCGGAGGCGCATCCTGGCTCGCCACAGTGCCCTTGACGACGGGCTTAACCGCAGACGTCTACGGCGTGAGAAACGTCGGCACCCTCGGCGGTCTCATCAACTTCTCCCATCAGATGGGCGGAGGTGCCGCCGTCCTAATCTTCGGCCTAACTTTCGACCATTACGGAACTTATGATCCAGCATTCATTGGTGGCGCAGTCTGCTTGTTGATCGCCGGCTTCGTGATCCTGACGATCAAAGAGACCAAGTATTCGGTTAGGTACGCGCAAGCGGCGGCATCTGCAAGTTAGTCGCTCTGGAGTATCGCGGCCTCGCAAGGCATGATTGCACCTGTCAGAGAAATTGATCCGCCGGCATCGGTGCACATGCATCACACCGAGTCGGTAGATCCGACTCTGGTCGTTTGGATCAACGACCTGCTGCACGATCTGCTTGGTTGGGGTCCGTGGACGTTCGTCGCGGTTCTAGGGATCGCGATCGTATTGATACCGCTGTGGCTGATCTACACGTCGTTGAAAAATCAAGCCGCGGCAGATGAGGACGCGGAATGGGACGAAGCACTGCCTGATGATTGAAGTCGACGCAACCGAGTGACGACGCCGGGCCGATCTGAGGGAAATGCTGGATGTGGTACCCCGTACGGGATTCGAACCCGTGATCTCCGGCTTGAAAGGCCGACGTGCTAGGCCGCTGCACCAACGGGGCGGGGAACGCAACAACACCACATCTCACAACCGCCTAAGGATAACATCGGGCAGAATCACAGCCGATACTTCACTTCCAATCCTCAGCCCGGTCCTGCGGATCGTAGCCGATAGTCTCTCGGGCATGTTCGATGTCCCAGAACCGCCAGCGGTTGTTGGAGACGCCGTAGAAGATATCGAAACTCAGATCTGCGACGAGGCAACGATCGACCAAGTGAGCGAGGTCGCGATGCGACAACCACGTCGCGAACGCACGAACATTCGTGGGTCGATTTTGCGGCACGACGCTCCCGATGCGGAGGCAAGCGACTTCGAGGCCAAAGTGTTCGTTGTAGTAGCGACCGGTCGCCTCACCAAAGACCTTGCTTACTCCGTAGTCGCTGTCCGGACGGATCGGTACGCGGTGGTCGACTTGCCTGATATTGACGGGATCGTTGTCGATTAAGGAGTAATCGCCAAGACCGATGCTCTTGTAGGGTTCGTCGAGCTCAAAGTTCCCAACCGCATGGTTCGAACTTGCGAACACGACGCGTCTGACACCGTGCTCGCGGGCGGCTTCGTAGACGTTGTGCGTCGATGCGATGTTGTTGCGGAGAACATCGTCCCATGGCGTCTGAACCGGTGCGTTGGCCGCTAGATGGATCACTGCGTCCTGGCCGTCAAATGCCGGCGACATTGCGTCGTAGTCATAGCAATCGGCAAGCGTGAAGTTTGCCAGAGAATCGTCGGCGAGCGGGCGAGCGTCTACGCCTGAAATGGTGTAACGTCCTGTTTCTCCGAGGTAGGTGCGGAGCACTGATCCGATCAATCCGCTGGCGCCGGTGATGAGTATCTTCATGGTGGTTTACGTTCCCCTGTATTGGTTAGCCGCGGCGTTGCTGCGATCCGTCGTTATCATGTTAAGTCGCGCATGCGGCACATCTGGATCGAAACGCGTCTGCATGGAGCCCAGAATCGAGCAATAGCATGAAGTCACTGGTCGAGGCGGCTGGTACCATAGGTGCGAACGTCGATGACACCCAAATTGAGCGGTTCCGGCGCTATCGCGAACTGCTCAATGAATCGGGACGTCGCATCAATCTGACCGCAGTAAAGGATCCCGAAGCCGTTGTTGAACAACTCTTCATTCGTTCGTTCAGAATTGCGGTTCCGGCAGGCGGGAATGTGTCGACAGCGGAATGGTTCGAAGGTCGTCGGATCATCGACATCGGCTCGGGTGCGGGGATACCGGGACTGCCGTTGAAAATCATTCTCCCTGGCATCGAGGTCACTTTGCTGGAATCGAACGGCAAGAAGTGCGACTTTTTGCGTCACGTTGTGTCGGAGCTGGGAATCCAAGGAGTCACGGTGTTGAATTCGCGCGCCGAGGATGCAGGTCGGTTAAAAGAACATCGGGAAAGCTACGATCTCGTCACCGCCCGGGGCGTCGCCAAGCTTCCGTTGCTTGCAGAGTTCACCTTGCCGTTCCTCAAACTGGGTGGCGTGGCAGTTCTCCCTAAAGGCCACGATCCGCGAGCGGTCCAATGCGAAGTCGACGATGCTTCGTTCGCAGCCAACGAATTGGGCGCGGCACCTGCGATCATCCAACCGGTGGCGCATCCGGGGGCATCACCGATGGACCACATCATTTACTGGCTCAAGGTGCAACCGACAAAAGATCGCTACCCCCGTCGACCCGGGATCCCAGCGAAACGACCGCTGTCGGCTGATTGATCGACGCGATTGTGTGGACCTTTGCGACTCTTGCGCAGAAAATCGAACCGCGACAACAACGGTCAGGCCTACGGCATCGCGGCGATGCGCCGACGAGTCTTGTCGCTACCCACCATGCTCAGCGCGGCGTTTGGATTAGCGATCATCGGCTTCCTGCTCTGGCGCGTCCTAGATTTCGAGTGGAATGAATTCGTCGATCACCTGACTGGGATCAACTGGTGGTTGTTCATTCTGGCTGGATTGTTGTATTACGTGAGTTTCTGGTTTAGGGGGTGGCGATGGCAGTTGATCTTCAACTCGGTCGCCAATCGTTCCGAAAATCCTGATCTTCAGCGAGCGGAAGCGCCAAATGTTGCGGCGATGTCACTGATGATCCTGACCGGCTGGTTCGTCAATTCGGTGATGTTCTTCCGCATCGGCGATGCGTATCGAGGTTGGGCGTTGGCCGATAGGACTTCGAGCGACATGCCGACGGCGTTGGGCACCGTGTTCGCTGAGAGGGTGCAGGATATGGTGGTTGTCTTGGTGCTCGTGGTCACCTCGGCGATCTGGGCCTTGTTGGTCGACGGATTCGCCGCTTCCGGAAGAATCGTCGACGTGGCGGTAATTGTCGTGGCGGTTGCATCTGGTTTGGCGCTCGCACTTCTGCTCATTCTCTACGTGATGGGCAAGGCGGGTGAACGAGTCGCCCGATGGCTGCCGGAGCGTTTTGGACGGCAATATCTGCATTTCCAAGACGGAACGCTCAACAGTTTTCGAGGCGGTGGAATGACGATGCAGATCGCGCTGGGCGTACTGGGGTGGCTGATGGAGGTGTTGCGGTTCTACTTTGTGGCGCAGGCGATGGGTCTGGAAATGGCGATAAGCATCGCCATGTTCGCCGCTCTCGCCAACGCGATCATGACCACGATCCCGGTACCGGGCGGATTGGGTTTCGTAGAAACCGCTCTAATCACAGTGCTGCTTCTAGTCGGACTTAACGACACCGACGCCTTCACATTGACAGTCTTGGACCGCTCGATATCCTGGCTCAGCATCGTCGCCTTTGGCGGGATAGCGTTTTTGGCGATGACCTTGAAACGGTCGGTCACAAACCGCACGACGCAGGTTGATGAGGTGGGTGCGAGTGGCGGTTGAAGCGAGATCGGAAGGTGGCGCCCCTGACAGGACTCGAACCTGTGGCACACGGTTTAGGAAACCGTTGCTCTATCCTCTGAGCTACAGGGGCAAAAGAAAGGCACCCTAGAATCATTCTAAAAGGGCACTCCCTAGCATCCGCGGTCAAGGGGCATCAATGACGGTAGAGACTCGTCCCGACATCTTTCAGGTATTTCCGAGCAACGAGTTGCATCGGGGTCGATTCGACGGCGATCACGATTCACACCAGGTAGCCGTCATCGACGTAGGCTCCAACTCGACCCGAATGGAGGTCCTGCAACTGACAACCGATTACGATCTGCGGGTTGTCTCGGAAGTCAAAGCTCTACTACGTTTGGCGAGCCGTAAGACGAAAGATGGTCGACTATTGCCTTCGGCCATCTCCGAACTGTCGCGCCTCATCGACGATTTCGCCACCGTAGCGAGAGCGTCGAATGTCGATTCGATCCGCGCCGTTGCCACATCGGCCATGCGCGACGCTACGAATCGCGACGAGGTCGTTCGTCAAGTGACGAACGACACCGGCATCGAACTTGAGGTCATCTCTGGAGCACAAGAGGCAGAATTCGGATTCCTCGGCGCGGTCTTCACTCTCCCGGCCCATGACGGCGTACTGTTTGACATCGGTGGAGGTAGCGTAGAGTTCTCGTTCTTTCAACATCGCTCATTGAGGGACGCATTCACCTTAGATCTCGGCGCGCTGCGCGTCAGCAACGATTTTCTGAACTCGGAGCAGCCTGAACGGGACGCGATCATGGGTTTGAGGCGGCACGTGAAAAAGATGTTGCGCGCCTCCGGAATGCCCCCGATAGCGGAACACGGCAACTTGATTGGTGCCGGCGGAACGATCCGCAACTTGACCAAGATCGATCGCGAAACCCGGGACCATTCGTTTGGGCGTCTCCACGGCTCGGTGGTTCCATACGGCTCGTTGAAGACAATCGTCAACGGATTGCGAGGATTGGACCGAGCGAGCTTGGCATACATGCCCGGATTGAACCCGGAACGCGTCGACAGCATACTAGGCGGTGCCATCGTGGCATCCGAAATCGCCAAGTTCTTCAACAAGAAGCCGATCCTAGTTTCCGGCCGAGGTATTCGTGAAGGGCTGGCGATGTCCGGTGTTATCGAGGATTTGCCGTCGATCGAAGAGGTCAGGCGACGCTCCGTGTACGCGCTGGGTGCAAGATTCGACACTTGGGATCGACTCCGCGCAGACCGACGGGCCGCGATCGCCAGAAAGATGGCCGCGTTGCTGCTAGACCATTTGGATGAAGAAATGACGCAGCTGATCCCGCACGTCGCACGTCTCATCGACACTGGCCGCAGCGTCAACTACTACGACCGTTACCTGCACGCCTCCAACATCATCGAACAAGGCGAGATCGGCGGATTCTCTCACCGCGATATCGGTTTGATGTCGGCCGCACTTCGGTTCGGCGGCAGCTATTCCGCCTCGATGTCACGATACCGCCCGGAACTCAAGAAGTCGGACCGAACGATCGTTCGACGAGCCACCAGCATTCTCCGAATCTCGGATGAGATGGAGCGAAGGTTGGGCGCCGATAGGTATTCGCAAATCGTGATGGATATCATCGGCGACCGATTCGAAGTCCGCGCACCCGAGCTGAATGCCTGGGACCCCAAGCGATTCGCCGCACGCTTCAAACGAACCTTCAAATTGGATTTCGCGGTGGTTCGGTAGGGATCGGCGCTAGCGCGGACGGCGCCTCTTACGGACCCCAATCCAAGCAATGCCGGCGACTAATCCTAACGGCCATGAAATCAATTGATGGCGGGCGGATTTTGCGCTGGCGAAGCAATCGAGCGTTGCCGGCTTGATGACGGCTCTTTCTGCCGTTTCAGGGGAATACCCTTCGCCCAGCGCGTTTAGATCTTCTTGCGCTTCATCAAATCGTTTGGTGCCGCCACACGCCAGCACCTCCAACGCTCCCTGATCGACATCGGCATAGACGAGGTAATCTCCATGCATACCGAACGGGTAACCACATGGCTCTGATCTGACCGTTGAGACGGACATTATCTCCGAAACCTCTCCCTTCCATCCAGAACGGACTCTGAACTCGACTGTTAACGGTTCATCAGGCGGAACTAACGCCGAGTCGATATCAAAGGGCCAGTCTTCGAAGTAAATCTTGACTACTCTGCCGAGGAAGACCGCCGACGCCTCGTTGAAACGTTCGTCCACGGAGGTAGATTCATCGCATTCGCAGGCGTGTATACCTTCAGGGTTAACCAATAACGAGAAGGCGATGGTGCTGATCATCAACACCAGTCCCAACGTATATGTGAGTTTTCTCCGCATCATCAGGTGATCCTGACAACACGTTACTCCGCATAAAGGTTCCGCGCTTCACCTTCGGCCGGCGATTCCGAAATTCGAAACGTCTATGGGTTTGATCATCGATGTTCGCGATTAATCAAATGGTGAATACCGCCCAAAATACCGCAATATTGTCGCATCCGGTCGGTGCGAAACTCAACTTGCCACGGTCTCGAAATACCGAGCCAACTCGTCGCGTTCGAATGTAGCGATTGGCGTGGGCGAAGTGGATTGATCCTGGCGAATGCCAACCGAAGGTCCCGTCTCGCCATTCGTCAGAGGCTCGACTCGGCCGATGACACCGGCATCGATTCCTGCAACCCGTAACGCAGTTACCACCGCGTCTTGATAATCAGGTTGAACCGTAGCCAAAAGCGCCCCCGACGAAATTAATCCCCATGGGTCGATCTTCAAGGCGTCGCATATTTTTCGACATATCGGCAGCACATTCACCGCTGAGTCGTCAACGACGATATCGACGTTTGATGCGAACGCGAGCTCATGCAGCGCGGTCGCCAACCCGCCCTCGGTCGGGTCGTGCATTGCGGTGACTCCGCCGGCGGCTAAGACCGTCTGTGCATCTTTCAAGACCGATATGCCAGGATCCGTCAGAAACTCTGAAGCTGCATTGATTTCAGACATCGAGATGCCAGCCTGAACAAGTTCATCGCGGCACTCGTTGGCGAGGATTGAGGTCCCTTCGATTGCGATGCCCTTCGTCAGGATTACCCCATCGCCAGGGCGCGCACCGGATGCGGAGACGGTACGGCTTGTCGGCGCTTCGCCGAGCATGAAGCCGCAGATCAACGGTTGCGTAACCGCGGGCGTGACCTCGGTGTGACCTCCGGCTAGCTGTACGCCGATTTCATACGCCGCTTCGCCGATCTGACCGAATATGTCGCGGACCTCACCCTCCGTTGAACCCGGCGGCATCATCAGCGTCGCGAGGAACCACTTCGGCGTCCCGCCAGCGACCGCGATGTCGTTGGCATTGACGTTGACCGCGTACCATCCGATGCGGTCCGTGGCAAAAGTGATCGGATCAGTCTTCGCGAGGAGCGTGTTTTCGCCGAAGAGAATGTGCGCCGCGTCTTCCCCTACACCGGGTCCCACCAACAACCGACCGTCATTCCCGCGCACGCGGGAACCCAGAGTAATACTCTCAATGAGGTTCTGCAGTAATGTCCCCGGCAGTTTCCCCGTCTTCAGTTCGCGGTTTCTAGTTGACACGGCAACCCCTCAAACGGTTCGTCAACGGTGTTTGAGACGTCACCTTCCGGCGCGAAAGTCGGGAGCGCCGGTATTGGCTGGGCCGCGAAGAAAGGTGAGACGGCATCCAAAAGTTCTTGACGGATCGCGCCTTGCGTGCAACCCCATATTTCTTGATCGCCGCCCACGCGGTACCAGTCATCGCGGCAGAAGAACTTGACAGATTCGATCCCTCGCAAGACGTAAAAGTCCAACCTAAACGATGTCTCGCAAGTTCCGGTGTTGCCTATGGGTATAGGGGTGTTGATTGCATTGATTATCACGTCGATTAGTTCGCGATTTTGGATGTCTTGGACCGGTTGTGCTTCCCCGCCCGGGATCTCGCGGTAGAGCACCACGCGGCGCGCTTCGTGGAGGCGCAACTCATGGACCGGATTGATGGTGGTTTGCACACGATTTTCAACGTCGGTACAGTTGACGATGATGTCGTCGGGAAGGGTGTCGTTGTTTTCGTGGTCCTTGCTCGCCAAATGGAACGTGTAGGTCGATTCCTCGTTCCCAAGGACGAGTATCCAACCTTCAACCGCACGCGCCGGATTGCTGCCCACGTACGAACCACAACCCAATGTTCGGTCCGGCCAGATGTGTTCCTCGACGCTGAGAACCTTGATATCGCTCTGGTCAATGCCCTCATCGATGAGTTCGCCCCTTGCGTAGATCTCGAGCTTAGTCGGAACCATCGGTGCTGGTGTTGGCGTAACTGTCGGCGTCGGGGAGGGCTCCGGTGTGGACGTCGGTTCAGCGGTGGGTGTAGGAACCGGCGTATTGGTTTCCGTCGGTCCAACGGTCCGAGGTGGGGTCGCAGCCGTTGGTATCGGCGTCGGTGTATCGGCCGGAGCGGGGGTTGCCGTTGATTCCGGAGTTGGCGCGCGGTCAACCACCGGCGTATTCGTAGCCTCTGGTGCAACGCCAACGGTCCGAGGAGGGGTCGCCGGTTCTGGGTTGGCTTCCGCGGTCGGAGTCGGGGTATCTTTAACCGGTTCAGGCGTAGGAGTGTCGGGAACTTGAACTTCTGGGGGTTCAGGGGTCGCGGTGTCTGGTGGCGGCATCGTCGCCGACGGTTGCGGCGGCTGGGTGGGTCTCGGAGTTGGTTGGACACCCATTTCGGGCTCTCGGCTGTTCGCCCACAACGCCGCGAGAACTATCGCCACAACGATGACCGCGATGGCGATCCCTGCGATCAAGGTCTGACGCACCCGCGGCCCATAGCCTGAGGCGCGGAGGCCGGAATTGTTTTGATCGCCAGGTTGCGTCATATTGCATGAAAGGCCGTGAAGTTCGGAGGGCGCACACCGCGCTATTAAATTTCTACGCTAAATGATTGACGCTGGATGTTGCCATGAATCCCGCTGCGACCGCACGGCGAACTTGGAGGATTTTCGATGTCAGGGTTGCAATACCTGACTCGGTAGGTAATAATTATTTGTTGGCGATCCGAGCGGGGATTCAGTCCGAACCATTGACACTGAAATTAACAGCGGAAACAACATCAATGATAAGTCGTCAATTATCCCGCCCGGTCGCATTTCGTCGCGATGCGTCGGCACCCAAGAGCAGAATGTTACGCGTGGCTGTGATGAGTGTCGCGCTATTGACCATGTGTTTCGCCATTCTCGCGTGTAGCGCCAGCCCCGCACCGACTCCGGTCGTTTTAGAGGTTGAGAAACCATCGAACGAACCGAATACATTGACGGTCTATTCGGGACGCAGCCAGTCGCTCGTTGACCCCATCCTTGAGGAGTTCGAACTACTAACCGGCATCCCGGTCGAGGTCCGCTACGCCAGCACTGGCGAGATGGCCGCAACCTTGCTGGAAGAGGGTGACAGATCACCCGCTGACGTTTTCTTTGCCCAAGACCCGGGCGGACTGGGCGCGGTGAAATCGCTGTTCATGACGCTGCCGGACGACATCTACGACCGTTCAGCCGCGTGGGCCAGCGATCCAGACCACAAATGGGTCGGCATCTCCGGGCGCGCACGCACCGTCGTCTACAGCACCGAGAATATATCCGAGGACGAACTGCCGGATTCCATTTGGGACTTCACCGACCCGATGTGGAAGGGCCGCATCGGCTTACCACCAACTAACGGGTCCTTTCACGTGATGGTTACGGCGATGCGTTTGGATTGGGGCGAAGCAAAGACCCGCGAGTGGCTCGAGGGCATCATGGCTAACGAACCCGTCTTCTACGCGAAGAACACACCGACGGTTGCGGCGGCTGGCGCCGGCGAGATCGACGTCGGATTCGTCAATCATTACTACCTTCACCGCTTCCTAGCTGAAGAGGGCGAAGGGTTCGGCGCTCGCAACCACTACACCTCTGCAAGCGATGCTGGATCGCTCGTGATGGCCGCGGGCGCAGGCATCTTGGCCTCGACCAACGCACAACCAGAAGCCGAGCGACTCTTGAAATTCCTCCTCGGCGTGACCGCTCAACAGTACTTCGCAACTAAGACTCACGAATACCCCTTCAACTCAGCCGTGCAACAGTCGGAACACCTTCCGGACCTCGGTGACATCAGCGAACGATTCGATGTCGACCTCGGTCTGCTAGACGATCTGGCCGGCACGCAAAAACTACTACAGGAGGTTGGCGCACTTCCGTGACCCGCTCTACAGCGGAAGTAGCTGAACGACCTGCACCGAGGTCCCGGCGTGGCGTTGCAAACACTGCGCGCGGAGCACCGGTCTGGGTAGCAATCGCGGCTGGATTCGTCGTCTTGGCCGCGATGCTACCTGTTCTTTATCTCTTCGTCCGCGGCATCGAAGGTGGCGAAACTACCCTAGACTTCCTAACCCGTTCGAACTCAATAAACGTCATCTGGCGGACCGTAACCGTCATCCTCAGCGTCACCATCGTCTCGTTAATCGTTGCTGTCCCCGCGGCTTGGTTGACGATGCGAACAGATATGCCGTTTCGCCGCGTGCTTTCCGTCGCTTTGGCGTTGCCGTTGGTGGTCCCAAGTTTTGTAATGGCCACGACGCTGATCGAGGCGTTTGGACCCAAGGGCACGTTGCAAGAGTTTCTAGAACCGATAGGCGTCGAGCGACTGCCCTCCATCTACGGTCTGCCCGGCGCGACGCTGGTGTTGGTTCTCATGACGTATCCATACGTCTATCTCACAGTGCGAGCCGCGATTGCAGGACTAAACCCCGAATTGGTGGAAGCGTCTAGGAGCATGGGCTACTCCGTGCTCGGAGCATTCCGACGCGTGACGTTACCGTTGCTGATGCCGGCGATCGGCGCTGGCGCAATCCTCGCCGCGCTCTACACCCTCAGCGACTTTGGCGGTGTGGCATTGATGCGACACAACACGTTAACCGTCTCCATCATGACCAACTACCAGACCTCCATCGACCGAACCGCAGGTGCCGCGATGTCGATGCTGCTGGTAGCGTTTGCCGTCGCTCTATTGTTGGTCGAAGCTTCGTTCCGCGGACGGCGTCGGTACGACGATGCCTCAGCCAATGTCGGGCGTACCCAGCGCGCAGTCCACCTCGGTTGGTGGGCAACACCCGCACTTCTGTTTACGGCGCTCCCCGTCGTCGCAGGCGTAGTCGTGCCTGTTGCCGTTTTAGCTGAATGGCTGCTCCGAGGACTGTCCAAAGGGCTTGAAGGTTCGCCGGTATTGGTTCCGCTGTGGAATTCGTTGCAAGCATCGGCCCTAGCCGCCGTAGCCACTATCCTCTTGGCCTTGCCAGTGGCATTCGTTACGGTCCGCAATCGAAATTGGCTGAGCGATCTTTTCGGCAAGGCAGTCTACATAGGATTCGGTTTGCCGGGGGTCGTCGTGGCTCTTTCGCTCGTATTCTTTGCCGTCAATTTCGCATTGTTCGTGTACCAATCCCTCCTGTTGTTGGTGTTCGCCTACGCGGTCCTCTTCCTTCCTGTCGCTCTCGGATCGCTGAGATCGGGTCTGTTGCAGATCAACCCGAGTCTCGAAGAAGCTGCGCAGTCACTCGGTACGACACAGTTCCGAGCATTTACCCGGGTCACCCTCCCAATTCTCATGCCGAGTGTCTTCGCCAGCGCGGCTCTAGTGTTTTTGCTCACGATGAAGGAACTGCCCGCGACGCTCATCCTCGGTCCCACGGGTTTCGATACCCTAGCCACATCGATATGGTCCGCATCATCAGAGGCGTTCTTCACCAAGACGGCAGCGTCATCGTTGATATTGGTAGCAGCCGCCGGCGTTCCTACGGCTTGGCTGGTTTTGCGTGAACACTCCGGCGCGCGGTAATAGGATTTGGAATAGATGAAACTGTTCCGCCGCACCAAGACGATCATCGGGGCGAATGATCCTTCACATATGCATGCGCAGCTTAACCGCCCGCGCGGTACCGGCGCGATTCATCTCGAACAGGTACAGACTCGTTACCATCCTGACGAACCACCAGTCCTCAACGGCTTTAACCTCGAAGTGCACGATGGCGAAATCGTGTGCCTCCTCGGACCGAGCGGCGTGGGAAAGACGACTGCCCTGCGTGTCATCGCCGGATTCGAGCGCGTCATCAACGGCTACGTCCGCCTCGGGGGACGATTGGTCGGCTCGCCATTCATTCACATTCCGCCTCACGAGCGCGCGCTTGGTTTAGTCTTTCAGTCATACGCACTATTCCCCCATCTCACGGTCGCCCAGAACGTTCAATTCGGCATCAAAAACGCGGATGACCAAGAGAAAAGGCGACGGTCGCTCGAGATCTTGGAGATGTGCGGCATCGCCGAATACGCCGATCGCGGAGTCCACGGTCTCTCCGGCGGCGAACAACAACGAGTGGCACTCGCCCGGGCCATCGCACCCGATTCGGTCGCCGTGCTCCTCGATGAACCATTCAGCAACCTCGATCCGAGCCTCGTCGTACAGCTTCGAAGACAGGTGAAAGACATCATCCACCAAGCCGGGAAGACGGCAATCTTAGTGACCCATGATCGTGAGACCGCATTCCTGACTTCAGACCGCGTTGCGGTAATGCGATCCGGACGCGTGGCGCAGATCGGAACCGCCGAAGAAGTTTACGCTCATCCAATCGCCCCCCATGTCGCCAGAATCATCGGAAGGTCATCATTCATTGATGGCACCTTCCGTGGCGATAGAGTCTTCACCGAAGCAGGCGAGTTTCCGGCCGTCGCCGCCAACGGATACAAGTTGAAAGACGGCGAAGAGGTTTCGGCATTGATGCGCGCCTCCGAACTCAGATTGCGCCGCCACGAATCGACCGGTGAGGAAGAAGACGGCTGGACCCTCGAGCCATTTACCGCTTGCGGCATCGATTGCCGATGCGTGGCCCGCATCGAATCGCGCGAATTTCACGGCGATTTCACCGACTTCAGCGTACGTTTACCTTCGGGCGACACTTTCCGCGTGCGGAACCGCACCTACGCAATGCAACTCCCAGATGGCGCACCGGTCACCGTAACGGCAGTGCGGGGAGCAAAAGTGATCGTCTATCCGATCGACATGCGCTGAAAACAATCGAGTTCGACACTCCATATCCCGGTCCCACACAATATGCATCGTCCCCTCGATCAACCCAATTTCGCGCATTTCGTCCGATCAGTGGTGCAATAATATACGTCGTATCAATTTAAGTGGTATAAAACGTACATTGAGTAGCGACGATCCGTAGCGTGTGAAAGAGAGCAAAGGCATGATAACCAGACGGTTTATCTCATACATTGGGCTGACGGCGATCGTCTTAACTTTCGTATTCGGGCTCGGTTGCGAATCCGACTCAGACGACCCGTATCGAATCGGTGTAATGGAATCACTCACTGGTCCCGGTGAGACCTACGGAACCGTCTCCAACCAAGCGAAGCAGCTAGCAGTGGACGAGATTAACGCAGCCGGCGGCGTCAACGGACGCATGATCGAACTGGTGGTCGAAGACTCGAAATGCGGCGCGCAAGATGCCATCACCGCATACAACAAGCTGACCGACGTCGATGGCGTAAAGATCATTCTGGGCACATCGTGTAGCGGCGCGATGCTCGGAGCCGCACCGTTGGCCGAAGAGGATGGCGTTATTCTATTCTCCGGCCTCGCGACCAACCCCGACATAGCAACCGCTGGAGACTATATCTTCAGGACGTCTATGAGCGATGCGCAGTTGGGTGTCGACACCGGCAATTTGATGTGGGCCGACGGTGTCCGCAACGTCGCGACGATCACCGAATCTACGGACTATGCCGAAGGTGTCAGGCGAACCACCGCCGCGCAGTTCGAAAAACGCGGCGGACAGATCGTTGGCGAAGAGCGCTACGCCTCCGACGTTACCGACTTTCGAACACAGCTGACCAAGCTGCTCACCGCCAATCCGGACGCTATCCATATCGCCGCCCAGTCTGAATTCTCTGGCGGTACCGTCGTCAAACAACTGCGGGAACTCGACTACAACGGACCGATATACGCCGAAGTCGTTGTCGTCGGTGCCACGGCGCTTGAGATCGCGGGCGACGCCGCAAACGGTGTAAAGGCCGTCGTCGCCGACTTAGACCCCGGAAACTCAACAGCTCAACAGGTCATTAGCAGCTTCAAGGAGAAGTACGACTACATCACCTTGGCTTGGTATGTCGGATCGGCATATGACGATGTTTACATCACCGCGGAATGTCTGAAACAAACTGAAGACGACCAAGACGCCGACGGTTTTAGAGACTGCCTGTACGACATAACATGGTCTGGCGCCATCGGCAGTAACTACAGCTTTGACGAGAATGGCGAGGTCGTAGGACTTTCCAACGTCGTCGTCCAGGTTCTTCCCACTGGCGAAAGAACCGGCGACAACCAGGGCTACGAGGTTTTGGGGCCCGCGCCGTTGGAATAGGCCGCAAGAACAGCAAGGCGATCATGCGATTGCAGTGACCAACGCGCGCGCATACTTGGCAAACCGCAGCAACCTACTCGCTTCGGTGCTCGTAGCGCTCGTAGTCGCGTATATCGGTTGGAAGGTTACGGAGTCCCCAGAGCAGGCCTTGCAGTTCGCATTTAACGGGATGTCTGTCGGGGCCGTCTACGCTCTCGTCGCGATGGGATTCACCATTGTTTACAGTACCGTCTGGTTCTTCGACATGTACTACGGCGCAGCCGCCGCGTTGGGCGCGTACGGGGTGTTCTATCTCCGATCCTCGGAGACGCTTGGCGGGTTGTACGAGGTAAACAATCCCGTCGTCAATGGCATCTTCGCGCTCGTCGTCGCCGGGGTGGTCCTGTGGGCATTACATACCGCCTTCTACTATCGACTCCGTTCCCGCTTCGGCGAAAAAACACTACGGATTGGCGGAGTCATTCTAGCTGTCTGCGCCGGTGCCTATGCGGGTGCCGTGCTAACTTTCCCATCAAACCTTCACATCACCCTTGCCCCAACAATAGCGATCATCGCCGCTATCGCAATCGTCGTCTGCGGACGCGCGCTCAACACCCGAATCTTTCGAAGCAACCTGCAAAAGGTGCCAACAATCGCACTGACGATCGGCGGAATTGCAGTCGGTGTCGGGCTCGGTATCTGGCTGGCAGACTCCCCGGGATCGAAGCTCTACCTGAGCTGGGGCGTATCCTGCTTCATCGCCGGTTCAGTCTCTTTGGCGCTCTACCGCGGACTTTACGTCTACATGCGGCAACGTGCTCGATCTCCTCTCGTGATGCTGGTCGCGACATTGGGAATACTGCTCGCGTTCAGCGCGTTGATCGTCATGGTCTTCGAACCGACTCCGAGACCGCTACCGGAACCCTTCGGCAACGAGACCTGGAAAGTCGCCGGTGCCAGTATCAAAGGATTCAACGTCTTCACGATTGCGGTCGCCTGTGTCGGCTTCGTCGGGCTCTTGTGGCTACTAAAAATGACCACCTTTGGACGCACCGTACGGGCCATCGGCGACGACGAAGAGGTGGCCAAAGTCGTTGGCATCAACACCACCGTCATCATCGCAATCGTCTTCTTCATCGGCGCCGTCTTCGCAGCATTGGGCGGACTGCTCAGCGGGCACGACACGGCGATCCAACCGCGCATGGGTCTGCTTCTATTGCTGAAGGGTTGGATAGCATCAGTGGTCGGCGGCATCGGCAACCTCCAAGGCGCGATACTCGGCGGTTTCATCCTCGGCATGATCGAGCAGTTCGGGATCTGGGATCTGGCTGGAGAATGGAGAGACGTTGTCTCATTCGTCGTCTTGATCCTGTTCCTATCCTTCTGGCCCACCGGCATCCTGCCGAGAAAATAGCACCGATGAAGCGATGACCCGATGAACAGCAGCCCGGCAACCACGAACGCGTCTCTAATGGCGCGCGGAATGACGGCCCTCCGCGAAAAAGGCGACATCGAGCTGTACGCGAACGTGTTTGTCATCGCTTGGGCGGTGATAATCACGCTTTGGCAAGGCACCGGATTCGCCGTAACACTCGGCACTGTCTTTTGCATCTGGGCGATTCTGTCCGTAAGCCTCAACCTAGTCGTTGGCTACACCGGTCTCCTCTCCGTCGGTCACATCGGCTTCTTTGGCATCGGCGCCTACGGGATGGCGATACTGACCTCCGACACTTCATACGAACTGCTCAGAACCGAGTCCATAGCACAATTCGGATGGCCATTCTTCGCCGCGTTGCCCGTCTGCGTCATCGCGGCGGGTGCCGTCGCGTTAGCCGTCGGCGCAGTATTCAATCGCTTCCGAGACGACATTTACGTGCTCGTCTCGTTCGGTTTCGCAATCATCGCCTTCAACGTATTCCTGAGCTGGCGCGGACTCACAAGAGGTGCGTACGGCATCCGCGACGTGGCGCGACCTAAGATTGGTAGCTGGGAAGTCAGCGGCGAACTCGACTTCTTGATTCTCTGTGCCGTATTTTTGCTCATCGTTGTCGGCATATCTTGGTTCCTCGTTTCGTCTTCATTCGGCCGCGTCTTGAAGGCGATCCGTGAAGACGAGCAGGTCGCGCAGGTCTTCGGATATCGAACCACGTTCTACAAACTCGCAATTTGGGTCATATCGGCGATGATGGCAGGACTCGCCGGCGGACTCTTCGGGAGTTTTACCACATTCGTTGACCCGAACTCCTTCATCCTTCTCGAGTCGATGCTCCTAGTCTCGATCGTCATACTCGGCGGTCTGGCCTCCATTCGCGGTTCGCTTCTCGGTGCATTGGCATTTGTGCTACTCGAAGAGGGCATGCGATTCATTCCATTCTTGCCGTCCGAATTCGTCGGACAAGCGCGACAAGTAGTGTTGGGCGTCCTATTAGTGCTGCTAATGCTGTTCAGACCCCAGGGATTGGCCGGGAGGTACAAGCTATGACACATCACCACATCGATCCCAGCGAATATTTCGGGATCCAAACCATCGGCCTCACCAAACAATTCGGCGGCGTAAAGGCATTGGACAACGTCACCCTGACGATACCGATATTTGGTATCACCAGCGTCGTCGGGCCCAACGGTTCCGGCAAGTCGACACTCGTCAACCTCCTCACCGGCGTCCTGCCCTACGACCAAGGCATCGTGAAGATCGAGACCAACTCCTTCGAAGTCATTCACGCCTACGAAACCCCCGGACACGGCATCACTCGCACCTTCCAAGAAGTCCGGCTCTTCGATCAGATGACGGTATGGGACAACTTGATGGTCGTGTTGACCAATCGCAAGTTATGGGCATCCATGATTGAGCGATCAAATGGACGTCAGGGGGCTGACCATCGGGAAAAAACTGAAGAGATATTAAAGAAAGTTGGGATGTGGGAGAAACGGGATTCGATGGCCGAAGACCTGTCGTACGGGCAACGAAAGCTCCTCGAGATCGGACGAGCGATGGCTCTAGAAGTGCAGGTTTACATCCTCGACGAACCATTCGCCGGGCTATTCCCGCAGATGCTCGAAAGGGTGAAAGACCTCCTGCGCGAACTCCGCGCCAGCGGTCGAACCGTCGTCTTCATCTCGCACAATATGGACATCGTGCGGGAGCTGTCCGACCAAATCATCGTGCTTGAAAGCGGCAAGTTCCTAATGTCAGGCGAAGTCGACAAGATCCTGAACCAGCCCGAAGTGATCCGAGCGTATCTCGGTACTTGAAATCCGCCTGCACCGTCGAAACATGACTGAATCACCCGAAACATCCACTGCCGCGGAGACAAACGGCTCCGCCGACACCTCCAACCTCTTGGAATTGGTCGACATCTCCGTGCACTACGGCGCAGTTGTCGGCCTCCACGAAGTGTCCTTGGCGGTCAAGAAAGGCGAGTTGGTCGCCGTCATGGGCCCCAACGGCGCCGGTAAATCCACCGTTCTCAAAGCCATTATGGGACTCGCGCCCGTAGTCGGCGGCACCGTCTATCTTCGAGGACAGCCTTTAGACGTCGCGACGCACGAGATCGTCAAGCAAGGCGTCGCCTTCGTCCCCCAAGGCCGACGCGTATTCACCCATCTCACCATCGAAGAGAACCTGCGGATGGGATGCCTCCACGTCAGCGATCCTAGCGAGCAGCAACGGCGACTGGACTCGATATTCACTTTATTCCCGATCCTTCGAACCAAAAGCAGCGACTACGCCAGCGCGATGTCCGGCGGGCAACAACAGATGCTCGCTATCGGTCGTGGACTCATGGCCGGCCCCGACGTGTTACTTCTCGATGAACCGACATTGGGCCTCGCACCCATCATCGTCTCAGAGGTTTTCGAAAAGGTTTCCGAGATCAGCCAAACCTTAAACACAACCATCATGGTCGTCGAGCACAACATCAAAGGCATTCTAGACATCGCGGATCGGGCATACGTCCTCAACAACGGCCGCATCGCCCACGACGGCACCCCCGAAACCGTTCAAGAAACCGACATCCTCACCGACGTATTCTTGGGACGGGTGGCCGACGGCGAACTTTAGCCCCCTAACCCCCTCCTTCAGGAGGGGGTTAGGGGGAGGCCACAACTTTGGTGACTTACCATGTCGTCATGCGCTCAATCACAAGGACATCTCCCGATCCCGCATCGATATCCTCTAACGTTGACTTCGCCGCCCAACTAATAGCCAACTCCAACCACGTCGTCGCTATGACCGGCGCCGGCATGTCCGTCGAAAGCGGCATCCCTCCCTTCCGAGGCACCAACGGCCTGTGGACGAAATACGGCACACCATCGATGGACGGCTACCGCCAATTCAAGGCCGATCCAGAAGCCTATTGGGATCGTCAGATTAACGCTCAGATCGACGAGCACATTCTTGAACTACGCGAGTCGCTTCGTAACGCAAAACCACATGTCGGTCACTACGCTCTCGTCGAACTCGTCAACCGTGGACACATCAAATCCGTGATCACCCAGAACATCGACGGCTTAGACCTAAAAGCTGGAATGGGAGAAGCGCTAATCGAAATCCATGGCAACCGATCTCGTTTGCGTTGTATCGGGTGTTCAAAACGCACCGATCTCAACGATTTCGTGCCACTCTTCGCGCCAGATCCCTGCGAAGACTGCGGAGAACCCGTAAAGTTCGACGCCGTCATGTTCGGCGAACCTATAGTGCCTGAGGTCATGGCCGCGGCTAAGGCCGAAATCGATCGCGCCGACTGCGTCGTGGCCATTGGCACCTCCGCGACCGTCAGACCCGCCTCCGGCCTCCTCTGGATCGCGCGGCACCGGTCGAAAGGCAATCACAATGGCACCGCCGGATTAAAACCGGACGCCAAACTGATCGAGATCAACCCGAATCCGACCAAACTATCGTCGATCTGCGATGTTGTGGTCCGAATGACCGCGGGGCAAGGCGTTCCCGCACTTCTCCAAGCCCTCACAACGGCGCCATCAACCACTAACTCAAATGCGCGTCCCGCTTACGAATCAACATCATACCGTCCCGCACCGTGAGCATTACGTTAACGACCCGATCATCGGCCTGAACGATCTCGTTCAGGGTTTTAATCGACTTCGTCGCGCCTTGTTCATCGTCGTTTTCAGGGTCGTCTGGGCCGAGAACACGCCCACCCCACAGGACGTTGTCGACGACAATGACGCCGCGGGGTGCCAATAGTCCGAGCGCCTTCTCGTAGTAGACCGAGTAGTTCACCTTGTCGGCGTCGATGAACACCAGATCGAATGGTGGCGACAGCGTGTCCAAGGTCTCAGTCGCTGGAGCCAATCGAAGATCGATCTTTTTCCCTGCAGGATGCCTCGCCCAATGTTTGCGTGCGATACTCGTGAACTCCTCGCTCACGTCGCAAGTAATCACTTCACCATCTTCGGGCAGGGCAGACGCCATCATCAACGCGCTGTAGCCCACGAACGTCCCCACCTCCAACACCCGCTTTGCATTGCTGATCGTGACCAGCGTGTTCAGAAAGTAACCCACTGTGCGTCCCGACATCATGCCGGCGGCTCCTCCGGTCGCCTTGACGTCAGTGGCGATATCGTCGAACACGTAGTCCGGCGGCGAAGTGTGGGCGGCGACGTAGTCTTCGAGGTCTTCACTAATGAACGGCGGCATGAAAACGATCCTTCCAGTCCTGGTGCAATGACCCTAACGAAATAACATCACCTAAGTTAACGCACCGATGATGACGCCCGATACCGTTATGAGCAATGCGGCATGCGCCATCTGGATCACGGCCAGACGCTTCTTCAATGCGAACATGTAGTGCGGACCTATCGCCATCCCGGCTATCCCCCCGCCTAGGATCAACCCCACGATGAGGCCATTCATCAATCCTCCACCGACTTGGCTCAGGATCAGCGCTATCGAGATGTTGGAAATCAACGCCATTGCAAACGTCACGATGTACATAAACGGAGACGCATTTTCGCGCAACACCTCCTCGTCCAACCCCTCATCGTTCATCCAAATCGTCCCGAAAACCTTCGGCAGGTACCAGACCATCGACAGAACCATGTACAACACCGACCCGATCACCACTCCCAACCACTGACCTCCATCCACCGCA
Source organism: SAR202 cluster bacterium bin127 (assembly GCA_002239045.1). Lineage (GTDB taxonomy): Bacteria > Chloroflexota > Dehalococcoidia > Lucifugimonadales > Lucifugimonadaceae > Bin127. Next base: position 55,550 of record MPNN01000004.1, read on the forward strand.
AACTCAAAATCCATCATTGCCCTCCTTAGCAACCTAGAACCGTAGGTATTCTATTCCATCTTTGCCCTATCGCCCCAAGATGTGAAACCAAACCACTGGCCCCATACCGCCCAAGGTCATACGATGACCGGATAGGGCCAGCTTCAGGCCACAAATCCCTCAGTCAACCCCCAACACATCCAACGCATCACGATTGATGATCGCCTCGATCTCGTTCTCCGGTATACCCGGCAGATGATGGTCCTTCGCAAACTTGCTCAAGCCCCGCAGACTGTCAATGTTGTCTTGCGGACGCGTCACCGGCCAGTCCGAAGCGAACAATATCCGGTCCGTCGAACCCCACTCGTGGAACTTCAGCATCGCCTCCCAGAACGAATAGGGACGGTAAAACTGCGCCGAAACGTCGCACCACACGTTCGGGTGCTTCCTCACAACCGAGATGCAATCGACCTGCCACGGATGCGCCAGATGCGCCAGCACCATCTTCAACTTCGGAAACGCCATCGCCACCCTCTCCGTCGTCAGCGGATGCGCATACGTCAACGGCGCCTCCGTCATCGGCGACGTTCCCTGATGGAAGATGATCGGGATCTCATCGTGCTCCAACCGGGCGAACAACCGGAAAGCCTCCGGCGACGTCGGATCGAAGTCCTGATAATTCGGACCCAGCTTGATCCCTTTGCACCCCAGATCGCCAACGCATCGGTCGTATTCATCCTCCCAGTTCGGGTCCAGCGGATGCAACGACATGAACGGTATCGTTTTGTCGGGGTTGCTCTTGGCAGTGATCGAAGCGATGTCGTTGTGGTTGAGAGTTGGGTCCCACCCGCCTTGACGCAACACTCGCTCCTCCGGCTTCCAAGGCCGCGGAGCTATCCCGAAAATAAACGTCTTATCCACCGGCGACATGTCGTTGTAGTAATCGTCGATGCTGTTCGTAAGCTGTACCGTCTCCCCCGACCGCATCGTCGTCTCCGTCAACATCTCGTCCTCCGGCACAGTATCCGGGTGACTCGGCAAGTGTGTGTGTACATCGACGATCATGGTGTTTCTCCCGTCATTCCGACGATCAATCCGTCATTCCCGCGAAGGCGGGAATCCGTTGACGTTAGAATACTCAATCAAGATGTTAGCAACTGAACACGTAGAAACCGCGCGCCAATTCCTAAATGATGCCGACCGCGAATTCGAAGCTGGCGACATGCTTCAAGCTTCCGAAAAACTCTGGGGCGCCGCATCGCACGTCGTAATCGCAGAGATGCAACGGCGCGAGATGAAAACTAGTGGACACCGAGCCATGATCTTGGCTGTGCGTCAGATTGCAGAAGACCATGGCGACATGGAATTGCGACCAGGTTTCGCCGCGGCGAGAGCTTTGCACGCCAACTTCTACCACGGATTCATGGAGGATTACGAATATGCCGAAAACCGAGAACTCGTTCGGCGATTCGTCGAGCGAATAACGATGCTCGCATCGTAGATCAAGATGTTAGCAACAGAACACATCGAAACGGCACGCCATTTTCTAGCGGAAGCCGACCGCGAATACGAATCTGGAGATATGCTCCAAGCATCAGAGAAGCTTTGGGGAGCAGCCTCGCACGTCGTAATCGCCGAAATGCACAGGCGCGGCATGAAATCCAGCAGACATCGCGCGATGACCCTAGCGGTTCAGGAATTCGCAGCTGACGGCGAAGACCTTGGATTATCCGACATGTTTGCCGGTGCTCGCGCAATGCACGCCAACTTCTATCACGGCTTCATGGAAGACTACGAGTTCGAAATCGACCGCGAGAAGGTTCACCGATTCGTGAATCGGATGCTCGAACTCAGCGAATAGTCCGCCGCAAGTCCAGAATTAACTCTCCGCCGCGGCGCAGTAAAGGCAATATCCGCAGCATGGACGCAGGAATAATCATCGTCGCAGCGATCGTCGGCGCCTCAATCGTCGGCGCCTTCATCATGATGTCACGACGTGGCAATGATGCGGGCGAAGACTCCAGCGAACTCGTCCGACTGGCCGAGGAGAAAGCCAAAGCCGAATCTGAACTGGCATCGACCCGTGCCGATCTCGACACCGCCAACCAGATGCTCAACGACGCTCGCCAATTCGAAATCCAAAACGCCAAACTCGCTTCTGACCTCGCCAACGAACAAGCACTCCACGAACGCGTCTCCGGAGAACTCAAAACAACCCAAACCCGACGCGACACCCTCCAAGCCCAAGTTCAAAACCTAACCGCCGAAATCTCCGGACTTAAAGCCGAACTCGAAGCCAAATCCGCATCACTCCAAGAAGAAACCAACGAAAACGCCGAACTCCTTAAACAAGCCACGGATTTGGGAGCACAAGTCAACGCCCTAACCGCCAAAGTCTCAAACCTGAAAACCGAACTCAAAAATGCCGACGAGCGGATGGAAGAGCGAGGCCAACTCGAAAAACTCTTCGGCGACCGCTTCAAAACGATGTCGTCCGAAACCCTCGCCAACCAGCAGAAACAATTCATCGAACGAGCTTCACAAACCCTCAAACCCCTATCCGACAAAGTCGAAAAACTCGACCGCGAGTGGGCCACAACCTCTGGCGCATTCAAACAGCAGGTAAGTTCGCTCGCCGATCAGACCCGCGCACTCTCCACTGCATTGTCGAAACCACAAGGGCGCGGGCAGTGGGGAGAAATGCAGGTCGAGAGGATCTTGGAGTTTTCAGGGTTGCAAGAGGGTATTCACTACCAAGCGCAAGTATCCGATATGAAGGGCGGCCGCACCGATTTCATAGTGCACATGCCGCACAATCGCGACATCATCCTAGATTCCAAGGTGCCTCTCGTCGCGTACGTCGACGCTCATGAAACAGAGGACGAAAATCAACGCAACGCGCATCTCGAACGCTTCGCCCGTCACTTTCAAGACCACGTCAACAACTTGGCGAGCAAAGAATATTGGAGCAACCTGCCAAAAGCCGCCGATTACGTGGTAATGGTCGTTCCCGATTACGCCGTGCCAACGGCACTCGAACGACGGCCAAATCTCATCGAAGAAGCGCACCGTCAGAACGTCGTCATCTCGTCTCAGTCCAATCTCGTCGCACTCCTAAAAACGGTTGCCATGGGCTGGCAAGAGCGCAAACTTACCGACGAGGCGATACAGATCGGACTTTTGGGACGCGAACTCCACGACAGACTAGAGGTATTCGCCACCCACTACGCCGACATCGGAACCGCACTCGACCGCGCCGTCAACCGTTACAACCGAGGCGTCGGCTCCCTCGAATCCCGCGTCCTAACCCAAGCCCGACGCTTCCCTGAACTTGGTGTCCAGACCACCAAAGAACTACCCGAAACCCAACCGGTCGAAACCACCATCCGCGCCATGAGAACCGTGCCAGCCATCGACGAGCCCTCTGACAACGGCGCATAGGTCAGACCACCGAACACTCGAAGCTAACCAATATCAACCGCGACACCTCGGCAGACCGAGTTCCCTGAGATCGTTGCTCGGCAACTGCATCAGCCCTGACGGAAAACAACCCGTAAAGCGATTGCCGCGCAGCGTCAGTCTTTCGAGCCTAACGTTCACAAGGCGCAACTCAGTGAATGCTTCCGGAATCCGCCCGCGAAGATTGTTGCCTATTAAGCTGATCCCCAAGAGCCTCGTCAATTTGCCCACTTCGACTGGAATAGTTCCGGATAGACGGTTGCGATCTATCTCGATAACTCGCAAACTCAACAAATTGCCAATCTCAGGCGGTATGGGACCGGTCAGCTGATTGCCTGACATGTGGACATACGACAATGTCCCTATTCGCATCATCTCTACCGGTATTTTTCCGGTCAAATTGTTTTCCTGCAAGAGCAGTGATATCAAATTTGGCAAGTCGCCTAACTCTTCAGGGATTTCACCCGTCAATGCGTTGAAATCCAAGTGAATGTGAGTGACGTTCGCCATATTGCCGATTTCAGGGGGAATCCGTCCCGACAGGTCGTTGGATCCTAGGTAAAAGTGGGCCAGCCTCTTCAATTGACCAACAGAACTAGGGATCGGTTCGCTCAAAAAATTGTGTGACAACTCCAATGTTCGCAAGTTTGCGAGATTCCCAATCTCAGAAGGAATACCGCCTGTGAGCAGGTTGCGGCGAAGATCTAACGTCCCCAGATTCGTCAGATCCCCTATTTCCGGGGGAATCTCACCAACAATTGAGTTTTCGGACAGATTCAATGCCACTAGCTTCTTGAAGGCCCCGATGTCCGATGGCACACTGTTTGTCAATAAATTACTGGGCAGTTCAATGTGAGTGACCCGTCCGCCATCGTCCGTCGAAACCCCAAACCAACTCCCGATCGGTCGGTCGCTCAACCATCCATCGTTATTCAACCAACGATTCCCATTCGTCGAGAGATAGAGCGCGATCAGCGCATCCCTCTCGACTTTGTCGCAAAAGCCCAGCAGGGCATCGGCCAAGTCGTGTTCGAAACCCGCGCGCCCGAACCAACCCTCAAGAGCATTCGCCACACAATCATTGAACTCATTTCCCGATATCGTCAACGTTTGAAGTTTGCGGAGAAAACCGAACTGCGGCGGAATCTCACCCGTCAATCGGTTCCCGGAAAGTCCCAGATTCTCCAAGTTTCTCAACTCGCCGAATTCTTCCGGTATCTGACCCGTCAGGCCATTGTTCATCAACCCCAACCGATTCAGACCTCGCAATTCGCCCAATTCCGGCGGGATACTACCCGTTAATTCATTGGAGTTCAACCCCAACTGCTCCAACGACCACAGCTCCCCTAACTCCGCAGGAACCGGCCCGGTCAACTGGTTCCCGTCAAGAAAAATCTCCCGCACAAGCGGCATTCCACCCATCTCCGGTGGAATAGATCCCGAGAGTCGATTGCCGAACATCACCAGCTGATCTAAATTAACCAACTGCCCGATCCGACGCGGTATCCCCCCGGTGAATTCGTTGTCATCCAGGTACAACCTCTCCAGTCGCACTAAGTTCCCGATGTCCGATGGCAACTCCCCGCTCAACGTATTCCTAGATAATTGAAGATCCGTCAGATTCACTAAGTTCCCGAACCCTTGTGGCAACGGACCGTTCAACAGATTGTCAGCCAAATCCAACGATTCCAACTTGTGCAGATTCACGATGCCTTGCGGAATCTCGCCACTAAGAAAGTTTGCACCCAATTCAAGCGATTCGAGGTTAGTCAGGGCACCTAACTCTGGTGGTATTGACCCCGACAACTCGTTCTCGCCGAGCGATAAATTCGTCAACCCACTCAAGCGTCCCAAAGACTTTGGCACCTCACCTTCAAGGCGATTGCCAGCCAGCGCCAACGTCTCAAGCCCCGTTAACTCCCCGATCTCCTCCGGAATTTCGCCAGTAAGGCCGTTGAAACTCAGATTCAATCTGGTCAATTCCGATAAGCCGCCGATCTCAGGTGGGATCGTCCCCGAGATGCGGTTTTCGAACAGGACTAACTCACGTAATTCGACAAGTTCAGCGATCTCAACCGGCAATTCGCCCTCGACTGCGTTTCGGCTAAAGTCCAGCTTCTTGAGCCTCGCCAAATCAGCGATCTCGCTGGGGATCGATCCCGCAAGGCCGTTCTGAGAAAGATTGATCTCGATTACGCGCCCGAGTTCGTCAGTCTCGATACCATCCCACTCATCTAACGGCGCGTCGCCGAGCCAGTTCGCCCGATTGAACCAATTGGCACCGTTCGTCGACTCAAACAGCGCACTCAGAGCATTTTCCGCAACATCCCTGCAGAACCCCAAACCCGCATCCTCCAAGTCATGTGATGTCCCTGACAACGCCGCTTGGACGTCAACAACAACGCACCCGGTGAGACCATTCTGCGCCACCCGCAAAACATCGAGCCTCAGATTCCTAAGTTGCAGAGGCAATTCGCCGGTCAAATCATTGTTCGAAACGTCCATCAATGCGAGATTATCCAGTAACCCGATTTCGCGAGGAATTTCGCCCGTCAGACCGTTGTGACCAAGATTCAATTCCGCTAGGTCTTGCAAATTGCCGATGCCTGACGGTATCGTGCCGACCAATTCATTGCGAGAAAGGTCCACGCGTTCGATCTCACCCAATTCCTCAAGTTCAGCAGGAATTTCCCCGGTCAACTCGTTGCTCGAAAGTGATAACACCCGCAGATCGTGTAGCGACCCAATCTCACGCGGTATCGGGCCGTGCAACATGTTGTCCGCCAAAATCAGATGCGTAAGTTCCCCGAGTTCGCCGATCTCAGAGGGCAACTGACCAGCCAATCGATTGCCACCCAGATCCAAAAACTGCAACTTCTCCAATCCCACGATCGCCGGCGAGATCGAACCAATCAGTCCGTTGGAACCTAGCTCCAATCGGATCACCCGACCCTGACCGTCGGTTGTGACGCCGAACCAATCGCCGACGTACTCGTCGCTCAACCAATTCTCGTCGTTCAGCCACTCCGTACCGCTCGCCGCGGCGTAGACGGACTTCAACGCGTCTCGATCCATCTTGTTGCAATAAGGCAATCCCGAATCTGCCAAGTCGTTCGTCAAACCGACGAGAAAACCCGAAGCCAAGAACGATTCAGGCACGCACCCGGCGAAATCGTTCCCGGCGATCCGTAACTCTTGCAGATTCAACTCGCCGATTTCAGATGGGATCCTGCCCACAAGTTGGTTGCCCGCAAGCAACAATCCCTCGAGCACCGAAAAACCCCTGAGATCCGCCGATATCTCGCCGCTTAACTCGTTGTTCGACAGATCAAGCCAAGTCAGATTATCCAGGTTGGCGAGTATCGACGGTATCTCGCCCATCAGTTCGTTGTCGCTCAAATCTAGATAGGCCAGATCCGTCAGATTGCCGATCTGTGACGGGATGGAACCGGTTAGATCGTTTTCCGACAATCCCAGATGCTGAAGGTTGACCAGGTTGCCGATAGAACTTGGAAGCTCACCAGAAAGGTAATTGATGTCTACCGAAATTAATTCGAGACCAGTCAGATTTCCGATTTGGGTCGGTAAATTCCCGGTTAACACGTTACCCGATAGATTTAACTCCCTCAGCCTCGTAAGACCGCCGATCTCTTCCGGTATCGCACCTGAAACTTTGTTCCCTGCCAAATCCAATATCCGCAGGTTGGCCAATCCGCCAATCTCAGAAGGCAGCGCCCCGCTCAACCCGTTATCACGAAGCAAAATCGCGACTACGCGTTCGCCCTCCGTCGTCACGCCATACCACTCGCCGATCGGAGCATCGCTCAACCAACCGTCGTTCCGGTTCCAGCGCTCACCACCCAGATCGCGGTAGATAGCAGACAATGCAATCTGATCCGGCGTCGCAGGCACCGGAGTAGACGTCGCCGTAGGTTCCGTAGTCGCCGTAGGTTCCGGAGTAGGCGTTGGTTCGGGGGTCGCCGTTGGTTCTGGGGTCGAGGTCGGTTCGACCGTCGCCGTGGGCGGAATTGGCGTCGCCGACGGTTCAGGGGTAGGCGTCGCCGACGGCTCGGCCGCCTTCGTCGGCTCAACCGTTGGCAAGACTTGAACCTCAGGCGATTCTGGGGTTACTGTCTGAGTAGGTCCAGACGTCGGTGGCACCGGTTCAGAACTGGTGCAAGCAAACACGAATAACAGACTCGACAACGCGAATAATCCTAAGGTTGAATAAACGATCCGCTTCAACACGACATCTGTATCCTTATCCGTACCAACTCGGTCTGTTATGGACTCTCACGATGACATCGCTCCGTGATACTCCGTCACACCTGTTCGCCTTCCTAATCGTACCACTGCGTCGTCCCATGAACGGCCACAAGCAAAGCTCAAAGGATCGACGACAGAGCGCGGGGGTTGCAGAACCGAATCGGCAGGTACCACCCCACAGTGTGTGACCCAATCATTCCCGCGCCTCAACCTAGTTCGCACAAAACGTGGGTTTTTCGCCGCGCGCGTCACCAAATCGTAGGGTAAACTGTTGCAACAAATCAGGTACCGTACACTGCGATTCACGGCATTCGCAACCTTAGCTTTATTGTGTTCGTTCCTGACAAGAAGGAAACGCGTCGAAATCTGCAACGCAGTGACCATCGATGCGTCACGATAGAAGGAGGCATGTGATGCGAACACTGTTTCGCCACGATCCCCGAACGCTCTTATTAATTCTCGGGAGTACCCTCCTGATACCCCTCGCGGCCTTCGCCGCGATCGCCTGCACGGACGATTCAGGCCCGGCAGTTGGAGGCACCGTCACCATCGCGGTCGCCGGAGTTCCCCCGCTAATTCAAGAGCCGCGTCGAGACATCAGCGCGACCGGCGGAATCGGGAAAGACTTCTCGATCTATGAGACTATTGTGCGCGCCCCGCACGTCAGCCCTCCGACACCGCCACCGCAAGACCATACCGGATACTCCCCGTCGGACCTCGGTCTTGCCGAGTCTTGGGAAATCGCATCCGACTTCAACAGCATCACCTTCAAGATCCGCGCTGACATTCCGTGGCACGACAACGGTGGCGATTGGGGTGAACTGACCGCCGAAGATGTTGCATTTACGTACAACTCGGCATTCGCCGCCGACTCCGTGAACAACGGTGCCGAGGAGATCGGCCCTGAAATGAAGGCCGGTTTCGACGTCATCGACGACCTCACGGTCCGCCAGAACATCGTGCCCGGTGGCTTCGACCCGACATGGGCATGGCTGCAAGGCAACGCTGGATTCAACGGCATCGTTATCGTCAGCAAGAAGGCATTCGACGAACTAGGCACAGAAGGCTTCGGAACCACTCCGGTAGGCACGGGCAGATACAAGGCCACCGAGTGGGTAGCAGACGACCAGGTGAAGCTAGAGGCGGTGAGAGATCATTGGACCGGCGATCAGCCGTCAATCGGCTCCGTCAACATCGTCCACATGCCCGAACCAGCATCCCGTGAAGCGGCTCTACGAGCCGGCGAGATTGACATCGGGGAACTCAGCCCTCAGATCATAAACCAAGTCGCCAACGCCATCGGCGGAACTGTCCAAGAGATCGGTATCGCTAGGCCGCAAGGCTTCCAGATGGCCGGAAACTACTGGTCAACGCAGTGCGCCGACTGTGAGGGCGGGCAAATGCCGCGTCCCGGTTGGGAAGAAGGCTTAGATAAAGGCTATCCTTGGATCGGCGACCCTTCCGACGCGACCTCGATGGAGAACGCGCGTAAAGTCCGATGGGCCATGGCCATGGCGGTCGACCGCGATTCGATCATCACCAACGTCCTCGACGGACTCGGGCGCGTGATCTACGCATGGCAGAACATACTCCCTGACGACCCGATGCACAAAGATGAGTGGAACATCCCTCATGACGTTGCAATGGCCAAGCAGTACATGGCTGAAGCTGGCTACGCCGACGGTTTCGAAATGGAGATCTGGGTGCCGAGCACCTTCTCGCCGGGAACCATCGCCGCCGCCGAAGCAGTCGCTGAGATGTGGCGAAGCCAACTCGGCATCGATGTAACAATCGACCGAACCGAGTACGGAGCACGCCGTCCGCAGACCGTGGACAAGACGATTAACGTCCCATTCACGCACGGCATCAACTGGATACCAGGTGCGACGTCCGCAAGATACATCTGCGCCGCCGCCGGTCACATCGTCGGCTTCACGATGGAGCAATCCGTGTGCGACACTGGTCTCTCCAACGCCACCGAACAATCCCTGAACCAGCGCATAGCAAACAACATCGAAGTTCAAGACTATCTGTCGCACCAGATGCTCTTCCTCCCGATGTTCCAGCACAGCGCCAACCTCTTCGCCGTCGCCCCGACCATCGCGTCTTGGGATCCTTACAACTCACAAGACGTGCTCCCGAACCGACCCGAATCGATGGTGCTCGCCGACTCTGAGTGAGCGAAACCATCGTTCGCCTCCTGACCCCGAAACCCTCACCCTCGCGGGTGAGGGTTTCGGGGTTAAGCGACGACGGAATAACGAAATTCGCCGAATGGCGTAAACTCGGTTCACCGGCGTGGTTCGACGCGCGCCGTGTAGGCCTTAAATTGGACGCGATCAGTGGTTAGATTCCTCATACGACGTGCCTTTTACATGATCGCCGTGATGATCGGCATCTCGGTCATCGTGTTCGGTCTGTCACGTTTGACTGGCGATCCCCGGTTGCTATACATGACACAGGGGACCCGTTGGTCGCAAGAGGTGTGGGACGCGAGGGGGCGCGAGCTCGGATTAGATAAACCAATGGTCATCCAGTACCTCGTCTGGGCCGGAAACGCCGTCAAAGGCGACTTCGGGCAGTCGCTGTGGCACAAACGGAACTCCCTCAAAATCATCATCGAGAAGGTGCCCGCCACCATCCAACTCTCCGGCATCTCGTACTTAATGGCCATTGTTCTTGGAGTTACGCTTGGCACGATATCGGCGGTGACGCGCGGCACGTTGATCGACATCGCGGTGCGGTCATTCGCTTTGGTCGGCCAGGCGGCGCCACCCTTCTGGTTGGCGCTCATCTTGATCTATATCTTCGCGGTCTATCTCGACTGGCTACCAACTTCGCGCCGCGGCGATTGGACCAACTTTGTTTTGCCCGCTACCACGCTCGCTTGGCTCGGATCCGCAGCTCTGACCCGGCTGACGCGCTCATCACTCCTCGAAGTCCTTGACTCCGAATACATCAAACTCGCCCGAGCAAAAGGCGTGGCCGGTTCAACAGTGATCATCAAACACGCACTGAAAAACGCGTTGATACCGCCGTTGACTGTCGCTGCTGTGTTGTTCGCAAGCTTCCTCACCGGAACCGTCGTCGTCGAAACAGTGTTTGCGTGGCCGGGCCTCGGCAGACTCGCCGTCGATGCCACCAAAAACAACGACTTCCCGTTGGTCACCGGCATAACCGTCATCTTCGCCGCGATGTTCCTGTTCTCGAGTCTGATGGCCGACCTTCTATACGCGTACATCGATCCTCGGATTCGCATCTATGATTCGTGATACGCCATTGCCTGACACGACGTCCGATCGGCGTGGCTTCCAAGTACCGGTTCTGGGAACTCTGTACCAATGGGTTCGGCGGTATCCTGTATTACCCGTGATCATCGCCGTCGGCCTAGCGATTATGGCGATCTTCGCGCCGTGGGTCGCACCCAACCATCCGCTCGAAAGCGAACTCGACAAACTCGCCGCGCCACCGGTGTGGGTCGAAGGGGGATCATGGGACTACGTCCTTGGTGCCGATAAGATCGGGCGCGACCTGTTGAGTCGCATCATCCACGGCTCGCGCATATCCCTCTCGGTCGCATTCATCGTCATCATCTGCGGTAGCGTCATTGGAAGCGGAATCGGAATCGCATCAGGCATGGCTGGCGGCATATGGGACGAATTCGCCATGCGGATCGTCGACCTCGTATACGCCACACCCTTCCTCCTCATCGCGCTCGTCGCAGCAGTCGTCTTTGGCGCCAGTCTTGAACTCGTCCTCATCCTCCTCACCATCTTCTCCTGGCCCATCTTCGCCCGACAAACCCGCGGCCTGACCCTCCAACTCAAGAACATGGATTACGTAGCAAGTTCGCGCGTCGCTTCGGCATCAGAATTCCGCATCGCCTACCGACACATCCTACCCGGCGTCGTCAACACCATAGTCGTCATCGCCACCCTTCAGATCGGCTCCCTCATCCTCACCGAATCCGTGCTCTCCTACCTCGGAGTTGGAATACCCGCGCCCCAACCCGCGTGGGGCAGCATGGTTGCCGATGGACGAGAGTTCATCACCACTGCATGGTGGGTACCCGTAATGCCCGGCGGCGCCATATTCCTCACCGTATTCGCCTTCAACTTTATCGGCGACTGGCTCCGCGACTACCTCGACCCGCGGTTGCGGCAGATCAATTAATCGGTCTGAACACTCGCCGGCTTCTTGGCGAACGCGATCATGAGATCCGAACGGAGATGATCGGGAACGTTAATGACTCAAGAATTAGGCCGTTTTAACGGCTGTGGCCTCGGCGGTTTACCGTCCGAGTCCACGCGCGCAGGCGGAGCCGGGCTACGTTTTCTACCCCTGTCCTCGTAGTCGTTCTTCCGTTTTTTTTCGCTTCTTCTAAGCACGATGTACCTCTGATTATTTAGTTTACGTCGTAGACCGAAACCGCCTCCCACCCGCGTTCAAACCCCGGTCCAGTTCGTTTCGTCGAATCAACGAAAAACGAACTGAGTATAACCGAATTGAACTCGTCACCGACTATAAATTCGTACCGCTCCGTTTCCGTTTCTCCCGGTTCAATAACCAAATCGCCAGGTCCCCATCGGCGGCTGAACTCGGAGTAGTTAGGGAACGGGACGGCTTTTTCATTTTCTGGCTTTTCTTGGAAATCTGAGTACAAGATCTCAACCTCCTCGTCTGAAAATGGGGCCAGCTGTTGCATCCGAAACGAAGCCTGTCTGATTTCGACTGCGACCCGAGAAGTGTTCCTTAACGTCGCTTGTATCGAAATGTGGATGTAAGTGTCCCCAATCCGTCTGTGCGAAGTTTCCTGAGTGATCGTCAAATGAGGTTGAAATTCCCTGAATATCCCCAATTTATAGAACGCCCATACACCACCTACACCAATCGCCACAACCGTAACCAGAGCCTGCATGATGCTTGACGCTTTGACCAAACTTACTCCTAACCAAGCGTCCATGGCCAAAACCGCGCCAACCAACAACAATCCCACGCCTATCGACGTGAGTATTATCCACTTGCGGGTTCCTTTGACCATCATGTTATTGTAACATCAGTGCTATTCATTGTCTGCTACAAGTGGCGAAGCCGTCCGCTAACCCGAGAAACTCGTCAAGCCGATAAACTACCCCCATCACCTAGTCCAATCTCTCTCGATCCTCAAAGGCCATCCAACCATGAAAATCACAGATGTCAAACCCCATGTCGTCAAAATGCCGGACACTATGCCGTGGGTCTTCGTCAGCGTCGAGACTGACGAGGGCGTCACCGGGTGGGGCGAATGCACCGACTACATCGCCAACCCACAGCTTGTGCGAGGCATAGAAGCGGTCAAGCCGTGGGTCATCGGCATCGACGCATCCCACATCGAGGAGATATGGCAGCGCATATTCCACATGTACTCCGATCTCAACGGGCGCGGCTTCGTATCGCACCTGATCAGCGCCATCGACATCGCTTTGTGGGACATTAAAGGCAAGGTCTTAGATCGCCCAATCTATGACTTGTTGGGAGGTCCGGTACGCGCCTCCGTCCCCCTCTACACCCACGTCAGCGATACATCGCAGGGGGATACTTTCGAGGACCACCTCGCGGGAATGATGGAGGATGCCCGACGCACTAAGGAGATGGGTTTTGAAGCCATCAAGACCGACCCGTTTCCGTCGCGTCGGCAATACGGGAAGTTCCGAGGTGCCTTCATGGTCGAACGGCTCGATCCCGCCGCAATCCACCAAGCCGTCCGCTGGATGGACGGCCTACGCGAGGCCGTCGGCGATGAATACGAACTGATGGTCGACGCCCACGGGCGGTTTGATGTCGCATCCGCCATCGAGGCCTGCCGTGCACTAGAACACATAAACCTCGTATGGCTAGAAGAACCGATTCACGTCGAAAACCACAACGCCCTCAAACACGTCCGAGAAAACGTCAACGTCCCGCTCTGCATCGGCGAACGTCACTTCACCCGTTGGGACTACTGGCAGATCCTCAACGATCGGCTCGTCGACTACATCATGCCGGACATCGCATGGTGTGGCGGCATCAGTGAAATCAGGCGAATCGCTGCCATGGCAGAAGTCGCATACGTCCGCATCAGCCCCCACGACGCCCTCGGGCCAATCGCGATCGCCGCCAGCTTCCAAACTTGCATGACGATGCCCAACCTCTACCGCGAAGAGTGCGTCCACCACTGGTTCCCGATGTTTGAGAAATTGATCGACCCGATGTTCGATGTCCGAGATGGGCACATCCACCCGAACGGTCGGCCGGGATTGGGCATAGAACCGAATCCGGATGCCATGGAAGAGTTCAGCATCGACGTCGACTCGCCCGAAGCCCAACGCGTCGATTGGTATGGCGGCACGGAAAACGATGACTAATTTCGGTGCTCCACCGAACTGTTGCTCTAGGCGAAGGACCTCGATTTGAAACTCAGCGGCGGCGAAGCGCTTGTCAAATCCCTAGTCAATGAAGGGGTTGAGGTTGTTTTCGGGATTCCGGGGATCCAAGTTTATGGCATCGTTGCGGCCCTGAGGGACGAACCCGGGATCCGGATGATATCGACCCGGCACGAGCAGGCAACCACCTACATGGCCGACGGCTACGCCCGTGCCACACGAAAGCCGGGTGTCGCACTAGTCGTTCCCGGCGTCGGTGTCTACAACGCCGCTTCAGGTCTCGCTAATGCCTTTGCCCGTTGCTCGCCCGTGCTATTGATTGCCGGACAGATCCCACGCGCGCAGATCGATAAGGACATCGGGAGTATCCACGAAGTCGTGGATCAACCCAGCGTCGTTGAACCCGTAACCAAGTGGCGGCGAAGGGTGATGCGGCCCAGGGAGGTCCCTGACGCAGTCTTCGAAGCCTTCAGACAGATGCGCACCGGGCGACCACGACCGGTACTCATCGAGGTTCCGCCCGAAACGGGTGTTGAGCGCGAAGAGGTCGTTCTGCGTGAACCTGCACGCATCTCTCGAATTGTTCCGAGCCCAGAACAACTTCGCGAGGCCGCACAAATCATCGCCAACTCCCACCTGCCGCTAATCTACGCTGGCGGCGGCGTCGCGATTTCAGATGCCGAAGAAGCCCTCGTCAGATTGGCAGAAGCCACAAACATCCCGGTCGTGACTTCAAATAGCGGCAAGGGATCCATTCCGGACGACCATCCGCTCTCGTACGGCTCATGCTTTAGCCCCATGGCTGAGCAACCATCGATGAACGAGCTCTTCGAGGTCATGCAATCCGCCGACGTCGTGATCGGCATCGGCGCACGATTCTCGCTCGGCAACCCTGCCGGTGAAGCGTCAACCTTAATCAACATCAACGTCGATGATGGCGATCTGACTCGTATCCAATCCAATACCGTCCCGTTGCACGGCGACGCGAAGGCGACAATCGAAGCGCTCATCCCATATCTAATCGAAGCCGGTGCGGGGGAACGGCCCTCTCCTGCCGAAGCCGTAACCGCAGCCAGAAATCTGATCGCGTACTACGACATCCGACTTAAAGAACCGCCCTACGAAATCATCGAGACCATCAACCAAGCGATCCCCGAAGACGCATTCATCATCTGGGACGTTACTCAATTTGGCTGGTACGCGCGAACGCACTACCAAGTCAACCAACCCAAGACTTACATCGATTCTGGCTACTCTTTCAACCTCGGGTTTTCCTTCCCAACCGCGCTCGGAGTCAAAGTCGGTCAACCCGACCGCCCAGTGATCTGCATGGTTGGCGATGGCGGCTTCATGTTCAATGCCTCGGAACTCTCCACTGCGGTCAAGTACGGCATCAACGTCGTGACAGTCATCTTCAACAACGACTCATATGGCAATGTTGAACGGGATTTGGATGAGGTATTCGACGGAACATATGACACCAATCTGCACAATCCAGACTTCGTGAAGTTCGCCGAGTCGTTTGGCGCGGTCGGCATTAGGGCAAACGACCCGATGGAACTAGCGACCTTAATACCCGAAGCCTTGAAAATGAACGCCCCGGTCATTATCGACGTGCCAGTCCACAACCTGCGAATGCCGCGTGCACCGCAGTTTGCCTTTACCACGAAACTGCCGTGGGCCACGCCGCAAGACGGACTCCTGCCGACGTAACCACACGGTCGATTCAGCGGTAGTAGGACGAGACCGAAAACCAGCATCTCGAACTACGGCTTGAACCCGACCGCCTCTCCGAATGCGAGCGCACCGACTGCACCGGGGGCGCCGTCCCATCGGTCTAAATCCGACCGCCACTTCTCGAATTGATCCCCAGTAGCGATGCCGAACTGCGTCGCACGCTCAATCACGTCGTCTGACAAGAACCACTCGTTGACGAACCCGTGGAAAAATGCTACGTCTTCGGGACTCGAAAACACGTCAAAAGACGCAGAAGCTTCAACATCGACAAAGCCAGCGACTACGAACACATCCTTCAGGTCTCGGCCTAGGTCGGGGTGACCACCCGTCGCACGAACAAGGTTGGCGAATGTATCCCACGCATCTCGATCAACCGCTTCCGACGGACCGATGAATGAGGCGTCGGTTATCACCTCGCGACTCGCCAAAACGCCGCCCGGCTTGAGTACGCGCATCACCTCGCTAAGGGTTTTCTCGGTGTCGGGCACGTGCATCAACACAGCATGAGTGTGAGCAGCGTCGAAGGAATCATCCTCAAACGGGAGATTAGTCGCATCACCGACGTGGAATGTCGCGTTCTCATGTCCACCTGCCGCGGCGGATGCGCGTGCGACCATGATCTGCGACTCCTCCATATCGATCCCATGCAACTCGCCCGGTTCGATCGCTTTGGCCAAACCCACTGATATCGATCCCGGCCCGCAACCTACATCTAGAACTCGAGATCCGGGCCGGAGATGTGGCAAAAGATGCGCGGCATGAGTTTCAGCGTTACGACGGTGCAATATCTGCGTGAACTCATCGCTGTAACCCATCGCGTAGATGGATTCGTTTGATACTGCCTGAGACACTCGTGGTTTCTCCCTTGTTTCTTGGTCCCTGAATCACTAGGTCGCTTATCGATTTTAAGCGCTTCACGATTTTTGATATGAAGTATCACTATTCCCACCCCTGAATCCTAGTTCATACAATCACACTCCTTTCGCGGGAGATGCTCGCCGTCACATACGCCGCAATGCCCACCCATGTTTTGGGATGAAAAGCAAACACACTCAGCGTTTAGCCAGTCGTTTTTTGGGGCAATTCTACCGTATAGCGGGTACAATCCCTCTCAACCGCTGGACTATCCGTCTCGAACAGACGGGATATCCTGACATATTCTCTCGAACCGCTGACGAGTCGAGCAAGGCTGTGCGCGTCTTACGCGCCTCTCTTCGCTCGGTCTGTCAGGATACTCCAGCGGTTATGGACGTTCTACAGCCGCGAGGGAGGCACCAGATGGCGAAGCGAGAGCACCCGCAGATCACGAAACGGGACTGGTTCGTAAGCGGGAGCGGGATACTGGCATCTATAGCCGTGCTCGCTACCATTGCCGTGATAGTGTGTTCGCCATCGAATCCACCGTCCAGTTCTCCCGCGCCTACGCCGATAATCATCGTTGTTACGGCTTCTCCTACGCCACCATCATTTCCTACTGCTACGCCAGCGTCGGCAACTGCAACCCCTTTGTCAAAACCCACGGTGAAACCGACGCGTGTGCCGCCCACGCGAAAACCCCAACCGACGCGTGTGTCCACACCCAAGCCTCAGCAACAGCGCGTTCCCGGCTGGGATGTGGAAGAGCGGTGCATCGAACACTTCATGGTGATGAACCAGCGAGGCAGGTACGCGCCTGGAATGATGTCAGATGACATTTACCTTCGCACTATGGGGAGAGTCATGGAATGGGGATTGACGCGCACGCAATGCGGGTTGATATGGGACAGCCTCAGATGAACTCAAGGAGGGTTTAATCATGGCGCATGATCGGGAACCAAAAAGTTTCGAGCAACGCACTGAGAGTTTCATGAACACGATGATGAACCTGACTTGCGGGTCGTGGTTAGTCATGATGTTGTTACTGCTTGTTCTCCTCGTCGTCGCGGTCATTTGGGCCTCGATTGCAGGAGATTAAACTGATACTGTACGGCAAGAAGGCAGTTGGCGATCAACAACACTGATAGCTTAAACTGGGCAATTTCGTTCTTGAACCATTCGGATTAGACACAGCTCAATAGGAGCCCATCGTTGAGCAAACAAAACCAAGATGCGTTGAAAATTTGCCACGTATGCATCGGCGACGAGTTTATATCTGGAGAGGTGAAAACCCAAGGTGTTTCTTGTCGATGCAGTTACTGCGGACGAACCGTCGAATCGTTGATGTTGTCGATTACAGCACAAAAGATCTACTGCGTGATGAACAGAGACTTCAGTTTTTCTCCAGCTTATCCGCGAGAAAAGCTCGACATCCTTTTGCACCGCGCGAACATGTGGACGCGGCCAGGTAAATCACCTACTCGCGTGATCGAAGAAATTGCAGGTATCAGCGAAGACATCGCCGAAGGCATCTGCGCGTATCTTTCGGCGCTCCGGGAAAATCAAGTTCGCGAAATCGAACGAGATGAAAATCCCTTCTCCGATGATGCCCGGTACGTAGAACGAAAACCGATAGATTTGCATTATGACGAGCCGTGGTACCGGCTGCGTCGAGACATCTTAACGAGAAGGAGGTTTTTCGGTACTGCTGCGGGAGATACCTTGCACCAAATTTTCGACGGATTGAAAGATGATGAAACTGTAGACGGTCAATCGATAATACGCGAATTCGGACCGGAAACATCTGTAAGCTTTGCTTGGCGGGGGCGCAGTGCCAGTACAAGAGAAGCGGTTTTGGAGATCCTGAATTGTCCTGTACAGCAACTAGGTCCCCCAGCACCTAGAGTTGCCACCGGTGGACGGATGAATCCAACGGGAATTCCGATGTTTTACGGCGCGACTGACAAATCTACCGTGATATCAGAAGTTCGCCCCGTTATAGGCGGCTTCGTCGTTGTAGGGAAGTTTGAGTTCTTGCGCAAGCTCCGCATTATCGACCTCGATGCGATGACCGAGGTAAGCGTCGATGGAAGCCGTTTCGATCCAGAGTATCCGAAACGACGTAGTCGCGCTGCTTTTCTCAAGCGGTTCGTGCGCGAAATCGGTACGCCGGTGTTACCCGGGGACGAGATTTTGGGATATTTGATAACTCAGATGATCTCCGAATTCTTCGCCAACGAGTTTGCCGGTGGCCTCGACGGCATGATCTACAAATCTTCACAAACCGATGGTGATGGTCGCAACTTGGTGCTTTTCAATCACGCTTGCCAAACTAGATCGATCGACTGTACGAAGTCAGCGACGAGACGTATGGAGTCCGAGGATGTAAATGACGATGAAAACGAACGTTGGAAAATCGTGATCGATACTAGGGACAATAAAGGCAAAACGTGCCATGAACACGCCAACGAAACACGTGATCAATGCCAACCCACCCTTGGTCTAGACTTGGACGATGTTGAAGTTTATAGTGTCACAGGCGTGAGATACGAAAAGGAACTTGTCAACGTGCAACGTTTTTGATACGTAAGTGGTCCGAGACGATCGATGACGCGTTACATACATTGGTATCAGCGACCCTTTGCACCCTGCGAAAATAAATCTTCCCCATGACCAGCCCCAACCTAGTCCTAGTTCGCCACTGTCAAGCGACTGGCCAGGAACCAGACGCACCTCTGACAGAAACTGGTCACCAACAAGCCCAAACCCTCGCCGATTTTCTCTCGGACTACCCCATCGATCACGTCACTACGAGCGAATACCTACGAGCCAGAAAAAGCATCGAACCGTTTGCAAGCATCTCGGATTTGCCAGTCCACACCGACCTCCGCTTGAACGAACGAACCCTTTCCTACGAACCCCTCGAAAATTGGCAAGATGTGGTCCGCGACTCCTTCGACGACCTCGACTTATGCGCGCCCGGCGGAGAATCTGCACGCAAAGTCTTGGCTCGCGCCTGGGCTGCGCTGAATGAGATTATCGCCGCCGGTCACTCGCTGCCGTTAGTCGTCACGCACGGCAACTTGATGGCATTGGTGCTGCACTCGTTGGATGGCACGTTCGGTTTTGAGGGATGGAGATCGCTAAGCAACCCGGATGTGTTTTTGCTGAGCGATTTCGGAACGAGACGGATGGCGGTCAATAGAATTTGGCAACTTTCGTGAATCGCTATCATCGCCCAGCGTCGATTCGGGTGAGATCAACTGCGCGGCGGATTAGGCAGCAAGTCGGGGACGCCGCGCCCAACGAAAAGAAGGAATCCAAACCCGCACTGCTTATTAAAGCAAAACACCATTCACTTTAATAAGACCACTGCCTATCAAACAAGTTTTAATAAGCAACGAATCGAAGCGTGCATGGATGATTTCCACGTTGTAAAACCCTGCCCATCCTGCACCAACTTCACAAAAATTTCTTCGCCAACCGCTCAACAGTACCCTTAGTCCGAATCGTCACAGGCCCCAGGATGCCTTCGACAACCTTCAGATCGAGCTCCGGATCCAAGAAATTTCCCTTTGGCCACCAATAGAGTTCGCGATTTGTGAGTTCCAACATGTCGGCATCGGTCGACAACGCGAGCACCGAATCACGAACCGACTGCCCGACATCATCACTGAACATCGCCACCTGCATCTTGCCAGTCCGTTCACCCGTCACGTCAGAGAACGGTTCATGGGCGGCGATTGACCTCACCTCATCTGCGGTTCGCAGAAACGTCGGTACTTCGTAGCCGAGGGAATCCCTCAAACCGTCTTCAATTGAGCGAGCTACTAACGCTCGGTCAGCATCATCGGCGTCAAAGATGACATTGCCGCTCGCCAAATACGCCGCGACATTTGTGAAACCGATATCTTCGAAAGCCGCGCACAACTCCGGGTTCTTAATGCGACGGCGACCCAGATTCATCCCGCGCAGGAATGCTACGTAGCGGTTCATTCGTGTGTTCTCCCCCTCCTTCAGCAGAGGGCTAGGGGAGGCCAACCCTAGGGTCGATACTGATCGATGCCTATCGTCGACACACCATCCCCTGTCGGCATCACACAAGTCTTCGCGCGGTCGGCACCGACGACGACAATGTGCCAATTCTCGGGATTGTCGACGACCGGGACCTCAATCTCGAGCCGCTCCTTCTCCGTCAAGTCTTCGAGCCAGCGCCACATCGGGCTGATGCGTGCCTCGCCCTTGAGCGGGGTGTATTGAATCATCTTGCCCAAGCTGTGGTTGGCGTTGAGGTGGATGAAGCCGCGTGCATCGTCCTTCGAGAAGCCTTGGTCGCCCACCGGCCCGGCCACGTCGGGCGGCATCAATATGAGCCGCTGACCGCCGCCGTGCATTCCGAGGCCACGAGTTCCGAAGATCGAGCCGTAGGCCAGCGTTTTGAGCAAGTCCTCGGCCTTGGTGTTACCTTGGTCCTGCACGTCTAATTCACCGTTGGTGATGAACACGCTGACGGTGCTTTCGCTCGCCCTGAATCCTTGGTTCACATGGAACGGCTCCCATGGGCTCATGTCTTCGTTTTCGGCAATGCAATGCACGAACTTGCGCGTCGTACCGATGGTATCCATGTCCATCTGGCCGGGATACCAGTAGCCGATATTGCGAAGACAGAGCGAAAATGCGCGCCCGATCGTGATGTTGACTTCGTTGTCGCGACCTGGACCGAGCGCCGAACGCGCGTTAATGCCGATCTCCTTGGCGATCGGACCGTTGACGATCAATAACGGGGCCTGCGGACTCGTCGACATCAGCAGCGATGTCCCGCCGTGCGACCCCATCTGCGATAGCGCCTTGACACCAGCAATGATCACTGGCATGTGCTCCGGTTTCGCTCCGGCCATGGCCGCGTTGATGGCGATCTTCTCCACCGTTGCCAGGCCGAACCCCGGAGGCATGTCGCAGATCAACTCATCCGCGTTCAAACCCGTTCCGGCTATCAACTCATTGACCGCTTCAGCCGTCGGCGGGTGCAACACAAACGAGTCGCCCCAGTCCCGCATCAACCACTGCTCATTCATCTTCAGAATGGCGTCCCAGCGGTCCTCGCCCTCAAACCGTTGAACGTCCGCCACATCATCACGCTCACCCCGACCGTGCTGCTTGTCGACCGTCAAGACATCTATGATGTCGTCGATCGCGGCCTCAGTCTGTGAGACACACTCATCGATGGGAAGATTTCGATAGATGCGAGGCACGATCACGAACTGCAAATCCGGCATACCCAGCGCTCTCGAGCTGGCTATCGCGTCCTCTTCAAAACGGCCGGAGACTATGGGAATCGCGGGCTTCCCCATCTTCTCGATCTGGATCATGTCGTGGACCATCCACGACGCACAAGTCCCTCAGTCGGCAGTGGCGCCTATGACGACGTCACACTCCTCTCCCGCTTGCTTCACGATCGGCGGTGGCGCTGGGTAGTTGCCACCCGTGTAGAAGTTGACCTGCACATTCTTGAACCGCTCCTGAAGCATCTCGCCAGCGCGCTTCAATGCGACATCACCGCCATGCGTCCCGCTCCAGATTAGACCGATAGTCCGACCGTCGAGCGACTCCGGACGATCATTGATCTTCGACGAATTCATCAGCCCACGCTGCTGGGCTACCGGGTTCAAGACTTCTAGCAAGTGCATAGATTTAGTCTCCTCAGGAATGGCATACGTTCAGTTGTAGCGATGATATCGCATGAGACCCAAACCTGTCCGGCGCCGAGCCTACGCAGCCACGATCCGAAACCCTAGATTCCCCGTACTCGAATCAGGCGTATTGGCAGTCCGTGCACCAACCCGATACCTATTGCAATACGAATCGTGACACAGGTAAGAACCGCCACGAATAACCTTCGCTGACCCGTTCCGTGGCCCCTTTGGATTCTCGCGCGTCACACGCCGAGCGTTCCGATGGAACGACGCCGAGAACCAGTCCGCACACCACTCCCACACATTCCCCGCCACATCGTAGAGCCCAAAACCATTCGCCGCGAAACTCCCCACCGGTGATGTCCCATGCCAACCATCGCCTAACGTATTCGCCTTCGGAAACTCGCCCTGCCAGATGTTGCACATGTGCACTCCCTCAGGCTCCAACTCATCGCCCCAAACAAATCGTGCCTGATCCAGACCACCACGAGCCGCGTACTCCCACTCCGCCTCCGTCGGCAACCGTGTTCCGGCCCATTCGCAGTAAGCCAACGCGTCTTGCCATGAGACATGCGTCACCGGATGATCTGCCCGATCGTCAACATTCGAACCCGGACCTTCCGGCATCCGCCAATATGCACCATCTACGCGCCACCACCACTCCGATCCCTGCACCACCTGAGTAACCCGACGTTCAACCTCCGACGTAACGAAATCCTTGAACACAAACGACCACTCAAACCGCTCCGCGTCCGTCACATGTCCCGTCGCCGATACGAACCCATCGAACTCTTCGTTGGTCACCAACTGAGCCGCGACCCCAAACTCATCCACAGTTACTTCTCGTATCGGACCCTCTCCATCAGCCGGAAACCGTCGGTCGTCGGTCCCCATCCGAAACTCCCCACCATCTAACCTCACCAATTCATTCTCGACCGGACCAGTGCCGGTGTTGCCAGAGCAGCACGTCGCACCCGGAGGAACATTCGAACCAGACTCGTCGCCGCGAACGGGTGCGCAACAATTGTCTGTTTGATTTGGGTCTATCAACATTTTCAATCGCCCGGCACGATCTCTATCGCGCCCCCGTTGCGAGCGTCCATCGTCATCACGTGTCTGTGCAGTAACGACATCCCTATCAACGGCATAGTTCCCACGCGATGAACTCTGACGTTGTAGTGCTGCAGACCCCAAACAACGTTGGCCGAGTATACCTCTATGCTTCTTTCCTCGTTGTTTGCCATCAAAACTACGTCCATACCAACAACTTCGAGGCCTAGGACTTCGATGTCCTTTGCAGGTAGACCAAGCCACTCAGTGAAACCCGTGTCGATTTTTGCATCGAAACGGACTAAATCCCGTTCCGAATCCTCGACGAAAACCGCCGCAACGGCGAGTAACCGCCCGCGAGATAACACGACTGTGCCCAACCGCATTTCAGATCAACCGTGTACGCTCTCGATGAGCAATTCCAACTTGCACCGGGTCGCGATGCCTCATTGCGTGGGCTCGCGCGAAACCCAACCGAACCGCTCAGCATGGGGCAATTCGTGGTAGATATTGACTATCGAGGCATTCGGGCGACGAATTTGGAGACGCCTCATCGAAACATCGAGGTCTCCGATCTCCCAGTCACCACTTTCCACATCAATTGCGACGTTCTTGTCGTAATCAGCATCCGTAAGTCGATCTATGATGTCGTCGTTGTAGATTTCCCATGCCCGAACCGACATCGCGGTTGTCTCTTCTTGGTTGGGCAAAACGCGCATGTTGTATCGCCTCCCAGTATCGTTCTGTAACAGTGATTGTATCCGCAATATCCATTGATCAGATACCAGACACCCGATCGCACATCCAACACGCTAACATTCATATCCATCGAAACCACTAAAGCTACAACCAACCATGAACACCCAAGCCGCTGTCCTTCGAGCCCAACGACAACCTGTGTCTGTAGAGATGCTTGAGATCGATCCACCTAATCGCGGCGAGGTTTTGCTCAAGATGGTCGGTGCAGGGGTCTGTCACTCCGACTACCACGCCGTCGACGGGCACACCAAGAACTTCGTGAGCCCGATGATCCTCGGACACGAAGGCGCCGGCACGGTTGCCGAAGTCGGCGACGGCGTCGACTGGTTGAAGCCCGGAGACAAGGTGATACTGTCACTTGATTCGATGTGCGGACGCTGTCGTAACTGCACCGATGGGCATCCTTCGCTTTGCGAGACTAACTTCTCCTACGGTGCCTCGATGCCTGATGGGACCACGAGATTCCACAAGAACGGCGAACGCATTAACCATCGGACCCCGACCTTCACCGAGTACTCGATCGCGCTAGAAGACAAATGCGTTCTGGTTCCAGATGACACGAATCTTGAGGCCGCCTGTCTAATTTCATGCGGCATCATCACCGGCGTCGGGGCGGTTGTAAACCGCGCCAAGGTGCCCACCGGCTCGAGCATGGCCGTCTTCGGATGTGGGGGAGTGGGCCTCAGCGTCGTCCAGGGAGGCAGACTCGCCAACGCCGCCCAAATCATCGCCGTCGACACCGTCGATTTCAAACTGGAAAAGGCCGAAGAGATGGGCGCGACCCACTTCGTCAATGCATCGAAGGAAGATCCCGTCGCTCGTATCCACGAAATCACAGGCGGGGGCGCAGATTACGCCTTTGAAGTCGTCGGTCTGCCC
This sequence comes from SAR202 cluster bacterium bin127, assembly GCA_002239045.1. Taxonomy (GTDB): domain Bacteria; phylum Chloroflexota; class Dehalococcoidia; order Lucifugimonadales; family Lucifugimonadaceae; genus Bin127. Next base: position 80,628 of record MPNN01000004.1, read on the forward strand.
GCTATAGCGAAGCAAGCATTCAACTCGACCCGACCTCTCGGCACAACCGTTCTCGTTGGCGTCTTTCCCACTGGCGCGGAGATGGCGGTTGACGGATGGGAACTCCTTCGCGGTAGAACCATCCTCGGCAATTGGCACGGCGACGGGCGACCTCGCGTGGACTTCCTCTGGTTGCTCGAGATGGAAAAACAAGGCATTCTCAAACTCGACGAAATGATCACGCGATATCGGCCCCTCGGCGAGATCAACGAGGCGTTCGCCGACATGACCGCCGGCGAAGCGGCGCGGACCGTTTTAACGTTCTAAATGCATAGGTCGCGAAGCTAGCGTGACCGACATAGAATCACGGCATCCATAAACCTAAATCCGAACCCTCCCAACGCCATGGCAATATTCGACCGGATCGGTTACGACGCTGGTTCAACCCGACTCGAAGACGCTCTAGATTTCGCCGAGCAATACGGTTTCTATTACGTTGACTTCAACGCTGATACGGGTCCAAACCATATGGATACATGGTCACCTGATCGCATAGCCGCGCTCCGTGACCGATGCGAAACCACAGGCATCAGCATCGGACTTCATACGCTGAGCGCTGTCAACGTCGCAGAGTACTCCCCGTACGTCTCAAGGGGCGTCGAGAACTACATGCGCGCATCGATTGATCTCGCGAATCGTCTCGGGTGTAAATGGACGATCGTCCACGCCGGCTATCACTTCACCTCCGATCCCGAAACTCGGATGGACGCAGCCATCGCGAGACTTGACCGAGCTGCAAACTACGCCGCCGACACGGGCCAGCGAATCCTGCTCGAAAATCACAACGCCGAACCGGAACACGCCGAGATCAAATACCTCGCACACACCGTGGAGGAATGCCAAAAGATCTTCGACGCAATCCCACCAAGCAGACTTGGTTGGGCATTCACCGTCAACCATGCGCACCTTGTCCCCGAAGGCATCGACGGATTTATCGATGCATTCGGAATCGATTACCTCGGAGAGGTGCGCCTTGCCGACAACACCGGCGAATACGAAATCCACATGATCCCCGGCGAAGGCAACATCGACTTTAAGTCCTGCCTCAACCGCCTTGAAAGTAGCGGTTACCGCGGGCACTACTCAATGGCGTACGGAACGCCAGATGAAAAGATCGCTTCACGCGAGCACTTGGCGACTCTAGTCGATTAACGGAGAAAAAACATGGCTTTGGCAGCACAGACCGGCAGTACACCTCACGGCGACTCGACTCGACCACCCGCCACAGGCAGGCGCGGCATGGTGGCCTCCGCGTCCCAACACGCCACGATCGCCGGATTACTGACGCTCCAAGCCGGAGGCAACGCCGTAGACGCCGCGGTAGCAGTCGCCGCGGGCCTCAACGTCGCCGAACCATTCATGTCCGGGATGGGCGGAGTCGGCATCGGGCTGGTTTTCATGGCCGAAGATGGGGAAACTCGAACCATCAACTTCTCTGGTCACGCCCCGAACGATATCGATCCGTCAAGCATGACCCGTGACGACATGGAGTACGGCCCCCTCTCAACCCTCGTCCCCGGCAACATCGGTGGGTGGCTCACGATGCACGAGCGATTCGGCAAGCTCTCCCGTGCCCAAGTCTTCGAATACGCCATCGATCTCGCCGAAAACGGCTACCCGATGACACCGCTGGTCGCGACAACCATCGCCGACTCCCTCTCCAAGATCCAAGAACTCACGGAACCCGACGCTTCGCCCCCGCTCGAGTTCACTGCCATTGAAGCCGGCGCCTTGCTGCGCCAGCCGCAACTCGCCGAAAGCATGCGTCGAGTAGTCGACGGTGGTCTCGAAGAGTTTTACGACGGCAAACTAGGCGACGAGATGTGCGCCGGAACCCAAGCACTCGGCGGCATCATCAACCGCGACGAACTCGCTGCCTATCGTCCCCGTTGGGAAGAACCGATTTCCACCACTTACCGCGATTATGAACTACGCGTCCCGAAACCCAACTCCTCAGCGTTCCAGATGCTCGAAACTCTGAACATCCTCGAAGGCTACGAATTAGAACCCGGATCCGTAACCACCCAGCACCTCCTGATCGAAGCCGTGCTGAAAGCCGCCGATGATCGCACCCGCTACTCCGGCGACCCCAAAGACGTAGACATCCCGCTTGACCGGTTGATCTCGAAAGAGTACGCCGAAGAAATCAGGTCCGGCATCGCAATCGACAAGTTTTCGGGATTTCCGCCCGAACGATGGAATCGATCCGCTGTCGAAGCCTCATTGCCCGGTGTATGGAACCCACCGTCCGCCGCGCAAGCGCCCATGACAACGCACTTCGCCACCGCCGACCAGTGGGGCAACGTCGTAACCATCACCCAGACCCTCGGCGGCGGATTCGGATCCTGCATCGCACCGAAAGGCACTGGGGTCTTCATCAACAACATGGGCAAATGGTTCGACCTCAACCAAGGTAGCCCGAACGACATCGGTGGCGGCCGAGCCGTCGATTTCGTCATCGCCCCGTCGCAGATATTCTCAGCCGACGACGCCACCTTCATCGCATCCATCGGCACACCCGGCAGCTACGGCATCCTCCACACCACCATCCAGATGATCCACCAGTTCCTCGACTGCGGCCTCAACATCCAAGAAGCCATCGAAGCGCCCCGGTTCCGTTACTACGACATCGGCGCCCTCATGTTCGAATCTCGCTTCGAACCCGACCAACTCGCCGCCCTCGGCAACATGGGCCACACCTACGACCTACTACCCCCCTACACCAACGCAGTAGGCGGCGCCCAAGCCATCCACCGCACATCGCACGGAACATACTTGGGCGCGGCGGATCCGCGGAGAGATGGGGTCGCGGTAGGGTATTGAAGGGCGGCTAGATAGGACGGATTGACCGCCGTTCTGCTGGCACCATCGTCGTTTCAGGCTGATCCCCCACGTCTCGATGACGTCGCATTGGCTTGGTCTGGTCGTGATTGCCGATCGATTGACTTGCGGTGCATGGAATTAAATCTCTGCCGTTGACTAGGATTGCGGGTAGTGCAGATGTGTTAGTATGTTTGTATCGTAAAAGGAACTTCCATGGCATCGAATATCGAGTGGACAGACGAGACTTGGAACCCTGTGACAGGATGCACACGGGTGTCTCCGGGTTGTGACAACTGCTATATGTTTGCTCTCTATCCGCGGTTGCGAGGCATGTCGGTTCGAGGGTATGAAACTGATCCGAGCCAAGTCCGCCTGCTTCCCGAACGGCTCGAAGCTCCGTTCAAGTGGAAAAAACCTCGCACGGTGTTCGTCAACAGCATGTCGGACGTATTTCACCCCAGCGTTCCATACGAGTTCACATACGAGATGTTTCGTGTGATGGATGAAGCCTCTCGTTCTCGTGGTCACATTTTCCAGGTATTGACGAAACGCCCGGGTAGAGCAGTCGGTTGGTGGGAGAGGTTTTCTGAACGTTTCTCGCATCGATGGCCGCCGAACGTGTGGATCGGCACATCTGTCGAAAGCCAAAAATACGCTCCTCGAATAACGGTGTTGGAGAGAATTCCCGCGCCAGTCCGTTTCGTATCTGCCGAGCCATTGTTGGACGAAGTCGACTTGCACCAATGGCTGGAACGCGGTGCGCTTCATTGGGTGATCGTGGGTGGTGAAAGTGGCCGCGGCGCGCGGCCGATGGAGTTGGATTGGGTGCGTCAATTGCGCGATCAATCGCTTAACACCGGAGTTGCGTTCTTCCTGAAGCAATTGGGCGGTTCTCGCGGTAAACGAGGCGGTGACGAGGCCAAGGTTGATGGTCAATTTTGGCACCAGATGCCAGTAGCGGTCTAGCGCATTGACAATGCATTCGTTCGGCGGGCCTTGGACTCAAGAGAAGCTAGAGATACTACGGCGATATCTCGATGCGTACACTACGGCTTTGCGCAACCAACCATTCAGCCTGATATACGTCGACGCTTTCGCAGGCTCGGGTAGCTGGCGACCGCGCAAATCGGATTCCGAGGATCAAGCTGGCGAATATGACGATTTTGCGGAGATGCACCTTGGATCTTCAGCAATCGCGTTGGGAATCGACGATCGGCGGTTCGACAAACTGGTATTCGTTGAGGAGAATCCGGAATACGTTGCGTCGCTGAGGTCGCTTCGTGAGGCCAACCAGCATCGCCATATCGAAATCATCGATGAGGATGCAAATCAAGCATTGCCACGGATCTGCGAGCAACTCCGAGATTCGGATCGTGCTGTCGTGTTTTTGGATCCTTACGCTACGGAAACTTCGTGGTCGACGATCGAGAGAATTGCCGAAACTCAAAAGATCGATTGTTGGATCCTTTTCCCCTTGATGGCGATAACCCGCTTGCTCTCGGTCGACCAAGTTCCTGACGATTCATTGGCGCCAATCCTTGATCGAGTATTTGGAGGGCGCGAGCACTGGGAGGAGTTTTACTCGACTGCACCGCAACAGACATTCTGGAGCGAGGGATTGGCCCAACAACGCGAACGCGGGAGCCTGCAGATCGCCGACAAGTATCGCCAACGGCTCGAAACGATTTTCGCGCGCGTCGCGCCAACCAGACGAGTTTTGAGGAATACTCGTAATTCCCAACTGTTCGATCTCTTTTTTGCCGCCAGCAACCCTGTGGGTGCACCGGTAGCGATTAGGATCGCAGATCACATTCTCAGAAATTGGTGATCTGGACGTCTACCCCACGCCCACCACCTTCGCCGCCCCCCGCTCACGCGCCAGTTCCGCCAACCGCGCTCCGTTCACCGTCGCGATCGGAATCGCCCCCTCCCGATTGGCCTCTTCTAAGGCACCTCGTTGGAAATCCGAGGTGGTAATCATCAATCCGTGATCCCCGATGCGCATCCCGCCGCGCAGAAGTTGAACATCGCCACCGTGAATGTCGCGGCGCCAGTTCAACGCCTGAATCGAGAAATGCACATCCACAACGTCAGAGACGGACATGCTGGCGTGGATATCGAGTTCGCCGGGCCGCAAGCGGTTGATGACAACAACGTCGGTCATTCCGATGCTCGCCAAAAATACCACGGTGAAGCGCTCAAATCGCTGGTTGCTCAGGGTCCGTATGCTTCGCAGCAGCGCTTGATCGGCCTCGCTTACCTGACTCGGTAAGGCCTCCTCAGCGATGTTCCGCGCCAATCTTACCGGAGCAGCAACCGCTCGCGTCAATCCGCTCTGACGTTGCAGTGGCGACGGCTCAACGGACATAGACTCGGTCGACTTCGGACCATCTTCAGGCGACTGGTCGACGGTCGCCGTTGAGACTTCATCTTCCATCTCTTCTGGATCACGATCAGACAGGCCTGGTGCCGAGTGATATCTGAGCGCGTAAGTATTATTTCCGACCCGTACGAAGGCCGAATCGCCGCCGTGTTGAAGCATGTCTTGGATAAGCTGAGTCCGAACCTCCGCCTCATCCTTCGACCTCGTGCCCTTCAAAACTCCTGCGGCGCGTAGCAACGTCGTCATCTCATCGACGCTCAACGGTCGCCTTGCGCGCTGCAACACCTCTTTGGTCGCGTCTTGGAGCGACCACATGGCGCCGACATTCGACCGCGCGATGGCAGTGGCGATGCTGATCGGGTTAATCGTTGATGCCGTAGTAGTAGCTATCGATGTCCCGGTCCGCAGAGTTCGATCGAGCATCGAGGGTAACGTGAACCGACCTGAGGGAGTTCGCACAATTCCTACGGCTTCGGCACCTTCTTCCGCAACGTGCTCGAGTTCGACCTTCACGGACTCGTCGTCGATCGGTTCGTTGGCGTCGATCGGCAATCGAGACGATTTGATCTGACGCACGATCTCCGCCGGCGATAGCGGCTCGCCGGCCCGTCTCAAGACATCAAATGCGGCGTCGAGCATCCGCAACGGTTGGTCTCCTACACTGCTTCGCCTGCCAGCACCCCGGTTACGCGTTCGTGATCGACAGCCACGCGCCCATTGACAACGACGAACGGTATACCCTCAGGGAACTGCTCAGGATCTTCGAATGTGGCTCTATCGGTAATACGTTCGGAGTCGAAGACTACGATGTCTGCAAATTTCCCGACCGCGATCTCACCGCGGTCCTTCAACCCAAAGCGCAACGCAGCATTCTGCGACAGTCGCTGAACCATCAATTCAAGCGGGATGTTGTGCCGCCGTCGTAACCGACCGATCATCCGCGGGAAACATCCATAGGCACGCGGGTGAACCATGCCGCCCGTTGGGATGGCGTCAGAACCGACCATGTAGTCGGGCCGCTGCATCAATTCCATGATGTCCACCTCTACCTGTTGCCACACCCGCGTGCTGGCCGGAGGTGCACCGCGGAAACCACAGTTCAGGTCCTCCTCGAGCATCACCCGACACATCATCTCTTCGAGCGAAACACCCCATTGCTCTGCTACATCATTGAAAGACATCCCTTCGATGTCCTTGTTGGCCGCAGAGCCAATGCTCGACCACACGTTGCCCGACAATCCGCCGCGCGTACCGCTTCTGATACCGGCTATCACTTCTTCTCGGCTTTCACCGTCGGCAAGAAGCTTCAACATCGCCTCCGGGCCACCTTCGTGGAACCAGCCGGGGAAGAAAGACTGCGGGAAGCTAGACCCGACCGGGTAGGGATAGGTCTCCAGCGTCACATCAACACCATCGGCCTTGGCACGCTCCACCGGCTCCATCAGTGCATCGAGTTCGCCCGCCGAATCGGGCTGCGTGCGGTAGTGCTCAAGGTGAATCTGCGCGCCCGTCCGACGCCCGACCTCCATCGCCTCTTCGACACCGCCACCCGCGAAACCGCGATCAGTGTTGTGATTGCGAAGGTGTATCGACAACGGACGCTCGTACTCCTTGACGACGTTCATGATGTTGACGAGTTCGTCGGTGTCGGAGTACGAGTTCGGGTAATACGACAGCCCGGTCGCGAAGCCGCAAGCTCCCTGCTCAAAACTCTCGCGAATGATCCGTTCGGCGCGATCCCATGCGTCTCCCACCAGCGGCTCGTCCTTCATTCCTCCAATGGCCTCCAGCCGTACCGGGCCGTGACCGAGGAACATGGCAACGTTGCACGAAGTCTTGTTGTGGTAGTTCGACATCGCCGTCGCATACGTCGACATGTCCAACTCTTCCGGCGCGTAACCCAAGATCCCGCTCAAGTAATGCATGTACATCAGATAGTTGTCGTGCGAGAGCGGAGCCAGAGTCAGTCCGTCTGGCGCAATGATCTCGGTGGTCACACCTTGGCGGATTCCGCAAGCATGCTGACCATCCCTTAACAACGCTGCATCGGCATGAGAATGCACATCAATAAAGCCCGGAGTCACGGCATGACCATTGGCATCGATCACGCGCGTCGCGCTGGCCGCGGACAAGTCACCAACTGCCGACACCCGTTTGCCATCGATTCCAACATCAGCCCTCACCCCAGCTGCCCCGGTGCCGTCGTACACCGTACCGTTAATGATCAACAGATCGAATTGCATCGCATTTCCGTCCATTCGTTATTTCTCTGCGCATCCATAGACTCGCAGAATATCGTAACTGGAGACTGTAACGGAGGATTTGAAGACGGATGTCGAACGCTATTGAAGCTTGCCGTAGTGGTCCCGCTTCGCAAACGTATTTGCCCATGACGCCGTGCCCTGCAACGATGAATCGGTAAGGACCACCGGACGCTCCAGCATCTCCTCTTCCTCACCGTACAACTTGAGCGTGTTGTAGGCCCGGAGGTAGATGCAGTCCTTGTCCAGAATCTCGCACTTGCCGGCACGCGTGCCCCCACAGGGACCGTTGCGCTGATTCTTCACACACTGCGATTCCGGGCACAACTCCCCGATATCGGGAAGGGAACAATCACCGCAGTCCTTGCATCCGTAGAGCGGCACCTTCATCATCTGCTCCGCCGCGTGCGCCGCCTTTTTTGCCACCTTGCTCTTCTCAATCTGACGATATAGCGAAGCGCTTGCATTGAACGCCGGCGCATCGTGGTCAAACACGAAGTGCTTGCCGAAGCGCCCGATACGGTAGGGCAGATCCGGATGGAGAGCGCGCCTAAGCAACGAAGCCGGCCTGCCCCGACTCTCCGCATACTCGTGGTTCATCGCCTCGGATGCCGTATTCGGACTATCGCCTTCCTCGAACAGATAGAACTCGCCGGGTTGGGAATACCCGATCTCCGCCGCCGCATCCTTCCACTGATCACCCTGAATACCTTCTGCAATATCCAGAATCCGTTCGATTCGCCCATAAGTCAGCCTGCCGCTCAGGTACACACCGTTGTATCCGGTTCCGCGCAGAACCGCGATCTGCTTCGCCGCCAACTCATCGAAAAAACCGCGCCCACGGTCTTTAGCCTTCGCCGCGCGATTGGCTACCTCCACCAATTCAGAATTGACCGCCACGCCAGGTATCCCCCATCGACCGAAGAACCTCGCCGCCGGCGCACTCAACACGAAGATCGATCCCATAACCGCCGGCAACGTGCCACTCTCGCCATGCTTCCAGTTGAGGTATCGGATCAACTCGTGATGCTTCCGAGCATCGTAGCCGATCTGAGAAACTAACCACCTGGCACCCGTTCGAATCTTGAGATCCATCTTGTAGAGCTGCGTCAAATACTCGCCCTCATGCAACTTGAACGGGTTCACCGCGGCGCCAGGATTGAACTCCGTACGACCAAGCTCCGTCTCCGAGCTTCGTCTCCCTGGCAACGTCACCTTCAACCCCTCATTCATCCGACGGATCATCTCCAACAACCCAACCGAATCGGTGTCGAACACGGGACGCGCCTGCCCCGAAAAACCCGATACCGGGTAGTCTCCAGATAGACATAGAACATTCCGGAAACCCAGGCTCGAAAGCGACCACAACCTACCCTCAAGCGAATTCCGGTTGTAGTCCTTGCACGAGAGATTAATCACTACCTCCACATCCCGATCCAACAACTCGCGTCCCAACGTCTCCGGCGTAATGTGCGGATTCCCGCCCGGATTGTCAGTAAAACACACCGCGCCAACCCGGCCACCATCCGTCGCCGCCGTCGCCAACTCCACCGAATGTCGAGCCCCCGCCTCCATCGCCAACCCACGCGAAGTCTCAACCTCAATCGCAACCGAGAAACCATCGGCCAGACGCGCCGTTATGCCGGAGTCCGGGGCGGGCGATTCTTCATGTGAGAGCATGAAGTTCAATTATCGCATTGGCAATAGACGTCCTCACCGCCCGATTACCACACCTTTACGGTGGTGCGACGATTCGGCCGATTGCCGAAACCTCAATCGATCTGCCGCAACCGCGGATCCAACCGGTCGCGCAGCCAATCGCCCAAGAAGTTTAACGACATCACCGTGAAGAAAAGGAACAACCCCGGAACGATCGACATCGCCGCTTCGCCAAAATATGATGAAAATGCCGATTCGAAGCCCACGCAACTCCCTACCGCCATGCCCCAACGCATCTTGAACCTCATCTCGGTCACCATCGCCACCGGATTAGGCGTCGCCTATCTCACGCCGTTCGCCAAAGCTACCCTCGCCAGCGCGGTGACCATCGTCATCTTCGCCGCGCTGACTTGGGGCGAACCCGCGATCAGCCCTTGGCTGATCGCCGCCATCATCGTCATATTCCTCGTCGGTGTCGCCGCATCCGCGCGCGTCAAGACTGAAGAAGACCCCGACCCAAGCCGCGTCGTCATCGACGAGGTGGCCGGTCAACTCGCCGCCGTCGTCATCCTGACCGACGTCAATTTGTGGTCAACCGTCGCCGCCTTCCTCCTCTTCCGACTGTTCGACATCACCAAACCCCTCGGAATCCGGCGCCTTGAAGCCATCCCCAACGGTTGGGGCATCATGCTCGACGATTTAGCCGCGGGAATCCTAGCCGCACTCGTCATCAATGTCGCGGTACTGATCGTCGCCGCGGTTGTGTAAGCTCAAACGCCGGACAACGCGCCCTCTACCTAAACGTCCGACCGCCGATCGCGCCGCGATGCTGCGATATATGATCACGCTTGCCTAGCGTCCGTTTAGCCAAGAACCCCTCCTTCACCGGCCACGGCAACACGCCGCATCGCTCCGCCCAAGCTTCGTACTCGCGAATCATCGACACCACACGTGCCGGTTCCGACGACGCATAGTCATTCTGCTCCGTCCGATCCTCCGGGATGTTGTAAAGCTCCCAAGGACCATCCCATTCCGCAACCAGCTTCCAATCACCGATCCGGATCCCCCGGTTGCCCTCATGCTCAACCGCCACTGGCTTCTCCCGCGACCACTCCATACCGTCCAATATCGGCACTATCGACTCCCCCTCCAGTGGCGTAATCTCGTTGCCCTCGTACTCCGTCGGATACGTCGCACCGATCGCATCGTAAACCGTCGCCGCAATGTCCGTAATGTGCATCGGAACGTTGTCCACGATCGAACCCTCGGCAATCTTCGCCGGCCAGTGAACGATGAACGGCGTCGAGATACCGCCCTCATGTATCCACCGCTTGAACAACCTGAACGGCGCATTCGATACATTCGCCCACGGCAACTCCACGGCTTGGAAAGTGGTATCCGGTCCCGGTCTCAACTCCGGTATATCGCCGACCCGCACTTCCTGTCCGTCCAGCGTCAGCGACGTCGCCCACTGTGAAGGATCCGGCCAGTCCGAGTCCTCTTGGAACAACTCGGCACAACCGCCGTTGTCAGTTAGGAACATGATCATCGTATTCTCGAACTGACCATGCCGCTTCAACGTCTCGACCACGCGCCCGACGCCGCGGTCCACCTCCTCGATCATGGCGCAGTAGACCGCCATCCGAATGTCCTCATACTCCTTGTTTTCGACATCCTCCCATGGCGGCGCGTCCTCGTCCCGAGGCGAGATCGGCCATTTCGAATCGACAATTCCCAGACCCTTCTGCTCCTCATGCCGTGCGGCCCGGATCTCGTCCCAACCCCGCATGTACTTGCCCTCGTACTTGACGATATCGTCCTCCCAAGCATGGAGCGGCCAGTGCGGCGCGGTGAACGCGATGTACTGGAGAAACGGCTCGCCGGCCGACATCGCATCATCGATCTGCGACGCCGCGTGATCCGCAATCGCGTCCGTCAAATGAAAATCATCCGACTCCACCTCGATCAACTGGTCCTGCAGCATCAACGCCTTCGGATTCCAATACGAATCGGCCGCTTCCAGCAGACCGAAATACCGGTCGAACCCCCGCTGCGTCGGCAACGGGTGCTTCGCATCGCCCGGCGTCCATTGGTCACGCAACCGACGATCGTACCCGCCGCCTGCATGCCACTTCCCCGACATCAGAGTCCGATAACCCGCGCTCTTTGCCACCTCGCCCATCGTCACACAGTCATCCCGCAAAAAACCTTGGTAACTCGGCACACCCAAATCCGCCGTCATCTGCCCGATACCCGCCTGATGCGCGTTCAACCCCGTCAACAGAGCCGCCCGCGACGGACAGCACCGCGCACCGTTATACATCTGCGTAAACCGGATCCCAGCGTAACCCAAAGCATCCAAATTCGGCGTGCTGATCTCACCCCCGTAACACCCAATATCGGAGAAACCGAGGTCATCCACCATAATGACGATGACGTTAGGGCGGGAAGCGGGCGAGTTGCTTTCGGTTTGATTTGACATCTGAACGACTCCTTTATCGTGTCTCAAGCCATGCGAGAACATTCACATCACGCACGTCGTACACCGCAACGTCAACGTTCGGCGCTCGAGCCAGCTTGCTGTCGGCGGTCAATACTTCGAGACCTAAGAATTTGGCCGTTGCCAAGTATGCGGAATCGTACGCACTGACATTGCGTATATACGCCCAAGTTAGCCGTATCAATCCTCGATGAGAGACGCGCTCGACATTCCAAGTCGATAGCCTATCAAGTGCCCGCAAGGCGTCATCCGTCGACAGTTTTCGTTGGAATACAGACCGTCGAAATGCGGACAACACCTCGATATCAATCATCTGTGGAGCAGACAACGCACTGTGGTCCAGCACATTAGTCACCGACCGACCGAGGTCAGATTTGAGCAAATACTCAACGGCGACCGACGCGTCTACAACGTACCCTCGCACCTAAAACTCTGCGTCGCGTTGAGCCCGTTCTTGAGCCAATACATCAGAAGGACTGAAATCAAGTGTTGGCGGTTCCAACGAATCCAGTTTCTCGTTCCACTCGAGTCGTAGCGCCTCGCGTTCCAGAGCGGTCAACAAAACTGCGTCGATCGACGTCTTGCATCGTCGTGCTTGTTTCCGCAATCTCTCTTGCAGTTCGTCCGGTATGTTCTTTACTTGAATATCGCCCATGTTCGGAACCTCTATAAATGCCCGCAAACAACCATAGAACTAGAATATCGCATCCCGCTGAGCACGCTCACGAGCCAATATCTCAGAAGGACTGACTTTGAATTCCATCGGCTCCTTAGCCGCGATCCGTTCGTGTAACTCGATTTGTACTATCTCACGCTCCAAAGCCACAACGACCAAATTACCCAACGGCGTCTTGTATCGTCGCGCTTGTTTCCGCAGCCGCGCATGAAGGTCGTCTGGGACGTTTTTTACTCGCAATGTCGCCATTCGTCAGGAGATTCCGCTCCGTTTTTACCAACTAACGATCCGCATTGTGCCGCAAACTTTCGACTGCATGAAATTCCGCGGGAGTGACGGACAGACTCAACAAACCCTTCTCGGCCAATTCCTCGTCAAACTCCATCCGCTGCATCTGGCGCTCCAGTGCAGCCACAATCACGTCATCCAAAGACATCTCGCGTTTGTACGCCTGCCGCAATAAACGCTCGCGCAGTTCATCCGGTACGTTCTTTACTTCGAGATCGGCCATAGGAATTCGGCTTCAGCTATCGCGAGTGGCGAAGCCGATGGCGTTGCGATTGAGCTGTTCCAAGTTATTAAGGTGCTCGATGATGATCTGGTTGCTAGCTTCAACGGCGTCCAATCGAGCTTCAACGCGATCCAATCGAACTTCAACACGGTCCAATCGAGCTTCGATCTGATTGTTCCTCGACTCGAGCAGGCTCAACCTGGCTGAAAGATCGGAAGTAACTTGCACCAACTGCGTCTGAAGCTGCAACGTTGCCGTTAGCATTTGCTGCAAGCCAGCGAAGGTGCTCTCGCGCCAAGCGTTGAGTTCTTCAGCTGTCGTAGTCATCGCATACACCTTTGTTTAAGTTTAAGACCAATAATATCAACCCCCATACTCCGCATCCAGCTCCATCGGATACAGCGGTACCCGACGACGCTCATACGTGAACGTCGACAACAACGTCTACCCACCGTCCGCTACGGCTTGACTTTTTTCGCATCGACTGCTGTGACTCTGACTTCGGTTATTTCTGTCCGGTAGCCGGGGGTAATTTCCTTACTACGCACGACCTCAGTGGCACGCATGTCTTCAAGCATTTCCGACTTTAGTGCGGCAACTCGTTGGCGCCGTTCAGGCGAGAAATCCTGTGTCAATTCGTCGAATGGACGGTGACCGCTCATCGTAATAATCCATTCACACAAAGTTCATCCGGTACGTTTTTTACTTCGAGATCGGCCACAGGAATTCGGTTTCAGCTATCGCGAGTGGCGAAACCGATAGCGTTGCGGTTGAGTTGTTCCAATCGTTCCAATCGTTCAAGCACCGACGCCAAGATCGTTTCGATGTTGTTCAGCCGCAAGACCTGCTCGGTACTCACCTTCACCATCTGGGCCTGTAGCTGTATCAGGTTGGCGATCGTCTGCTGATTGCTGGCGATCGTGTTTTCTCGTAACTCATTGAGTTCTTCAGAAGTCAATTTCAAAATCCCCTTTCAGATAAAACGATTCTAGCAAAACGATTAGTTGGATGTTCAACCCCCATACTCCGCATCCAGCTCCATCGGATACAGCGGTACTCGACGACGCTCGTACGTGAACGTCGACATATCCGCCGTCGTGACCCCCGGCGTGTTCACCAAGATCACCTTCCCCGCTATCGGCTGATACGCCGGACGCGGCGACACCACTCCCTTCGCCACCACGATCCGGTAACGCTCCGGAATTATCCCGATGTGATACATCTGCGCCCGAACCGTGTTACCAGCCCGCACCGACGTCAACAACAACGTCTGCCCGCCATCCGTATCCACCCGCACGCTCACGCCAGAATCGTAGAACCGGAAACCGCCGTGCGAAGCGCCCAGCTCCTCATACTGACCATCCGTGATCGCACGCACCGTGCCCATCACCCGAACCGGCGAACCATGCATGTCGTCCGTCTTCCCGCCGACATCCAACGTCACCGTAGCGCCAACACCCGCCGCAACACACGCATCCACCGACTCCGGGTCGTACAACGTCTGCAAGAAGCCCGATATCCCGCGCTCGACAACCTGCGCCAAGATATGCGTCGAATCGGCCGATGAACCGCCGCCGATGTTGTCGCCGACATCCATCAAAACGATCGGACCCTCCCGCGCCGGTGCATCCTCGTCCGGCATAGACAGCGCCGTACCATCGGTCGCTACCACATCCGCATCGCCCAGATCGCGCGGACCCACATACTCCGCAATCGCCATATCCAACGCGTCCGAGATCGAAGCCACCTCTACGTTCAGCTCCGCCCGACGCTCCCAAGCCCGTGACGCCATTCCCTTCGCCACCGACTTCGCCAACTCCAAATCGCCATCCGCAATCGCGACCCAAGCCATCCCCATCTCCTCCACATCCGAATACGGATAACCCTCCGCAACACTCGTGTCCAGAATCCCCGGCGTCTCATTCGCCGCCACACAGTCCGACACGAACGACCGCATCGGATCCTCACCCGTGAACTGCTTCACGATATTCACGTACATCGGCGGCATCTCGATCCACTGCACCGGATCGATCTCGCCCTTCGCCGCTCGCACCACCATCTCGGCTGTCTTTCTACCCCGCACCTTCGGATCCAAATGCGGATTCGTCCTCCATACCACGCACACATCCGTGTGCTCCACTACCGGCTCCGACACATTTCCATGCATATCCAGCGTCACTCCCACCCGCATATCCGGCCCGACAATCTCTCGCACCGCCCGACAGAACTCGCCATCCATGTCCGGGAACTCCTCGCTCACCGCGGCGCCGTGGTTCGAAATCAACACCGCATCCCAAGGACCGCCATCCCGCAACATCCCGAACATCTCCCCCGTCAGACGATCATACGCATCCTTAGTAATCGTCCCGATCGGCCCCGTCACTGCATACATCAACGGCACCAACTCAAACCCAAGCTCCTCCGCCGCCTGCATGTAACCCGAAATCGTATAACTAGCATCCCGGAACTTATCGAACATCTCCTCCCCCCGCAAAATCCCCGACGCTTCGAAAGCGGCGTAGTCCGCTGGAACACTCGAAAAAGTGTTCGTCTCATGTGAAATCCCCAACAACGGAATACGCATCACCAAGTCCTTTCCGACACGATAACCATCAACTAAACGAAGGTTAACCCATCGCGCCCCCGTCATTCCCGCGCACGCGGGAAACCAGAGTAAAACAAAGCACGCCGATCCCTCCCGCGCCTTTGAACTAGGATGCTAAGGATGCCGAAAGATGGGAAGGATGAGATGTTGGTGGTCGGAATTGCGGCGACGTAGGGGCGGGTTTCAAACCCGCCCTCGCACGCAGGGGATGCACGAACTCCATCGCAGCCACACATCCCACCATCCACCACTCACCCCCCTGACCGCGGACGTTTACCTACTCGCACCCAATTGTTGTCAAGCCTTTTAGCCGGTCGTCGCAACTTTGGCAAAGGTGCCGCAACTTCCCAGACCTTCGGGGTGCGCCGTCGTCGACGTCCAGCCTTATCCTCTCGGTTGCGCCTCTGATCCTCAACATCCGCTAGGCTAAAACGCCTAGTTTTTCTTTGTCGATTGGATTCGTCAGACATCACATGCATCTCTTACGGGAGCGTAAGTTAGAAATGTTTTAATTCACCTTTGATGTGAATGATACCTTGGCCTCCTAGATTAACCAAGTAGTCCGTTATCAGCTGATGATACGAGCGAATCGCGTTCGACAAAACTTCGTCCAGGCCGAAATCTTCGACACCCAGTCCCAACTCATCACGCAACACCGACATCGATATCCCGTGATTGTGGGTGTGCCACCGATCCGTATCGCTCAATAGTTCGCCGATCTTATCCGCTCGCGTTTCTTTTTTCTTCACCGATCCTCCCGATTCCTTGAACATGTAACGTGGCAACCACTTCTTCAACAATCCGATCGCTCTTTCACGCTCCTGTTCATAAAGCTCCAACACCCCCGGATCGAACTTTTCTAAGAAAAATTCCAGCTCGGCCTCGTTCAATTCTTCTTCATCTGCCTTAACGACGAATTTTTCGTACTGCTCGACATATCCGAGCGCGGGAACTGGATGCAGGTTTTCGCCCGACACGATCTGTGGGTCGATCGGACCTAAGCGCGAATAGTAGTCCATGTGGACTTTGTCTCCAGACAAAACCAACACTGTACCCGCTGAGTACGCATAGTTCGGCACCACGAATTCCACTTTCTCGTAGTAATGCCGCAAAGTCTCAGCCATGCGATGCACCACCTCGATAAATCCTCCCTCGCTAGTCAGCAACATCACCACGCGTCGTCGACTCGCACCTCGATCCATCGACTCAACTACATCCCGAACGTGATCATCGGTCTCAATTTCCAATGGACCAATGAACGTAATCACGTCGCCTTCAAACCTTCTCTCGAGGCGCCCGATCCGATCGTTCAACACCCACTCGACCAACTGATTAACCTCGCGAACGTCATCAATCGATTCCTGATTGACAGCACCCATCAAAGACCTCGTCTCCATTTTCATCTGCTATATTTTACTACATCCATCCTATCATATTGAACACCATCCGCCATGCTTCCCGGGTTGAGCAAACGAAATCTCTCCGTCATTCCCGCGCACGCGGGAATCCAGAGTAAAACAAAGCACGCCGATCCCTCCCGCGCCTTTGAACTAGGATGCTAAGGATGCCGAAAGATGGGAAGGATGAGATGTTGGTGGTCAGAATTGCGGCGAGCAAGAAAGAGGACGATGTGGGAGGGAGGAAAAACCTCCCCTTCGCTTCGCGAAGGGGACGCGTGCGAAGCACGCAGGGGATGCACGAACTCCATCGCAGCAACACCCCGAAAAACAACAACCATCCCCTCTCCCGCTCGGCGGGAGAGGGCTAGGGTGAGGGCAACCGGGCGGCCAAGGGGCGCGGGCCGGCACCCTTCCCCAAATCAAACACCTGCATGCCCCCAACACCGCCCCGAGCATCCCCCGCTCGCATCGCTGCGCTTGCTCGCGCCCCCTTCGCAAAGCGAAGGGGGGGAGCACCCCTCCTCTGGATTCCGGCTTTCGCCGGAATGACGGTAGTCCCACAACAACCCATCCTTAAAATCCTTACCAATCCTTCAAATCCTAGTTCAAACCACGCCCATCCAGAGGGGACGGCAACTAAAACCCTATCTGCCGCTCCGTAGAAGCCTCGATCCGTTCCAGCATCCCCATCATTTTTCGTTGGTTATCCTCCAACGCAGTGAGCCTTTCGTTCAGGCTCATCAACACGTTCAATATCGATGCAATCGAATTGGTGAGATGAACCAGCGTATCTTCGATCCGGTCAAGGCGCTCTTCCACGCGGTCGAAACGCGCGTCGACATCTTTCTTCGTCGCGAGCTCTTCGTGCCTGTGCGTTGCAACAGTCATAACGTCAGTTTACACCGCCACAACACCTCATTTGAACTATGATGCGCATGATTGGAAAGGATGGGAATGATCCCCACCCCCCTCTGGATTCCGGCTTTCGCCGGAATGACGGTGGCTTGCGGGAATGACGGTAGTCCCACAACAACCCATCATTAAAATCATTCACATCATAGTTCAAAACGCCCGTGAATTTCACTTATGCCACCTCTCCTCAATTGCGGACTTCGATGTCGCTCACGTGCGCTTTTTCGCCCGTAACGACGCAGTGGCAGACCAGCCGTCGATCCTTTACCTCCAAAAACACCAAGGTAGCACCTGGATCAGCGCGTAACTTCGCTCTGATCGCCTCCTTCATCTCGCCAGTCTCATCTTCATGAGCCGTGACGATAACATCCACTCGACGAAGCACTTCGAGCGCATCAGAACTGAAAGATATATGTCGGATCACAACCGTTCCCAGATGTCCAGGGTGCTCCTGTTCATGCGGCGTTGCGTTCCGCCAAGTATTCGACAACCCATGGCGCGTCGTCTCGGGCGATCAACGCGGTCGCGTTGGCAATTGGTTCATCCAGTTCGGCGTGTTGCCAGCCGAACTCGCCGTGAGAATACTCCGTGATTTCGGCAGCATTCATTGGTCGCATCTTTTCGATCACGCCGTCGATTATCTCACGTTCAACGGAACTAAACTTATCGCTCAACTCAACGTGACCACTTGTCGGAACCAACCGATTTTCGTGGTAGTCGATGACCCGTTCGAGTATCGTTTCTGCTTTACCCTCGGCGATCAATGATCTGCGAGTCCGGCGCAACTCCGCGGGAAACGGACCTTTAGGCTTTTTGAGATAAGTTGCACCAGTGATTGGTTTGAGGAGTCGCTTGAACCCTTCAAAATCGCAGTAATACAAGATCTTGCTAAGCTTCACCGAGCCAAATCGTTCGTCGTTGCGACAACTGTGGGCGATGTAAAGTACCAACTCCGCAAACTTCGCTTGGTCGAAATCGGATGTAGTGGCGGATCCAATCATTCTGTCTCAGTTCCAGTCTCGTGTATCACACATTGTAGCACATTTTTGCCATTTTGAACTATGATGCCCATGAGGGGAAAAGATGGGAATGATCCCCACCGCCCCCTAGATTCCCGCGTGCGCGGGAATGACGGTAGTTGACCACAACAACCCATCATTCCCAATCATTCACATCATAGTTCAAACCTCCCCTTCGCAAAGCGAAGGGGACGCGTGCGAAGCACGCAGGGGATGCCCGAATCCCGTCGCAGCAACACTCCCAAAAACAACAACCGTCCCCTCTCCCGCTCGGCGGGAGAGGGCTAGGGTGAGGGCAATCGGGCGGCCAAGGGGCGCGGGTCGGCACTCCTTCACAAAATCAAATACCAACATCCCCACCCCATCCCCGTGCATCCCCCTGCGTCTCGCTACGCTCAACGCGTCCCCCTTCGCAAAGCGAAGGGGGGCACACCTCCCGACCCCTCTGGATTCCGGCTTTCGCCGGAATGACGGTGGCTTGCGGGAATGACGGTTGTCACACAACAACCCATCATTCCCATCTTTCCAAATCATTCAAATCATAGTTCAACACCCCATCCTTAAATCCTTACCCATCCTTAAAATCCTAGTTCAAAAAAAACGCCCGTATCGCTACGGGCGCTTGCCTCTCCGCGGTAGGGGCAGGTTTGAAACCTGCCCCTACCATTTCCCCTCTCCCGCCCAGATCGTACGTACTGGGGGTGAGGGCACAATTCCTTACTTACTCCCCACCATCTTCCGCCTGCGGCCGGCTACGATGAACGTGCCGGAGACTACCACGGCTGTGCCGAGGAGTAGCGCCCATACCAGGCTGCCAGAGGCTGGTGACGTTCCACCAGTGTCCGGCAGTACCGGCTCTGGCGTCGGCACCGCCGTCGGGGGCGCAGCCGGTGCGCCTTGCGAACCTACTGCCACGGAGGCCGGGAGGTTGCTCAGGTTGCCGCACACCATCGTGTCGCCGCCGGTGCCGTTCAAGCGTACCTGCGCCGAAAGCACTGTCAGCGTGCCATCGCTGTTGATCGCCGCTAACGACAGGTGCGAGATGTTCGTCCGCAATGCAGCCGGGAGCGGTACACAGACCTCCGCCGGGGCTTCCAAGACGTAGCTGCTGATCGCCGCGCCTGAGGCGTCGACGGCATGAACTCCGTACATGTTGCCCGCCAGCGTGTAGCGCTGGTGTACCTGTCCGACGTTCGAGGCCGCACCGTCGTCCGACATTCGGATGCCGATGTACTCGCCGTTCGGGACTGCGCCGGATGGGACCGTAATCGAGTAACCTTCGCCACCGTCGAACGTGCCACCCTCAACCGGCGTGAACACTTCATACTGGTTGCCGTCGGAGTCCGGGATAAGACTGGGAATCTCGCCCGGCGGGTCCACCGGCGGGACCGGGGTAGCTACCGGTGGCTGCTCGCGGCGCACTCGCACTTGGAACGTGGCGGTGCACAGTTTATCGCGCATCTCTTCGCCGCCATCCTTATCGAGCGGACGGCAGTCGCCATCGTTCGCGAACGAGGCCGTGATCGTGTAAGTGCCGGGCGACGAAGGCGCCGTGTACGTCACCTCCCACGGAGTTTCCGTGTCATCGTCGTCGAACGAGCGATCGCCCTCTTTCCATTCAAGACCCATGCCGGCCTCTAGATTGTTGTCCTGCACACCCTGAAGACCGTATGCGTTAACGCTCAGAACCACATCGCCGCCAGCAGAGATCGTGACGCCGCGGATCGACTCCACGATCTTGGAGATCTCGCCCGGCGCGCCCACGATCTGCGACGTCGCCAAACTCGACGGGCTCGTCCGCATCTCGGGGTAGCGTTCATTGTCGATATACGACACTCGAACCGAGATCGTCGCGCCAGCATCAGCAGCCGTCAAGACGTACGTGGAACCTGTAGCACCCGAGATCGGGGTACCGTTCCGCAACCACTGGTACTGGAAGACCTTGTCGCCATCGGAATCCTCGGGGATACCGTCCTCGTCTTCGATCGGATCGGTATTCACGGTGAGTGTGGCACCAACCTGCGCCGTTCCCATGATCAAAGGATGTCCATCTTCTTTGGGAGGTTCGTTGAACGACGGGCGACCAGGTGCGCTGAGGCCTAGCAGTGCCTGACCGACTTCCTCGACGCGCATCTGAGCCTCTTTGCTGAGGGTTCCTGCCGAGCCTTCAGTCCGATCGTCGGTACTTCCGACGAAGTGACCACAGTAGATGCTGGTTTCGGCAGGGATGGCATCCATGGATTCGTCAATGTCCGCCGTATTCGGGGCGTCTTCAACCGCGGCAACCGCGCCGTTGAGGTAGTTGTTGTCCTGACCGACGGCAATGCGCATCACGCGGCAGTCGGTAGACTCCCACCAGTCAGCGACGGAGGCCGGCTTGTTATCCGAGTTGTACGGCCAGTCGAAATCGTTGTCGTCTGCGACGGGGCCAGCCGTGGTTGCAGCGTCTTCCGCCGATGTAGTCACCAAATTACCGTCCGGGCGGACAAATGCCGTTAACATCGCCGGCGGATCGAAGAGCTCGTTGGCGATCGCATCGACGATGTCTTTGGCGGAGTAGTACCACATGTCGTCGCCGTCGGTATCAACTGCCGTCGGAGTGGTGGTGAAATCGGTAGGCGCGTTGCGTGCCAGCATCTCTACGACGTAGGCAGGCAGATGCGTGGATAGCTCGGCGTCAGCGGCTCCAACCTCGATGCCGCCGGTCAAATCCGCGTACATCTTCTGGAAGACGGCTTTGTCGGCATCGGTGACGGTTGTGATGCCCGTGCCAGGGTTATCCGGGTCATCGTACGCGGTCCTCATCGGCGGGTTGCCGTATACGACGTAGACCATCTGGTCTGCGTTGAGCGTGTTCCACCAAGCGGCGACGTCGGGAAGCTTCTTCAGGCCGAGAATGGCTTGACCGACCTTGAAGACTCTCTCATGCCGCGCCTTGCCAGCTTGAGACAGCTCAGTATCCTGAAGTGCATCCCATCCCAAACCGTAACCGCTTGTCGATGGAGTCCCTTCCGGCTCGTTTTGCGTACCAGTCGCGATCCGCCTCTGCCCGCTATCGATCGAGTCCCACCAGTAGATGACCTCGTCCTTGTTCATCTCGTTCATGCCGCCCATGTGGTAGATGTACTGCCAGCGGTCATTGATCAGTTCGTGGACGCCGTTCGCCAGTTCTTGGGAGGCAGTATCCAGCGAGAATTCGTCAGTAGCGTCGGGGGTGACCTTGCCCCTGATAGTCGAAGGATTAGCTATCTCGTCATAATTATTTTCTCCTGCTATCCACACTCGTCCGACAGCAACCACGGTACCGGTAGCGGGAGGGGTTAGGCCGGGAATTGCGGAGGTTCCATAGAGTGCCTGCGTTTTATCAGATGGTCCTGGCAACGAATCCCACCAAGCCTTGGCGCGCGCGTGGGTGGTGCTGTTGGCAGAACCGGGAGCATCAAGACCGAGAATGGCCTGACCGACTCTGTCGACCTGAGCTTTCGCATCGCCCAATTCATCGTAAGGCTTCACACTGGTGGATGCGACGGCATCGCCGGCGGTATTCAGAGTAGCGTCGCAGACCGTGCTGGATTCCGCTTGAAAACCATCCGTGTCTGCATCGGCGTCGGTAGTGATTAGATCATCGCTGTCTTCACCAACGGCGATACGAGCTTCTGCGCAGTCGATGTAATCCCACCACACTTCGACGCTCTGGAAACCGCGGATTGCGTTGGTAATCCCGTCGATATGTTCGCCGACCGCATAGATGTCTACAGTGGAGGCATCAGCAGATCCGTCTACGAGTGCGTTGACGTCGCCCTTGTCGATTACCTGCCCTGTAGAGGTCGGGTCTAAGGGAGTAGGAGGATCTGGCTCATCGGCCAAATCAGCATAATCTTCGTTGGCACTTTCCGGGAGGTCTCTGCCTTCATTCGGCGGGGTGGCAGTCGCGTCGTCTGTAATATCGTCATAATCCTTGCCCAGCAACGCGTTCGTCCTCTGCATAGGCGTGAGTGCGTTCCACCATGCTGCCGCACGAGCCGCAATGGCATCGGTATCCGCATCAGGCACCTGCGCTATAGCCCGGTCTCCGGGCATAGAGATGGTGCTTATGACGACGGCGAAGATAGCCGACAATGCCAGCATCACGCCCACCGCGTTCCTGAACCTAATCAGTGATGTAGGGGATTTCATCACGTTGTGTTTCCTTTACAAGCTTGACTTGTCGCCATTCCGTCGTTAGCAGTCTGATGCGCGCGTGAATCGAAACAAGCGCGTGCCTTTTCGACTTACGCACAACATCATACCAGTGTATACCAATCCATGCAACGCGTTCCCATACCAGATTCCCCAGATTTTACCCCCCAACCTGTGAACTAGGATGCGAAGGATTGGAAAAGATGGGAATGATGCCCCCCGCCCCTCCGTCATTCCCGCAAACAACCCGTCATTCCCGCAAGCCACACGTCATTCCCGCGCACGCGGGAATCCAGAGTAAAGCAAAGCACGCCTTTGAACTAGGGTGCGCAGGATGGGGAAGGATGCCCCCACCCCTCTGGATTCCGGCGAACCCCTCCGTCATTCCCGCAAGCAACCCCTCGTCATTCCCGCGCACGCGGGAATGACGAGAAAAACAAACCACACCGATCCCTCCCGCGCCTTTGAACTATGATGCCCATGATTGAAAAAGATGGGAATGATCCCCCCACACCCTCCCTGAGATTCCCGCGCGCGGGAATGACGGAGGCTAGCGGCAACGACGCCCGGCCCCTCTCTGGATTCCGGCTTTCGCCGGAATGACGTATAGCCCCCACGACCAACATCAACGCAACAACCCCCTCCCACAACAACCCATCATTCCCATCTTTCCAAATCATGCCCATCATAGTTCAAAAACCCGTCATTCCGGCGAAAGCCGGAATCCAGAGAAAAACAAACCACACCGATCCCTCCCGCGCCTTTTGAACTATGATGCCCATGATTGGAAAAGATGGGAATGATCACCACCACCACCCTAGATTCCCGCGTCCGCGGGAATGACGACGGGCGTACAACCCATCCTTAAAATCCTTATTAATCCTTCGCATCCTAGTTCAAACGATGTAATCTGTGAATCAAGTCATGCAGAAGGCGTTGCACATCAAAACAACGGTCATGCCGGGCGGCAAGATCGAAATCGTCAATCGGGACCTCCCGGTAGGCGAATCCGTTCACGTCGTGGTTCGGCAAGCCTCGGCATCAGTCCGTAAGTCCGCAATCGACATTCTCGACGAAGCGCCGGGACACCGTCTTTTCAAGACGGCCGAGGACGTGGAGTCCTTCCTCAAGGGCGAACGGGCATCGTGGGAACGCTGACCCTCCCTTCGACCGGTCCCATCTACCTCGACACCAGCGGTTTCATCTACAGTGTGGAGCGCATCGAACCATATCGAGCGTTGCTTGAACCCATGTGGCGACAGGCCCAGACCGGACGGTTTGCCATCGTGAGCAGCGAATTGGTGGTTTTGGAGACCTTAGTTAAGCCTTTACGCGATGCCGATTTGATTGTCGAGACGCTCTTTAGATCGCTGTTCGATGCAAGTGAAGTCAATTTGATCCCAACGACACGCGCGCTTTGGGAAGAGGCCGCGTTCCTGCGCGCAGAGACCGGCCTGAAAACCCCAGACGCGCTCCACGCCGCAACAGCCCTACACACCGGTTGCACCCTCTTCGTCACCAATGACGACGATTTTCACCGCGTAGAAGGCCTGCCCATCGTCGTCTTAGATGATCTCGCATGACCAAAGCGCCCTAGACCACACCAATCCCCCACAGCTCCCCTTCGCGGAGCCCCCGCCTTTGAACTAGGATGCGAAGGATTGAAAAGGATGGGAAGGATGCCCCCCGCCCCTCTGGATGGGCGTTCCGCCCGCTGAAGCGCCCGCGTGCGCGGGAATGACGAAGATGAACGCAACAACGACGCCCACATCAACGCAACAACTCCCTCCCACAACACCCCATCCTTAAAATCCTTACCCATCCTTCGCATCCTAGTTCAAGGAAAGAGTTTGAGTATCGCGACCGTCAGCCCCGCCGTGGCGATCATTACGCCGGTGAGCCTGACCGTCAACCGCAACTCCATCGCCTTCATCTCCGTGCGCAGTTCCGCGATCGCCTGGGCCAAGTCCGCTTTCGTTGCGAACTCCTTCAAGTCCACAGGCTTGACAACATCTCGATCGACAGCGCTGCCGAGCGCGTTAACCACCGCTTCAGCCTGCGCTTCATCAAAGCCTGCATCCCGCAGATCCTTGACGACTCTGTGAGTATCGAAAGTCACACTGACCATTTGACCAACAGAATACCACGCCATTTGAACTAGGATGTGAAGGATTGGGAAGGATGGAAAGGATGCCCCCCAACCCCTCTGGATTCCGGCTTCCGCCGGAATGACGGTGGACCCGCGGAATGACGGAAGTCATACGCAGTACCCAAACAACACCACAACCCATCCTTAAAATCCTGCCCAATCCTGCCCATCCTAGTTCAAAACCCCGACCTCCGCTCAACATACCGCAACGCCGCCTGCGTCAGCAGGCCGGAACGCGTCTCACCCTCTCGCTTTGCCGCCTCGTCTACGATTGCCAGCACACGCGCCGGCAGGCTGACGTTCACTCGGACTCTTTTGCTCGACAGCTTTGATATGTCCGCATCTACCAGCGCCCAAAATCCACCCGCGTAATCCTCATTCGATTGATGCTCCTCCAACGGAATCGCCGTTGGGATCGCCTCACCGTCCATCATCAACACCTCGATGTGACTCAGAATCGCCTCCTGCGACGACGTCAGCGCATCCTCCAGCGTGTCACCCGCGGAGAAACATCCCGGAAGGTCTGGCACGATCACACCGTACCCGCTGCCTTCATCCTTATCCTTATGTATCACTATCGGAAAACGCATCACCGATCCCTCCGAATGACAATGCAAAGACCCCGTTCGACGGATGACTGATCACGTTCAGGGTGTTTCGACCTCAGACGAGTCGTTTGCCATCCGAGCCAACCATACCCTGCCGTTGATCTTCATCTGAACGTTGATTTCGACGTTTTGGCACATTTCCATGCCGATGATTGGTGGAACATCATCTCGATCAATCACCGCCGCATCGACATTGAATTCTTGCCCCAGCCATTTCACAGTGACCCTGCACGCATCGGTCTCCACAGTCGTGCCGCCCAAAGGTCTGAAGCTTGTGTTTCCCTCCACCTTTAGACGATATTTGGTTAGGAGATACTTCGGGAGTACGAGGCTGAGGTTGCAACCCGTGTCTAGCAATGCGGGGGTTGCGTGAAATCTACCGTCTGAACCCAATATGTCGATCTCGACAATGGACAGCAGTTCTTCGTCCACATACCCTTCCATCAACTAGCTGTTCCACCAATACCCGAAGCGGGCTACTTGACAGACGTACAGCTGGTCAATACGCCAGCCGAATTCTTACCCACCCGGGTACTGAACGTTACAGCATCTGGGTGTCTCTCTATCAATCGGTGATAGGTCAGGTGATCGCCCCGCGATATTTCGTGGTCGCCACTGCGACCATCGACTACGATGTAGCGGCCCCTGTGAGTGTCTATGTATCGCGGCAACAACTTGGCTTCGTAGATTTGTTTGGCGTTCAGAATGTACCGTTGATTCTGTGCTTGAGTTGTCATTGGTTGGTTCCCCCTCTGTTTCCGTAAGGGATGACAACAGTATTAAGTTCGACGAATTCTATCACAATGTGATACGCACGGACAATCAACTGGGATGTCGCGAACGGGTGCTGTGCACAACCCTCCCCCTTGATGCCCAAGGGGGAATTAAAGGGGGTTTAGACTTGGCGTTTCGCTTTGCACTCCGTTGCCCGGCCCCTCTGGATGGTCGTTCCGCCCGCTGAAGCGCCGGCTTTCGCCGGAATGACGGTAGTTGTGCAAAGCACCCGAACGCGGAATGACGTAGGCTCGCGGGAAAGATGTCCAGCCTCCACGACCAACATCAACGCAACAACCCCCACCCACAACAACCCATCATTCCCATCTTTCCAAATCATTCGCATCATAGTTCACCCCGCTGGATTCCGGCTTCCGCCGGAATGACGATGGCTGTGCACGGGAATGACGACGGTCATGCCCCCCATCCTTAAAATCCTTCCCCATCCTTAGCATCCTAGTTCCAAAAAAACGCACTTGCATCACCACCAAATCTGTCATATCCTAGAACATATAGGACACAAGAAGCGAAGTCGGTGCCGAGTGAGGTGCGTCAGTGGTTGTTGAGGCGGAGCGAGCAGGGTGGCGGGATGATCCCGTTCGGTTTGTGAAGGAATGGTTGGGTGGAACACCATGGGAGAAGCAGAGGCGGATTTTGGAGGCGCTAAGGGATCACGACTACGTCGCGGTGCGGTCTTGCAACGGATCCGGCAAGACATACATCGCGGCCCATGCCGTGATTTGGTGGTTGATGTGTTACGACGACGCCGTGGTCATCACTACGGCACCGACCGAGCGACAAGTGTCCGAAATGTTGTGGAGAGAAATCAGGGCCATACATCGCGACAACGCGGAGTTGATCGGGGGACGCATCACCACGACCCGACTCGACCTCGCCGAGCGCAGGTTCGCCTTCGGTTTCTCGACCAACGTTGAAGAGCGATTCCAAGGTTTCCACCAAGGGCACATCCTCTTCGTGGTCGATGAGGCATCGGGCGTCGAAGCGAAAATCTTCGACGCCATCGAAGGGTCGATGACCTCACGCCACGCAAAGATGCTGCTCATCGGTAACCCAAACTCGCTCTCCGGGGTGTTCTACGACGCATTCCATAAGGAAAGAGCGTTCTGGAAGACCATACACATATCGGCGTTCGACACGCCGGGACTGCAAGATGGAGGTGAAGAATCAGACCACAGTGAGTCCGTTCCCGACGGACTGATGACTGCCCAATGGGTGGCACGCGCGAAAAAGCGGTGGGGCGAAAAAAGCCCCAGGTATCAGGTAAGAGTGCTCGGCGAGTTCCCGAAGAAAATGACCGACACGCTGATCCCGCTCGACCTGAT
The DNA here is from genome assembly GCA_002239045.1 of SAR202 cluster bacterium bin127. Taxonomy (GTDB): domain Bacteria; phylum Chloroflexota; class Dehalococcoidia; order Lucifugimonadales; family Lucifugimonadaceae; genus Bin127. The sequence continues at coordinate 108,469 of MPNN01000004.1, forward strand.
CGAAGCCGCCGTCGCACGCGATCCAGGGCATTTTCCTGACCTCGACATCGACGGAGAACCGCCGATCATGGGTCTGGACATCGCACGCTACGGGAACGATCGGTCGGTCGCATGCGTGCGGCGCGGCCCGGTGGTAGTCGAGATGTCGGTATTCCCTTCGGCCGACACCATGGCTACCACCGGGTTCGCGTTGGACTTCGCGCGCAAGCACAACGTCGCCAGAATCTACGTCGACGAAGTCGGCGTCGGCGCCGGAGTGCTCGACCGCATGCGCGAACTCCGCGAATTCGAAACCATCGGCATCAACGGCGGCCACCGAGCCCGCGAACCCAAAAACTTCCTCAACCTCAGAGCCGAGTTCTTCAGCCACCTCCGCGACCGCTTCCAAACCGGAGACATCGCCATCAACGACGATCCCGAACTAATCAGCGAACTCGCAACCCTCAACTACACCTTCACCAGCAAAGGCCAGATGCAGCTAGAAGACAAACAAAAACTAAAATCCCGCGGCAACCCAAGCCCCGACAAAGCCGACGCCCTAATGCTAGCCTTCACCCCCCAACCCAAAAACCCCCTAATGATGTGGATCATCTAACCAATCCTCCCTTCGAACTAGGATGCGAAGGATGGAAAAAGATGGGAAGGATGCAACAACAAAACCCCCTTCGCCCCGCGAAGGGGTGCTGTGCATAACTACCGTCATTCCGGCGAAAGCCGGAATCCAGAGGGGTCGGGCAACGGAGTGCAAAGCGAAACGCCAAGTCTAAACCCCCTTTAATTCCCCCTTGGGCATCAAGGGGGAGGGTTGTGCACAGCACCCGAAGGGGGACGCGAGCGCAGCGAGCAGGGGAATGCCCGAAATCCAACGAACACCCCCACACCAACCCATCTGGATTCCGGCTTCCGCCGGAATGACGGTAGTTGTGAACAGCACCCTAAACAACAATCCACGCCATCCTTAAAATCCTTCCCCATCCTTCGCATCCTAGTTCATCCCACTTCACATCCTTGCTAAACTTGCGTCTCATCATGTCTGCAACAAGCCCGGCTCCGGCTGAAGCTCCTCCAACCACGCCACCAGCCGCACCGGTCTTCGAAGGCGAGAAGTCGCCCACGCTGATGTACGGCCTCTCCGCCGGTCACGGCATCAAACACTTCGGACAGGGCGCGTTGCTCCTCATGATGCCCTCCATACGCGCCACATTCGGCATCGGCGACGTCGCATACGGCACCATCTTCGCCATCAGCTCCATCGCCTCAGGCATCGCCAACGTCCCCGCCGGAATGTTGGCCGACATGTATCGCAAACGCGTCGCCTGGCTCCTCACCATCAGCATGTTGATGGTCGGCACCGGCTACTTCCTCATCGGCATCAGCCCATGGGTATGGCTCATCGGATTCGCCGTCGCCATCATCGGATTCGGTACCAGCCTCTGGCACGCCCCCGCATTCGGAACCCTCGCCGCCAGATATCCCGAGCGTCGAGGCGTCGCCATGGCCGCCCACCTAACCGGCGCGCAGATCGGCAACACCACCAGCCCCGTAATCATCGGATTCCTCCTCGGCGGCGCCATCGGCACCTTCGAATTCGCCGGCTTCGACTGGCGATGGGTCGGCGTCGGCGTCTCCGTACCCATGTTCCTCACCGCCATCGTCGTCCTCTGGCGCTTCAAGACCGGCGGCGCTGAAGCCACTCACAACCTAGACCTCACCGAATACCTTCAGTCCGCCCGAAGGTTGGTCACCAACGTCCGAATCTTGGGACTCGTCTTCCTCGGCGCATTCCGCGCCGCCATCCACACCTCCTTCCAAGCCTTCATCGTCCTCTACATGGCCGAGACCCTCGAAATGTCCGGCTTCACCATCGGATGGCACGTCGCCCTGCTAACCCTCGCCGGAATCGCCTCCACCCCCGCCATGGGCTGGCTCTCCGACCGCGTCGGGCGCAAACCCGTGATCTTCGTCGCCATGGCATCCATGGCCGCCATGATCTTCGCCTTCTTATTTATAGAGCGCGGAATCGGCTTCACCATCATCGTCGCATCCCTCGGACTATTCTTCTTCTCCGTCATGCCCATCATCACCGCCGCCACCATGGACCAAGTAGAACGCGGCTCTGAAGGCTCCGCCACCGCACTCATCTTCGCTGGCGGCTCCGTCGTCGGCTCACTCTCACCCATCATCGCCGGGATAATCTACGAATCAAACGACTTCCAAGGCATCGTCATCTACTGCGGAACCATCGCCGTCCTCGGCGCAGCCCTAGCCATAATCCTCCCCATGCGCCGCGTCACATCTTAATGAAATTTCCGCAAACTTTGTGCTAATATATCAATCAATGAAACACCGTTTACCGAATTTTCCAGGATTTCAGCCATGACGACAATGCCCGAACGCGTAAGCAAACTCGAAGGCGCCTACGAACAAGTAGACCAACGCCTCGGCGACCTCGCCGGTTCGATCGATTCGCTGCGCAACGAGACGTACTCGCTACGCAAAGAGATGAATGATCGGCTCGACGCCATGGACAGCAAGTTTGAATCGAAGTTCAACACGCTAATCATCGTCATGGCAACCTCCGGCGTCGCAATCGTCGGAACCCTAATCGCCATCGCGTTTCGGCTCTAATCGGCCAAAATCCCCGATTGAATCAGCGAGAAACGAAATGTAAGCAATCTTTGTGCTAATCTATCAATCAATGAAACACCGTTTACCGAACTTTCCAGGATTTCAGCCATGACGACAATGCCCGAACGCGTAAGCAAACTCGAAGGCGCCTACGAACAAGTAGACCAACGCCTCGGCGAGTTGAGTGTTCAGCTCAACGCCATGGACAGCAAATTTGAATCGAAATTCAACACGCTAATCATCGTCATGGCAACCTCCGGCGTCGCAATCGTCGGAACCCTCATCGCCATCGCCTTACGGCTCTAACCCGCCAAAATTTTCGGCTGCATCAGAGCGACCAACGTCCCGCTTCCCGGAACCGGCGGAGCAATTCCCGTGTCGATACGCGCTACCGCGCCCGTCTTCAATACCGTCGCGCCCAAGCGATCCGCGCCGATCAAATACCCCGGCAGATACGAAAATGTCGGATCGTGTCCCACTATCGCGTAGTTACCCGCAATCTCTAGTGATTGCAGCAAGTCAAGCGCATCGTCCGGCCCGAGGTGAGCCGACAACCGCTCATCGATCTCCGGCTCTTCCCAACCCGCAACGTCGCATAATATCTTGGCCGTCTGCATCGCTCTCACATACGGACTCGTGATGACGCGGATCCGCTTAGGAGCCAACTTCTTGATCGTCGGAACCGACCTCTCGAAACGGCTCGCACCCGCGTCGGTCAAAGGTCGTTTCGAGTCGTCCGGCCAACGCCGCGGATCAGCGTCGTAAGCCTTCCCGTGCCTAACAATTAGCAGTTTCATCGCATACCAACCCAGAGATTTTGGCACTTTTGCTTTGTTATGTTATCGGCAAAGCTAGCAATCCAACTCTGTTGGCACTTTGGCGCGGTTATACCGACGCGGCGAATTCCGTCGCGCATCCTGCCCTCCACACATCGATGCATTCAGGCCGTAAAACAGACCATTCAGACATCGTCAGCAGCAATGTTGCCGCGAAACTTCACGGACTCATGAAAACCGTCGCCGCGCTGGCAATCGTCTCGGGCCTCTTCGCGGTCAGCATCGTCGCCATCTCCATCCAAGTTGACGAAACAGTGTTGGGTCAAAACAACGCCGCGTGTCAGGACGCCTCAAGCGACCCCGACGAGCCGATCCCGCCGTCCAACGTGCAACTCTATGAGCACGACGGCGGCATCTTGGTCCAGTGGGAGGCCTGCCGGAACCATCGTTACGAGATTCGTTGGCGTCTGCTATCTGAACCGCCGACCAACCCGTTCAACTGGCCCACAACCACCGGCGCTGGCACCACGGGTCATTACGACATCACCGACTTGGCCAACGGACGCCGAGTGGTTGTCCAACTGCGCCCGACTTACGTTCGCGACAACGTCTTCGACGACGGCAGCTGGACCGACGATTACTTCGCCACTCCGCAACGCTGCGGCGACCTGCCCGAGACTCCCTACAACGTTCGCGTACTGCAGGGCGACTCACGGCTCCTCGTCTCGTGGGACCGGTGCAGCGGAATGAGGACCCACATCCGATGGCGGTCGGTCGAAGACGGTTCCGCCGGGAATTGGAGCCGATACATCGATGTTGGACGGGGCGAATCTTACGAAATCGAACATCTGACCAACGGCGCGCAGTACGACGTCCAGCTACGTTCGGTTTTCACCAACCCAGCTCCCGTTCTCTTGCCCAGCGGCGACCCGTACACGAGCGATTGGAGCCTGCCGTTACCCGGATCTCCAACCTCCAAATGCCCTTCCGGTCGCCCCGTCGTGCCCCAGGACTTCGTGGTGGTTCCGAGTGACAGCCGACTCTACGTCAGCTGGCGGCCGTGCCCTGACCACCAATACCAACTCGCCTACCGCGTGCGGTCGAGTACCGAACCCAACTGGCCGGCGGCTGGAGATTGGCGCTCCGTCGACCCCGGCGAACACGACATCAGGAGTCTGAACAATGGCACTCGCTACGAAGTGCGGGTGCGCGGCGTGCTCGGCGATGACGCGAGCTCTCCGACCGGCGGATACGTTGCGGCACCCAAAGCCGCGTTCGATCCCAACCGCGCTCCCCGCTGGACCGATGTCCCACGGAGCATCTCGATAGTTGAGAACCAACACTACGACAACCCAATCGCGACCGTAGAAGCGGCCGACGCGGACCGCAATGACGATATCCGATACGAGATTGTGACGCCATCCCCGAAACCGAGCATCTTCCCCTTCGCCATAAACGTCCGCGACGGCGAGATCTACCTCTACGACAAGCTCGATTACGAGACCTATGAGGAATACACGCTCACCGTCCGCGCCACAGACCTCGCCGAGGAAGAGGTGACGCACGACATTCGCATTGAGGTCATCGACGCCGCGGGGCCACCACCACCGGACTTCTATCGTGTTTGTTCCGCCGCAGATGGCTTAACTGTGTCTTGGAATCGCGACAACAGCAAATACGACTACGAACTGCAACGTCGACCAGCCGGTCCATCATCAGGCGACGCGCAGTGGGTCGATAGCCGAATCGACGACCTGCCTACCGCCGGCACTTGGGTCTTCCAAGTACGGGCAATAGACAAAGTTACGGGCGAACAAAGCAAGTGGTCGTCTCAAGAAGCTGTTCACGTCGGCGGCGTGGCCAACACCAGACCCGAGTTCAGGAAAGAGGCCTATACTCTCGACGCCCTCGAAGAGCAGGCACCGGGCGTGCATGTCGGCTTTGTCAACGCCGACGACCCGGACCGACACAACTCCGTAAGGTACCGGATATTCTCCTCGACACCCGAGGAAGCACCCTTCATGGTCAATTCATTCACCGGCTCCATCACCACCACTGGACGGTTGGACTTCGAGACGCAGGCAACCTACGAGCTAGTCGTCGGCGCCACCGACCTCTGCGGTTCCAGCGACTACACGGACGTGACCATCAACGTGGTGGACGACCCGACGATCGACGCCGCGCCACTCGTTCCTAATGCTCCCGCGATAATCGCCCGTCACAATCAAGTCATCGTTCTCTGGCCAACCAACTACGTAGATCGCTACGACCTCGATTGGCGAAGGCTGGACCAGCAATATCTGCCCCGCCCGCGCGACACAGATGCGGCGATGCCTCGCTTCGTCGATCTCTCAGACCCAGATGCCGAATACGCGTTTCGACTGCGGCGCGTAAATCCGCTTGGCGATACCGGGGACTGGTCCGCAGAGACCGTGATCGATTCGGATGTTCCCTCGCCGAGCATCGAGCGGGTCGATGTGCCGCGCCAAGGGCAGTTGCTCGGCGGCATCGAAACCTTCCTACCCGGAATCACGCTCCGGGCCGGACAGTCCGCCCGTCTGGGCTTCAACATTTTCGGCATCGACGGCGAACTCGACAACTCATTGTTCGATCGGTCCGACTTTCACATTCAGTGGCGGCTCGACGACGGCGATCTCTCCGATGACAACGCCCGTATTGTCACATATAGCGCACCTGAAAAAGAAGGCGTCTACGGCATCTCAATCACCGTTAAGCAGCAGGTGCCCGGCGGCCTGGTCCAACGCGACACCGACATGGTCGTCCACGTGCTCGGCGACAACAACCTGATCAAACCATTCAGGACTGGTGATGTCGTACCCAAGGAAGCCGAAATCGCAGGTATCGACTACGGCGTAATCTCGTACTTCGAGCCGAAAGAGTATCGGCCGCCCGAAGCCACCAAAGCGTTGTTCAAGGTGCGGGAACGATCGATCCCGAGTTTCGAGTGGGTCGGCATTCGCATCGACCCTGGTGAACCAGCGGCCTCGATCCAGGACCAAATCCCGGGACACACCGTGATCGGCGATATCTTCACCGCCAAGTTCGTCACGATGAACGGCGACCCGATCATCAACATGTCATTCACTAACAATGCCGCCCTTTGTCTGCCATTGCCCGAAGAGTGGACGTCGCAACTTGAGTCGATCAATCTGATGAGAGTCGCCCGAGGCAATGTCCAGACACTCCTCAATCTGCCGGTGCGCTTCCCACCCAATCCGACATTCAACGATCCGGCATCGGTATGCGGTCACTCCTCACTCTTCGACGGTCAGCTATTCCTCGTGATCGCCAACGAAGACATCGTCACGCCAACCGCGACGCCTACCGCGACCGCGGTCCCTCCGACCAAGACGCCGACACCGACCGAGACTCCAGTCCCGGCGAGTGTCACGCCCACACCAGAACCGACCGCAACACCGGACGAAGCGAATGTGGTCCTAGTCGGCACGTCCACACCCATGCCAGTCGAAACCGTCGCGCCAACTGCAACATCGACACCGACGGCGACGCCAACCGTCACGTCGACTCCGGAGCCGACGGCCACGACTGAACCGACGGCCACGAACACGCCTACACCGACGGAATCACCAGCACCGACCGACACACCAGTGCCGACCTCAACAGTAGTGCCAACGGAACCGCCGACGGCGACCGCCCAACCGACCGAGACGCCGACGCCCGAGCCGACGGCCACACACGTACCTACCCTTACTCCGGTTCCCGCAACGAATACCCCGGTGCCGCCGACGCCCCAACCCACAGTTGCCGAAGACGGACCGAGGGAGCCGCAAGAAGAGTTGGACGTCGAACCAGTCGACGATGAAGAAGATGGTCTGAATCCACTGTTGGTGGTTGCGGTTCTTGCGTTACTCGCCATCGGTGCCGCAGTCGGCGCGTATGTCGTACTCAAATCGCGGCGTTCGAACAACCCGGTTACCCCGCCCAATCGAGCACCGACGAAACCTCAGGACGAAATCGAAACCGTGGACAACGGCGAAAACGAAACCGAGGAGCCCACTGACGACGAACCGGATGACGACAGATACGAAAATCTGAGAATCGGTCCGTAGCAGATATCAGAATTGCCGTTTAGGGCGCGTCGTAAACCGCTGATTGTTGCGATCGCACTTTGCTATGTTTACGCCATCTAGTTGAACTACCCGCCGGGATCACCTTTGATGGCCGATGAAACACGTATCGATTAGTCCAAATTCAGGTGCATCCGCGCGCCTGCGAATCAAACGATGGACTGCGCTTTCGACGATCGTCTTCGTCGCATTCGCAGCCGCCAACGCAGGCCTGCTGTTTTTCGCGTCCGGCGACGCGGCGACGATACGTGCCGATCACTCGGTAACACCATCGCAATTCGTCGTAGTTCCGGGCAACGGTAGGTTACATGTGTCGTGGCGGCCAGTTCCGAATCACACCTACGAGTTGGAATTTCGTTCCGCCGAATCGGTCAGCACGCCTTGGAATCTTGTTCGGGACCCCGGCGTCTACCGATACGAGATCACTGGTCTCGCCAACAACCACGAATACGAGGTGAGGATGCGAAGCATGGCGGCTCACGAATCCACCGCCTCGCGCAACGTCTTCAGTGCCTGGACCCAGATCGAATCCGCCGAGCCTCGCGCACTTGCTGGATCCAGCAACGATACCCCCACGTGGCGGACAACGGTCGACAGCGTCACCCTGGAAGAGAACCAGACCTACCTCAGCGCGATAGCGACGTTCCAGGCGATCGGCGGCGACACCAATGACGTCGTCAACTATGAGATCTTGAGTCCGGTCCGCGGGCCTTTTGCCATGAACGCGAAGACTGGCGAGGTGTACGTCTACGAACGGTTGGACTTCGAGACGACCGAGGAATATGAGATAACTGTTGCAGCCACCGACTTGGGTGGCGCATCGATTCGGCATCAGATGACCATCGAGGTCACAGATCGCGAAGGACCCCCGATCCCGGAACTGACGCAGGTTTGTGGCGGCAACGGAACGGCTTTTCTGGTCTGGGATCAGATCAACACCGCGACCTACGACATCCAGTGGCGCCAACTCGAGAATCCAAACTACAGCGCGGTCGATTCGCGGAACATCAAGATGGTGGATTCGGACCGTCGAATTGTCGAAGGCCTAGCGAACGGTGTCGAGTGGGTGTTCCACCTGCGTGCGGTTGACAAAGAGACGGGCGAGCAATCCAAATGGTCGGCCGATTACGTCGTAGTCCCATCGATCGACGAGAGCCGGGCAAACAACCCGCCGACGTTCCGCCAGTCCAGATACAGTTTCGATGTCCCCGAAGAGCAGGCCGCTGGTTTTCAAGTGGGCGCAGTCTCAGCAACCGATGTCGATCCTTACTCGCAGCGGCGTTTCGCAATCGCCGAGACCGAACCGGCGAACGCGCCGTTCGTCATCAACGAGTCGAGCGGTGAAATAACGACTACCGATCAACTGGACTACGAATCCGTCGCAGTCTACACACTCAACGTGGTAGTAACCGACCTATGCGGCCTCTCAACCCGTACTCCAGTCCGCGTCACGGTAACCAACCTGGTCGAAGTCGACGTTCCAGCGGACACACCTTTGGCGCCGACGGTGGCGATCGGACATACGCAGGCTATGGTTCTGTGGGACAACTTCTCAGATTTCAAGCACGACCTCGACTGGCGCCGGGCCGATGAACGCTACGGATTGACGCCGAAAGACCAGAACGCGTCGTCCCCGCGCGTCGTCGAACTGGACGACCCGGACGTGCAGTACGCATTCCGGATTCGAGCGCGCAACTTGGTCGGGCAAGTCGGGCCATGGTCATCGGAAACCATCGTGACTCCCTCAAGCGAACTGCCAACGATATTGCCGATAGTCTCACCACGAGAAGGCGCTGTGCTCGGCGACGCTATCCCGTACCTATCGTCTATCAACCTCCGCAAGGGACAGGACACCCTCATCGGTGTCAACATGTTCAATACGGACGGCGCGTTGGACAACTCGCTGGCAGATAGAGAGGACATCGAGATCCGTTGGACCGCTTCGATCGGTGATATCGATGATCCCGATGCCCGTTCAACCGTCTACATCGCGCCCCATCGAGTAGGCACGGATTTTGCGGTGCGAGTGTCGATTACTCAATCTCTTCCCGGCGGCGGCGCGGTAGTGGTCAGAAAACGCATCCCGGTGAGAGTCTTCGGTGAAGGTCAAACGGTCGAAATAGTCGCCGGCGACGAGGATCCGCCCGACGAAATCATGTTCCGCGGTGATGGCTACCGAATAGCGACCTTCAACGAAGGTGGCAAGTACAACGTTGCGGCAACCGCGGGCGCATCGTTCGAAGTTTCGCCGCTTTCGATCCCAGTTCGCGATTGGATCGGCGTACGACTTTTCGAAGGCGTTGAGGCGAATATTCTGCAACCAAACGTGCGACGGTTCGACACCATTGGCAACTGGTATGAGGTAGATTACGTATCCTCGGACGCGTTACCGATTGCCGGTCTAGCCTTCACGCCACATGCCGAATTGTGTCTGCCGGTGCCGAACAACGTCCAGCCGTCTCTCCTTGACGACATCGAAATCATGTTGTTGCTCGACGACGGTGTCCAGCAGCTGCTCAACTCCCCAAAGCGGCGAGCAGCAGACTTGGCAACCGGCGCGCCGGCCAAGGTATGCGCAAGGGCCTCGACATTCGACGGCCTGTTGTTCTTGGTGCTCCCAGAAGCGCTGCAACCCACTGCAACGCCGGAAACGCCGACAGTGACGCTGACGCCGACACCCGTTCCGGTTGTACCGACGGCAATACCTGAACCGATCGCAACCCCGGTTCCACCAGCGTCGCCGACCGCGGTGGTATTCCCGCCGACCGAGACACCATTACCCACGGATACACCGGAGCCCACCGCGACCCATACCCCGGCGCCGACGGACACGCCGACACCGGTGCCCACAGACACGCCGACACCAACGCCGACCGCGACCGATACGCCAACGCCGGTACCAACAGACACGCCGGTGCCAACTGCGACACCGACCAGCACGCCAACGCCGACCAACACGCCGACTGCGACGGCAACGCCGGAGCCGACGCGCACACCGTTGCCTACGAGCACATCAACACCAGTCCCGACAGCTACGCCGACGACAACATCGACGCCGACGCCGGTAATTGAGCCGCCAGTTGAAGACGAACCTTCGGCAGCCGGTTGGATCATCGCCATTGTGGTCATGGCACTCCTGGCCGGTGCGATAGGTGCCGGTGCGATGATCTATCGTGCTCGCATCTCGCAGTCGAGCCAACAAGACTCGCCAGAACCCGTGGACGACGATGACGGCTATGTCGAAATCGACCCCCACGCCGACGAAGATGACGACGATCCGCCATCGCAATCCTCAGACGACGATGATTACGACGTCTTGAGATACGACATGCCTTCGGGCAGGTGAACGAAGCGGTTTACGCCGCGCCCACGTCGGCCAATAAGGCGAAGCCTAAAAATTCCATGGATGGGCTTGGCGCACACCGCCAGCGCGGAATGCGCCTTTGAATCGCCAAAGACTGGTCGACATCAGAGTATAGGCCCAGATCACGGGTATTGATATTCATATGTACGTAGTGCAATCTACATGTGGAAATGGCTCGCATCTGACAGACACCAAGAAACAGATGTACAATAAACGAGGAGGTAGGACGCAAGTAGTTTGCCAATGCTAAGTCTTGTCTGCCCGAATCCACCGGTAGCCATACATGCTATAGTCAACTGGCAACAGAAAGGATGGCATGACAGTCGCTGCAAACCTTCCGTTGCTGACGCGAATCGGAACCATGTCACCAATCGATGTCAATCTGGTTCCCGATGAACGAACGTTAGCGGCTCTTTCGTTAGAAGTCGGATCAGTGTCAGCCGCGCGTGTGACTGAACAGGAAGCGTCGCTGCTCGAAGATATCCCCTCCATTTCGCGCGATCTGATCAACGCTACTCTTAGCGAGATTGAGGACGGCGGTGATCCCTTGGGCGAGATTTTTTGCCAACTCCGCACAAGCGAGCGACGACGGCAAGATGGCGCGGTGTACACTCCGTTGCCGATTGTCAATGCAATGCTGACCTGGGCGGAGAGCGTCGGACACCCGGATCGTGTCATTGACCCAGGTTCGGGTTCAGGTCGATTCTTGCTTGAAGCCGCCCGAAGGTTTCCAGACGCTCAGTTGATCGCAATCGAGCGCGATCCATTGGCAGCCTTAATATCACGCGCGAACCTCGCGGTCGCGGGTTTGGACAAACGTTCCGAGGTCCGCGTGGAAGATTTTCTGACTTCTGACCTGGCGAGCCGTAGCGGAAAAACCCTTTTTGTCGGTAATCCCCCTTACGTTCGTCACCACGTCATCCAGCCGGTCTGGAAGAAATGGCTTAAAACGCAGGCATCAGCCATGGGACTGCAAGCTAGCGCATTGGCAGGTTTGCACGTATATTTTTTCTTGGCAATCGCGAAGGGCGCGAATCCCGGGGACTATGGCGCACTCGTTACTGCTTCTGAGTGGTTGGATGTGAACTATGGTCAATTGGTTCGAGACCTCTTTTCGGATCGTTTGGGCGGGCAAAGCGTAACCGTGATCGAGCCGAAAACCGAACCTTTTCCGGGAACCGCGACAACTGGCGCGATCACGACGTTTGCGGTGGACAGCAAATCTCCATCTGCAAAGTTCGCGCGAGTGGGGCAGCTATCGGACCTAGGCGATTTAAGCGGCGGGCGGCCCGTGTCTCGCGACCGTTTCGTAGCAGAAAAACGATGGTCGCACTTTACTCGGACGCAACCATGTACCCCAGAAGGCTATGTGGAACTTGGTGATCTGTGCCGAGTTCATCGTGGTCAAGTCACAGGTGCTAATCGTGTGTGGATTGCGGGAAAACACAGCCGAGGTCTGCCAGATAATGTGCTTTTCCGCACAGTTACGAGAGCGAAGGAGTTGTTGGAAGCGGGTCCCGTCCTAATCGATTCTAGGAATCTCAAAAATGTAATCGATTTGCCGGAAGACCTTTCCCTCCTCAACGGACCTTCCCGCAAAGCGGTCGAGCGGTTTCTAGTAGAAGCTGAGGGAATGGGTGCCAAGGACTGCTACACCGCCCAAAAAAGACGATCGTGGTGGTCTGTACGTCTCCGAGACCCCGCTCCGATTTTGGCAACGTACATGGCGCGTCGCGCACCTGCCTTTGTAATGAATCACGCCAATGCCAGACACCTGAACGTTGCTCACGGACTCTATCCGCGCGAAGAGTTACAACTGGATGTGCTAACTGCTTTAGTGACTTTCCTTTGCGACGCAACGCCATTGCATGGCGGACGGGTTTACGCTGGCGGACTCACAAAGTTCGAACCCCGCGAAATGGAACGCATTCCCGTACCCGACCTCAATGTGCTTAGAGAGATGGCGGCATGAATTCTCCGCCTATTTGGTCCGAACAGGAGCTTGACAATGAACGCGAAAGGTCATTGGAGCATTTTCGGCAAGGAAGGCACACTGAACCACTAGAACTGTACTTGGAGCTATTCGACGACTATCGTGAGGTTGTAGAGGAGGTTTTGGAGCAAACCGTCGATTTGTCAAGATTGCGTGATGAAGCACCCAACTTGCTTGGTGACAGGCGCAAGTTGGAAGTTATCCGTTATCTCTCAGGCCCACCTGTCTCCGAAGACGATCTGAAAACCCTTATCCGTTCGCAATCGCTCAATGCGACGAGAATCACGTCGGACCCGGCATTGGTTGATCGCTTGGTTACATTCATTCAGGACTGGCATGACCGTCGGCGTTTTCCATGGGTTAACGAGTCTCGGGACCCTGAAGAGTATGATCGCAACGCGGCGATTCTTGCAACCACGTCTCTCCTTGCAATGCGTCGACTCGAAACCATGCGACGGAGCCAGAGTAAGGTCCAGGAACGTCTGGTTGCAACCCAGTTGCGCCGCGCTCAATTCCGGCAGGTTGACCCGCGAATCGTACGGGTATTGTCGCAGGCACCGGATAAGGGTCAGTTCTGCCGAGAGTCGATGCTCGGCAATAGAAAAGCCGATTTGCTAATAGGCCTCCACGATGGCCGAACCTTGGCGCTAGAGTGCAAAGTGTCGAACTCCTCGACCAATTCCATCAAACGCCTCAACAACGACGCTGTTGCAAAAGCTACGAGTTGGAAAAACGAATTCGGAAGTTCGCAGGTCGTGACGGCCGCCGTGTTGGCTGGCGTCTTTGCTCTTCGCAACCTACTTGATGCGCAAGACAAAGGACTAACACTGTTTTGGTCACACGATCTAGCGACGATGTTGGATTGGATCCGTCCGATTTCTAGCGATACCAGTTAGTAACGTGGACATTTCGGTCCGATGAAAAGAGGGTTCAGACCGTGACCAAGTTGCATAACGACCTTCACATATTTGCTACACGGCGAATGTTTTTGCGTTCCGACCAGTCCCCAACGACTCGAGCCGACACGCCAACGAGACTACGGAATCCACGTTGATCCGCAACATCGTGCGCACTTGCCGGACCGAAGCGGTTTACGCCACTAAGAAATGAGATGGTCGGGGAGCCGGGATTTGAACCCGGGACCTCTTCGTCCCGAACGAAGCGCGCTACCAAGCTGCGCCACTCCCCGACGCTCATTTCGATTATATTTGGTGCCTTAGTTCGATGACCTCGGCGTTCTTTATCGTTGGCCGAAGCGGTTGAATGAGAGAACAGACGCTCCGATGAGGCTCACGTCGTCTCCGAGTTGGGTTACGGATACGGGGACACCACGGGTTTCGTATCGGGGGAGGCCGTAGGTTCTGACCGCGTCGATGACTTCGTCCCATCGGCTTTCGAGGCTGTGGACCACGCCGCCACCAACCACGATGCCGTCTGGATCAAGCACAGCGAGGATGCTAGCCAATCCGCGGCCAATGTTTTCGATGACCTGCCGCACCACCTGTTCCGCTACCGGGTCGCCCTGTTCCGCGGCTAGGAACGCGATGCGAGCGTCGATGTCGTCGATATCTCCGTCGGCCAGTTCAATCATTTTGGCCGCCGACCTAGGGGCTTTTTGTGCAGCTTGGCGCGCCATTTTGCCGATATTAGGGCCGGAAGCGTTGCCTTCGAAGCAACCCTGGCAACCGACGGCGCAGCTGAGGGCCCCGGGGCCGGTGCGCACGGTGATGTGTCCGAGCTCGCCGGCCTGACCTGTGGAACCGGTAACCATCTGCCCGTTGGCGACGATTCCGCCCCCGATTCCGGTGCTGATGGTCACGTATACGAGGTTCTGCGAGTTTTTGAATGGTCCGAACTTGGTTTCAGCCAACGCAGCTAACGTGGCGTCGTGTCCGATGGCGGTCGGCAACGAGGTCAGGCGCTCGAGGTCGGGCTTCATCGTTTTGCCGTGCCATCCGGTCAGGTTGGGCGGGTGATCGTAGGTGCCTGTGTCTGGGTTTAACGGCCCAGCGGTGGAGACGGCGAGGCCGACGACGCCTTTGGCATTGGCGGTAGCCTCGTGAATGAGTTCGGCGAGGCGAACCGCGGTGTCTTCAATTCCGCGTTCGGGCGTGCTATCGCCGCGCGTCTCATGGAGAATTGCACCATCGCGATTGACGAGTGCGGCTCGAATCTGGGTGCCGCCAATATCTGCGGCGGCGGTGAGGTCGGCTGAGCTGTCCTTTTTGATCATAGAAGTGATGTTATCGCGGCGGGATACCCGCATTGCATCGATTAATCTCGATAACCATGAACCACGAAGACCTCCGGTCGCGCGCCTTGGGCCAGCTGCTGCGAAATGTGCGGACCGGCATCGACCCCTACTACCGACAGCGTTACACCTATGTGATGCCGTCGATTGGACGCTACGAGTGGCAATGGTTCTGGGATTCCTGCTTCCACGCGATTGCGTTGTCGACGTTGGATGTGGAGCTAGCGAAGGCCGAGTTGAATACGTTGCTGGTACCGCAGCGGGAGGACGGGTTCGTTGGTCACATGACCTATTGGGGACGATTTGGATCGCTCGCCAGCGCGGTGACGGGTCAGAGCAGTCCGGGGCAGTGGCGGCGGCGACATTCGGGCATGATTCAGCCACCAATTTTGGCGCACGCGCTGCTCCGCATCGCAGAAGAGTCGGGCGATGTAGAGTATCTGAGCGATGTGTTACCGAAGGTCAGGCGTTATTACGAATGGTTGAGCCGAGAGCGGGACCTTGATCAGGACGGGTTGATCGGGGTCATTTCTCCATATGAATGCGGCCTTGACAACTCACCGGCTTACGACGCCGAGTTGGGTCTACAGCGACCTGCGAGACGACAGCTGCTTTGGAAGAATTGGCTTTTGGACTGGCACAACGCGTTGCTTGGCAAGGGACACAATTTCCGGCATCTGAAACAGCGTAATCGGTTCGTGATGATCGAGCCATTCATGAACGCGGTGTACGCGGATGGTTGGGATGCGATCGCGACGATGCATGATTTGCTGGACCAAGACGAGAAATCTAGGACGGCGCGGGATATGCGGAACGCGACGATGAGGGCGTTGAATGAGCAGTGCTGGGATGACTCGCTCGGCAGATGGATCTATCTGCGCGGTGCGGAGAGGATACCGGACTACACGCTGGCGGTCGGTTCGATCTTCCCGCTCATTATCGGCGGACAAGATAGAGACAAGGTCAAAGAGGTGGTTGGGCGGCACTTAACCAACGAGGATGAGTTTTGGACGCCATACCCGGTTCCGAGCGTGTCGGCTTCAGAACCGACGTTCGATGCCGAAGGCGAGTCGACGATCTGGCGAGGGCCGGTGTGCATGAATTTGAATTGGCTGCTGTCTCGGGGACTGCGGCGGCACGGGTTCGAAAGTGTCGCTCAAGAGATCGAGACGAAGTCGATCGAGATGGCGAGTCGCGACTTCAGGGAGTTCTACTCGCCGTTAACTGGTCGCGGGATGCGCGGCACCGACTTTGGCTGGGCGACGGTCGCGGTCGATATGCCAGTGATGCACGATCTACCCTAGGACGGCCGCCTGGGCATCTGCGTTGCCGCTGACAATTACGCCGGTTGACATGAAGATGGCGCGCTCGGCGATGTTGGTTGCGCGGTCGGCGACTCGCTCAACATTGTGGGCGGCCCACATGAGGTAGGTGCCTCGGACGGCGCGCTCGCGGTCATCTTCAACCAATGTGAAGATGTCGTTCTGCACCTTCGCGTACAGCCGATCAACCTCGTCATCGTCATTTTCGATCTCGAGAGCGATGCGTGCAGATTCGTCACGGTCTGAGGTGGTCATGGCATCGATGCTGCGCTTCATCATCGAAACCGCGAGGTCGGCCATCTTTGGGATGTCTTCCAGCTCCTTGAGGGGCGCTTCGTGGCCCATGTTGATGGAGACTTTGGCGATGCCTTCTGCGTAGTCGCCCATACGTTCAAGCTCGTTGGCGATAAACATCATCCCGATGATGCGGCGGAGGTCCGCAGCGAGGGGCGCTTGGCGTCGGATCTGTTCTACGCATTCGTTCTGGATCTTCGTCTCGAGATCATCAATACGGTCATCCTCTTCGATGACCTCCCTCGAGAGTTCCAGGTCGCGGTTTCGCAGTGCGCGAATGGTCTTGAATATGGCGTTTTCGACCAATCCGCCGAGGAGGACGATCTCCGCTTCCAAATGTGCGAGGCTGTAGTCAAGTTGTTCGTTGGGCATACTAAGCTGCCCCTTCTTTCTCAGCCGATTCGGCCGGTTACGTACGCTTCGGTCCGGGGATCGACAGGATTGCCGAAGACCTGCCCGTTGGTGCCGTACTCTATAAGATGCCCGACACGGTCCTCGCCGACCATCATTACGGCCGAGTAGTCCGAGATGCGCGTTGCCTGCTGCATATTGTGCGTGACAATAACGATCGTCACTTCCTGTGAAAGCTCGCGAATCAGGTCCTCGATCGCTTGGGTTGAGATGGGATCGAGCGCAGAAGCTGGCTCATCCATCAGGACGACATCGGGGTTTACGGCGAGCGCGCGTGCGATGCATAGGCGTTGCTGCTGCCCACCGGAGATCCCGAGACCGCTATCGTCTAAGCGGTCTTTGACTTCGTCCCAGATCGCGGCGCGGCGGAGAGATTCTTCGACGACGCGATCGAGGTCGTCGGTCAGACCGTTGACGCGGGGGCCAAAGGCGACGTTGTCGTAGATGCTCTTCGGGAACGGGTTCGGACGCTGGAAGACCATCCCGATGCGAAAGCGGATGTCGGTCGGATCGACGTCCGCACCGTAGACATTGACGCCTTGATACTTGATGCTGCCGGTAACATGCGTGTCGGGGATCAATTCGTTCATGCGGTTGAAGCAACGCAGCACGGTGCTCTTGCCGCATCCGGAGGGCCCGATAAGCGACACGATGGCATTGCGGGGAATCTGGATCGATACGTCTTCCACAGCGAGAGTGGAGCCGTAACGGACGCTCATGTTTTCAGCTTCAAGAACCAAGTCTTGATCGTCGAACGTGATGATCGGATCAATCATGAGGGGAAATGGTAAATCGGATTTGTAAATCGCGGTTTGTACGGGGGGATTAGAGGGAGATGAATGAGTCCTCGAACTCGTGCTTTATACCCGGCCATTCACATGTCCAGCTTGGATCTTATGTCCAACTCGAATTCGGGCAACGTAACTGGCGTG
This sequence comes from SAR202 cluster bacterium bin127, assembly GCA_002239045.1. GTDB lineage: Bacteria > Chloroflexota > Dehalococcoidia > Lucifugimonadales > Lucifugimonadaceae > Bin127. Next base: position 126,549 of record MPNN01000004.1, read on the forward strand.
CCCCCCGTTAGGGCTTCGGTAGCGCGTTCAAGGGTTGTTACGTGGACGTCGTCGGGGACGAGTTTGAAGTGTCTGCCCGAGTTGTCCTGCTCAAAGGCGACGGTGAACCACGCGATGTCACCACTTGACAGATCGTCGACTACCTCGATGTCGCCCAACGATTTGAAGAAATGCTTGTCGACCACGACAGCCATCATTTTCGAGTTTATACGCCTAGGCATCCAAATCGCCGTTGTTCACCGCTCTGGGAACTCATCGCGGATAGCCTCCGCGTGTTGAGGCGAGGTGTTGAGAACCATACTGGCTATCTCGTCAAGATCATGAGCCTGTTCAATGCGTGCCTTCCACGCCCAACCGTTCCGCCATGCTCTCTTCTAGCCACACACCGTCCTTAACGATGTAGGTTTTCTTCTTGTTCATACCTGTGCCATGAAAAACGGGCCGTTCTTTGGATGATGTAACACAGAGACGCGCAGCAGTCGCTTCAAGTCATGCTCAACGTCTTCCAATGCAATGTTCAAACGAACGTAGGCACCACATTCCCTGATAGTTGCGGGCGCATCATCCCAGTCGAATGTTCCTTGTTGGCGCAACCCGTTTTCATGCAACAATAATGTCAGTGTGTTGGTTCCGATCATCGGATATTTCTGACTGCTCATCAGGTTCGCGCCTGCGTCTACCTGAACCATTACACGGAACCGCACAGATATGGATGAGCCTTCAATCTGTCGCGTTGCCGCGAAGTTCTTTTGCTGAACATCGTAGTAACCCGCTATTTCCTTTGCATCCATGTGTTCTGGAATGGATGCTTTGGTGACCTGTTCGAACGCGTCGGACAGCACTTGTTCTGACGGAACAGTCTCGAAAAATGCGCCGCTCACCAAAAGCGTCTTTGCCAATGGCGAAGGCTGTGCTCTTTTGACTCCTCTGATGAGATAGTAGACCTCACGTTCAGGCATCGCCTCAAGGTCTTCACCCGCTTCGATCATCTGTCCCCTCACGTTTTGATCAAGCATCGCAACGTTTTTGCGGGCACTTGGGAGTGTCGAATTGAACGGGGTTATCGTGTGAGACTTCGCATCTTTTAATTCGAGAAACTCGCCGCCCGAGAACATCTCGTCAGGGTTTGTCTTCAATACGAAATCAGGAAACCCGGAACCAGATCTAGCGGCGATCATCTCATCAGGGAACTCGAAATTTTCCAACATGTTGTTTTCGACGAAGTACCCGCGACGCTGCATCAATCGGGCGAAGAAATGGTAGATGGAAGATGTTGTCATGACACTCCGTTGAGAAGCATCAACACCGGTTCATCGACGAGGTTTTGCGTTGACCAAATCTGGTTCAATGCTTCTGTGTGGGCGTATTCGTCGCGATATCGATCGGTGGAGTCAGCCGCTCGGATATGTCGAAGGCGTTCTTGTATGCAATTAAAGTTCACTTCGTCCTTTTCTACGCCCACACCGTATCGAGCCAATTGTGACGCTACAACTAGCGTAGTGCCAGTCCCTGAGAATGGGTCGAAGACACAATCTCCGGGATTTGTGGAAGACAGTAGCATCCGCAACAGCAACGCGACCGGAGACTGTTGCTTGTGTACGCGCTCTCCGGAAATGTCCCGCAGTGCCTCGTCGCTCGCGTAATAACCAGATGTCAATTCTCGGATGTCGTCCCATACGTCGGTGACAAACATGCCTCTCTCACGGGGCACATAGCCGCTTGGCAGGGGCGGATCTATCCGCAATCGGTTGAAAACGCGAGGCGAGCGCCCTTTGGTGGCGTATGCGATGACCTGATATGCCTTGCCGTAACGCACTTGACTTGGAATTGCCGATGTTTTTTTTCGCCACACGATCAGATTGTGAAAATCCCAACCTGACTCGCGCAACACCTGCAACAAGAATTCGGTGTTCTTCTCGCGTTGCATGAAATACATCGCGGCGCCGTCAGACGAACGCTCCAGCGTCATCCGACATATCTCACGCATCCAATCCCAATATTCGCCATTGTCCAAGCGATCATTGTGCTCCCGATAGTCCTTGCCTTGGTTGAAGGGAGGATCTAGAAACGTGAAATCGAACGGTGGTTCTTTGTCAGCATCACGCTCTAAAAACTGGGCGCAGTCGCCAAGATAGAGATTGTGCGTCAATTTGATGCCCCTCCTTTGTGGGTTCGCAATCATAGCAGTTCAGGTTGACGCGTCGCTTCTGGGCCGATCAACCCGGAATACGAAAGGGTTTTGCCTTCCCAACCCACCACGATGAACGCCATATGGTGTGCAGTGTCCACATTGGTCTGGGTCTGAAACTTGCCGGCGAAGATCTGGGAGTGTGTTGGTGCTACTAATACTGTATCGGTTCGTCGGTGTTGGTTTTGGGTAGGTGGCGAAATATCGCGATCGTGCGACAAGTGAGGCCACTCCACTCAAGCCGGGGGCAGACGACCGAGGTAATTCACCGCGGTTTCGTTCTGCCTCTCCTCGTTCCTTTCGCTTTGAGAACCCGGACGAAACAGTTCGAACGCGAATGCTACAGCGCCCTAAACCAATCCAGCGAGTCTTCCGTTCGGCCGGATGGGTTGTATTCGGCGCCTGTCCAACCGGTGTAGCCGAGTTCGTCTAGCTTTTGGAAGATGAAGGGGTAGTGGATTTCGCCGGTGCCGGGCTCGTTGCGGCCTGGGGTATCGGCGAACTGGACGTGTTTGATGCTGGGGAGGAGTTCGCCGAAGGTCTCGACGAGGCGGCCTTCCATGATCTGCATGTGGTAGAAGTCGTACTGCAGGAAGACGTTTGGGTGGTTGGCGTCGGCAATGGCTTGCATGCCTTGGGCCGATGTGGAGATGAGGAAACCCGGTTGGTCTTGAGTATTGATCGGTTCGATCAGTGCGTGGACGCCGACTTTCGCCAACTCGTCGGCGGCGTAGCGAAGGTTGTCGATATAGGTTTGGTACGCGATTTCGGGGTCGGCGCCTTCGGGTAGCGGCCCGATTCCGGTGTTGACGCCGATGCATCCGAGCGCGGCAGCGTATTCGACTCCGAGTGCTACGCGCTCTTGGTAGATGCCGACTTTGTCGGGCTGGAGCGCGAGGTTGCCGAGGCCAGTTTCGGGGTCGGTAACCGGGAGGTTGATGATTACATGCTTGAGGTTGTTGCGCTCGAGCCGCTCTTGGATGGCTCTCGTCGGTTCGGAGTACGGCGCTTGAATCTCCACGCCTTTGAAACCAGCTCTCGCTGCGGCGTCGTAGCGGTCAAGGAGTTCATATTCGTTGAACATGAACTGGATGTTGGCGTTGATTTTCGGCATTTCGGTTGCCGTTATCGAATCAGATAGGATCGATGTTCGCGACCGCGATTCCGATGACGATTGCTGACAGCAACACCAGTGCGATCATGAGTACTATGGACATTGGCGGTTTGGGTTGGTGTTTGTGGGTCTAGAATTGATGTTTGCGGATGCGCTGACGATCGGTGAGTCGTCGCGCGATCCCCAATGATGCATGATAAATGTTCCTCATCAGAACGTGAATTTCGGTACGTAGAGTGAAGCGATGCGCTTAGAAGAGATAATGACCGCTCCGGTCCTGACGATAACGTCGGAACTGAGCGTGGCGGACGCGGCTAAGCGGATGCGGTCCAACGATGTCGGCTCGCTGGTAGTGGTTCGCAAGGGCATCGTTGAGGGCATCATCACGAGCTGGGACGTTGCGGTTGGATGCGTGGGCGCCGGCGAGGACCCGGCGATGTGCCCGATTATGTTGTACATGAGCAGTCCCGTTCATACGGCTCGACCCGATACCGATGTCGTGGAGGCCGCACGGGTCATGTCTCAACGTCGGATATCGAGGTTGCCGGTGGTGAACGCCGAAGGTGAGCCGGTGGGAATCGCCACGTTTTCGAACATCAGCCGGGTAATGCAGCAACTTGCCAGCGATATCTTCTCGGGCTGGGACCGCACGCCAGTCTCGGTTAGTATCGGCCAGGAAATCTGATGTTCGAGACGCTATCAGAACGACTTACTTCTGCCCTGGGTACGCTGACCGGCAAGGGTCGGTTAACCGAGCAGGACATCGAGGCGGCTCTGCGACAGGTCCGCATGGCGTTGTTGGAGGCGGATGTCGATTTCAAAGTCGCTCGTAACTTCGTCTCGAAGATTCGGGAAGAGGCGCAGGGTGAAGAGGTCGTGCGATCGTTGACGCCAGGTCAAACGGTCGTAAAGATTGTTCAGGACAACCTCGTGGAGGTGCTTGGCGGAGAAAGTGCTGCATTGCAGCGAGGAGAGACACCGCCGAGCGTGATCATGCTGGTGGGTCTCCAAGGCGCGGGCAAGACGACTGCGGCGGCGAAGTTGGCGCTGCACATCCGGCGGGAACGCAAGCAGGACGTCATGATCGCGGCCTGCGACCTACAACGCCCAGCGGCGGTAGAGCAGTTGGTGACACTGGGCAAACAGATCAATGTGCCGGTCTATAACGAGGACGCACGCAAGTCGACACCGCTGAAGGTGGCGAAAAACGCGGTGGCTCGGGCGAAACGCGACGGAACGCGGTGGTTGATACTGGACACGGCTGGTCGGTTGGCGATCGACGACGAGTTGATGGGCGAGTTGGAGAAGGTCAAGTCGACCGTGGATCCCATCGAGACGTTCTTGGTAGTGGACGCGATGACGGGTCAGGATGCGGTGAATTCGGGATCGGAGTTCAATCGTCGCATTGGATTGACGGGGATGCTGCTCACCAAGATGGATGGCGATGCGCGCGGCGGTGCGGCACTTTCGATGAAGTCGGTTACCGGGCTACCCGTCAAGTTCGTCGGCGTCGGCGAGCGTCCAGAGCAACTCGAGGAGTTTCACCCGGAGCGGATGGCGCAGCGGATATTGGGGATGGGCGATGTCACGACACTCATCGAGAAGGCGCAGCGAGAGATCGACGAGGACGATGCGAAGCGGTTGGAGCAGCGGTTGCGGCGGAACGAGTTCGACTTGAACGACATGCTCGAGCAGTTCCGGTCGATCCGTCGAATGGGCCCGTTGTCAGATGTTCTAGGGATGATACCGGGCCTCGGTGGATTAATGGGCGGCCGCAGTCTGCAAAACGTCGATGAGAAGCGGATGTCTCAAGTGGAGGCGATCATCCTGTCGATGACGCCGCAAGAACGCTCTAACCCAAGGCTGCTAAACGGTTCACGACGTCGCAGAGTAGCCACCGGCTCCGGCACCTCGCCATCGCAAGTCAACCAATTGCTAGGCCAGTATCGCCAGATGCAGAAGATGATGAAGCGCATCAGCGGCCCCGGCGGCGAACGCGCGCTGCAGAACATGATGCGGGGGATGAGCTAACGGCGGAACAATCCGCGGTGGGATGAAAGTGTGGTGGCAGGCGTCAGTTGTTAGGTTCGTAGCTTTCTAGCCAGTCGCAAAGTTCATAGATGTCGCCAAATGAGTCGATTGAGACTGGCGCGTCTTCGCCCCATAGAGCCAAGGCCACTTCTGCTTGCCACATCAACGCGTAGCTTAAGTACGAAATTCCAGCGTAAGGGTAGAGCGTACATGCCATCTTTAAGCCGGATGTGTCATCCAAAAGTAACGCTTGCACCATGCGCGGGACAGAGTTTGGTGGAAATAGATCGTTGCAGAATGCATCCGGGTCTTCAGTGTTGGTGAAGTATTCCGGCAGATTCTCGGCGAATTCACTGCTACCGATGGACTCTGCGTCGGATGCGACGTTTCTTCGCGATTCTGCGCTCGGGAACACCATGTGCTGAGCGCAATTCGAAATCAAATTTTCATGGGCAAATAGTTCCTGTGAGCTTAATACTTCGCGAAGCTCATTCACGCGTTCCTCACCTAACGCATCGACCTTTTCCAAAAACCCTATCCGGCCATCGTCCGCGTTTTGCGCGACGGGAACCGGAGTGGGGCGTGGGCGCGGACTATCTTCAAGCGAGAGGAATGCTCTGCTCTGGTTATAATCGAGTGCGTAGAAGACCTGCAGATCATAGGCTTCGACGGGTGTGACAGCCACGAAGCTGAGCCTCATGTAACCTTTTGCATTCAATTCGTCAACTTCATACGGTTCTTCAAGCATCACCAGATTCGCGGCATCGGGAGTGGAGAAGATGTCTTCGAGCTCCAACGAGTATTCTTCGGCAATCCGTCCTGCGAGATTGACCGCTTCGATCGGTTCTCGGGCACCATAGCCGTTCATCAGTGGGTAGTGGCTGGCGACTTCGATCTGAAATGCGAGAAATTCGTAGCCATCAGCGAGCTTTCCGTCATCAGTCTTGGGATAAGAAACACCAACATTCAGTCCGTCGTATGCCTCGATGAGATGTTGTGCGACGCCTCGCTCCACGTGAGTCACGCGTACCGTTGTAGCGCCATCAACCTTCACGGCGCGGCCTAAGGGTGCCGGGCGATTCGGCCATGTGGTGCCGACTCCTTGTGCCTCCGCATGTGGTTCGAAGGAATTGCAAATATGCGGGGTGTTACCCGCATCGGACAGATAAAGATAGACAGAGTCGCCGCTTTCCCAATCGCTAAGAGCTAAGACGACGTTCTCCGGCTCGATAGGTTCATCAGCGAGGGTGTTTAGGTCAATCGTGAACGTTTTAGTGTCGTCAACGCCAAGATCGATCGTCTCGGCGAAAGAGGGTGCGTAATCCCTCGGACCATCTCCCGATTGCGTTTGAAGAGTATCGATCAGTTGGAAGGCATACTCTTGGATTTCGACACTGTCGTTACCGGTGTTTTCGATCGTCAACAATAGCGTGTCGAGATTTGCAGTGGACGTGTCGATGCGGAGTTTGATTTCGCCGACCGCGATCTCATCGCCTATGGACAATGGGTTGCCACGCCAAGAGCCGGGGGTGCCGATGGTGTTGCATGGCATTTCGGTAGATGCCGGCGTGATGCTATCTGCGACCCAAGGGAAATCAACGTGTGAATCGTCTACCTCGTAAGTGGTGGTAACGGTAGTTTTGCCAGTCGCAGGTGTATATGAGGTTGAGGAACGAACGCCTACGCCACTCCTTGGAGCTGATATTCCAGTCTCGATCTCAATCGCGATGCCTTCGTCGTCGATCCTGACTATTGGTGTCAGCGAGATTTCGTCAGGTTCCTCGGCCGGTATGGGGATCGGCGTCGTGGTTGGCTCGAAGGTCGCGGTTGGCTGAGACCGTACGGAAGTTGCGGTTTCTGGTACCGGTTCAGAGCCACACGCGAACACAAATAACGTAGCAAGGGCGAAAACGAGACAGTATCTCACGCGTCGAATCATCACACCAGCGCCCATCTCAGAATCTTTCGCAACTCCGCAAAACCTGCGGCTATACCTTCACTATAACTGAGTACTACAGCTCCACGCGCGATGTGGAGAATGTAGTGGCGGCGGTTGTGAATGATTTTGTTGATGGGCTATGATTACGGACGATGGCATAATGAGCAACGATGGTCGACGAGATGGTTCAAACAGTGACAGCCAAGTACGAGGATGGTTTCCTCAAGCCTACGACGGCGCTTGATTTGGACGAGGGAGACGTGGTTGTTGTTACGATCTCGGGGCGTCGCATCACTACTAAGGATGTTGAGGCGAGCAGATCTTCGGCAGGTGCATGGAGGGGAAGAGTCGATGCTGAGAACCTGATTGCCGGACTGTATGAGGCGCGTATTCAAGGCTCTGCGCACATGGTTGACGACGACGCGGAATGAGGTATCTGGTCGACACGGACTGGGTGATCCATTACCTGAACGGCAACCCCAGCATCCGCGAACGATTAGACGAGGTTAGAGACGAGGGCGTGGCGGTTGTCTGAACTATGATTTATGCGATTGGAAAAATCGGCTGTGATTTGGGGGTTGGGGCTAATAATTCGTCGGATGATTTTGGAGTACAACCTGGAGCATGAGAAGCAGGTGAGGGCGACCGCGTTTGCGTGGCTTGGGTCGCGGGTTTCGAGTGAGAAGATAGAGTAAAATCCAATCATGCTGCCCGATAAGGCGGAATCCTCCAGGAGCAAAGAAGAAACAGAGACGATCAGTGGACGCAGTTTCTCTTTTCACAGGATGCGGCGGCTCCGACAAGGGGTTGGTTGATGCTGGTTGGCGGATTCTGATGGCCAACGACATCTTGCCCTACGCCAAAGAGGTGTACGAGGCTAACCTTCCGGAGACGGATTTCCTGACCACCAGCATCAAGGAGATAAAGTCTTTTCCTGCGGCTGACTTGCTGATCGGTTGCTATCCCTGCCAAGGTTTTAGCCAAGGTGGTGCTCGCGACTCGGAACGCAGTGTCAACAGACTCTATCTGGAGTTCGATCGTGCACTGAGAGAGATTCACCCAAAGGCGTTCGTAGTCGAAAATGTTGCAGGGATGGCTCGTAGCAACAATCGTCACATTTTGGATGACCAACTATGCCGCTTCCGTTCAGCTGGGTATAGTGTTCCTGACCCGCTTATCGTCAACTCAGTTGACTACGGATTGGCTCAGGAACGACGGCGGATCTTCATTGTGGGCATACGATCCGATATCGGGTTGACATACAAGTTCCCGAAACCAACGCATGGGCCGGAACTACGACCGTTCAAGACACAACGCGAAGTGTTGAGCCAGTTTACGGAAACATGGCCTGAGGGAGAGTTCTGCGACCAAGACTTCCACTGGTACTATCTCTCACGTAACCGATACCGCGGATGGGATGAACCTAGCAAAACAATTCTTGCGAACGCTCGCCACATGCCGTTGCATCCAGAGAGCCCTCGCATGAGAAAAGTCGGGACGGACAAGTGGGTTTTCGAAGGGGATCATCGAAGCGCAAGGCGTCTTTCATTCAGAGAAGCTGCAGCGCTTCAAGATTTAGTTGACTGGGAATTTCCGGACACTGTGCCTTTGATGAAAAAATACCAAGTCATCGGTAACGCTGTGCCCCCGATGATTTTCAAGCAAATGGTGGATGCCATCCCTGAAGAAGTGTTTTTGTGAGCGGTTTTACCGTAATTCGATCAATCGCTACGTTCAAGAACTTCTTGAATTGATTACGCGTAAGAATGCATCTTTAAAGCGCCTGAATGTATGTGCAGGAACGTTTTGACCTCTTTTACGTATTCCGCTCTCAACGAGCGCGTCTGCATACAAGTTAAGCGCGTACAGATCAAGTTTGGCTGGCTCCCTACCTATCACTCTGTCCACAAATGGGTGGTTCAGATTAACGTAGAGCAGCAACTCATCCGATGAGGGCATCTCGAAATGGGCATGCACGTCGGTATCTGCTAAATCTTCGAGCCAGTAGACCTTCAAGGTTGGAACCCCTTCGGTTCCTATCTGGACGTAAGTTGGCTGATCGCCAAACTGCTCAATAGCTTGCTGCAGGCGCTGTTCCGCAACAGTGGAAAGTTGCTGTGGCGGGGGAGGACCAGTTTCTACGATTGTCATCGCCGAATCGAATTCGGGGCCTTGCAGCGAGTCTTTGGTGTTATCACCTGCAACTTGACCGTCTGCAGACGTGGTTTTTGGACCCGGTTCGGATGTAGGGTGGGCTAGCTTCTCCACGTATTCGGCAACCTCGGAGTGCAACTTCTTCACGAATTCGTTCTCTAAGTCGCCGACCCAGTCGAATGCATCTTTGGTCTGTGTCACAGGCCAATGGTTAAGGTCAAGCTCACCAAACAGTCGTTGTGACGGGTACTGGTTAGGCGCACCAAATATCTCAGCAGGCTTATATCCGTTACCTGGACCGCCGACAACCAAGCGGTCCCGCCGGAAAAGGTGCATGCCAGCTCTGCGCGCTTCACCGGGTATCCGTATCCAAACTCGTCCAGTCACATCAAGACCGCTTACGTTAAACTGAACGTTTTTTTCCCATCGGTTGACTGTTCCATCGGACAAGGTTTCTTCGAAGGGACAATCGGGTTCCCATGCAAACGGTTCACCGTTCCATTTGATCGCAATATCGCCCGATTCGATATCTCTTCTATACATACTCGCGATATTTTCACGAACACTGCTAAGTGCGCGACCGCGAAAGGTTCTATGGAGATTCTCGATCTCGACTCGCGTGTAATGATTCAGAGGTTCTAATCCAAAGCTTTGTGTTACGGTTATGGCCTGCGGTTTCTCAGTCTCTAGACTATTAACATCAACGAACGCGTTATATTCAATTTCGTCACCTAAACGCTTTGTGACTACCCGCCACCGACTTCCAAACCAACAGGCGGCCATTTTGAGGCCCATTCCAAACTCGGAGCGTCCACTAGTATTCTCAGGCGGACGATTTAGTTGGATCGCTCGTTCAAGTTCGCTCCAGTTCATCCCGTTGGCATTGTCCACGATAGCCAGAGTCTTGGCCTTGGAGTCATATGCGATATCAATATCGAGTTTCGGCGTTCGACCAGTGCGTTTGGCGATATCTTCTTTGTGATCAAAGTAATTTTGGGTCGCATTATCGACGAATTCTGCTATCGCCGACCAAGGATGGTAAGAAATTCTTCTGAAAGTGGCATATACACCTGTATCGGGACGAATGTCGATGCTACGCGGTTCCGGCTTTTTCTTTTTCACTTTCGGCTTTTTCACTCGATGGTTCCTTGTTTCTGTCTACTGATCGATGACGAGCTCGGCGAGGTTTCTAGCGGGGTCAATTACGCGAACCGTAGCGCTGGCATGCTCAGGCACAATGGTCAAAGATAGCACTAAACCAGGCCCACGATCGAAATGTTGGACATGAACGAATTTTTCATCTTGGTCGCCGGAAACGGCTGGGAGACGTACTTTATACAACGACGCTGGAAAACTTCTGGGAAGTTCCATCACTACGCTGTTGCCAAGTGGGTCGCCGCGTCTCAAGACGTACGTCGTGGGAGCGGTTAGCCGTGACAACTCGCTTGGGAGTCTCTCAACCAATACAGCCCATCCACCAATATCTCCGTAATACGGTTCTAACACTGCAAGATCGAATCCCGATGATCGGCACGTCCTCGATATTGGCTCAGTGTACTGATCAACGACGCACAGGAGGCCTGGGTCCCTATTTGTAAGGCGTGTTAGCGTCTCAACACCAACGCCGGGGAAGGCTTTCTGTAACGATGGCACGAGCGATCTATCGTAAATGCCGTTACGGAGAGTCTCGAGTTGCGGGGCGATATGACCCGAAACCGAATGGGAAGCCAACTCGACCTCGACGACGTACCAGTCATCTAGATCGTTGGAGACTATGGTGATATCTGGCTTGGCACCGTGGCCATGCCAATCCCTGATAATGGGTTTCCACGCGGCGGCCTTATAGTTCGGCATGATTTGGTTGATGACCCGAAGCACCTGCTCCTCGAAGTCTCGTTCATAGCTAGGAGTGCGTGGTTTGAAGGTTCGAGGCGGATTTTCAGTCAGGAACGATCTCATTGGGCTTCAAACCAGCGTACGCCAGCAACGCCTTCAAGTCTGACGGATTCGGCTCGTAAAGTTTCTGCTTCGCCCGGTAGAACGTAGATTGTGACCACTGTTGCAGTTTTTTTGTCGGGATGGGGTCGCAACACTCTGCCGAGGCGTTGGATGCGTTGTCGTACCGATGTTGTTGAAGCGCTGATTATGCCGTACTCGGACTCAGGAACGTCTATCCCTTCGTCAAGCGCTCTGCATGTCACTAGGACATCAATTTGGCCCCTCATGTAAAGCAGCAGATTCAAGTACCGAGTTGGTGCACCTAGTTGCGAGTGATAGGCCCGCACCCGGTGTCCACGCCGCGTGAGCTCTGCAGTGATTTCGTTCGCAGATTGTATCGACTCGTGGAAAACGAGCCCACGGTGCCCCCTGAGGCTATCTACAAGAGCGACAGCGGACGGCAATCGCGAAGTGACACGTTGACTGTGCCGACTTCGCCTTAACAGCAAATTCTGAAGCCGTTTGGATGTATCCAATCCGATTTCACGAAGCTGTTGGGATTCCATATGTATCGCTCGATTATCCGCTGCGAGCTGTTTCTGCTCAGTATCATTGGGGGTTACTCGAAGATTCCACAGCTCGAATTCCGAGATCACGCCATCGTGCGAAGCCTCCTCGTATCCATAGCGGTATACGATTAACCCCAATTTGGCTGAAACTACCGTTTCGAAAAAATCATCGTACTGTCGCTCAGGTGTTGCAGATAGCCCTAATGTTGCGACGTAACTGCCGTCCAAGACTTTCCGATTGGTTGGGGATCCTGCACGGTGACATTCGTCAACGATCAGAAACCACTGCCCGGTGCTGGTTAACTCCGAAGCGATTGTGCGCATGCTGTCAAGCACGCCTAACACAATTGGCGAATTCTCAATACGTCGCATTCCCCCGCCGATCAGATCGATGTCTGAGTCGTCGAGTGTCAATTCATCCCGGAGTGCAACTCGCCATTGATCCATCAGTGCGACCGTAGGAACGACGATCAACACCCTGGTATTTGGGTACCGCCTCCAAACTTCCACCATGCATAACATAGCGAAGATTGTCTTGCCACCTCCTGTCACAACGCTCACCACTCCCCTTAACTGTGATGACCAAGCGGCTAACGCTTCGATCTGCCACCTCCTCGGTTCTCGGCGGAGGTTTTTCGGGTTTAATGCTTGATCCACTTGGTTTACATTGACTAGATAGCGAATACACAATCTAACACACTTGGTGCGCTGGATACCCGCATGCGCCGTCCTGAAGGAGGGGAAAGGCAGGGTGAGGTATTAAGCCGCGTCGATGTTGGCGAGGCGGTGGATGAGTTGGGAGACTTGGGTGGCGAAGTGTCGGATTTCGTCTTCTTGCATCCAGTTTTCGTAGAAGTTGGAGTGGAGGGAGTCGGCGGCGTTGAAGAGGTAGATGAGCTGCTTGTCGTCAGTTTCGTTGGCAAGATTTCGGATGATGCGGTAGGAGTGGGCGTGAGATTTGTGTTCCCAGCCGCGGTCTTCTGCGATTGACTCTAGGGAGTGCGCGGCGGCGCCCCAGAACTTTTCGGAGGCCTGAATGAGGTCGCCAGCTTCGAGTTCGATGTTGGCCTGCTCAAATAGGTCGGTTGAAATGGCACGATAATCTTGCGCGGTCGTCATGTCGGTAGAGTCTACATAGAGGATGGTTGCGAGGACTATCCGCGATTGGCGCTTGCTAGCCTTTCGCGGAGTTGCTGCACGGCTGCTTCAATGCCGTCGGGGTTCGAAAAAATCCCGGAACCGGAGATGAAGGTTGTTGCCCCGGCTTCGAGCGTGGGGCCGATGGTTTGGGACTTGATGCCGCCGTCTACCGCGATTTCGATGCGGTTGTCGGGATGGGCGGTCCGCATCATGGAGAGCGCTTCGCTGATCTTTGGAAGCGTGTCCGGGAGGAAGTCCTGACCTCCAAGCCCGGGTTCGACGGTCATCACCAAAACCCGCCTGATACGGTCGGCAACCGACCAGAGCGATGACACTGGCGTCCGTGGACGGATCGCGACGGCGGGGGCAGCACCAGTTTCGAGTATGACATCGATGGTTTGATCCACGTCGGCTACACCCTCGATATGAACAGTGATGATATCGCCGCCCGCTTCCGCCAACGGCTGGATGAGATGCTCGGGTGAGCGGTCCATCATGTGAACGTCGATCGGGAGTGTTGCGTGACGCTTCACCGCTTCGAGGATCGGAGGTCCGAACGTCAGGTTGGGGACGAAGTGTCCGTCCATCACGTCGAAGTGGAACTCGTCGACGCCGGCTTCTTCAGCTGCTCCGATGGAGTCGGCCAAGTAACCGAAATCAGCTGAGAGCAGGGATGCTGAGATTTTTGGCGCCGGAACCATCGGTATCGAAACTCGTGCGATCTGGAGAGGTCGTCGATCAGTTGGTGTTGGAGTCTCTGAAGAACTCGTCGGATTCGAGGTAGTCTTCGTAGTCTTCGCCGATGTCGTCCGGTACCTCAGCCGCGTCGCGTTCTTCGCCTTCGGGATCGACGTTTGCCCACCCTTCCTCGGTGGGTGCATCGTATCGAGACATGTCGCGTGTCGGCGTTTGTCCTGCCGTCGGGACGCCGAAGAGCCCGCGTTCGACCATGGTTGGCGAGATGGCGTAGATCAGGTCGTCTTCGGCCTTGAGGAAATCGAGCGCCGCCTGTGCTGTCTGCTGGACCGCCGGTTCGCTACTGTCTTCTGCAGCGATGCCGAGCATCTCGCGGGCCTGCGGGCTACCGATATTTTGCAGTGCGTTGACGGTAGCTATCTGGACTTCTAGGGTGTGGTCGTCGAATGGTTCGGAAAGGCTCTCCACATCGTCGTCGCTTCCGATCTTGCCAAAGGCGAGAACGGCTGCTATTCGGACGATCGGGTCGTTGCTAAAGAAGGCGTCTTCGATGGTTGGGAGCCACGATCGGTCGTTGGTTTCGCCCATTGCCGTCAGCACATCGGCCATCAATGGAGCGGTTCCAACGGCTTCATCGAACATCGTATCAATAAGATCAGCAGCCTCATCGTCGTGCAAAGCCGCGAGGGCTATGAGTGATTTGCCTCGAACCATGGGCTCATCAACGTGTAAGGCGTTGCGCAGAGAGTTCGCGATGCGGGTCAAAGCGCTTTTTGAGACATTGCGCGACTGGGCCGGATCGGAGAAACCGTGAAGGGATTGCGCAGCGGCGGCGCGGATTTCTGATACTTCATCTCTTTCGAGAACGGCGATGAGGGATTGCGCGATTTTGAAGCTCCCACCTTCGGAGAGGGCGCGTACGCTCTCCAACCGGACTTCCGGCACCGGGAAAGAAGTTGCGGCCCGGAACAGGGAGTCGAATTCAAGCGAACGATCGGTCTCAGCGGCGCGTTGGAGTTCCGTTATGGTGTCGAGGACTTCCGTGATCTGCCACTCTCGCCACATATTGACGATCGAACGCGCTTGCACGTCGTCGACGCCGGAAAGTTCTCGGAGCACCTCTGAGGCTCCGCTTTCGGACGGTGGTTGGTTGTCGGTGGTCATATTCGGATGTGTCGGGCTACGAAGAAGTGGCTACTTCAACACCGCGAGTGCGGACCCAAGGTAGTTTTCGCGTGCCCCAGACCAGTTCCGGGCTCTGGCTGATCGCCTCTACTTGATTCAGTGCTTCATATACGTTGCCGGAGATCATCGTGTCTTTGACTCGTCCGACAATCTCGCCGTTTTCAATGAGGAAACCGAGGGAAAGGTTAGCTCGGAAATCACCGCCGAGTTCGTTGCCCTGCCCCGCGCCGAGAAGCTGCTCAACGAGGATTCCATGCTCGATGCCATCGAACATCGCGTCGTTAGGAACATCGCCGCCGTCCATCTTGACGAAAGAGAGGCTGGGCGAGGGTGTCGTAGTTACGCCGCGCATTCCGCAACCGGTGGATTCCTTGCCAATCTCACCAGCGGTCTGCAGGTCGAGGAAGGGTTCGCCGATGACTCCGTTTCGCACGAGGTCGAGACGACGAGACGGAATGCCTTCGTCGTCCATGGGTCGGGTCACCGGTGTCATGGGTTGAAGCGGGTTGTCGGTGATGGTTATCCGCTCGTCGAGCATCTTTTCGCCCCAACGATCAATAAGCGGAGAGGAGCCGGTGGCGACGTTTTTCCCGTTGAACCCGGAGAGGAGCGGCGGCAGGAACGTCCCGTTAAAACCAACCGGTGAGAATAGGACGGGTAGGTCTTTGCCGCTCGGCGCGTCGACAATGTTCTGGGAGTTTCGCAGTTTGGTTAGGAGCCTTCCTACGATAGTGTCGACGTTGGTTTCATTGACGGGGCTGGTTGAGACGGTTCCGTCCCATACGCTGAGCATGTCGGTGCCGCGGATGAGTTCGACCCCGACGTAGAAGCTGCAAGTAGTGTGGTGATGTTGAGCGTCGACGCCGTTGGAGTTGATGAGCCGCTGTTGCCCGACGCTTTTGCTGAAGTCCGCCGAGCACAACGCTTCGGGAAATTCGGTGAGTATGGCGTCAATCGCGGAACGACCGAAATCGAGCATCTCGTCGTCGGTCACCGCGGCGGCAGAATCATCGACCGAGTCAACGTCTGGGTACTCTGATTCGTTCGGGAATTGGAACTTAGCTTCTGCGCCGTAATCGGCTAGCGCGCCGGTGCGATCAACGAGTTCGTCGATCTTTTCGGCGTCGGACGTCGAAGAGAAACCAATGCGACCATCTCTGTTGATAATGCGAAGCGCGATTCCAGACGACTGTCTCTGCCCAATGTTTTTGGGCCGGTTCGCCTCGAACTCGACGTGTCGACGCGAGGATTCGACGCCGAATACCTCAACGTTTCCGTGAGTGGCAGATGCGAGATCGAGTAGGCGTTCGTAGTGGTTGGTCAAGCGATGGACTCCTGAGAGTGCTGAATAGGGATCGCGTCGTGGTTGGAAAGTAGGTGCCGCGTCATGCTCCGGAGATTAGGCAGTTACGAATTCGGATGTGCGGGCTGCCGGTGCCCACGGGGAGCGGCATCTGGCCACCTTTCCCGCAGCCTCCGCCTTGGTTGAAGCCGCGATCGTTTGCAACGGCATCGACGTTTTCGAGGGTTTCGAAGAGGTTGCCGGAGAGCATGACTGGTCGTACGGCCTCCTGGACCTCGCCATTACGGATCATGTAGGCCTCGCCCGACGAGAAGGTGAACATCTCGTGCTGGGTCATGCCGCCATACCAGTTCTTGACGTATACCCCATCGTCGACGCCTTCAAGGAGGTCGTCGAAAGTTGCTTCGCCGTTTTCGATGAAGGTGTTAGTCATGCGGACGATCGGCGGGAATCTGTAGTTGATGGCGCGGGCATTGCCGGTGGGAGCTTCGCCGGTCTTGGCCGCGGTCTCGCGGGAGTGCAGTCGCCCGACCAGAACGCCGTCGCGGACGAGCGGGGTCAAGGATGCCGAAGTGCCTTCATCGTCGTATTTGTAGCTGCCGCGCATGCCGGGTTGACCGGCGCCGTCGGTGAAGTTGAGATGCGTTCCGCCGAACTTGCGACCCAAGTACATCAGCTCTTTCAACTTGTCGTTTTCGTAGACGTTGTCGGCTTCAGATAGGTGTCCAAAGGCCTCATGGACGAAGACACCGGCGAGAACGGGATCAAGGATCACCGTGCGTTGTCCGCCGGTGAGGGGCTTGGCATCGAGGAGGTCGACGGCACGTTTGGCAGCTTCTGCGACATCGTCGTCAAGACCTTCGAACACGCCATAGTCGCCGAGAGCTCCGATGCTGAAACCCGCCTGTTGGACGTCTGAACCGTCTTTTGCTTGGGCTGAAATTCGGCTGATGACGTGGACGCGTTCCTGCTCGACATAGGTACCGTCGGAGTTGCCGAACGCGATTTTCTGGGAGCTGTCGCCGTAGATGATGTCGGAGCTGACGATGCCGGGTTGGTTCCAGACGATCTCGTTGTAGTGGTCAGCGAGCTTCGTTTTTTCTTGGAGAGTGATCTCGCGGGGATCTTTGACGATGACGGGATCGACGATATCGACATGCGGCTCAACCTCGGCGAGCATCGTGGATTCACCATTGTTGCCGGACGCTAGGCTCCGAGCTTGATCTACGGCATCCCGTACTCGAGATTTGAGGTCCGAGAGTTCGTTGAAGCTGGCGAATCCCCACGCCCCGCTGACGCAGACGCGGACCGCGCCACCCTTTCCGCTCGTCATATTGACGTCGTCAAGGGAGCGACCGCGATAGGTGAGGCGCGTCGAATCGGACTCCTCGATGCGAATTTCGCTGTAGTCGGCGGTGCTGCCGGCTAATGCTTCTTCAATTTGGGCTTGGTAACTCATATATTTGCGAATGTGTCGAGGATGGCCTCGGTTGGAGACCATCGATTGGTTTCCGTGTGCAGATATCTTCATCGTATCAATCGCGCATCGGCGGCCAAACGTTACCCTTACCTTCATGACCGCCAAATCGACCCCGGAACATGCGCGTTACATGGATGCTGTTAACCAGCTTCTCTCGCTGGCCGATTTCGAGCGGAAGTCGCGGGCCAATCAACCGCCCGACTGGCATCTGCGCCGGGTCGAGCGTCTAATGGAGATGCTGGGAGACCCGCACCTTGCGACACCGGTGATTCATATCGCGGGCTCGAAGGGAAAGGGAAGCACCTGCGCAATGATCGCGGCGGGTCTGACGGCAACGGGGTTCCAGACGGGGCTATTCACGTCGCCGCATCTGCACAGTTTTACCGAGCGAATCCGGGTCGACGGGTCGAATGTATCGAAATCGGAGTTCGCCGACTTAGTCGACGAGTTGTGGCCCATGGCCGCGGCGATCGAAAAGCAGGGCGATCTGGGCGTGGTGAGCGTGTTCGAGATGCTGACGGCGATGGCGCTTGTGCATTTTCGTCGTATCGGTGCCGATTTCGCGGTGATTGAGACCGGGCTGGGCGGGAGATTGGACTCGACCAACGTTGTTGATCCCGAGGTGGCGGTGATCACTTCGATCAATCTCGATCACGTGCGGATATTGGGTGACACCGTATCGCAGATCGCACGAGAGAAGGCAGGGATTATCAAGCCGGGCAAGCCCACCGTCGTGGCGAAGAACCACGCCGCGGTTTGGGGCGTCTTCCGAGAACGTGCGGATGAAGTAGGTTCGGAACTGGTGAGTGCCTGCGCCACGACCGCGGCGACGGTCGATGAGGATCGAGTGAGTGATGATCTGCGCCAAAAGTTCGTGCTGAAGCGTTGGCGGGCACCAGAAGCTATGGTTTCTGAATCCGCACTGAGAATCCCTCCCGATCCGGGTCTGTTAGACGTAAAGATACGAAGTCCACTTTTGGGGATGCATCAGATTGACAACGCGCGAACGGCGGCGACAACCTTGAATGTGCTCTACCGGCAAGGGCACCAATTCGATGTCAACTCGGCGATACGGGGTATCGAAAATGTAGATTGGCCGTGTCGGACCGAGGTGTTGGAGGTTGAAGGATGGCCTCAGGTTATCTTGGATGGCGCCCACAATAACGCATCGTTGAAGGCCTTACGAGACACTATCTCCAGAATTGGAGGCAGATATGGCGAGGAGCGGATCAACGGTGCGGTGGGCAACGAAGTCGCCGCTAGATTGCATTCGGATCTGAGCGCACCGTATGGATTGATTATGGGAGCCACTGAAGGTCACGAATTCGAGGAGATGGCCAAGAAGCTGGCGGAAGCGGCGTCCTACACGATTGCGACCCAGTCTCGGCATCCCAAATCATCGCCAGCAGCACGGTTGGCGGATACTGCGCGCGAACATGGATTGGAGAGTACGACGCTCCACAACGTCGGCGAAGCATTAGACGAAGCACGACGCTTGGCGCGTGAAAACCCAGAAATTAGGTTGATAGTCGTGACCGGCTCTCTATTCGTGGCGGCGGAAGCCCGCGAGCATCTTTTGGGGATCGTACCGGAGATTTATGAGGACTTGAAGCAGCCGTACATGGTGGCGTACGAGGCCGACGACGAGACGGTCAGGCAGATTGGAAGTAAAATCGCGTAACTAAGGAGTGCGAAAGGATCCGATGAGCAGATACCCAGACGAACGCAGAGCAGTGATTACCGGAATGGGTGCGATGACGTGCGTTGGGAAGTCACCGGAAGAGTTCTGGACGAATCTTAAGAACGGCGTATCGGGTGCTAGGCCGATGACGGTCATCGATCCTTCGCCCTTTCCTTGCAAGGTGTCGGGAGAGGTTCAGGAATTCGACCCGACCGAAGGCGGATTGATAAATCGCCGAGAAGCGCGCCGGATGGGTCGTTTCTCACAGTTCGCTTTGCACGCGTCGGACCAGGCGATAAAGAATGCGGGCCTGGATCTGGACTCTGAAGATCGCGAACGGGTAGGAGTGTTGATCGGATGTGGTGCTGGCGGATTGCCGGAGACGGATGAACAGGCCACATTGAAGGCTAAACGCGGCGCATTGAGGATCAGTCCGTTTTACATACCCGTGATGCTCGTGAATATGTGCTCAGCTAACGTCAGCAGGGTCTTCGGATTGCTCGGCTACACGAATACCTGTGTCACTGCATGCGCGGCGAGTACACAGGCGATCGGTGAAGCGGCAGAGGTGATACGGCGCGGCGCGGCCGATGTCATATTGACGGGTGGTTCGGAGGCCGGAATTTGTGAACTCGGCATGGGTGGGTTCTCCACGATTCACGCCTTGTCGACGCGGGATTGCCCCCCCTCTGAAGCGTCCCGGCCATTCGATGCCGACCGCGACGGCTTTGTGCCGGCGGAAGGGTCCGCGATGTTCGTCATGGAGAGCCTGGCGCATGCTAAGGCGCGCGGGGCAGAGATTTACGCCGAGGTCACTGGTTGGGGCGTCTCCTCGGATGCATTTCATCTGGTCCAACCCCACGACGAGGGCAAGGGAGCCGCGTTAGCGATCAAGTTAGCGCTGAAGGACGCGGAGCGGAATCTCGACGATATCGACTACATCAACGCGCACGGAACTTCGACGCCATTGAACGACAAGTCAGAAACTTTGGCGATAAAACGGGCATTTGGCGACCATGCCTACAACACTCCCGTCAGCAGCACTAAATCCATGACCGGGCATTCATTGGGAGCCTCCGGCTCGATGGAGGCATTGGCATGCATGTTAAGCATCCGCGACCAAGTCTTGCACCCAACCATCAACCTAGACACCCCCGACCCCGACTGCGATCTCGACTACATCCCGAACGTCGCCCGGGACACAAAGGTCGACGTCACGCTGTCGAACAGCTTTGGGTTCGGCGGGCAGAACGCCTGTTTGGTGATTGAGAGGTTTGGGGGGTGATAAATAACTGATCGGACAACACATTGTTGCGTATTTCAGATTTTGGAGTAGTTTGTGAATTCAGATGTAAATCGTGCCGCCGCGCTCTTCGACGGCATGAACCTCTATCACCACGCCCGCAACGCGTTCGGCGATCGCGACGGCGGCTACGATCCGGTAAAACTTGCTAGAACGATCGCGAAATCTCAGGGTTGTGAACTAGTGCAGACGCGGTTTTACGTTGGTGTGCCACCGCCAAATAGACACCGTCGGCTTCACGGCTATTGGCAAGCCAGACTTCATGCAATGGAAGAAAACGGGGTCTTCGTATTTCGGGGCGCGGTTAACTACGCTGGCGATCAAGGGCAAGAGAAGGGCGTGGACATCCGCATTGGCCTCGACTCGATTCAACTAGTCTTGGATGAAATATGTGACACGCTGATCATCTTTAGCACTGATCAAGACTTCAAACAGATCAGGCCAACCGCGATAAACGTTGCTAAACGACTGGGCACTAAGGTCCGAATGAAATCCGCGTTTCCGCGAACGGATCGTTACTCGGTGAGAGGCATTGACGGCACTGATTGGATACCTTTCGGTCGCGAGATCTATGCCGCAAGCATAGATCCAACGAACTACTGGCCCAAGTGATTTGACGGTAGCCGCGTTGACGCGTTCAAGCATCTTGCGAAGATGCCCGAAACCTGATATCTTAGTACTTGATACCCCCCCGGTGTGGCAGCCACGACGGAGCCTAAAGGCAAAGTCGGCGGTGATGAACTGCGGGGGTTACTTTTTGTTGCCACCCCGAAGATTGAGTGAAAACTGAATGGTGCGCGTCCCGTTCGCGGCTACACGCCGAAAACAGGACGCGCGTCTTCATCACTTTTTAGGCGGATTGTTGCCTCTGCCACCACCAGACGGGTTGCCAGTTCTGCTTGGCCAGTTAGGGTTCGATCCACCTTTGCCGCCGCCTTTGCCACCTTTCGCCATGAGTTGCTCCTTTCAATTGTCAATTTGGCCTATCGATTATGACCAAAAAGCAATTCTACTCAGATTCGATCACTGATTCCATTCGTGATTGATGGCTTGGTGATTGATAAGAAACTCAATCAACGAACGCGGACCGGTTTTCAAACTGCCGCTTGCTCCTCCGCTTCCTTGTGTGGCCACAGCGGCTCAAGTTGAATTTCGTCGGCGCTTTCCAATGCTTGGGCCAAATCGTAGGTTGCTTGAGCCATGTACCACACTCGCGGGCTACCGCCGAAGACTTTGGATATCCGGATTGCCATCTCGGGGGAGATACCGGTTTTGCAGTTGACTAGATCTGAGAAATGCTTGCGGCTAACGCCCAATTTCTTCGCCGCATCAGTGATGGTGAGATTCGTTGGTTCGAGGCACAACGTCCGAACTGTTTCGCCGGGGTGCGGAGGGTCTTTCATCAGCATTTTCGCTACTCCTCAGTGGTAATCCACTAGGTCAACGTCGGATACGTCGCTACCTTCAAACCGCTTTCCGTCTACCAACCCGCCGCTTCTTCCCGCTCGATTTTGTCGCTGTCCAAGTCCATACCGATGCCGGGTCCGGTTGGAATGGCGATGTGGCCATCGACAGGGTTAATGGGATCGGCTAGGAAGTGTTGGTGGATGCGGTTCCACTTGATGAGGAACTCTTGGTACGGGGTGTGGATGGGTGATTGGGTTACTGAGACGTGGATGCCGGAAGGTGAGGAGTGGCCGTGGGGGATGGTGATGAGGTCGGCGGCGGTGGCGAGGGCCATGATCTTGAGGGTTTCCGAGATTCCGCCAGCCCAATAGATGTCGGGCTGGAGGATATCGAGGGCTTCGGCATCGATGAAGCGCTTGAAGCCCCAGCGGGTGTATTCATGCTCCGCCCCTGAGATCGGGATGTTGGTCCGGTCGCGGATCTTGCGGTAGGAGTCGATACGGTCTGGCATGGCGACTTCTTCGAGCCACCGCGGTTCGCAGTCTTCGATGGCTCCGGCGAGCTTCAGCACGTAATTAACGTCCATCGCCTGCCAGCAATCGAGCATGATGTCGTAGCCGTCCCCGAGTTCGTCTCGGAGCGTTTCGACCATCGCAACGTTGGCCTCGAAACCGTCATGACCAGACATTGGACCGTGACGGAAGAACCACTTCTGCGCGGTGTAGCCGAGTGACTTTGCCCATGCTGCGCGTTCTCTTACCAACCCCATGTCCGTGACATTGAAGCCAAGCATGGAGGCGTAAGCCGGTACTTTGTCGCGCGTCGGTCCGCCAAGCAGAGTGTAGACGGGCACATTGAGTGCCCTGCCCTTCAAATCCCAGAGCGCGCAGTCGACGACGGATATCGCCATCATGGCTTGTCCGTGCCGTCCGTGAACCTGCGATCGGTGCATGATGTCCCAAAGGAACTCCGTGGCCAGCGGATTGCGGTTCAGGAGAAGCGGGGCGAGTTGCTTATCGACCAAATAGGCCACGGTCTCTTCGACGGGACCGCCGATACCGATCGCGCCGTCGTCGGTCTCGATCTGAATGAAGTAGGCATCGTGATCCATCCGGTTGAGTTGACCCTGCTCGGTGACAACGTTGGCGCGCCGCTTCGAGACTCGAAACTCCTCGTAAACGTCGAGCGGCATGACGAGGCGGTCTTCCCAGAACTCGCCCTCGGTCTCGATGGAGCCGAAGACGTGTCGAATCCGTACGTTGGTGATTTGAGACATTGATCGATTCCTCTGTTTAGGCGTCGGGTTGCTGAGGTTGGTTGCGAACGCGCTCAAGCTCGATTCGCGCCCGCTTTGATTTTCTGACTAGGTAGAAGGCGATGGCAACGAAGGCGATGGAGACAAAGACCCACAGGATAGTTCCTAGGACTAAGTTGTCGCCGCCCCTGGAGCGCTCGAAGACTTCGGTTGCAAGTGTGAGCGTTTCGTCGCCCAATTCTGGGTGTTCGATGACGACATCGATCGCCCAGACGCCTTTTTCTTCGATCTCGAGTCTGCCGACGTAGTACTCGCGGTCGGCGGGCGAATTGAGGGCAGGCGCTACCTGTTTGGCACCGTGCTCGGAAGGCGTTGCGTAGATCTTTACGATTGCATCGCCCACATTGTCATTGGTCTCCCGATCATGGACTTGGACGGCGTATGCGAGAGCGCCGATGATGACCCTTTCAGGGGATTGGTGAACGATTACCCGATAGTTGCCGACGGCTTCGTCGGCGACGATTTCGAACGGTCCGGAGGTGAGAGTCAGTGGTTGCGCGAGGGCCGAAGTCGCGGCGAGAAGTGCAATGACTATGACCGTCAGCAACGACGTGCTGCGGAGGAAAACGGCGCGGCCGGAGATGGGATTGACGCGTGGCATCTGATTACAACGATACCGCATCGCGGGGGTGCGAATGGATGTAAGATATGCGCATCAAGCTGTTCAGGACCCAGGGGAATTTCAGAGTTCATGTCACATCACAAACCACTTGCCGGGCGAGCGGGAATCGTCACTGGAGGCGCACAAGGTATCGGCGGGGGCACGGCGCGACGGTTGGCAGACGACGGTGCCAGCATATTGATCGTCGACATCGTCGAGGAGGCCGCACAGCGAAACGCTCAGCGGATCAACGACGCCGGTGGTTCGGCATCGTACATGATCGGTGACGTGGCGCAGGAAGATGTTGCCAAGGCTATGGTTGCGCGGTGCGTTGATGGGTATGGCCGGTTGGACATCTTAATCCAGAACGCTTACGGCGGGGGTGCCGGCAGCGATGGTTCGGCGGTCGATGTCGAACCCGATGCCTGGCGGTCGGGCATGGACCTGCTAGTTGGCGCTCAGTTTTTGGGCGCGAAGTACGGCATACCGGCGATGGAGGAATCGGGAACACCAGACACATTCGAAATCCCGGAGTGGAAAGGTGCGGGTCGAAGGCACGGTAACCCTCCAAAGATGGAGGTCGGGCGGATCGTAAATATCTCTTCAGTGCACGGACTGTTGCAGGCGCCGCGGGCCTTGATATACGAAGCTGGAAAAGCCGCGGTAGTTGGTTTGACGCGGCAGATGGCGGTGGATTTCGGCCCGTTGGGGATCACAGTGAACGCGATTGCGCCAGGCCACATCGTGACGGAACGTGGCGAGGCGATGTGGGCAGAATTGGGCAACGATGCCGGTTTCGGACTGTTCGAGCGGCACTACCCGGTAAGGCGCACTGGCGTCCCAGCCGACATCGCAAATGCGATCGCTTTCCTCTGTTCGCCGGATGCCTCGTTCATCACCGGCGTGGTGCTACCAGTGGATGGTGGAATGTCGATTCAGCTGCAAGAGAACATAGTGATGCACACCAAGGACTACATCGTGGCGAACCCGGACCTGCGAACGCATTTCGATAGTGGTCGCTTAGGTTAGGCGCTGGACCTTAGCCTTCGTCTTTAAACCGTCAAACTCCAAGGGAGTCACAATCAGAGGGGCACGTGCATGATCTGGTCTCGCCACTCATCTTCATGACTTGCGACCGCGATGGTTGCCAAGTCGTCCAGAATCGTTCCCATTTGGGCGTTTCTGTCGATGCAGACTAGGCCCGGAATGGCGATGCCGGACTCAATGAAACGTCGGGCCAACGGCCGCATGGTTCGCACATCGTGTGTCAGGAGAACGCGATCTTGCTCTATCGCCATCCTTAACACTTCGGGGTCTGCCTCGCCTTTCAACCCGAGTTCGTTAATCGACGTTATGTCGAGTTCAGGGTAGCGTCTTTGAAGCCCTCTGAGGACACGCCCATCGATGTCCTCATCACACAAGAAGCGAATCACTCGTTTTGTGAACCACCGTTAGTCAATCGTGCCTTTAGGCGATCGCGGAGGCCGTGTTGGGGGTTTATTTCAGACATCCACGAATCGACGAACGAGCAGACCAATTTGTTGTGCGCCAAGTATTCGTCGACGATCTTTTTGTTGTTTTCGTAGTACTCAATGATCTTGGCGAATTCTTCGACAGTGAGCGAAGTGTACCGCTCGTGTAGGTCTTCGAGGGTAGCGCCGTGTTCGAGGTAGTCTTCGAGAATAAGGTAGAGGTGGACGCGCGAATCTTTGACCCTGACATCACCTTTTTCGTCGCATTG
The DNA here is from genome assembly GCA_002239045.1 of SAR202 cluster bacterium bin127. Classification (GTDB taxonomy): domain Bacteria; phylum Chloroflexota; class Dehalococcoidia; order Lucifugimonadales; family Lucifugimonadaceae; genus Bin127. The sequence continues at coordinate 152,334 of MPNN01000004.1, forward strand.
GACGAGCGGGGCATTAGGATCGCCTAGCGGCAGTTTGGGAGTGCTCGCGTAGAGACGGTCGAGCTGTGCGAAATAATCTGTGTCTACTTGTGTCGCCATGTCCTTCGATCCTTGACCGAGTACAGATGTGTTTATCTTACGCTACGACGTGATCCTAACCTCGTCGCCGATGTGGATGGTGCCGGGGGTTTTGGTGACTAGGGAGACGGCGAATTGCGGCTCCGGTTGACCAATGATCCGAGTCAGCGTGCCCATAATGTCGACGTCGCGTTGGCCGGATCGGGGTTCGACGTGCGTGGCCAGACAACGGGTTACAGTCTTTCGCACTCGGAACTGCATTGTGCCGATCTGGATGTCGCTGCCGGGCCAGCTGAGTTCTTGCCATGGCGTGCAACCCTGAATCGCGATGTTGGACCGGAAACGCAGTTCCGAGATGTCGCCAACCTCCGCGGCCTTGGCGAGATCGGCCAGGCTCTCGCGGGAGTGGAGCGTAGTCAGACCCGCCGACGTGTCGTGGAAGCGGCCGTTGGTGCCGTCGCCTACCAGACGCAGCGGAAGTTTGCGTCGCCCGAGGGCGGACGGAGTACCGTCAATCCCCTCGTACCAATCGTTGAAAAGATGCTCGATGCGAAGCCGGTCGCCCGGTTCGTCGATGCTGCCCTCAATGATTTCGGACACATCCGGCAGGCGGATCCAGATGCGACGTGACGATGAGTCGTATCCGCAACGCAAGAGAGCGAGTTCGGGCGAGTGCTGAAGAGATGCGAACCAAGTCTTGCGTCGCCATTCGACATCGTTAGGAGGCCCGGCATCATCGAAACGGAAACCCAAGACACGGTCGCCGACTACGCGACCCGCTGCCGTGATCTCGATGGCGTCGCAGTGCTCGGCGGGGAAGGATTTTATGGGATGGCGGTAAAGAGCTACAACTTGCATTTTGGAGATTTTATTTTTCCGGTTCCGGTGATGGGATTTGCACCCGCCGAAACGCCAGCCAGATGGCAATGTCGTAGGCGATCTTGATGGTGCCAGAGGCGACCCAAGGCGTGAGGGTGAGTGCACCAGCCCAAAGCCAGCCGGTAACGGTAGCGCTCGGAATGCGACCAAGGCCGCGTCCGAGGTTCGCCGAGCCGGCCATGATCGCGTGCTCGTCGGAGTCGGTAATGCCCATCATGTATGCCTGACGCGTCGGGACATCCATCTCGTCAAAGAGCGAGCGGAGGAGCCAGAGAACTATTGCAATAATGACGGTCGGCGCAAAGGCGAACAACAAAAGCATGATGTTGCTGACGACCTGCGTGAACACGAGCGTGTTGAGGAGTCCGATGCGGCGAGCGACCCAGGGAGCGAGAGCCAGCGAGACCATATTAAGTGCCTGCGAAGCGATCAGCAGCCCTCCAATCGCGGCGGCAGACATTCCGAACTGAGTGAAGAGCCAGAAGCTGAGAAACGATTCGAAAATCATGCCCCCGGCGAAAGAGTCGATGGCGAAGAGGCTAGAGATGGTGAGGATGGGACGCCGAGCCTTGGCCTTAAACGGGTTGGCGATGGTTGATCTCCCTACCCCCTCTTCGCTTCGCGAAGGGGGACGCGTCGAGCGCAGCGAGACGCCGGGGGATGCCCGAGCCGGAGACAGTAGCGCGTAAACCAGCGTCGCGAACAGGTGGATTGCCACGTACACCCACAGGAGTGTCTGATACGCGTCCGTGGGATCCCAGTCGAGGTTGTTGATGAGCAACGTCGATAGTCCCGCGAGAAGCGCACCCGTAGCGCGCCCGGCGGCCGACGACATCGTAAGTATCGAGTACGCCTTGGTGCGACCCTCCTGCGGAATCACGGCGGCAATGCCGGTCTGTTCCAGCTGCGACATGCCGCCCAAGTGGGCTCCGCTCGCGGCGTAGGAACCAAAAAAGCCACCAATGATGAGCAACCAAAGATCGCTGGAGTAGATAAGGACGATCCCCGCGAGACCCGTGATCAGCATCTGGACGATAGCCCACACGCGAGTTGGAACAGCCCGACTCGTGAGCATAACCACGACCGAGAGCAAGAACCCCCCAGCAAGGCTCGCACCGAAGATAATACCGATCTGAGTATTGGCAATCCCGATATGTGCGAGATAGATGACCGCAAGCACCGCCATCATCCACCGCGCAGCATCACGCGTGAAGCGTCCGGCATAGAAAAGGTAAGGGTCGAGAGCAGGTCCACGAGAGGCGGGGGGCATTAGCGCAAGGTATCACAGGGGGTCTCTGCCGTCATTCCCGCGGACGCGGGAATCCAGAGAAAAACAAACCCCATCATTCTCACCCCCTCCTTCAGGAGGGGGCAGGGGGAGGCACACCGCCAGCAAACCGTCATTCCCGCGACCCAACCGTCATTCCCGCGCACGCGGGAACCCAGAGAAAAACAAAGCACACCGCCTCCATCCCCTTCGCCCGCGAAGGGGACGCGGAGCGCAACCACCGTCATTCCGGCGAAAGCCGGAATCCAGAGGGGTAGGGCAACGGGGCGAGTGGAGCGGCCGGATGAGGGGCGGCTGGGGGAGAGGTGGGAGCGGTTTTTGGGGGGAGTTGTCTAAACTGGGATTTTTGATGGAGAATTCTGGGGATTTGGTGTTGGTTAGGAAAGTCGTTCGTTGATGACTGTGACGATGTACGCTTGACGTACATCGTCACGACGGATATTCTTGTGTCGCGTGATACTGAGCTATCGTGATCGTCGGACCCGGCGTTTTGCCTCTGGAGAGTTCGTCGCCACGTTTCAAGGGATCGAGCAGCAGGCTGAGAGGCGGCTTTCGATCTTGAATGCGGCGCCTTCTCTGGACACGCTACGAGCGCTGCCAAGCAATCGGCTGGAATCTCTGAGAGGGTCGCGGGCGGGTCAGTACTCGATCAGGATCAATCGTCAGTGGCGAGTCTGCTTCACTTGGAGCCAAGGTGCAACGGGACCGTCGGACGTCGAGATCGTGGACTATCACTAGTCCGAGGAGATTGGACCATGTTCAGAAGAGCGGTACACCCGGGAGAGATATTGAAGGACGAACTTGCAGAATTCGGCGTCACGCCGACCGAGTTTGCGCGTCAGATCGACGTGCCTGCGAATCGGGTGAGCCAGATCGTTGCGGGTAAGCGTTCGGTGACCGGGGATTCGGCTTTGCGGTTCGGCCACTGGTTCGGGATGGAGCCGCAGTTCTGGTTGAATCTTCAGTCGCAATACGATCTTCGTGTTGCGGAGGAGAAGGTGGGCGATGAGGTGCGGGGGTTGGCTAGGGCAACTACGAAGAGATAGGAATTGCGGCGTTGTAGGTGATGTCGGATACCATCATCTTTACGCCAATCTCAAAGTACCGTATCTTCACCAATGACCACGACCACCATCGGCATCCTGCCTGAAATCGAAGCCAACAGCGCAATCGCGCAGTATCTTGACGAGTGTGGCAAGGGATGGTCTGCAAATGCGGAACGTAGGCAGACCCTAGTTGACGATAACGGAAGGCCCGATATCGTCGTTCGCGAACCTGGTCGCAGGGCCGTGGTGTTAGAGACCGAGTATGGGCACCCGGCGGTTGGAGATGCTGAGTCTCGGTTGGGGAAGCGGTTTGTAGGTGAGACGTATGAGTTGACAGAAGTGATAGCGGTTGGGATAGACGAGGATTGCGAAAGCGATACGCGGGCGGAGTTTTTGGAGCGGCTGAAACGAGACGAGGCGGTGCTGTTGGTGCAGCTGGTGTCGACGATCGGGGTGTGGCCGGTTGATCCTTTGCTGTCGCGTCCGTCGGATCTGGTTGCGTACTGCGAGTATGCTCAGGTACCCCAACTGGAGATCGATAGACAGAGCGCGAGGGTAGCACGCCATATCGAGTCGCTGGGACTAGCGTTGCTGAATGGTTTGCGGGCGATGACGGCGGTGGGCGACGATATGATCGCGGAGTTAATGGACATCGTCAAGGCTGACACAGCGGAAGAAGCGACTCGTATAGTTTGCGCGATCTGGTTGACAACGATCGATCTGCACAAAGATCTTGCTTTGTACAGTCCGACGTTGCGCTCAAGGGGGCTGGAGACCACTCAAGCGATGCGTGAGAACTCGATGCTAGGCGTACTATCGCCGCGGCATCTCATCGATGCGTGGGAGGTTATTGAGGGTGTCAACTACGTTCCGGTGATCGAACTGGCGAAGTCTAGTCTATTGGCAGTTGGAGAATCGGCCATAGTTTCACAAGTATTGAGGAATCTTGAGGAACTTAGCAATGAGCTGAACGACTTGCAAGCAAAGCACGTCTACAACTTTGCGGGGGAGTTGTGGCAGCGTCTGGTAACTGATCGTGAAGAACGTGCAGCGCACTACACCAAGCCCGAGGTGGCGGAACTCTTGGCGACGTTGGCGGCCGAGAGGTTCATGGATAGGTCGGTTGATGAAGTGGCATCGCTGGATCTGATGGACGCGGCTTGCGGCACTGGGACGCTGATAGGTGCCGGTGAACGAGCTTTACGGCGGGTCTATCTGCTGAAGGGCGGGAGCGATCCGAGCCTGCATCGAAAACGGATGGAGGAGCACATCATCGCGTTGGATGTGAACGGGATTGCCGGGACGATGACTGCGAAACGGCTTACGGACTTGGAGGTTGCTCAGGACTATCAGGAGAGTCGGATTGCGATTGTCACGCATGAAGCTGGGTCGCTGTGTCTGTTGAATCCTGAGACAACGGGCATTACGGACATGCTTGGTAGCGGCGGCAGAGGATTGACTCCTGGGCAGTCCTCTAATAACGGCATGGTGCGGGTCCCGGTCGGCAGTGTGGATTTCGCATTGATGAATCCACCTTATTCGCGGGCTCGCAGGGGAAGGGAACAGGCAACGACTGGTTTGGCGCCGTTGAGACGGGTCGCCGCGAGATACGGTTGGCTGATGTCTCACGGGCAAGCTGGGTTGGGTAGCGATTTCGGGAATATGAGCAACATGCGCTTGAAACCCGGAGGGGTGTTCGCGCATGTCCTACCACTCACGGCAGCACACACTGGCAGTTGGACTCAATGGCGACGGGAGATGGTGAAGCACTTTGAGGACATCGTAGTGATCGCTAATACCAGCACATCGGAACTTCAGAGCATGAGCGCTGACACTGGAATGGGCGAGATGCTAGTGGTTGCCACGAAGCGCGAGACCGCTTTGGAAGGATCAGAAGTTGATGAGTTGTTGTGTGTGAGTCTTAGCGCGGCACCTGCGACAATGGCTGAGGGTTACGCGTTGGGACGCAAAATCGCGGCGATACGCGACGCTCGATCGACCGGAACTGACGGTTGGGGAAGCTGGGCACGCCTCAAGCAGAACGGTACCGGGTCGCCGTGGGGAGCGGTCGGTAATCGCAACGTTGAACTGATCGCGGTTTCGGAATTGATGCTGGAAGGCGGGCTTTACGACCCAGCGACGATGAATCAACACGCTATGTCGTTGCCGATTGTCACGCTAAGCGAACTTGCCGATGCAGGGCCAACGCATCACCTGATTGGACATCCGAGGGGTAGTGAAGCGATTGGTGCATTCGAGTGGACGCCGCTGGAAACATTGCCGGTTGCTCCGTCACAGAAGTCGATGTGGGTGGCGAATGCACAGACTCAAGTCAGGATCGCAACAGACCCCACGCATGGAGGAACAGCGGTTTCGCAGAGCCACGCGCGACGCTTAGTGGCTCAAAGAAGCAATTGGTTCATCAGCAGGAACCTCAGATGGACTTCCCAAGCGCTCGCGTTTGCACACACAGACGACGATGTTCACGGTGGTCAGGCATGGAACGCGCTCCAAAACCTTGATGACGAAGTTGGCCGCTGCTTGGCGTTGTGGAACAACAGTGTTTTTGGCGGTATCGTCCGAAACGCTTATGGTCAGTCAAGTCAGGCCGGACGTGCGAGGATACAAGTGAACGCGATACCGGGCTTGCCGTGTCCAGATTTCGGGGCGGGTACCGCGGCTGGCGCAGATGCGAGGCGGGTTGCGGGGCTGAATTTCGCGGCGTTGTCGGCGTTGGAGTTGGAGCCGTTCGCGTATTGTTTTCGCGATGAGAATCGGTGGCAGATCGATGATGTGGTGGCGGACATGATCGGTCTAGATCCGAGCGATCCGGACGTGGCCGATATGTTGGCGCACTATCGTCTGATGTTCGCCAGCGAACCGAATGTCAACGGGCGGAATCGAGGGGTTTTGGGGGCGTTGGGGGAGTGGGCGGGGTAGTTTCGGTAGTGAGTATCAGGTTGATCTCGATGGCGTAACTTTTTTCGGTGCGTGGGCGGTGAAGGTGGGCGGTGGATTTGGTGCCGAGCAACCGGGTGGAGCGACCGGATGTGGGGTGTATGGAGGCGAGGTGGGTGTCACCGCTCGGCAGATTCCGAGTTCAATGAACGTATTAGGCCGAACGACCAGAATGTGGCCGGCGCGAACTATGTCTCCGTCGGGCACGTTCGCGTTCGGCTCGCTTGATTGCCCCGGAATGGTAAAGGCGCCAATTCAACATTTTTTCGCTTACCCCGCAGCGTTGCTTCGCCTGCTGTCTAGTCAATCGTCCACGCGCTACAGCTAGAGCCATGTCGCTCGATACAAGTAGCTCACCTCCTAGCCACGCTGCTTCTTGTTCTCTGACTTCGTTCCAATCTCGGCAACCTGTCAATCGGTCCACAGCTGGTGTCGGCTCATGAAACAACAACGCATGAGCCAACTCGTGGGCTAGGTTGCTATTTTGCCGTGCGGGCGAATGGGAATCGTTGTGTAAGATCATGCGTCGATAACCGTCGAAAACAGTTAATGCCGAGAAAACATCCTTTTTGTCATGTAGGAAGAATCGCGCCAACGCTGTGTCAATCGATAATTCGGTCAAAGGGACGACGGGAATGTTTAAGTGCGAGGCCAGGCGTAACGGATCGAGACCTTGCAAAGTGTTTAACCCTAGCTCCACTCTTATATCTTTCACGAGTGTAGCCGATTCGGTTTTGAAACCTCGTCGCAGTTGCATTGCTTAATGCATATCCCTTAGGCGTTCATATGCTGTCTTAACCAACTCGTCGAGCATCTCTGCTGCTTTGGGGGTCAGGTTTTTATCGGCTCTGAGGTACGTCGAAACCATAGCGAGCGGTTCGGCGTCCTCCTTTTGCGGTTTAGGCTGAACAAAATCATCGCTTTTCAAGCCTGCCCAAAAGGTTAGAGCAGCCAATCCGTTGACGTCTGGACACTTGCCCTGCGCCATCCGGGTCAACGTCGAAGCGCTTACACCCGATTGTGTTGCAACCTGTTTCCAGTTGAGATACCTCACTTGCCTCGTCGTGTCGAGTGCCTCGTAAAGACCTTGGCAGTCGAACCTCCCTTTCTGACGTTCCATGTTTTTCCTCCCTGTTGATTGCAATAATCGAAGCCGCAGTCTATAATCAAATTCTAAAGGTGCAATTCCGCACCTAAAACTGAATCAAGGATGGTATCACAATGATTACCCCGATCGAAGAAGATACGGAACGCGGAAGCAAAGAGTCTTACGAGATTTCCGTCAACCACAAACCGGTGTTTGTCGCCGAGAGGTCGGCGACTGGTCTGGAGATAAAGGAAGCAGCAATCAAGGCAGGCTTGCCAATCGACCTGGATTTCCAATTGGCCAGGGTGGACCGCGACGGTAATCAACCGATTGTGGGTGATGCCGACAAGGTGGATGTAACCGAGTTCAAGACTTTCTTCGCCACTGCTGGCGACGATAACTCTTGACTCGAAGGGTAAAGCGATGAACCCCGAGGTTGAACAGTCGGTCAAAGAGTTGCAGCGTTGCTTCCCCAACGCAGAACTAGTGGTGCGCCCTGTCGACGATGGCGGTGCGGTCGTCACAATCGACCCGATTGATCTCGGTCCCTCGTATACACCGAGGCAAACATGGATGAAGTTTGCGATCGGATTCCAGTATCCGCATGCTGATATCTACCCTCTGTTCATTTCTGCCGATGTGACGCGTGTCGATGGTCAACCACACGGCGAAGGAATTTCGGAATCTTCGTTTGACGGCGATTCGGCTTTGCAGTTGTCGAGGCGAAGCAATCGATTGAATCCTGCGGTGGATACTGCGGCTCTAAAAGTCAACAAGGTCATTCAGTGGTTTCAACATCTATAAGTGGGCCAATCTACCTGCGGCTGCCGTTCGCAATGGCGACCTCACTTGAGAATCATCTTTTCCCCGGTGATGAAGGCGAACACGGTGCCGTTATTGGTGCTGCGGTGGTCGAAACTGATAGAGGCAGCCGTTTACTAGGCCATCGGTTGTTTTTGGCCGCCGACGGTATCGATTACGTACCGGGTGTCCGAGGTCATCGGATGCTTACAGCAGAATTCGTACGACGATGCGCCCTTGCGTGTGCTGATGAAGGGCTCGCGTACCTCGCAGTTCATAACCACCAAAGCAATGATTGCGTCGGTTTTTCTGAAGACGACATGGATTCGCATGAACGCGGGTATCCCGCCTTGATCGATATTCTCGACGGCCCGCCTGTTGGGGCGCTCGTTTTGGGCAAGCGAGCCATCGCGGGAGACATTTGGATATCACACGATCGTCAGTTGGCTCTTGACAACACAGTCATCGTGGGTCGGAATCAAAGAATTCGACATCCGTCACCCCCGATCAGTCGGAATTCTGATCCGCAATACGACCGCCAGGTGAGGCTGTTCGGTGATCGAGGCCAAGAAATTCTCTCGGCTCAGAAGGTTGCCATAATAGGAGCTGGAGGCGCGGGGTCACTTGTCAACGAATACCTCTCGCGACTTGGCGTCGGTCATCTCGTCGTAGTCGATGACGATTGTCTTGATATCACGAATAACCCAAGGGTAGTTGGTGCACGTTTAACGGATTTGAACCCTTGGCCTTGGTTGCCCATATTGGCGCGCGTGTTTGGCAGAAAACCCTCAAGCAAAGTGTCCATCGCGGAGCGCGTGGCACGCGAAGCCAACCCGTCGATTCAATTCGAAGCAATCGACGGCAACGTAGTGGAGGGAGAGGTCGTGGAACATCTCGTCGACTGCGACGCTGTGTTTTTGGCCGCGGATACGATGCAGGCGCGGTTGGTGGTCAACGCATTATGTCACCAATATCTGATTCCGACGTGGCAAGTTGGCGCCAAAGTTGACAGCAATGCCGAAACTGGGGCCATATTGGACGTATTCTCGGTTGTGCGCTATTTGACGCCGGGGGAGTCCTGCCTTTGGTGCAACGAACTTATAGATCCTGGTCGTCTAGCAGAAGAGGCGACGTCACCCGAACAAAGGGAGGCACAACGCTACGTAGATGAGGTAACGAACCCGAGTGTCATTACTTTGAATGCGGTGGCATGCGCTCACGCAGTTGACCAATACCTCTTTCGTACTTTGGAGATCCTGGAAATGCCGGAGACAATATGTTGGTTAAAGTACCGACCCAATGATCCTAGACCCACCATCGAACTGCCTCGCCGAGATGAAGATTGCTCTGAATGTCAGAGGCGTCTGGGCGCGGGGCATTTACAACCTCTTCCAGTAAGGGGAGATCAAACTTGGAGGTAAGAACATGAGAACGGTTGCAACCATCATTCTAGGCGGATTCATTGATTTGTTCGCCTTGCCTGTGACCATACCAATATGGAAACTCGGTATCCATGATCCGATAGCCGCAACGCCTACCTACGGAATGCGATCAGTTGATGTCACGCTGTTCTTGGTGGACGCAGTTTCCGCGATATTCATCGTGGTCGGAATCGGGATGATCCTGGCGGCGTTTTTCGTGACATGGATGCTGGGGCTCTCACGAAACCAGTTCTGAGATTTGACTTAGGAACGGAATCGAAGATGCGTTCGCGGGAACGTCGGTGGTTGCGGGAATCCCCTGCAAGTCCGTCGCTGAGTATCCTCCGCAGTCGTTTCGCTCCCGCGCTCCCCTTCGCTGTGCCAAGGAGAAGGTGGCGTGGTGAGAGATACGGGGATGTTACCAAACGATGAAGACTGGGTAGCGTCTGATCAGGTTGTCGGCCGTCACAATCAGCAAATCCTCGGTTACGGCTTGAGCGACGATGATGCGGCCGAAATGCACTGTCCAACCCGCCGCCGGGTTCACGTCACATTCGCAGTTTACGGGAGTTTCGACCTCTACCTCAACACCCGCAGCACAAAGTCGCGGGCTAGTCGTCGGTCAGCGTCAAGTTCCCACTCTTCCATGATGCCGTGGTAGAAGTAGATGTGACACTTTTCGGCGACGGCGAAGTGTGCTTCGATCAACGGATCTTCCCGTTCGGTTGCGAGTTTTATCGCGGCATTCTTCAATGAACGGTGGTTCTGGTACGGCCATTCGCGTTCCTGCGCAACCGCCATAATGGCGTGCGCCGCTGCGCCCCACAGCTTCTCCGCGCCCTGCAAGACGTCCCCAATCTCGAACTCGTGATCCGATGCCGCCAAAAAATCGAGCGCGATTTGGCGGCGTTCTGGCGGTGAGATTGTCGAGGTTGTCATGAGCTAAAAACCTTCCAATATCAATTCTAGAGAGTGTCCTCCACACCTCTGGATGGACGTTCCGTCCGCTTAAGCGCCGGTTTTCGCCGGTCTGACGGCAGTTTGCAAAGAACCCAATCCCATCACACACCCCAACCGAAATTGGCGACGCCGTCCAACCCGTAGAGGCGGTTCGCGAACCGCCCCTCCCATCAACGAAAACATCCACAACAACCACAACCCATCCGAGCCCATCTGCGAAAATCTGCGTAATCCGCGGTTCAGACACCCCCCACAGTGCAAGGATCAATCAACGGCTTTAGCCATCGGCAAAGTAGAATTCATCGAATGCTGTTCCGTTCTGTGATCGTCGTTGGCTTGGTGCTGTTGGGCACGTTGGTTTTGGTTGGTTGCGGGGTTCAGAATGAAGGCGGGCCCGGTGGCAGTTCTCTGACGGCAGAGCTGGTGGTGCCGCCAGATTCTCAGACGGTTGTCGAGGCCGCTACGGCGGTTCCAACTTCGACACGCGTGCCGACGGCGACCGCTGTGGTGACGGATGAGGTCACGGAACAGGTCGTTGAGAAGCAGGCCAGCGTGAATGTGCCCAATCGGGGCTACAACTCGTTAGGGGATCCCGATGCGCCGATCACGATGTTCGAATTCTCGGACTTCGTCTGACCGCATTGCGGTAGTTGGCACCGCGGGACGGTTGCCCAGATGCGTGAAACGTATATCGCCGATGGGCTGGTGAGGTCGATCTATTTCCACTTCCCGATCCTGTCTCAGGAGTCGGCGATCGGGGCCGAATATTCGGAGTGCGCAGGCGAACAAGGTTCGGAGCATTTCTGGGCATACGTGGATGCGGTCTACGAGCGCCAGGATGAGATTTCGGAGACGCTGTTCGGGGAGTTGGTGCCGGAGCTGGGTCTGGATGTGGCGGCGATGAACGAGTGTCTCGTGTCGGGTCGGCACAACGCCACGTGGCAGATCGACCGGGCACGGGGCGAGGCGATGGGCGTACAATCCACTCCAACTATCTTCCTCGCGTATGTCGACAAGAATGGCGAGGAAGTTCGTTTGCAGTTCCGCGGAGCACGTGATTTCGACAATATGTCGCAGATAATCGATGCCATCTTGAGGGAGATCGAGCAGTGAAGATAACTAAGATAACGCCATATTTGATCTCGGCCCCGGCGCCGTTCCTGCCGACCGCACATGACAGTGGCAGCGAGGTGCGAAATCGGGAGTATCTCTTCGTGTCGGTGGATACGGACGAGGGAGTCACGGGATGGGGCGAGATCACTTGCACTCGGGATCAGGCGAACCGGGGCGTTGCGTCATTGATTTCCCGGGTGTCGGAACTGCTGAAGGGCGATGACCCGAAGAATATCGAGAAGATCTGGCACAAGGTCTTCCGGCATTTCACGTATATGGGTTCGAGAGGCGCGACGACGAGTGTGATCTCGGGTATCGATATCGCTTTGTGGGACATCCGCGGAAAGGTGCTGGGGGTGCCGGTATATGAATTGCTAGGCGGCCCGGTTCGTGATGCGGTCGATGTTTACTGCCATCCGCAAGACGGTGCCACGCCGGAGGAGCTGGCGCAGCACTGCCAGGCGATCGTGGCCACCGGTCAGACGTCGATCAAGACGGACCCTTGGCATCCGCATCATTCAGACGAGATCGACGGCTACATGTCCGGCCGGCTAACCGCCGAGGCTGAAAACCTTGGTGTGGAGCGGATCGCAGCGGCTCGAGAAGCCGTGGGTCCAGACATCGAGATCTTGATCGACAACCACGCTCGGTTCGATGTTCCAACGGCGATTCGGTTGGCGAAGGCGCTGGAACCGTACGACATATTCTGGTTCGAGGAGCCGGTAGGGGTGGAGTCGAACACGGCGCTGAAGCAGGTTCGGGACGCGACGAACGTGCCGATCTGCGTAGGCGAACGAATTCACACGCGGTGGGAGTTCGTTCCGATCCTCGAGCAGGGCCTGGCGGACTTCATCATGCCGGACATCACGTGGACGGGCGGAATATCAGAGCTAAAGAAGATCTGCATCCAGGCCGAGGCGTACTACATACCCGTATCGCCACACGATGCGAGCGGTCCGATCAACGTGATCGCCGGTGCGCAGGTAATGATCACAGTGCCCAACTGCTACCGCGTCGAGACATCACGGGCGGATCTGCACGCGTACGACTGCCTGATGGACGTCCCGCTAGACATCCGCGGCGACAAAATACACCTCGATCCAACCCGTCCAGGGATCGGCATCGAGATGGACCGGGAGTATCTGAACGCGCATCTGGTGGATTGAACTGGCAGCGAGTTGCGTTGACAATCATATTCGGGGGTAAATGAGCGACAAACGCGTTTGAGTCGCATAGGTGAACGACAAAGCGATCGGCGACGCGTCGCCCTATTCAACCGCGAACAGATAGGCGTAGTGGGGTTGGTTGCCGCGGATGAACTGGATGTCTATGCGGTTGTAATGGGTCAGTTCTTGGGTTAGGCGAGTTTCGGCCGCGCGGGCGGTGTCGGCGGCGATCTCTTCGCCAACGTATACGGCGACTAGTGCGCCGTGGTGCACGACGGTGTTGACTCCCGCGATTAGCATTGCGAGTTCGTCGTCGGAGGCGCTTACGGTCTCGCCGTCGACGATGACCATGAATTGGCCTTGCTGGACGTGAACGCCGCCCATGGTGGCGTCGCGCGATGCTCGAAACACGGAGCCGACGTGGAGGCCTTCGAGCATGTCGGCCATCTCCTCGGTGTTTTCCTCGAGGTCGATGTCCGGGTCGAAGGCGCTCATCGCCGCGATGCCTTCTTGCATGGATCGGGTGGCGATGACGATGGAAGACTTTTCGGTGAGTTCGGATGCCTGCTCGGCGGCGCCGATGATGTTCTTGTTGTTGGGGAGGAGGATAACTTGGTCGGAGGGTGCGGCTTCGACAGCTTCGAGGAGGTCTTGGACGCTTGGGTTAAGTGTGTCGCCGCCTTCGACGATGAAGGTGGAGCCCATGCCGGCTTGTCGATAGTAGTTGGCCATACCGTCGCCGGCGACGACGGCGACGATGGCGATGTCGACGGGCTCGATGGGTTGCTCGGCGGTTGCGGCGTCGGCGCGTCGATTTTCGGCCCACTCAGTGGTCTGGGCGTCCATGTTCTGGATGCTGACATTGAGGGTGAGGGCACCGTTTCGGACGGCAAGGCTGACGGCTTCACCGGGGTCTTCCATGTGGACGTGGATCTTGGCGATAGTCTCGTCGCCGGCGACGACGGTTGAGCGTCCGATTTTGTTGAACTGTTCGGACAGGTGAGGGATGTTGATGGCGGAGCCTTCGATTGCGATGTTGGTGCAGTATCCCCAGGCTTCTTCCTCGGCGATGTCGAGGGAGGAAGTGTCGATAATGACACCGCTTTCGCCGACGAGGTTTTCGATGCCTGGGGCAGTGACTGAGACCGAGCCGTCGCCTTCGCCGCGGAGGTATTGGGACATGCCGATGAACATGATTGAGAGACCGAACCCGCCGGCATCGACTACGCCAGCCTCTTTGAGGACGGCGAGCATCTCCGGTGTACGCTCGGTGGTGTCGAGGGCTTGTTTCGCGGCGGTTTCGACTACATCGTTTACGTTTGCGCCTTGCTCAGCGACTTTGACTGCGGCCTCGGCTGCTTCACGGATCACGGTAAGCATAGTGCCTTCGACCGGGTTTGGCACCGCGCCGTAGGCCATATCGGCGGCTAAAGTCAGGCCGTGGGCAAAGTTTTCGCCATTGACCTCGGCGACATCGGTCATGGCGTCGCGGAGGCCACGGAATAGTTGGGCCATGATGAGTCCGCTGTTGCCTCGGGAAGAGAGCAACGCGGCGCGGGCCATCGCCGTGGCGGTTGCTGGAACGTGAGCGGTAGCGGTGGTCTCCATGTCGGATGCGATGCCGCGCATCGTCAGCACCATGTTGGTGCCGGTATCGCCATCGGGGACGGGGAAGACGTTGAGAGCGTTGAGCTGGTCCTGATTGGTGGCGATTGCAGCGAGAGCGGCTTGGGCGAGATCACGTAGGAGGTAACCGTTGCTTGTCGTGGTGGCCATTGGCATCAAAGTATTCCCAGAATGTAGGCGGCTCGGTGCTTGGCGTTGGCTCGAATGGTGCTTCCGAACTCTCCGCGATGTTATCCTAATCGTTGTTAACCGCTCCGATTGCGGCGTCGCGTGCAATCGATTGGCGGAACCTGCCAGAGCCACGAAATCGAAGAAACGCGCCATGTCCACGTATATGTCCGAAGAGCAGATCCGAGCCGCCTTGAAGCTAGGTCCGCGGCCGAAACCTCAGTTCGGCAACAACCGGAGCCACGCGTTGAATGCGACAAAGCGTCAGTTCAAGCCGAATCTGCAGTCGCGGCGAGTGTTGGTGAACGGTCAAGAGCGGAAGATCAAGCTCTCGGCACGTGAGATTCGGACACTGAACAAGCGCGGACGGATGTTGCTGGCGGAGTGAAGTTGTGGAGGCGGTTGATGCGCGAGTCGGAGTTTGGCAAAATGCTGCAACTCCGGCAAGTTTGAGGTTAATTGGCTCAACTAGGATTTTGGGCGTTGGGGTACCATCGTGTTGATGCGCGATGTTGAGTATTTAGATTTTTGACGTGATGACTACGCCAACGACGATCGGCAACCTGACCGAGCCTGACGCGAACAGTGCGATAGCCGATTATCTGAATGGCATCGGGGTTGCTTGGGATGCCAACGCGGAGCGGTCTCAGACACTGGTGGGGAGTGGCGGTCGGCCGGACATCGTGGTGCGTCAACATGGGCGTCGGGCGGTGGTTGTGGAGACGGAGTATGGTCGGCCGGCGGTTGGTGATGCCCAGTCGCGGTTGGGCGAGCGGCTTGTCGGCGAATCGTGGGAATTGGCGGAGGTGATCGCGGTGGGTATTGGCGAAGAGTGTAAGGGTTTGACGCGATCGGAATTTCTGGCTCTACTCAAGCGTAACGATCCGGTGTTGAGTGTGCAGTTGGTATCGGCTGCAGGGGTGTGGCCGGAGGAGCCGATGGTTTCGCGTCCGGTTGATCTTGTGGCGTATTGCGAATATGCGCAGGTGCCGCAGTTGGAGATTGACCGACGCAGCGCTGAGGTGGCTGAGCACATAGATTCGCTGGGTAAGGCTATGCTGAACGGGTTGCGGTCAATGACGGCGATTGGCGACGATGTCCTTGCGGAGCTTGCCGATATCGTAGGTGCTGATTCTGTAGAGGATGCGACGCGGATAGTTTGCGCGATCTGGTTGACTACGATCGATCTTCACAACGATCTTGCTTCGTACAGTCCGACGTTGCGGTCTATGGGTTTGGAAACAACGAAGGCACTCAGGCAGAACTCGAGGTTCGGCATACTCAGTCAACGACATCTGATCGATGCGTGGAAGATTATTGAAGGCGTCAACTACGTTCCGGTGATCGAACTTGCGAAGTCTAGTCTCTCGGTGGTCGGAAGGTCTGGCATAGTTTCGGAGGTGCTGAGAAGACTCGAGGAGCTGAGTGATGAAGTTAACGAATTGCAGGCGAAGCATGTCTACAACTTCGCGGGTGAGTTGTGGCAGCGGTTGGTTACGGATCGTGAGGAGCGGGCGGCGCACTATACAAGGCCGGAGGTGGCGGAGTTGTTGGCGACGTTGTCGGCGCAGAGGTTCAACGATAGGTCGGTAGAGGAGATCGCTTCGGTGAATCTGATGGATGCTGCGAGTGGGACGGGCACTCTGATAGGGGCTGGCGAGCGTGCATTGCGGCGGCTTTATTTGCTGAAGGACGGCAATGATCCGAATCTGCATAGGAAGCGGATGGAGAATCACATCATCGCGTTGGATGTGGATGGAATCGCTGGGACTTTGACGGCGAAGCGGCTTACGGATATGGAAGTGACACAGGATTACCATGATTGTCGTATCGCGGTGGTTACTCATGAGGCGGGGTCTTTGTGTCTGTTGAATCCTGAGAGCACAGGGATTTCGGACATGCTGGGTAGCGGTGGACGGGGTATGAGTCCGGATCAGGACAACAACAATGGCACGGTACGGATTCCAGTTGGTAGCGTAGATTGGGCGTTGATGAATCCGCCGTATTCGCGTCCTCGCAGAGGTCGTAGGCAAGCGACGACAGGATTGTCGCCGCTTCGCACTGTCGCGTCGAAGTATGGCTGGAAAATGTCTCACGGGCAGGCGGGTTTGGGTAGCGATTTCGGGAATATGAGCAATATACGTTTGAAGCCGGGTGGGGTTTTCGCGCATGTGTTGCCGTTGACCGCGGCTCATGCTGGTAGTTGGACTGCTTGGCGAATCGGCATGGAGAAGGATTTCGAAGATGTCACGATAATTACCAACACCAGTTCCTCGGATCTTCAGAGCATGAGCGCCGACACTCAAATGAGCGAAATGCTGGTAGTTGCAACTAAGCGCAAGAAACGTCCCGACCGTTGGCGCCCGACGGATCTTCTTTGCGTCAATTTGGGTAGTGCGCCGGGAACAATGTCGGAAGGATATTCTCTGGCGCGGGAAATTGCTGAGATACCGGCTGACGAAAAATCTGGTGCGACGAGATGGGGCAATTGGACAAGAGTAACTCAACGTGGACCCGGGGACCCTTGGGGCGCGATAGGGAATCGCAACGTTGATTTGGTAGCGATTGCGGAGGAATTGCTTGATGGTAATGTTTACGATCCCGAACTATTTGTGTCAACACCAATGTCGTTGCCGATGACGACGCTGAGTGAACTCGCAGACACCGGGCCGACACACCATACGATTGGATATCCGTCTGGCGGTGATCCGATTGGCGCATTTGAATGGACGTCATTGGATGAGTTGCCCGTGAGACCGACGCACAGATCTATGTGGGCCGCCGACGGCAAGAACCAAACCAAACTAATCGTGGAGCCGACACATGGTGGCTCGACGATTGACCGCAAACTCGCCAGGCAAGTGACGGCGCAACGTAGCAGATGGTTCGTCAACCGAAATTTGGCTTGGGCATCTCAAGCGTTGGCAGTGGCGAAAACTAGAGCTCTTGTTCATGGCGGGAGAACTTGGAATGCGTTTCAAAACGTTTCGGACGAGAATGCGAAATGCATCACACTGTTCAGCAACAGTATTTTCGGTGCGATAGTGCGACGAGCGTATGGGCAAAAGGGGCAACGAGGGCCGCGTGCCGCGGTTCAGGTCGGTGCGATCGCAGGTATTCCGTGTCCCGCTTTTCACGCTGATACGCCTGAGGCTGAAACGGCTAGGTCAATCGCAGATGCACACTTCGATCGGTTGTCGAAGTTAACGCTGGAGCCTTTCGTGTTCTGCTTCCGCGACAAGAACCGGTATGAGATCGATAATGTTGTTGCTAGGATGCTGGGGTTGGACCCGGATGACTCTGATACTCAGGCAATGATGCAACGCTATCGGATGCTTTTCGCTAGCGAGCCGAACGTTAATGGGCGTAGTGGGAGGATTTTGGGGGCGTTGGGGGAGTTTGTGGGGTAGGGGGTAGGAGTCAAACAACTGTACTCTGTCAAGCCGCTATTTGTGAAAACTCTCTTGCATACATCTGGGGCGTAACAACGTTCTCGGATAGCAATTTGACCAAGACGCATCCCTGTAAATATGTAAAGTAAGTCGGGAATGCTTCACCTACTAGAGCCCGTATCAGATAGTAATTTTGGTTTTCTTGGGCGCGCGTCCAGTCGTAGAATCTTGGCACGGTTTGAAGGTCCGCGCATTCAAGGATACTGAGTACACGATTTTCCCATGGATGGATCTTAAAGTCGCTGCCGACATGACTGGAATTAGTTGTGATCGTGTAAGACGGTCTGTTAGGATGCATGCGGCGATAACTTGATTTGAATCCTTTTACTAGACGAATGTCACCCTCTTTGTCGACGTAAGGACGATTTCGCATTGTGTTCCCACATTTAGGGCATAAGATTTCACCCAACGGAACCGGGAAATAACCGCAGGAACGGCAATTGTCATTTTCGTACGCGCTTCTTCCGGAGTAGGATGGTATGTCGCTAACTTGAAGATAACGGTCTGGTCCGTAAGTCGGTACAAAGTGTAGAGGGTGGTTGCCACGCCCGGTTTCAGGAGATTCTGCATCCAACGTTTCGTACTTCATGGCGGTTAGCCACTCTTGGACTGTAACCCATGGCAGCATACCGTCAGTCGGCCGATCTGAATGCATTTGCGAAGGCCAGAGGGTTCTGTTGCGCCTGATGATCGATCGTAGCCATCGTTCTTGATTGTGAACTGCGATTATTAGCGCACGCCTTCGAATCTGTGCGATGCCGTGGTCCGCTACATTGACAACCCGTGAAAAGACCTCGTATTCGGGGAGTTCTTCACGGAGTATGTCAACGATCGACGTTGACACGCAATCGTGATCTACGTGGAGTGTCAGTATTTGCCGAACATTTTCTGCTACAATAATTCTAGGATTAAGTGATCTAGCAACAGGGATAACTTCGAGGATCAAGCGGTTTTTCTCATCCAAAGCTCTCGCCTTTGGGGTTTGACGTTTACCTCTGCTTGGATTCGAACTGCTCATCCCCTGGCAAGGTGGAGTTGCTACTAAAAGGTCTAATCGCCGTTGCGTTGCGGCTTGATATCGAGATGCTATCTCATCGTGATGGGTACGTACGTCGCCAGTAATCCAAGTGGATTCAGGAAAGTTGTCGGCGCCGATCGCTGATCGTTTGGGGTCAGATTCCACTTGAATAACGAAATTGAAGCCGGCCAGTGCGAAACCCAAGTCGCTCAACCCGGCACCTGAGAACAACGACACGGCGGTGGCGTCTCTTCGAAGGTCTGGTTTCGACCTCAGTACGAAATTTCGGACGGGTTGGTTAATCATTGCGGGGCGCTACGGTTGATGAGGCTTTTAACACCTGTAGTCGGCGTCAAAAGCAATAGAGTATGTTTGAGGGCAATGCTAACACCTTGAATCCTATCGTTCAGGGCCTGGGAAGACCAGTCGCTGCTGACTCCAATGGTGCAACAATGGCGGGTCGATACCATAGAGAATATTACTACCGCGATATATATAGCATTACCATATACGGGTATCGTGTCCAATCTGAAGCGATAATAACTGTAGTACACAGAAACATCTACCGTTGCGTAGTGAGAACGTCATCTGATGTTGTACGTGGTAGTTCGCCTTGCAGTTCGCCGACAACCCTCAAGAAATCTTCGTGACTACGATTGGTCGTGTGCAATAATGCATGCCAAGGCCTGTGCTCGATCCTAAGATCATTCTCTAGAGCGCTAGTGTAAACAGTGGACAGATTCAAATGGTCACATACGATAGTCAAATTCGCGCGTGGGAATTCACTTTTGACTTCGGGATTGGTATCGATGAATTCTGACATTGCGTCCAAATAACCAAATGCACGATTGAATTCATCATCGATTAATGCATGTTGCGGCTTTTTGATTTCGATGATTTCGATAGAACCTAAATGACTCAACATTACAAAATCAGGTTGTTTTGTGGAATTATTGATAGTTGAAGTGATTATAGAATGTCCTCGATTTACGAGATACCAATTTTCAAAATTTCTCCTCGTTGATGCTAATCTCTGGTTATAACTTAACGGTGTCCAATCTGGATATATTATCCACGGCGTCTTCTCTAACAGCTCTTGCAATTGACGTTCACTAGTGTCTGGATCGCCGATAAATCTGTCTAGCTGTTGAACCGCATCCATCCTTTCTTGTGCAACTTGCCCCAAGGAGTACATTTCAACTAACCGTGCTTTCTCGAATAAGCCAAGTACAGCGTCGATGGTCTCGTTCGCCGTTGATGCGACTTCGTCTAACGTTTCCAACAACGCATTGTGCGGACCTATTGCGTAGGCCAGGCGCACGACACGTTCGACATATTCTGGATCCGCCAACGAATCTCGATCCGAGCGTGCGATCAATGTACGCGCTGCTCTCAAAACTGAGTCTCGCACGGTTCGATCATCAGGGTGCGCATATTGTAAACGCTCCTGCAGACCTGAGGCTTCGGAGAAAACCTCCCAAAGCCGGGTTCTAGAACTCGTTTCCGCTTTAGATGCCAACTCCTTAAGCAGGTTGCGCCCCCACTCTCGAAACGCATCCCCATATTCAGAATTCCAAATTATGTCCTGTCGGTCAGTCCGAACGAAGTCTTCGTCTTCATCAAGCCACTCAGCATGGATCGCGCCCGTCAGATAACTCCTCATCTTGAATTCGCCGGTGAATCCAGTCCTAATGTCAAAGTCCCGGGTTTGTGCTACGATTTTCCCTCTAGCATAAATCCGCACGCCTGCCATGACCTCATCTTTGTAAGGATCTTTGGCATACCCAACCCAACCTGATACTGGGTGAAACTGACCTTCAACTTCAACTGGGATGCCGCTAACATTGATACAAGTACCCTCCATAATGTCCACATTCAAAGTGCCCAATTCGATAGTTTGGTGCGTTGCTTTGCTGTCGGTCAACTGAACACGCCAATCGTTTTGCTGCAAGCCAAAACGCGCAGCCAACTGACGATCTAATTCTTCCGCGGTAGGAACGCGTCTGCGATCAAATCGTCTCAGAATGAGTTTGGTACCAACAGAAGGTGAGTAGGTTTCGTCAAGATCTCCGGGTTGTGGATGATAAGGCTCGATCTCACCTTTTTCATTGATCTTTTCCTCCAAAATGTCATCGAGATCGAGGATCAAGTTTGAAACGGGATAACCGTGTTGGGTTTTAGTGCCGCCAGCGGTCAAGACTTCCACTTCCCTACAAATACCGAATGGGGCCAGCTTACCGATCCCCTTTCTTCCCATTATTCTGCGTTGATGCTTTGGGCTGCGGTCACCGCGCTTAGCGCGTCGGTTGTAACCGACGTTCAAGTAGTAATCTAGGATTTCCGATTCTGTCATCCCAGAACCGTCATCTTCAATTAAGATTTCGAACCCTTGATCCACGATCTCGCCCGAGATTTGGCGGGCGAGGTATTCGCCAAAAGGAAGCATGATCTTTACGTGTTCAGCATCCGCGTCGTACGCGTTAGCGATGAGTTCTGCCAACACGGCGGAAACTCGGTCGTACATCTGGATGCCCAACTTGTCA
This sequence comes from SAR202 cluster bacterium bin127, assembly GCA_002239045.1. GTDB lineage: Bacteria > Chloroflexota > Dehalococcoidia > Lucifugimonadales > Lucifugimonadaceae > Bin127. Next base: position 173,938 of record MPNN01000004.1, read on the forward strand.
ACGGTAAGTCGCGATATGCGCATCGTGTATTTCTTGGAGATCGTCAACGAAATCGCTCCTAAAGAGATCGACACTTTAACTGTCAAGCCCCATGATACCCCTTTGCCGCGGCATTTCCTCCGCTAGCGTGGGCAACCTTGATGCTACCGTTGAAGCCCCCTTGCGTCTCGCTTTGCTAGCCTAGCGTGAAGAACGAAGAGATGGCGTCTTGGATGGCCACCAGTTTAGTTCGCCTAGCTTCATGACGATGGCGGGGACCATGATGGCTCGGACGACGAAGGTGTCGATGAGGATGCCGAGCATTACTGTGAAGCCGAGTTGGAAGATGTCGAGAAGGGGGAATGTGGTGAGGACGGAGAAGGTTCCAGCGAGGATGATGCCGGCGGATGTGATGACGCCTCCGGTTCGGGTGATGGCGTAGCGAGTGCCTTCGACCAGGCCTCGGTTGCGGGTCTCTTCCCGAACGCGGGACATGATGTAGATGTTGTAGTCGGCGCCGAGGGCGATGAGGAATACGAAGATGAAAGATATGGAGTCGAGGGCCATGCCGTCGTGCCCGAAGATGTTTTCGAAGATGAGGATGGAGATTCCGAGTGCAGCGGCGAAGCTGAGGATGACGCTGATGACCAGGTAGGTGGGCGCGACGACGCTGCCTAGGAGGATGGCCAGTATGATCCAAATGGCGATGATGACGATGGGCGCGATGACGCGGAAGTCGCGGATGGTCGTGGTTCGGCTGTCAAGGTTAGTTGCCGATTCACCTCCGATTAACGTCGTGGCGCCGCTTAGCGATGAAGTGGCGACGGCATTCGGGGCGGTTTCTCGCAAGCGCTGGACAGTGTCCATCGCGGCAGTGTCGTAAGGATCATCGTTGAGGACGACTTCCAATTTGGTCGTCGTGCGATCGGTGGAGAGCAGTCTCTGTCCGGCGAGGAACGTGCCTGCTAGTTGTGCTTGTTCGGGCGGCAGAAGAGCCATGAGTTGGGCGATCTCGCCGGGGTCGTCGGGCATCATGGCGACGAGCGGCTGGACCTCTGCGATGTCAACCGGTAGCGGCTCGCCGAGTGGGCGGGTGATGGACGTCACGCTGTTGACCGCGGGATCGGCGACTAGTGTTGCGGAGAGGTCTTCGATGGCTTGCAGATGTTCTAGGACCGACACACCTTCTTTTGAGACGTACACGGTAGTGGGTGCAAGCTCACCAGGCGGATAGGCGGACTTGAGGGTTTCAAAGCCGACCTTCGACTCTGCGCTGTCCGCGAAGCTTTCGACAAAGCTGAAACGTGGTTTGAATTCGAAGAGTCCGAGGGTTAGGGCGATCATAACGACGGCGGTAACCGCGAGGAGCGTTCCAGGTCGTTTTGTGACCAGCGTACCGACGCGGTGCCAGACACCTGTCTCTTTTCCGCTTGGCTGGGTTGATTTGATGGGCCAGAATGCAACACGTCCCATGGCGACGAGGACGGCTGGGATCAACGTCAAGGCTGCGATGAGCATTACGGCGATGGCCATCGCGAGCATCGGCCCCATGGTCTTCAGGCTTCCGGATAGGGCAAGGGCGAGGGCCATCATGGCTACGATGGTGGTGCCGGCGCTGCCGGCAATGGATGGACCGACGGCGCGCATGGTAGCCGCGATGGCGGCGAATTTACTGTCGTGCAACGGAAGCTCTTCGCGGTAGCGCGAGACGATGAAGAGGGTGTAGTCGGTTCCGGAGCCGAACATGAGCACGGCCATTATCGCCGTAACTTGCCCGTTAAGGGCGAGGTCGAAGTTGTCGGCGAGGAGTGCGGCGATGGATTGGGCGACGATCAATGCCACGCCGACGGTGACGACGGGCAGCAGGGCGAGCAATGGTGAGCGGTAGATTATGAGCATTATGACGAGAACGAGGACGATGGTGATGGCGCTGACGCGGAAGTCGAAGCTCTGGAAAACTACGATGGCGTCGGCGAGGATCCCGGCGGGTCCGGTCACTTGGACCGTGGCAGGAAGTTCAACCATGAGGTCTTCGTCGAGCGAACGCAGCCAATCGACGGTGGCCGCGAATTCTTCACTAGCTGGTGAACCGGCGATGACGACGGTGATGGTGATCGCGGTACCGTCGGGAGAGATCGCAGGTTCTCGCGCCGTCTCCGGTGCGGATTGTTCGGGCCCCTGCGCGTTTCCACCGAAATCTGATTGACCGAAATCGGAGATTACTAGCGCGATGTTTTCGTGCTTCTCGTCATTGCGGATGAGCGCGTCGATCTCGGCTACGAGGGCTATGTCCTGATCAGATATACCTGACGGATTCCGATAGATCAGAATGGCGGGCAGGCCTTCGAAGGCCGGGAACTTTTCGCTTTCAAGTTCGAGGGCTTCTAGCGCCTCGGTGCCGTTGGGCAAGAACTCGGATTGTTCGCTGGTCGAAACGTCTTCGATGCTGGGAGAGACGGTCTGGATGACGCCGGCGATGATGATCCAAGCGACGATGAGGATTGCAATACCGCGCCAAGATGCGACGCTGGCTGCTATGGCGTTAAACAATCTGGGAGTGCCGTAATCGGAAGTGTTGCGCGATTCAGGAGCATGTGCCGATGTTTAACTATACGAATACACAGTTGTCCTGGACGTTCTTGCGAGTGGTTGTTGGGTATGTACAACATAGACTGCGTTGTAGACTGAATTGCAACCGAAACTACTGTACGGGGCCATATATATGCTTGCTGCAGAACATGTTGAGACGGCGCGTCAATTTTTGATCGACGCGGATCGGGAGTATGAAGTGGGGGATGTTCTCCAAGCATCGGAAAAGCTGTGGGGAGCCGCGTCTCACGCAGTCACCGCCGAGATGCATCGGCGCGGGATGGCACCGAATGGTCATCGTGCGGCGGTAGACGCGGTGCGAGAATTCGGTGAAGACTATCAAGATGACGCGCTTTTGCCCCTATTTAAAGTGGCAGAGATGCTGCATGCGAATTTCTATCATGGGTTCCTGCATCCCGACAAGATCCCTGAGAACCGCGACTTGGTGCATGATTTCGTTGAGAGGATGCTGCGATATACGGGGTAGACAGAACTACCACTCGCCGGCCAATTTCGCCGCTCCCAACTCGCCGTAGGCGCGCATGATGGCTGCGCGGACGCGGTTGGGGGCGGTGCCGCCGGGGATGTCGCGGGTGGCGAGGGACTCGGTTGCTGAGATGTTGGGGAGGTCAATGTCGCCGGTTGGTTCGCCTCGAGTGTGGGCGGCTACCTTGACGTAGGCTTCGCGGAAGGGTAGGTCGTGTTCGCGGACGAGGTAGTCGGCGTAGTCTGTGGCCAGGATTTCTTGGCCTTGAGATGCCGCTTTCATGCGATCGTGGTTGATTGACATCTCACCAACCATGCCCGTCGCTGCCGCTAGCGACGCGGCAACCGTGTCGGCCGCATCCATCATTGGGGGCTTGTCTTCTTGAAGATCGCGGTTGTAGGTCATCGGGAGGCCCTTGAGTGTGGTTAACACCGCGACTAGCGAACCGTAGACGCGACCTGATTTGCCGCGGATCAGTTCGGCGTAATCTGGATTACGCTTCTGGGGCATCATGCTGGAACCGGAGGAATAGGCATCGCTGAGCCGGATGAAGCCGAACTCTTCGGAGGACCAGATGACGACGTCTTCGCAGAGGCGGGAGAGGTGCGTCATGGTCTTGGCCGCGGCGAAAATGAAGTCGAGGATAAAGTCGCGGTCAGAGACGGCGTCCATCGAGTTAGCGCTGATGCGCGAGAACCCCAGACGTTCGGCGACGAATTCCCGGTCGAGCGGGTAAGTGGCGCCAGCGAGGGCGCCGCTACCGAGGGGGAGCACATCTGAGGATTTGTGGGCTTGCGAGAATGATTCGGCGTCGCGCCCGAACATCTCAACGTAGGCCGTCAGAACGTGCCCGAACGAGACGGGTTGCGCACGCTGCAGATGGGTATAGCCGGGGATGATCGTATCGATATTGTCTTCGGCGCGGTCGAGAAGCGCGCGTTGCAGGTGTCGGCATGCGGTTCGAGACCCGGCGGCGACGCGTTTAACGTATAGACGGGCGTCTGTGGCTACTTGATCGTTGCGGGAGCGCGCGGTGTGCAGACGTCCGGCAACGTCTCCGATCAACTCGTAAAGACGGGCCTCAACATTGATGTGGATATCTTCGAGTTCGGGTTTCCAGTTGAATTGGCCAGATTCGATCTCTTCGCGGATCTGTTGCAGTCCGTCGATGATGGCTTCCGCATCTGCGTCGGAGACTATGCCCTGCTTAGCGAGCATCTCGGCGTGCGCGATCGATCCCGCGATGTCCTCCCGGTACATGCGGCGATCAATATCTAGAGAGACAGTGAAGTCGCTGGCGAGTTCAGAGCCACGGATGGAGGATGAGGGGGAGTTGGATGTTGGCATACGACGATTCCCGCACCGGGCCTCAAATCAATTCTTCGACGCGCTCGAATAAACGGGGCATGTCCTGATGTCTGACGCGGAATTTTGTGCCGTGATTTCTGAACCCATCGCTGCCTGGATTTTGTTCGCGAGCATCAAAGTCAATCGCTATCCACCCCTCACGCAAACCGGCGATAAACTCTGAAGGCCTGAAATCGGCCAAAAGCTGTACGTCTTTGAAGGTGACGTGTCGTTTTCCCTGCTTCCTAGAGACCCTGCCGGCCACCAACACCGTATTCCGCAGTTTGGTCGATGCCGTGACGACGATAGCATCATGGGACCAAGAAACTTGAGAATCAGATTGATGCATCACGTGAATTCGATTGTTCTGATCGACGACTTTGAAACCTCGATTGGTTTCGCCCCAGATTGTGTGCCTGAAACTGAGCCTCCCATTTCGATCCAGCCATCCATGCTCTTTTACCAACCGCCCGACGGATCCGCTGGGTTCACCTTCCTTGTGGAACAGCGTGATCGGAGCAGTGCCGCCGTGAAACTTGACTTCCCATCTCTGAAAATCGGGTAGGTCAACGTTGTTAGTGTCGATCCCGAGCAGATGCTCAAGAATCGCGCCCGGCTGCCCGGTGCCTCCGTTATGCATCTCCCAAGTGCCGGAACCACAGATCTCCCGCAATTCGGCGAAGAGTTCCCTTTCAACATTGTTTCTAGGTGCGATCCGCACGCCACTGGCCTTGGACTCGAGATCGCGTCATCTGACAATACTCTTCTGACAGTTCAATACCGATCCAATTACGTCCGCAATATTGGGCTGCGACGGCGGTTGTTCCGCTCCCCATAAACGGGTCTAAAACAACGTCGGCGGTTGTCGACTGGATGCATCTCTTCGCCAACTCGAATGGGAAAGGTGCCGGATGTGGATTGCTGCGAGCGGGTTGGATTGACCAGACGTCGCCAACGCCACCGGCTTTCGGGGCCAAGACGAAGTCGGACTTGGCGATTAAGTAGATAACCTCATACGTTGGCAAAAAATAACCAGGATTGTGGTTGAAGCCGCCAGGCCGCTGCCAAATTATCACCTGGCGAACGGGAAATCCATCGACAATTTCGGCCCGGTCCTGCAATAAACCGTTCTGGACTCTCCACTTGTGGTTGTAAAAGATCGCGCCGTCGTCGCGCAGCAACCTCATCATCGCTGACAAACAATCGCGTTGCCAAGCGATGTACGCGTCGTAAGGCATCGAATCGCTGTGATCAGCGTAACCATCAATCAATCCAGCATTTGGCCATTTACCACCTCTACCGTCCTTGAGGCCGTTTCCGGTGCTGTTTTTGAGATTGTACGGAGGCGAAGTTACCACTAGATCCACGGAATTCGCGGGCATTTGCCCCATGATGTCAAGGCAGTTGCCTTGGTGAACCTGATTCAGCCAGAGAGCCGACTGCGGAAATTCGCTTGTGACGGTTTCGGTGTGTTCGCTGAATCGGATCTGATGCTTCAACAAGATTGACTCCTAATAACATTTGTATCACAAATCCATCAACTTGCCCTTACGAACACCTCCTACCAATCCCCTACCCATTTGTCGCGATAGGAAAGGTCGAGGGATTGGTCGCCGGCGAGGCGGTTCCACATGCGGGTGCGGAAGTGCTTCTGTTTGGCCGATAATGCTCGTTGCATCGACATCGGGTTTTCGGACTCGAGGCGGGTTCGGATCGCAGAATTACCTGACGGGTCGTGGTTCCAAGACGGGACCGTCGGGTTGCTCTTGCGTTGGAACAAGAATTTGAGCATGTAGCGGACCGTTTCGCTCGTATTGGCGGTTCCGGCGTGCCAGATGTCGTAGTGGAGTATCACTACGCTGCCGGCGGGGACTGAGGCGATGTACTGATCGCGAAAGTTGCCTTGCGAGGCCATACGCTCGGGCAGGGCTTGCAGGACGTGGGTGCCGGGCAGGATGCAGGTTGGACCCATATTACGGGCGACGTCTTGCGGGTAGTACATCGCGAGTACGAGGTCGACGCGGTCGGGCAATCGGATTTGGCCGCCTTCGATGTTGAGGTCCATCAGATTGTCTTGATGTATCTGCTGGCTCGGCGTTCCGGGAGCGTTGCGGTGGCAGTGGCGATGAGGGAACATCTCGTAGCCGGGACCAAGCAGGCTGGTCAGGCTGCCGACAACTTCGGGGGAATCCCAGACATCGTTGAGTTGAGGGATTTCTTCGAGGACTGCGTCGCCGGGATTTGATGGGAGCGCCTCTAAGGCGTCGTAGATCTCTTGATTGATCCCGGCGCGGAGGTCGGGTTGGACTACGTGGTAACCGCGGATTACGAACGATGCCATCTCGTCGTCGGTCAGGCGGTGGTCGGTTGCTATCGCTGCAGTCGTCATATCTGGTGCCTTTTTGTGGGTGTTGAAGCGGAGGAACCGATTAGGCGGTGAAATCCTCGATCTTCTCTAAGATGAATTGGAATCCGATCACCTCTCCAGCCTCGTCGCTTCCGATGCCGGCCCAAACGTCCGGCGCCTGAATGAGGCGCCACCCATCGATTATCGCGGCGTGGACGGATTCGTAAGGCAGGCCGTCGCTCGTCGGATCGATCTGCGTGACGGATCCCGCCACCGGTTCATATACGGCCGCTGAGAGGGCGGCTGATTGGGGATGCGTACTTTCGCTGTTGATGTACAAGAGGCGTTGAAGCTTAGGCATGGACGATCCAACAGATTCGGTGGGTTTCGATGAAGATTGATGTTATCGCGAATAGCGCCGGAATTCATCGCGGCTTCGCCGGTCGCGAGTTGCGCGTCTGGAATAGACTTCCAGTAGTGACGCGTTGATTTGGGAGCGGACAGGATGCGGGCAAGACTACGGGCTCAGATAAGCCTCGAGAGACTTCATTACGATCAAAGTAAGGGAGCGCTTTCGCTCACGATAACCACGTTGAGATGGGCGATCGTGATCTCGGTGGTGATGTGGGTAGTGATGGGTCTAATATCGTTGCGTTTCGACCTTAGCGGCAATTTCTCGGACATCTTGTTCAGTCAGCTGATCGTCGCTGGGATCATTTTGGCAGCAATCGCCAATATGTACGTTTCAAACATGGATGGTTTCGGTGGACGCCGTGGATACGGAGCATCGATCTGGATGCCGACCATTTCTGGCATCGGCACATGCGTTGGATTACTTCTCTTGCTCTGGTATATCTGGACCGACTTCACGACGGGGCCCAATGAATTGTTGAAGGCAACCTATTCGTTCTTGGGTGTCGGATTGTGTGGCACATTCGCCGGTTTTGTAACGCTCGCGTCGGTGGCGCGGGTCTTCCGGGCGCTACAGTGGACAACATACGCGTTGACGGCGGTCGTAGCGGTGGAAACACTCGACGCGTTGTGGTCCGTGGAAAGATTGTCGCTCGAAACCGCTGGGCGGGAGTTTACAATCGTCGGCATTGTCGCCGCGTTGACGTTCACTGTATACGCGGTGATCGCGTTGATTGCCAAAGATGCGCGTTCCGTAAAAGCTCGAAACACAAATCTGTATATTTACCTCGGATTTGGGTTGGTCGGTTACGGCGCTGCCCTGGTCTATTTGTGGGGTGCCTTGGACGCTGGTCCGGTGCGATTCGTTTACGGAGCGGCGGTGGTCATGACGATTTTGGCTGTGGCAATTGCGCTCTTGCATCACTACGGCCGCAACCCAGCAAGTTATCGCCCGCCGGATTACGACGATCGGGCCGATCCAACAGCGCCCTGAACCGTAGACGTAGGCAGAAAAGGGGGACGCAGTGTCCGATTCTTTTCACACCCTCCGCCAAAAAGGTTCGCGTTTCGAGACCTTGTCGAGTATCGCCGGATCCCAGGCAGGCAGTTCCCATCCAAGCGGCTGCAACGGGCCGCTTCGCCATCCGATGCGCTCGTGAACCCGCTCATCGCTGTAGTAGACGATGTAGATGAGGTCGACGAACTTGTCGAAATACTTGGACATATTGGCTTCCAAGATTTCGATCGCGGCCATCCGTTGCTCTTCGTCAAGGGCCGCGAAACCGCCTTCGACCCTGACCGATGGTTCGAGAGACAGAGCTTCTAGTATTCGGTGAAGAGATTCCCCGTATTCAGGTATCCGGGCCGCAAGTTCCTCGGCCTCTTTGGCCAAACCCATCTCTCCGGCACCCGGAAGTTCGTCGACCGGCGGGACGATGATGTCCATTACCGAAGCAAGCAGCAAGAATTCACCGTCTGTCAGATTCATATCCGTCTCGGCCATGGCTAAGCACCCACAATCAGGATTTCAGATCCGCACGTTCGCGGTCGATGTAGTCGGCGGTCCGGAGCGCCAATGCGCCGATGGTTGGCGTAGGATTGACTGCGGCGCAGGTGACGAAAACCGAACCATCGACAACGAAGATGTTGTCTGCGTCGTGGGTTTGTCCCCAGCGGTCGACAACTGATGTATTCGGGTCGGCGCCCATGCGCGCGGTACCCATCAGGTGCCATCCAGCGCCCTTCAGCAACCGGGTGGCGAGCACGTGGGCGGCTCCAGCTTCCTTTAACGCGGTCTTCGCGTTCTCGACCGCGTCATCGAGCTGTCGTCGGGAATTATCGCTCAAGGTGTAGAACACTTTCGGCGAGGGTATTCCGTTCGAGTCGGTCAGCTTGGGGTCGAGTTCGATTCGATTGTGCTCTTCCGGCAGGTCTTCGCCGATGACGCCCATGACCGTTACGTCACCAAAGCGTCGATTGAACTCGGCGTGATGGTCTGCACCCCAAGGCACTCGACCGAACATGTAGCCGCATGCGGTCGATACGGGACCGGAACTTCTGGCTACTTGATACGTGTAGCCGCGAACGAAGTCCTTTGACGGGTCGGTTTCGTAAAACTCCTGGCACAAGATCATGTTGGCCAACGGACCCTTGTATGTCTGCAAGCCATCGTCGAACAGGCCGCTGACCATTGCGTAAGGGTGGAACATGAGGTTTTTGCCGAGTAACCCGCTGGAGTTACACAGGCCATTTGGGTACGCGCCGGACGTTGAATTGAGCATGATGCGGGGCGAACCGATGCCATTCATGGCGAGCACCACGGCGTTCGCGGGCTGGAAGTTCTCTTCGCCGTCCGCATCGTAGTAGCTCGCGCCTGTGGCTTTGCCTTCGGCATCGGTTTCGACGCGAAAAACCCGGGATTCAGTGCGCAGCTCGACGCCGTTGGCGATAGCTTCAGGCCAGATGGCGACGTCGGTCTGGCCTTTGGCGCCCCTTGAACATCCGAGGCCGGTGTTGCCGCAGTTGTTACACGCTTGGCGTCCGCGGTAAGGGACGGAATTGACGTAGCTGTCTGACGGCCACCAGTGCCACCCGAGACGGTCGAAGGCTCTCGCCATTCGTTCACCGTCCTGCCCGATCGGTATCGGCGGCATCGGGCGTTCTTTGCGCGGAGGGTTCGCCGGGTCGCCGTTGATGCCGGAGCAACCCATCAACGCGTCGTAGGCGTCATAATACGGCTCCAATTCGTCGTAAGAAAGCGGCCAATCGTCGGCGACGCCGTCGAGGGTCTTGACGCGAAAGTCAGAAGGGTGAAAGCGCGGAGTGTGGGCGGTCCAGTGGATGGTGCTGCCGCCGACCGCGTTGAACATCAAGGGATCGATGGGCGATTCATCGACGTTTAACGGGTAGTCGACGTCGAGGGCGCGCACGTTTGGGTCGAACGCCCAGTTGGTGCGCGCCTGTATCTCCCAATCGGCGTGTTCGTTCGGGAACTCTTCCGGTTTGATCCAGCGCCCTTGTTCGAGACACACAACGTTGAAACCGGATTTCGAGAGCCTACAAGCAACCGCCGCGCCAGACGCACCTGATCCCAGTATGAGGATGTCAGTAGATGGATGTGTGATTGTCAATCTCGCCTGCCTATCCGCTGATGCAGACCGATAAGTAATCGGAAATCATACCATCTGTAATGTCACCGAAAATATACTTGCCTGACGTAACTTGCAACCAACCATCTCCTGCGCTTCAACATGTTCAAAGGCGTCTTAGTCGCATTCGCCATCATGCTGGTGGCGATTCCAATCCCCGGCGTCCATTTCATCGCCATACCCGTCAGCCCATTCGTTGCCGGGTTCGTGGGCGGTGGGATCGCCAAAGCGGATGAAATGAAGATCGTATGGTTCGGGTTAATCGTCGGCGTGTTGATGCTGGTTCCAGCGGTCATTATCGTTTCTTACTGGCAGTTGGGCAACGCGGAAAGGTTGCTGGGAGCGCCGACATGGTTTTGGGCAGTTGTGGGAATTGCGATCGTGCCGTACGCCTGGTTCGGATCCACAATTGGTGCGTTGGGTTCGTATCTGATGCGTTCGAAGGCGGAGAATACCAGCGAAGTTGGGGCTGGCGGATAGGTACCAAATTGGGGCCTCGGATCGCGACGCGATTACTTCTCTGAGCCGGATTCGTCGTAAGTGTAGAGCGATGAGAATCGCTGGGCCAGGGTTCGGTGTTGGATGTGGCTTGGCAGTCGCGACTCGTGCAGAGGCAACGAATCTTGGTGTGCGAGCCAATCAACCAACCACGTATTTAGCTCCGCTTGCCGTTTTGGAATGGTTTCAGCCTGAGGCACTACGAGGACCGGACAGGACACTTCACGTCGGATGTTGTCTGCGACAGAAGGCAGGAACCTCTTGGTTAAGCCTCGGCGCATTCGTGAGCCCATGACGATCCATGAAAATCGCGAATGTCGGTGCGCGACAGCAAGGGTGTCGGTGGTACCCAACCTGACTGATCTGATCGAGTATTCGATGCCGATTTTGTCGAGATACTCGAAGGTGTATTTGCGGGCTTGGTCGAATTGCTTGCGATTCCGGCGGTAGTCGAGGTTGCTCTCGTATATTCGTATTCCGACGCCCGCTTTTTGCGCGATCGCGACGGCGTATGGCAGACAGGCCTTCATCGACTGCTCGACGCGGAGCGGAACAACGACTGACGTTGGCGCCAATTGAATATCTCGTAATTCGACATCCGGATCATCGTTGATCATCAGGATCGGGACGGTGGTTACTCGCAGCAGTTCCTCGGCCATTTTTTTACGGATGTATCGGCGCAAGCGATGTTGCGGCCGTGCGTACATCACAATCATGGAATCATCGGCTTGCTGAGCCTTATATGAAAGGATGTGTGCCGGGCTTCCGGCACTGAGGTCGGTTTCGATCTCGACGTTGAGATGCCCCAAACGGTTAGTGATCTCGTTCAGATAGTCGATGGCCAGAATTCTGCCGAACTCGTGGATGGCGCCATTGTTGATGAAGGATTCGCCGAGGTTGCGCCCATCTTCACCGGCTTGGAGAGATAGGTGCGCGCGTTGGCGCCATTCGCCGTGCCTAGTTAGCGGTGGTACATCCGCCAGCGAGAAGAAGAGGTCCAACTTTGATCCGAACCACTCGCTGAGGAGCAACCCGTAGGAGATGGCGCGTTCGTGCCACTCAGTTCCATCCAGTGGGACAAACAGTGAGCGGACCTTGATTGGGTCTCTGACTTGTTGTTGATTCAACATCGGCAATAGACGTCGACCGAAACACGAAAATTTAACGAAAAGTGAAACCGCGGTATGAACCATGCTAACGGATTCGCCGCTAGCGCGGTTCGGCCTAGTGACTATTGGGGTTCAGGCAACGGGAAATCGGAGAAGCAATTCAACAACGCGCCCATGAAGCCTTGGAACTGTAGCGCTTCCTCGGGACTGGCGTCTGGTCGACCGCCGAGGTATATCTGGGCGAAGTCGGTCGCCTCGAACAGATCTGCAATGCACTGTTCGCTCTCGTTCAAGACACCTGAACTGCCGACTTGGTCGGCGAGAGAACATGCCATCATTCCGGCGAAATACTCACCTGCTACGGCGATGGTTTCAGGGGCCGCGTCTGGACGTTCTCCAGCGATCACGGCCTTGACGTCGGATTCGGCGATTAGATCTTTGATGCAGGTTACGCCAGCATCGGACAGTTGATCGCCGAGTGCGCCCAAAGTGGTCGATTCGAACATCGCCCTCACTGTATCGGCTTCGAGACAACCGAAGAGCGAGTCTTCCCATTCACTCGGTTCGCCTGCCGCGGCGACGCGCTGTCCGAGGACGAACGCCATTTGCTCTTCGCCAAGTTCGTTTCGGATACATTGTTGCTCCGTTTCGTTGAACTTGTCGAAGACCGTCCGCCAAAGCGTTGCCCCGGTGATCTGGAATTGAGGTCCAGTTGCAGCTTCGGACATCGGTAGCTCCGGTGTCGCCGTTGGCGATACCGCGGTCGGTGCGGACGATGATTCAACGCCTTCTGCGTCGAAAATCGAAACCAGAACCGGCTCCAACTCGTCTTGAGGCACGAAGTTTTCGAATCGGCCGATGACTTTCCCATCGCCGCCCATTACGAATGTCCATTCTTGCGAGACGAGTCCCCATTCGGACAGGAGCGGTGTCGGCATGGCACGAGAGAGATCGCCCTGGATCTCCTGCGGGTTGGTGAAGAGATCGATATGGACGTAGTTGGCTTGCCCGGGGTACGATCGGCTCAGGTTGCTCAACACTTCAACTTGTGGTCCGCATACTGCGTTTGTGCAGAATGCCGGGCTGGCGAACACGATGACCGTCGGCTTGCCATTTTGGAGTGCGTCCGCCACGGAGATCTGGTAGAGACTTTCATCGCGACTCGATCCGGTGGTCAATTCGGAGACGTGATACACGTCGTCGAGGGTTCGCGAAACGCTCAGTGGCGGGACTTCGCCGACGTCCACCGACATGGTTCGTTCGTGGACCTCGGTGATGATTTCAACGGTTGCGACGCTGCCGTCCGGACGGGGTACGCTGGCCTCGACTCCCCAAGTCCCGATTTCGTCGAAGGTCAACTCAGTCACGTGGATACCTCGCGTGCCGTATGGGAACGGGAAGTAACGAGCGCGGGAGGTTTCGATTGGGCCTTCGCGGTTGTCCAGTGAATCTTCACCGTCGGGATAGCGGTAGGACGAGACCTGCACTACCGGGAAAGCGACGATGCCAGATTTGTCGGTCAGCACCATCGCGAATCGGCGCGTTCCGGGGCCCAAGTCGGGCGTTGCCAAGATTGCGTCGACCTCTTCATCGTCGGTACGGACAATCCACTCTTGCTCCGGTTCCTGCAACCCGCCGGTCGGTTCGGCCTGGGTGACCGGGGTTGATGACGGAACGCTTGCGACGGTCGGTGGCGCTGTGGGTACGGCGGTCGGCTCGGTGGTGACAGTTGGGTCGGCGCTCGAACACGCAGAAACGAGCGCAATCAATGCGAGCGCGAAGGCCGGCCACAGTAATTTGTGGCCGACCAGGTACCGGTTTGATTGGACGATGGAGGACCGATGCATCAGAATCCGCCCTCATAGATGCCGAAGGTGAAGGCAAAGATGGCGAAGTTCGATGAATCGCTGCTCAGCTTCAGGATGTGGGAGCCGTACTCCGGTGTCTCCACGATCTTGTACATTCGCCCTCCCGACACATCGAAGTAAGACCGTCCCTCTTCATCGAACTGGATGTCGACGCCAGCTTGAACCTCGGAGAGCGGTTGATCATCGATCTCAACGTAGACCTTGAAATCACCGGGTTCGGGCGGGTCGATAACAACGTTTGCGCTACGCCCTTCGAATCGGAATGCAAGGTAGTCACTTAGGTCGTCGGTTTCGCGGGCGTGGACGATCGCCTCGCGTTCGTTACGCCACAGGCCACTCACGACCCATTTCTGCGACGGGTAGTTGCTGTTCTCGGCGTACCGGTCCACGTATTCGATCTCGACATCGGGTTTGACGTAGTATTCGTCTTGGGCGGCGTACAGGCCGTAGACGCTGTAGTTTCGTTCGTAACCGCCGTAGAGCTCGCGGGTCACCGTTCGTGCGGTTGAGTCTCGTTGAGTGTTCTCGACGTCGCCGATCGGGATCGCGCTCACATCGTAACCGGCGGCCTCCAAGACCTTGCGAATCTCAAGTTCGGTTTCTCGGTAGGCGCCCTCGCCGAAATGCTCGTAGTGGATCTCGCCGTCGATGCCGACGAGGTATTTGGCAGGCCAATAGCGATTGTTAAATGACCGCCACGTCTTCATATCGTTGTCGAGAGCGACGGGCCACTCGATACCTTCTTCGTCGACCGATCGCTGCACGTTCTCAAGCTCTTTTTCGAAGTCGAATTCTGGAGCGTGCACGCCCAAGATAACGAGACCGTTGTCCGAGTATTTCTCCTGCCATTCGCGCAGGAACGGCAAGGTCCGGAGGCAGTTGACGCACGTGTAGGTCCAGAAATCGACCAATACAACTTTGCCCTGCCCGGTCAACTCGGCGATCGTCGTTGGTTCGCTGTTGATCCATGCATCGATGCCGCGGACGTCTTTGTCGAATAGCGGAGGGGGTTCCGTTCTGGCAACGGGCGCCGCGGTGGGCTCTTCTGTCGGTTCCGGTGGCGTTTCGGTGGGCGGAACCGGGGTCGGTTCGACTACCGGCACACTTGTTGGCGTATCGGCGATCTCCGGTTCATCGCTGCCGCATGCGCCCCAAACCAACACCGTGGCGAGGGATAGGACGACAATTCCAATCAAGATGGGACGAAACTCCAGTCCCAAGATCCTCTTCCCCATAAAACTCATCTTTTCAATCCACCCTTTCGTGCTCCGCATCTTTCACCAGAGCTTCAGTCCAGTCCGCGCGCTTATAGCCGGACCATCGTTGTTGACATATAGCAATACGACGCAGCCAGTCTCTCGGTGCTATTTCGGAGCTAAGTCTCGTCCTCAATCGGTACGTTGTCGTTATTGCCCCACTCCCGCCACGAAGCATCGTAGTTGCGAACGTTTGCCGCACCCACAAGCTTCAGCACCCAATACGCCTGCGCGGCTCTGATCCCGCCCTGGCAATAGGTGATGACGTTGTTTTCGGTCGATACGCCGCGATCGGTCAACAGAGCGCGGATTTCATCCGCAGTCTTCAGAGTTGGAACGTCCCCGCCGGTGTGGAAATTGACCCACTCAAGGTGCACTGCCCCGGGCATATGCCCGCCGCGCTTGCCGCCGCGCTTGTTCGTGCCTTCCCACTCAGCGTCGGTCCTGACGTCGAGCAAAGTCGAGTTTTCGGCTCCAATGGCATCGAGAACATCGTCGATCCCGGCATACATTGAGGGATCCGGTTCACGCGCCGTGAAACTCGCGGATACGTTCGCATCCGCGGCGACTCCGTCGACGCTCGTTGCTCGTCCTTCGGATTCCCATTTCTGAAATCCACCGTCGAGCATCTTGACGTTGGTGTGTCGGTAGTAATGCAGCGCCCACATCAGGCGCAGCGCGTAAAGCCCGCCGGTCCGGTCGTAGGCAACCACGAGCGAATCGTCGCCGATGCCGAGTGATTCCATCGTTTTTGCGAACTGCTCGGGTCCTTGGATGTGCGTGCGATCATCGAGAGAGGTCTTGTAGTAGTTGTCGGGGGGATTGGACGCACCCGATATGTGCCCCGCAGCGAATTCGATGGGATCGTCGGTGTCGACCACAACGACGTTCGAATCGTTGATGTGTTCGGCAAGCCAATCGGTGGTTACCAATATGCTCGCGTCTACATATCCGCGTTTATGGGGGGGAAGAATCTCGTCAGCCATGATCAATTTCCGCCAGTGATTAACGTTCGCTTTGATTGTACCGCCAAGGTTGCGCAGCTTGTGCCATTGGCGTGGATGTGTCGGCTAATGGATAATGAAAAGTTAGTCGTATTGATCGATCTGAGATTCACCCGCGTTGAACTTCGTACTTACAGGCGTTAGCCATAAAAACGCGCCGTTGCGCATCCTGGAACGGGTTGCGATTTCCGAAGACGAACTGCCGTCACGCATAGAAGAACTCTCCTCTCGGTTGAATCGAGAGGATTCGGCGACGATTCTCTCGACCTGCAATCGGACCGAGATATACGCGGTCACCAACAACGCGGGTTCCACGATCGAGGAGATGGTCACTTACCTCTCCCTGCTCGGTTCGCGCAACCGATCAGCCACATCCTCCCCAGACAATTCGGATGTGTCACCGTTTGTATACGCCAAAACCGGTTACAACGCCGTTCATCATTTGTTTCGCGTCGTCACTGGTCTCGATTCTCTGGTGCAAGGGGACCACCAAGTCGCCGGACAAGTGTCGCGTTCCTTTCAAGCATTGTCCGGGGTGAGCAAACCCGCCGATCCCGCTCTGTCGAGAATGTTTCACGTTGGGTTCCGGACCGGGCGCCAAGCCCGCAAGGAATCGGGTATCGGTTGGTCTCAAGTCTCGGTACCGTCGTTTGGCGTCAAGCTTCTCGAAAGCGAGATCGGCGATCTGGCAGGCAAATCGGCGCTGTTGGTAGGTGCTGGCGAGACCGGCCGCATCACCGCTATGTCGTTGACGCGGGCGGGCATCACAAATATGCGCATCGCAAGCCGTTCGCGCGCTCGTTCGGAAGGTCTGGCCCATGACATGGGCGCGGTCTCTGTCGAACTCGAGAATGTGCCTCAAGAGATTTCAGAAGTCGATATCGTCATCACCTGCACCGGAGCCAGCCAGAACGTAATCCTCAAATCCGACGTAGAGGACGGCATACGCGCCCGTTCGACCAATCTCCACATCTTGGATCTGGGCCTTCCTCGGGACGTTGACCCGGCTGTTGCGGAACTGCCCGGAGTTCGGCTCTACACACTCTCGGACTTGGAAAAGCTGCAAACGGAACACCAGAAGTCGATCGCGACCGCGAGTGAAAAAGCGGAAGTCATCGTTGCCGATGCCGCCGCCGAGTTCATCGACGACATCGAACTCCAACCGCTCCTTCGCAATCTCGGCGAAAGCGCCGAGAGGATTCGCGCCAGCGAGTTGCAGAGAACGTTGTCCAAGATCGAGTCGGTAGACGATGCCACCCGCGACGCCCTCGATGCGATGACCCGCTCGATGGTCAAACGCATCCTCGCCGATCCGATAGCGATGATCAAGCGGCGGAAGCGCTGATTCGCTCTTCACCCCAATCGATTCGAACCCCGTCCCCGGAGTAACTTAGTCCGGACAAAGCCCGGTCGCGGGTAACGCGTCAAGAACGTAGCGACGGTTTGCAAATCCCGCATGCGCTACTATGGATTGTTGGCATGCAAACTACCAATTCCCAACGTCTCTACGAAGCCGCCTCCGAGATAATCCCCGGCGGTGTAAACAGCCCGGCTAGGGCGTGGGGCTCCGTCGGAGGTGATCCGCTATTCTTCACCTCCGGCACTGGCTCCAAAATCACCGACGTCGATGGCAATACCTATATCGACTATGTCTGCTCGTGGGGTCCGTTGATACTCGGACATTCCCACCCGGCGGTGGTGGAGGCAGCACAGGCGGCTACGCGATCGGGGGCCTCATTTGGCGCGCCGACGGAGTATGAGGTTGAAGCGGCAGGGTTGGTCGTCGGCGCGGTGCCGTCGATCGAGATGGTGCGATTCGTCAACTCTGGCACCGAAGCTTCGATGTCTGCCATGCGGTTGGCGAGGGCCGCAACCGACCGCGACATGATCCTCAAGTTCGACGGTGGGTACCACGGGCACGACGATGCGTTGCTGGTCCGCGCCGGATCCGGCTTGGCTTCCCAAGGAATCGCCGACTCAGCCGGGGTTAATTCGAAACTCGCGGCCGATACCTTGGTCGCTCCGTACAACGACCTCGCCGCGGTCGAGAAAATCTTCGCCGCTTATCGGGAACGCCTCGCTTGCGTAATCATCGAACCAATCGGCGGCAACATGGGCGTCGTTCCCGCCGACCGCGACTTTCTACAAGGACTGCGACGGATCACCCGCGATGATGGTTGTCTGTTGATTTTCGATGAAGTGATTTCTGGCTTCCGAGCCGCGTACGGCGGCGCGCAGGAAGTCTACGGTATCGAACCAGACATCACCTGCCTCGGCAAGACGATTGGTGGTGGTTTTCCGGTGGGGGCGTATGGCGGCAGCAAGGAGCTGATGTCGCACGTTGCGCCGCTCGGGGCGATGTACCAGGCCGGCACTCTGTCCGGCAATCCCGTCGCAATGGCCGCGGGTGCGGCGACGATGCGGGAGTTGGCCAAGCCGGGTGTCTACGAAGAGTTGGCTCGTAAGACCGAACGATTGGCTGATGGTCTGCGCGGTGTCTTCGCAGAGTTGGAGGTGCCGTTCACTATCAACCAAGTTTGCGGGATGTTGACTGTTTTCTTCGGCGTTGAGGAGGTAACCGACATGGACAGCGCATCCAAGAACGATCGCGAGATGTTCAGTCGCTTCTTCCACTCGATGTTGGAGAACGGTGTCTATCTGCCGCCGTCACCATTCGAGGCCTGGTTCGTGTCGCTGGCGCACGGCGACGAGGATATTGACGCTACGGTCGAAGCGGCACGGCGGAGTTTATAGGTTCGCGGCTATCCCCGGTACCCGTTGATCGCTTCGTACATCGTCGCGGCGCCGAAGTTTAGCGCGTCGATGGGAATGCGCTCGTCTGGGCCGTGGAACATCGCCATGAAATCGAGATCGGACGGCAAGCGCATAGGCGTGAAGCCGTAGGTCTCGATGCCGAGTTCGTGGAACCACTTTGCGTCGGTGCCGCCGGCAACCATGTACGGTATCGCCTTGGAGCCTGGGTCGGCGGATTCCAGCAGGTTGGCGAGGTACGGCAGCAACGTCATGTCTACGGTCGGCGGGCCGTCTTCGTAACGCTCGACCTGTATCTCGGCATTCTCTCCGACGATGGACATCACCTGACGCACAATGTCGGACTGTGTCGATCCCGGCAAAAGCCGGCAATCGAGAAGCATCTGGACTTCAGAGGGCACGGCATTTTCTTGTCGACCACCTTCGATGATGGTCGGGTTGATCGTGTCTCTGAACATGGGCTCGAGCATCCTCCCGATCTCCTCGCCCATCATGGCGAGGGCCATGCCAGTAGTGTTTGGCCTCATCGCCATCCGCAACGCCAGACCGTCAGTCATTGACAACTCTTCGCCCATCGCAACGAGCATGGCGCGGGTGGCTTCGACGATTCGGAACGGCGGGTGACGATTCTCCATGCGACGGAGCGCGCGCGCGGCGCGGCTCATGGCGGTGTCACGATGGATTTGTGACCCGTGTCCACCTTGACCGAGGAAGGTTACGCGGATACGGCAGATGTGCTTCTCGGCGACCATGATCGGGTAGAAGCGATGCCCGCGCACGTGCACCGTGAATCCACCCAGTTCACCAAAGGCGTGTTTCACACCATCGAATAGGTGTGGATGTTCTCGCACCAGAAATGCGGCGCCCTGTTGTCCGCCCAGCTCCTCGTCGGCTAACGCCGCGAAAATGATGTCGCCCGGCGGCGGGTTCTCTGAATATCGGGCTCGCAGGAGGGCGTGAAGCATCATCGTCAATCCGCCCTTCATGTCGACCGCGCCCCGGCCCCAGATACAACCCCCAGCGATCTCAGCGGCGAAGGGATCGTGGCTCCACCGCTGACCGTGCACACCGACGACGTCGATGTGTCCTTGCAGCAGGAGCGGCGGCGCTTCGCCACGACCGGGAACGCGGGCGACTACATTGGCCCGCTCCGGCAACCCTGGCGGGTGCAGCATCTGATTTTCGATCTGATGCTCGTCGAGGAGCGCCTTTAACCAGAGAGCGCACTCAAGCTCTTGACCGGGAGGATTTGAGGTGTTGAACCGGATTAGGCGTTGCGCCAGTTCAACCGCCGTTGGCACCGAGTGCGTATCGTTTTCGGACATCCCTGTTTCGTACATTCAGATTTAGGACGAAGCTAACTCGGGCCACTCTGTTGTGGAAAGCCCAAATTGGAACCGTCCTACGGCAGCTGCAGGTTCAGCTCCAACTCGGCATTGATCGAGTCGAACCATTCCAGCACCTCTGGGTGATATGGGATGCCGTTCGTGGTGCGGTCGGCGCGTTCTTCGCTCTCGATCTGTCCCGGGTAGATGACGCGGTCGTGTCCCGGTGCCGGAGGCGTCGCAGCCAATCCGCCTAAGAAAGCGTCCATGTCGTCGAGGAATTTGTCGAGGTCGGTGAAGGCGTCGATGCGGTACGCGGAGAAGAAGTGTCCACCACTCTCAGTGATGAATCCGGGACCATTCCCGGACAGGGTGCTCGTCATGATGTCGACGATGCATGAAAGCGCGTAGCCTTTGTGCGAGCCGTTTTCGCGGGTGCCGCCGAATGGCAACATGTACCAGTGCCGTCGCTCGCCTCGGATGTCCTCCTCTGGCACCGGCTCTTCCTCCATGATCGGGGAACCGTCCTCGCGTGCCAACCAACCGGGCAGAATCGGTGCGTCCATCCGCTGCAGAAGCCTTATCTTATTGCCGGCGACCTGCGTGGTTGCGGCGTCGAAGATGAAATACGGCTCATTGCGCGCCGGCACCGCCCAAGCAAGCGGGTTGGTGCCGAACCGCGGTTCCGCGCCAAAGGTGGGGAGCATCGCGAACCCACCACCGCCAGTCATACAGACGCCGATCATGTCGTGGTCGATCGCTCTGACGGCGTGATAACCGGCTGCGCCGAGGTGACCGGAGTTCATCAGCGTCGCCGCGGCCATCCCATGCTCTTTCGCCTTTTCGACGACGATGTCCATGACTCGAGGCGCTTGGTGCAGGCCGAGGCCGCCATCACCGTCGAACGAGGCGGTGACGCTGCTCTCCCGCAGGATCCTCATCTCGGGATTGGGGTTGATGTTGCCGGCTTGGTAGCCCTGAACGTACATGCGGAGCATGTTGGATACGCCGTGGGTGTCGACACCGTTCAGGTCCGCGTACATGAGGACATCTGTCGACAGCTCCGCATCCGATGCGGACAATCCCATCTTTAGGAATACCGCATTCGTCGCTTCCCGCATCCGGTCGGGCATGACCCGGACCGCTTCATCTTCAGGCACATGAAAACGTTCAAGCATGGTTCTGCATCACCTAGGCATTTGCATTCGTCGCATTGTTCGCTGACGTAGTTCAGTCGTGCATTTGTCAGCGATTGAAGCAATGCTATACCATCCGCCAAAAGTTCCCGTTGAGTTGCCGCGTGATGTCGGATTGTGCTGAATGGGCCTCGCTAGAATGAATGCCAGTGCATCGCAAGGCGGGATGAGAATCGGGTTCCCATGACCAAGTTCGGGGTGCTTAAGGAGGCTAAGAAAGCACCCCGACCTTGTGCTCGAATTGTGTTCGGTTAAAACAGAACACGTTTCGGCGGTTTCGACGGCATTTTGTTGGGCGCGCCGTGCCGAATGGGCACCCGGCCGTCGACATATTGTGGGATTCGTCTGATTTGACCGACTTTTTGGAATGGTCAACTGTGTTTATGATTATATTCTCACACGCTTTTCACGTTCTCGCCCGACGTATTGGCTCGATCCCTTCGAGGATCAGACAATTGCCCGACCGTTGAGATTTGAGCGGCCATCTTTGGGTCAACGCGCTTTGGCGGTTTGAGCGAATTGTTTTCGACTGCCGTTGTGGTTTCGGACCACACCATTTGTCTTGTACCGATTTAGGTGATCCAACGCGTTGTTGAGTCGGCTCGACAGGATGCGCAACGTACTGACGAGGCGCAAACGACGGTATTCAGGGATTTCCGAGCTTGCAAGCTTTTCGAGGCTCCCGGCCAGCATGAACGCATCTTCCTGCATCCCCTCAAAGTCGTTCTCGTAAGTCCCGTTCAGCCGTTCGGCATGTATCGCCGCGTGGCCGTTGCTCGCCATCTCCACTGGTGGTGTTTCCTCCACTTTCTTTAATGCTGGCGGTTCGTCGATCACGAACTTAGCTACCAAATCGGTGGAAGTTATGGATGGATCGGCTTTTGCTTTTGCGACCAGTTCCTCGACATGTACGCTGCTCAGCCGCGAATCAATAAATGGTTGAGCCAACTCCTCTTGGCGATCATGGCCGTCGAGATCAGCGATGCAGCGCGCCTCTTTGAACGTCAACTCGCCGCGGTCTACATGCTCCTGCAATTTCGGTGAAAGAGTTTTACGGAGGCTCTCATAGTGATGGACGGTTCCCGCAGTAATGCCCGTCCGCCGCGCGAGTTCCTGTTGGGTCACGTGGAACTGTTCGCGGTAGTTGATGAACGATTCGGCCATCTTGATCGGCGGCAACAGGGACGAGAAGTATTCGTCAGTGAGCCGCAGCTCACGGCGTTCCTCGTCGGTGACGCCCTGACGAACGATACATTCGACCAATTCTTCCCCGGCCCGTTGTGCGGCGTCGACGGTGTTGTGTCCGCAGAGGAGGTAAAACTTACCTTTCTCAGCGAGGACCACCGGCATACGACGTTGCCGCCGGCGACGTGCCCATGCGCGATGGGTCTTGTCATAGACCGGTCGCTGGGGATCGGGAAGGATGTTATCTATCGCAATTCGCATCTCAGAAGCCTGTCCGCTAAGCCCGAAAGCTACCTTTGGCATCGTGAATACGTCAGATTCTGTATTCCAGGCGACCAATAGAAAAGAAACTGTCCTACGTGTGTCCGAAAGGGAAACATCATATTCCGAAATTCAGGTTGCATCTGGAAAACACCTGCCATATACTCTCGGTAACGAAGTGTTCAGGTGCTGATCTCAGTTTGGAATCATGGTTACCGAACCTAATCTCAACCCACCCTACGTCGCGTATCGGACATTCCGAACTTTTCTGGAATCTCTCGCTATCAGCATGCCCGACAGAATCGATCGTTCCGTATTCGATTCCAGATTCTCCGGAACCGCGACATCTCAGATAAACAGCGCGCTTCGCTCCCTAAAACTCATCGATGCTGAAGGTAACCCAAGCGAAGCGTTGAAGCTGCTTGCCAGAACCGAAGGTGAACAGCATCACAAAGTTCTGGAACAGATTCTGAGAAGCTATTATCTTCCGGTGTTCAGATTGGATTTGGAACGCGCCACAAAGGCGCAGTTCCGCGAGGCGATGCGAGAGTTCGGCTGCACCGATTCGATGCTCGTAAAGTGCGAAACCTTCTTTATCCATGCCGCTCGGCACGCCGGAATTCCGCTATCACCGTATTTGAAGTCGAACCGCAAGGCCAACCCGAGGTCGCGTTCCAATGCACGATCTTCCAAGAGCGGAGCACGACAGCCGACAATGGAAGATAACGGTCAATCTTCCGCACCCGAGTCGAGCGGAGTCGACGCGGCAACTATCACGATGCGAGAATTGGCTATTAGGGTGCTTGAAAAGTATCCGGATTTCGACCCTAAGTGGTCCGAAGAGACACAGACAAGCTGGTTGGAAGGCATGAACAAGCTTCAAGAGACGTTCAACGTCCACAACCAACCGGCAAGCTAACAGCTACAAAGCCAAAACATTGTCGATCGACGATATTCGCTCTGCCGACGAAGAAACAACCCGATCTGAAATTGGTGACGAACCGCCGAATGATGCCGTCGAGGATGCGCCGGAAGTTACAGCCTCACGGCGAACCGACGTTGCGTCACCGGTAGACGGCATCTCGGATATTCGGGCAACGCTCGATCTTCTCGAACGCCAGATCGTTGAGTATCGGAAGATGCTCGTCGAGCACGAGGAAGCGGTCAGTGTTGATGCTGAACGCGAAGACGAAACGGCACCGCCATTGGTCGAGTTGGACGAGGAGCAACTTGGCAACGTAGCCGAATCGATCGCTGACCAGGCCGCAGCTTTATTTGCCGGTCGGTCCGCAACTGAGGAAGCGCCGGAAGATGGGGCGAAGGTGGTGGTGGCCGAGGTCGCGGATGGAATCGAGGCGGAGGTGGTCGAGGTCGCCAAGGAACCTGTTCCGGCCGCGGTCGAGATGGATGTTGCGGCGGTTGTTGAGATCGAAGAAGTGCCGGTTGAGGATGAGCGGTTGGAAGCGCCGGATGTGGATCTGCCGGAGCTATTTGCGGAGCTTGAAGCGCAACTTGAGAAGGGTCTGCACAACGCGGCCTCGGTCGCCGTGTACGCGGATGGTGAGGTGTTGCTGGAGTATTTGAGCGCGCAGTCGGGTAGTGGAGTTACGCCGACGCCGCAACCGTTGTTCCGCGCCTTTTCATCGGGCAAACCGATGGCGGCGGCGGCGGTTTGGCGGTTGTTGGATGCTGGTGTTTTGGAGATTGATGCGCCGGTCGCGAGTTATTGGCCCGAATTTGCTCAACGCGGCAAGGGCAAAGTGACTTTGCGGCACGTTCTGACTCACACCGCCGGGTTGCCACGCGATTTCGGTCGGGGCGACGTGGACTGGGGCGATTGGGGTCGGATGAGTGACATACTGGCTTCGATGGATTTGGAGTATGAGCCGGGGGAGGTGATCCACTACCACGCCATCACGTTCGGTATTTTGGTGGCGGAGATCGCTGCTCGTGCGAGCGGGATTCCGTTTGTCGAGTTGTTTGAGCGCGAGGTTAAGTCTCCGCTGGGGCTGGCTGACACGAGCTTTGTGATTGGTGAGGAAGACATTGAAGCGCGGCGGCGCGTGCAACCGTTGATCGCGCCGTCGGGGTACTACGATCGCGAAATGCCCGGGAAGATGGATTGGTTGCTGGACAACCAGATATTGTCACCGGGGGCGTCATGTGTGACGACTGCAAGTGATCTGGTTAGGTTGTACTCGGCGGTTTGCAGTGGAGGGTCAACGATCGAAGGTGAGAATTGGCTCAGCGAAGAGGCGGCGGCGAGTGTTTTCGCTACTCATGCCTCGGCTTACAACATAGAAGACATGTCGAAGAACCGCGTTGGCCAGGGCGTTTGGATGTCTGACGAGCAGCCGAACCGATTCGCAGCGCCGATTGGATCGATGGCCTTCGGGCATGGCGGAATGGCGACTTCGATCGCTTGGGGCGACCCGGAATTCGGCGTCTGCGTTGCCATCATTACGGACACTATGCAGGACGAAGAGTTGAACGGGAAGAGGCTGAATAGGATTTCGGCGGCGGTTCGGTGGGATTTGGGGTTGCCGGTTGGGTCGGTGGCGGAGTTTTAGGATTGGGATGTGATGCTGACCAGAGATTTCAAGACGACCATCATGGCGCGTGCGCGGCGTGACCATGGATTCCGCGCGGGGATGTTGGAAGAGTGCGTTGAGTTGGTATTGAACGGCGAACCAGAGATTGGTCAGGCAATCCTTGGGGATTTGGTTGAGGCTACTATCGGGCTTGAAAATCGGGATCGGTCGGACCTGATCGGGCAGGGTTAACTCAAAACGCGGTAGTGGGTTTGGGCTAGGCCTGAGGGGTATTGGGTTGTGCTGATTAGTTTGAGGTGGATGTCTTGGGTGGTGTTGCCGAATAGGGGGATGCCTTCGCCGATTAGGACTGGGAGGGTGGTGATGATTAGGTCATCGATCAGGCCTTCGTTGAGGAAGGATTGGATGGTGATGCCGCCATCGATGTAGGCGCGGTTCCAGCCTTTTTGGTTGAGGGTTGCGAGGAGATCTGAGGGAGTTTGGTCGGTGATCGTGACTTTGTCGGTAAGGTGCACGGGGATGTCGCAGTTGGTGAGGGTTTTCGAGAGAACGATCACGGGTTTCGGGTAGGGCCAGTCATCGTCGGAGATCAGGTTGAGGACGACTTCGTAGGTTTTGCGGCCGAATATGATTCCGTCGACCGAGTCGATGAACTGGTTGTAGCCGTGCTCTTCGGTGGTTGGGCCTTGGTTTTCGAGCCAGTCGATGGCGTGGTCTTTTCGAGCGATAAAGCCGTCGAGGGTGGTGGCGATGAAGACGTGGCCGGTCGTCACTCGAGTTCGCCCCAGCGGATGCCGGTCTTGGTGTCTACCAGGAGGGGGACTTCCAGGGACATTGCGGCGGGCATCATGTCGTGCGCCAAGGAAGTGATCTCTTCGAGTTCACCGGGTGCCACTTCGAAGATGAGTTCGTCGTGGACTTGGGCGGTCATTCGGGATTCGAGACCGCGGCGGTGAAGTTCGTCGGCGATGTTGATCATTGCGATCTTGATGACGTCGGCGGCGGTTCCTTGGATGGGCATGTTCACGGCGACGCGTTCGGCTGCGGCCCGGTAGCCTTGGTTGGCGGAGCGGAGGTCGGGGAGGTAGCGACGTCTGCCCTTCAATGTCTCGGCGTAGCCGCGCATCTTTGCGACCTGCTTTTGGTGCTCGATGAAATCGCGGATGCCGGGATACCTGCCAAAGTAGAGGTCGATGAATTCACGACCTTGTTGCTGTGTGAGGTCAGTCTGGCGCGCGACGCCTTGGGGTCCGAGGCCGTAGATGACTCCGAAGTTGAGGATCTTGGCGATACGTCGCTGGTCGCCGGTAACGTCTTGGACGTCGTACATGGAGCGCGCAGTAGCGTCGTGGATGTCTTCGCCGTTGCGGAAGGATTCCAGGAGGCCGGGCTCGCGGGACATGTGAGCGAGGATGCGGAGCTCGATTTGGGAGTAGTCGGCGGAGAGGAGCTGCCAGCCCGATTCGTAGATGGTTGTAAAGGCGTCGCGGACTCGTCGACCGAGAGGTGTCCGGACGGGGATGTTCTGGACGTTTGGGTCGTTCGATGCGAGTCGTCCGGTGGCGGATCCAGCTTGGTTGAAGGTGCTGTGGACGCGTCCGGTGGCCGGGTTGACCATCTTGGGGAGCGCGTCGGCGTAGGTGGACTTCAACTTTGCGAGTTCGCGGTATTTGAGAACTGCGTCGATGAGCTGGTAGACGCGGTCGTCGAGACCAGAGGTGTTCCTCATGCGGTCGAGGGCGTCGGCGTTCATCGACCAGCCGGTCTTGAGTTTGCGGGTCGGCGGCGCGTTCCACTCGTCGATGAGGATGGTACCGATCTGCCGGTTGGATGCGATGTTGAATTCGCGACCGCCTAAAAGGGCGTTGGCGGCCTGTTTGATTTGAGCGATCTCCTCGCCGAGGGCGGCGGAGAATTTCTTGAGGACATCGGTCTCGACCACCATTCCGGTGCGCTGCATCTCGACGATGACTGGAAGGAGGGGCATCTCGATGTTTTCGAAGGCTCCGCGCGCGTTGTGTCCGTCGAGTTCGCCGTCGAAGTGTCGCCATAGTCGATATGTGAAATCGGCGTCGGCCGCGGCGTATGGACCGGCCAACTCGATGTCGACTTCGGACATAGTTATCTGCTTGCGCCCGGTGCCGATGAGGTCGGTTATCGGTGTCATCTCGGAGCTGAAGAGCTCCAGCGCTAGGTCTTTGAGTCCGTATCGATTGTGACCGCAAAGAGATGCGGCGATCATGGTGTCGAAGTTGGCGTTGTTGACATCGATGCCGGCCTGTTGCAGGACCATCATGTCGAAGTTTGCATTGTGGGCGGCTTTGGGAACTTTGGCATCGGCGAAGAGCGGGGCGACGATCTCGAGCGCGCGGGTGCGGTCGATTTGTTCGCCGGAGCGGTGACCGACGGGTACGTAACAGGCTTCGCCCTCGGCGTTCGAGAAGGACATTCCGACCATCTCGTCCTGCATCGCGCGCGTGCCGTTGGTCTCGGTGTCATATGCGAAACCGTCGGCATTGCCGAGGCGGGTGACCAGGTCTTGCAGCTCGGCGTCGGTGGTGACGATGGCGTAGTTGCCGAGGGGACCGTCGGCACTTGCGGATTTGGCGTTCGATTTGGCGTCTACGGCGGTGTTGCTGTTGCTGAAGAGATCGCCTTGTGCTCGGCCCGTTGTTGGTAGAGGGAATACGCCACGTTCGGCGTCTTCGGCTGAGGGTATGCTGCGAACGATGGTGTCGCCGAAGCCGAGGCCGGTGAGTGCTCCCACGACTTCGGTGCGGTCGTAGCCACCGATGCGGCATTCGTTGAAGTCGATGTCGATCGGGACATCGGTGACGATGGTGGTGAGTTTGAGACCGTCGTAGGCGATCTTTTCGCCGTCGCGGAGGCGCGTCATGATGCCCTTGGAGCCGCGGAGTTCCTTGGATGGGATCTCACCGACGGCGTCGAGATTGGCGTAGAGCGCGTCGAAATGACCGAAGCGGTTGAGGACGGTTCGAGCGGCCTTGGGTCCGATCTTGGGAATGCCCGGAATGTTGTCGGACGGATCGCCTTCGAGCGCCTTGATCTCAGCGACGAACTCGGGGCCGAGGCCGTCGTAGCGGTCGCGCACACCCTCGATGTCGTAGACCCGGGTGTCGCCGAAGCCGGAGTACATGAGGAGGTTGGTATCGTCGTTTACGAGTTGGAGCTGGTCGGCGTCGCCGGTGAGGATCAGGGATTGGATGCCGGCGTCTTCGGCTTTGCGGACGATGGTTCCGACGACATCGTCGGCTTCGAAGCCATCAATCGCGAAGACTGGGACCTTCATGGCGGCGAGAACGCTCTCGACCATGGGTATCTGCTCGTGGAGTTCCGGATCGATAGGTGGCCGTTGGGCCTTGTATTCGTCGAATAGTTCGTCGCGGAAGGTGGGCGCTCGGGTGTCGAAAGTTACGGCGATGTGGGTTGGGCTGTATTCTCGGATGGTTGCGATGAGGTTTCGGAGGAAGCCGTAAGCGCCATGCGTCTGCTGACCCGCGCTGTTGGTCAAGCCGCCGCCACGCGAGAGCGCGAACCAAGCTCGAAAGACCATCGAGTGGCCGTCGACGACGAGGATGAGGGGTTCGCGGGTGGTTGGGGTTGTCATGGGTGGAAGGGTGGGTTGAGAATGTTTCGGTAGTGGTTGCGATTATATGGGTGGGGGGGAATTTACATGGATGGACGGGATGGAGGGGATGTGGGGTTTGAACTATGATGGGAATGATTTTGAAGGATTGGAATGATCGGTGTCGTTGTTTTGGGGTGCTGCGGTGATGGCGGGGAGTTGCGGGATAATGGAGGGTGGGGTTGTGGTACTGGCGTTTCGTTGGCGATTTGGGGGATTATGGCTATGTTGAAAATCGAGAAGATACGGAGTGATGAGGAGCACGATGCGGCTATGGCTCGCATCGATGAGATTTTTGACGCGCCGGTTGGGTCGGCGGAAGGGGAGGAGCTTGAGGTGTTGGTGGGATTGGTGGAGGCTTGGGAGGTGGTGAGGTATCCGATCCCGCCGCCGGAACCTGTCGATGCGATCGAGTTTCGCATCGATCAGGAGAGGGCGCGGTTTGGTGGTTGATGGGTGGGGGTAGGATAATTGAGGTGATGACTTTACGGCCTGACGATCCCGAATGCGGCGCGGTGGCGTCGGAGCTTTTGCGGCGGCATGGGGAGTTGCAGGCGGAGGCGAATATCACGTCTGGGATTCGGGAGTTTCTGGTGCGGACGGGGTTGGTGGAGTCGAGTGATATTCGGGAGGAGATTTCGCCGGCGGAGGGCTCGGGCAACTCGGTGGATTTGGCGGCGCTGGACACGTTGATCGAGGTGAAGCGGAGGATCGGAAACGGGATTTTTCCGGACGTTGCCCATGTCGCGCAGCTGGATGGTTATCTGACGGCGGCGATGGATGCGAGCAAGGGTGTGCGGATCGGGATTTTGACGGATGGGAAGCACTGGTTGTTGCGGTGGCCGGACGCGGTCATGATCCACACGACTCCGCCGTACGCATTCATCTTGACGGATGCGGATAAGTGGTATTCGCTGTTCGAGTGGTTGAGGGACAATGCGCTCGTGGTTCGGCGCGATATTGAACCTAGCAGAGAGGAGTTAGAGAACCAGTTCAGCCCGACGAATCCGTTGTACGAGCGTGAGATCGACACGTTGCGGGGGAAGTACGAGGAGTATTCGGAGTATGAGACGGTGGCGGTGAAGCGTCGGTTGTGGGAGGATTTGCTTCGGACGGCGTTGGGGGAGGTTGTGCAGGGGGATGAATTCGATGATCTTTTCGTGCGGCACACATATCTGACGATGGTGATCGGGATTGTAGTGCAGGCGACGTTTGGGTTAGATGTGAATCAGATCGCGGAGAACGATCCTGAGGACTTGTTGAAAGGTCGTCAGTTTTCGGAGGCGACTGGTTTGCATGGTGTGATTGAGACGGATTTCTTCGCTTGGCCGATCGAGGTAGGTGCGACGTCGTTGATCAAGACGATTGCGCGTCGGATTGCGAGATTCGACTGGTCATCGCCACCGACCGACGTTGCGGCGACGCTGTATCAGACAGTTATACCGGCGCAGGAGCGTCGTGACCTCGGGGAGTACTACACGCCGCGCTGGTTGACGAAGGCGATTGTGGAAGAGATCGTTACTGATCCAGTGCATCAACGGGTACTGGACCCGGCGTGTGGTTCTGGAGCGTTTATCGCTGAGTGTGTTGAGCATTTCATCGAAGCAGCTAAGAATCAGAAGGTACCCGAGACGAAGTTGTTCGAGTTGTTGCGGGAGTCGGTTACGGGCATCGATGTGCATCCAGTAGCGACGCACTTGGCGCGCGCGGCGTGGGTTATAGCAGCGCGGCCGGCGATTGAGAAGAGCGCTAGCACGACGGTCACGGTGCCGATCTACCTCGGGGATTCGTTGCAGTTGCGGTACCAGAGCCGGGATCTTTTCGCGACGAACAACGTTCCTATTGACGTCGGAGACGATAAAAACACGCAGTTATTGTTTCCGGTTGCGCTGGTCAATCATGCAGAGAATTTCGACCAGATGATGGTTGATATAGCCGATTACATTGAGCGCGGTGAGGATCCTAAGGTCGCGATGGATACTGTGCCGCTGACGGACGATGAGACGCAAACGCTGTCGACGACGATTGACAAGCTTGTAGATCTCCATGCGCAGGGCCGGGACCACATCTGGGCTTACTACATACGAAACTTGGTGCGACCGATCACGCTGGCACGGAACAAGGTCGATGTAATCGTGGGCAATCCGCCTTGGATCAACTACAACCAGACGACCGATGTTCTGCGCGACGAGCTGGTGAATCAGAGTCGGAACGAATATGGGATTTGGGCTGGAGGGCGATACGCGACACATCAGGATGTGGCGTCATTGTTTTACGCGCGGAGCGTCGATCTGTATCTGCGAGATGGTGGTTTGATTGGGATGGTGATGCCGCACAGTGCGTTACAAGCTGGCCAGCATACGAAGTGGCGGACGGGGGAGTGGAAGTCCCATGGTGGTGCCAGGACGTTGAGCGTGAATTTCCAAGTCCGGAAGGCTTGGGACCTTGAACGGTTGGAACCGAACGATTTCTTCCCGGTTCCTTCTTCGGTCGTATTCGCTGAACGTCGAGGCGAGGACGGGAAGGCGCGGGCATTGGTTGGCACGGTTCGGCAGTGGGTTGGTGCCACCGGATCAGGGAATGTTAGGCGTGTGGATATGGAGATTACGGATACGAGTGCGGGGATAACTTCTCCGTACTCAAAGCATGCGCGACAAGGGGCTGTGTTAGTTCCTCGCGTGCTCTTTTTCGTGAACGAGATGGACAACCCGACTACAACCCATCTTCCCGGCACTGTTACGACAACGCCCCGTCGGGGAACACAAGACAAAGAACCTTGGAAGTCGTTGGAATTAACCCAACTACACTCTAGGACGGTCGAAGCTGATCACGTATTCAACGTGCATTTGGGAGAAACGGTCATTCCATACGCGACGTTGGAACCGTTGAAGGTGGTTTTACCAATCGATGCCGCGTCCAATGATTTAAAACTCGAAGATACCGGGATTGGGGGCATTCGATCTGCGTCTTTGGGGCGTCGCATGCAGAGGAGATGGCAAGACATCAATTCTGTCTGGGAAGACAACAAAAATCCTACAAACGAACTTCGCCTCGTTGATCAACTTGACTATTACGGCAAGCTTACTTCGCAATTGGCTTGGAGGCATGACAACTCTAGTCGGCCATTGCGAGTGCTATACACCGCTGCGGGTGTGCCTACGGCCGCCATGTTAGAAGACCACGAAATCATCACAGATTACAAATTGTTTTGGATAACCTGTCTTGATCGGAACGAAGCAGATTATTTGCTTGCAATCATCAATAGTGAAACTCTCTACACTGCAGCGTCTCCGCTAATGTCCAAAGGGCAATGGGGAGCGCGAGACCTACAGAAGCACCTTTGGCGGTTGCCGATACCGGAGTTCGATTGTGGGGATTCGTTGCATGTGTCGATAGCGGATGCGGGTCGGCAGGCGGCGGTTGGTGTGGAGCGCGAGTTGGAGAATCTGCGGCAACGGTATCCGAGGTTGACGGTTACGATTGCTCGTCGGGAGATTCGGAAGTGGTTGCGGGAGTCGGCGGAGGGGCAGCGGGTGGAGGAGGTTGTGGGGGCGTTGTTGGGGGGATGATTGACCAAATCTACCCGAGATACTCACAATAACTGGGAATTGAGGTTACACGTGAGTGTCAGAATCTCGTGCTAAGAATACCGTGAAGGAGCCGTAAGTTGGATTGGAGACAAGGGGCTAGAACCGCTCAATTTCATCCGTCTCTAAGACGGAATGTTCTTGGAAAGTACGGAACGTTATTTTCCGAGCCGATGACTCTTCGCGAGTGTTTTCAAAGCCAACATGACACGATAAGGGAAATCTGTCGGGCACAAGCTGACGAGATTTACCTTGGGAAGGAACCCAATGCGTTGATTCACGACGCTATCCGCGATTTGGTAGAAGACGATTACATTCCGAATCTGATCCTTGGTGGTGAGCTTCCTGAGCAGCACACGAATATCCAGGGCTACGTCGGGATCCGATACCTCATTCACGTAGACAAAGATCCTCAAGGGTTGATTTGGAAACTGCCTGATCAATTCGAAGAGAACGGTCTCAGCGAATACGCGGAACTAGAGAAGACTGCTGGTCTGCCTGCTGATGCGACAAAATTGGATCAAACTCAGCATTTCTTGGAGTTGAAATACTTCTTCCCGCAGGAAGTCTGGAACACACAACGTCAACGGCAAGGATGGTTGAAAGCGCTAGTCGATAAGGATGTCGGATGGCTGAAAGCAGTCGTCGAAGACTTCCATATGGCGTTCCAAGAAAATGCACGCACGGTGACTACATTGATTCATATTGAACTACATGACAAGTGGCAATCCGCAATGGATGTTGCAGGTGAAGTTGGCACTGCCCCACTCCCCGTAGAGAACATTAACGAACACGGGGCTGTTCGAAAGACCGTTCATTATTCAGCCCACAAGAATTATTTGTTTGGTCGTCAAGAGGGTATCTGCAATGGTTGTCGCGGCAGGTTCTGTTTCGAACAGATGACGGTTGACCATATTGTGCCTCAATCCAAAGATGGTGGTCATGAGGCGGCCAACCTTCAACTTCTCTGTCAACCGTGTAACAATCTGAAGGCTGATGACTCGCACGAAGACCTATTGGCGAGATTAGCTGCTCAGGGGCCGAAGAATGCCGCGTGTTGCGGATGTTGATGGGATGCCACATCTAGTGGGGATGAAGACAGTGGCGTTGTTCGGGGTATCGATCCCCCGCTCGCTTTGATGGCGTTTTGGGCGCCCCTTGCACGTTGCGAAGGGAGCAATTAGCTATCCGTCGTACAATGTTCTGAGAGCGTGTGGTGGGTAAGATCGAGGATTAGCGATGGTTCAATCGGTGAAAGCTACTTACAGGGACGGGGTTCTCGAACCTTCGGAGTCGCTTGATCTTGAGGATGGGGATGTGGTGACGTTGTCGATATCGGTTGAGGGTGGCGCGGAAGATGGGGAGGCCGTCGATTCGGCGTCGGTCGGGAATGGTGTGGGCGACTCAGCGTCCGTCGATTCGGAAAGCCAGAAGCCAACGGACATCCCGGCCCTACTCGAACGGATCAGACGGATAACCGCTTCGGTGCCGGATTCTGAGTGGGAGAAACTTCCGAAGGATGGTGCAAGGAATAAGAAGCACTATTTATATGGGCATCCGAAAGAGGATGAGGAATGAGGTTGGTCTTCGCCGATTCGGGTTACTGGGTAGCGGTGATAAATCGTCTTGATGGGTTGCGAGAAAGGGCTGTGCGCATAGACGCAAGTTTAGGTAACCATCGAAAAGTTACGAGTGAAATGGTTTTAATCGAGGTGTTGAACCACTTTTCGCGTGGCGGTGAAAATAGTCGAAGAGCCGCGGTGGAGGTCATCGCAGAGCTTAATGCCGATCCTGATGTTGATGTGATTCCGTTGACGAGCGAGCAGTTCGCAGATGCGGTTGATCGGTACGGTAGTCGTCTGGATCAGAGCTGGAGCTTGGTGGACTGCTCGAGCTTCGTGTTGATGGAGGAGCGGGGGATAAGGGATGCATTGGCTTATGATGTCGATTTCGTGCAAGCGGGTTTCAACGCGTTGTTGCGGACGGGGTGAAGTAGTCGTCTGGTTCTGCCGATGATCAGAAATTGACGTTCGGTTGAGGTGACGTCGGTGGTTCGACCGCGTTGGCACCCCCTTTAATTCCCCCTCGGGGAGGGTGAGGGATAGGTTAGTTAGTGCCCCTGCGCCTCTTCAACCACCATCTCGAGGACTTCGTGTGAGGCTATGGAGCCGATGAATTGGTTGGTTTCGGGGTCGATTACTGGGAGGATGGTGATGGAGTTTTCGGTCATTGTTTGGAGGGCGTCTTCGACGTAGTCTTCGGTGGTGGCGGTTGGGGTGTTGTGGCGGAGGGTTTGGGTGAGGGTTGTGGTGTCCCATTCGTGTCGGGGGAGGTAGCGGAGCATGCTGATGGATACGATGCCGGCGAGTTGGTGGTTGTTGGCGCGGTCGACGACTACGTAGTCTTGCTGTTCGGGGAGGAGCCACTGTTCGGTGAATGCTCTGACGGTGAGGGATTGGTCGGGGTAGGTTCGGGCAGGGTCGATGATGTCGTTGACTTTGATGCCTTCGAGGGCGAAGCGGTAGAGGGAGGGTGGGATCTCGTCAGATGTGGGGGCGTCTACAGCCGGTTTGATGCGCTTTATGGCGCGGCTGATGGCGACGGGTGTGATGAGGATGTAGGCGAACATGACGAGGACGAGGAGGGAGAATAGGGATTTGTCGATGGCGCCGGTCTGGAATAGCAGGAGCAGGAGGGCGATTTCGGCTACGCCTTTGGCCATCAGTCCGGAGGCGGTGGCGAAGGGTGCGTCGAGTCGGGCGGCGTAGGCACCGATGACGGATGCGACGAACTTGCCGATGAGTGGCACGAAGGTTAGGACGATGATGGTGACGACGGGCAGGACGGTGAAGTCGAAGCTGAGGTGGAGTCCGGCGGATGCGAAGAATAGGGGGACGAAGAAGCCCTCTGCGGCTCCGTTCATTCCGGGCATGATGTCGTGTCGTACCTGGAAGGGAAGGATGGAGAGTGCTGCACCGAAGAGCAGTGCGCCGATGGAGCCGTGGAGTCCGACCTCTTCGGCTCCGTAGACTACGACTAGGAGGCCGCCGAGGAGGATTCCGAAGGATAGCTGGGGGACTTGTAGGAATCGGTGGAGCCACTCGATGAGCTTGGGCAGGATCTTGGTGGAGAAGAACCAGATCACGATCGCGAAGCCGATCATCTGTCCGATCAGCGTTGCGACGTCGAGCAGGTTGAGTGTCTCTCCGCGTCCGACGGCGTGTTCACTGATTGCGAATCCGAATACAAAGAGGGCCATGAGTTCGGCGATGATGACGGCGGTGAAGATCTGGACGCCGTCTCGTTCCTTCAGCTTGCCCTCGTCGATGAGAACCTTTGCGACGAGTCCGAGGCTGGAGAGCGAGAGGACGCTGGCGAGTCCGAGAGCTTGGGTGAATGTGAGTCCGAGATCGAGATCGAAGAACAAGTCGGTTGTGACGGCGAGTGAGACGGCCATCGAGATGACGACTGACACGGTGGCGGCGAGGAATAGTCTGCCTTTGATGGCTGAGATGAAACCTTTGATGTCGAGTTCTTCGAGTCCGATGAGGAAGAAGAAGACAAATATGCCGAGTCCGAAGATGATTTCGGTCTCGGGTCCGGTTTCGACGATTCCGGTGAGAGGTCCGAGGATTACTCCGGCGGCGGCGTAGGCGATGATGGAGTTAAGTCCGAAGCGCTTGAATACGCCTTCAAGGAGCTTGGCGCCGATGATGAGCAGTCCAATGGAGAACAGGGTCTCGTGGATGTGCAACCCGGCGTCTCCTTTCTTGCCGCGTCTTTGGTTAGTGAAATGCGACGGTCGCCGATGTGACGGCGGTCGAACCAAAAAGAAGCGGCAAGTGTGGATTTTACGCGAGATATTGCGGGACGGGTTGCTGCTCCCCTATCCCGGGTTACCAGGAGCGTCCCGCTGCTTTGAGGTTCAGTGCTGGCAGTTTTGGCAGTAGTAGGCGGTTCGGCCGGAGATTCGGCGAGCGGTTGTCGGGTTGTTGCAGGTTGGGCACGCGGAATTTGGGGTTCGGGGGATGCGCATTCGGGCATCGTGGGCATCTACGACGTAGGGGCTGCCGTCGGGACTGGGGTGGGTTGTGATGTGGTTTAGGGCGCGGTTCAGGGTGATGAGGATGTTGGCGTGGAGTTGATGGAGACGCGCGAGGCTGATGCGGTTGCAGCGGCGGAGGGGGGAGATGCGGGTGCGGTGGAGGGCTTCGTCGGCGTAGATGTTGCCGACGCCAGCGAGGATGGTCTGGTCGAGGAGGGTTGGTTTGATGCGGGAGCGTTTGGTGCGGATACTTTGGGCGAATTGGTTGGGAGTAAGGTCCCACGGTTCGGGGCCAAGTTTGGGGTAGGCCGTTGTGGGGTCGTCGACGGCCCACAGTCGGGCCCATCTTCGGGAGTCGTTGAGTTCGATGCGCCGGTCGTCGTCGAGGTAGAAGGTGGCTCGACGGTATCGGAGCGGGTCGTCGTCGGTGTTTCGGATGTGGAGGGAGCCGGTCATTCCCATGTGGAGCACGAGGTGAGACCGGGATTGGTTGGCGTCGATGAGCGGTGAAACGAGATATTTGCCGCGGCGGTCGAGGTGGCCGATCTGGGTGTTGGAGACGGTGTTGGCGAAGGTCTCGATGTCGGCGGCCGGAGCGGCGATGCTGTCGGGCCAGCCGATTTCGACGCGTTGGATGATGGTGCCTTGGACGTTGGAGGCGACGAGGTAGCGTCGGATGGATTCAACTTCGGGTAGTTCGGGCATGGGCTGGATTATCGCGCCAGCCTGAGCGGTTGCAGATCGAGGCGGTTAAGGAAAGGACTACTGAGGGTTTTATTGATCGTTGGAAGTTTGAAAGTCGAAGCCGCGCCGATTGGTTTCAAGGAGATCCTGCATAGTCACCAAGACCGTTTGCAGGTCTTCTCCGAATTTGTCCATTCTTGTTTCGAGACGGTCCATTCGCGTTTCAAAACGATCCATCCTCGCATTGGCAGCCAAATTGGTCTGTGATAGCTGCAACATTATGTCAGTCACGATAGTCCTGAAGTCCGCCATTTCATCTTTGGTGGAGAATTCTGTGTGAGTGTGTTCGACGGTGGTCATAAGTAATTCGGATTTGGTGTTTTGTAGTTTAGATGTTACATGACAAGAGGACTTTTTGGCTTAGTTGTCTACAAGCAGACTTTCGGGCCCGACGACTAAGTTGCGTGGCTGGATGGGTGTGTTGTCTTGGCTTCCACCGAAGGCTATGGCGGCCATGCCTTCGGTAATGTCGGAGAGTGAGCCGGGTGACGTTGAGATGATGTTGGAGTCTTCGTTGGCGGTCAGGCGCAAGGTGCCTTGTGCGGTTCCTACGGAGATGGTTTGCTCGTTTATTTCGGCGATGGTGCCGTTGATGTTGGAGAGGTTCGTGGCGTCGTTGCCACCCGGGAAACTGGCGCC
Organism: SAR202 cluster bacterium bin127; assembly: GCA_002239045.1. Lineage (GTDB taxonomy): Bacteria > Chloroflexota > Dehalococcoidia > Lucifugimonadales > Lucifugimonadaceae > Bin127. The sequence goes on from MPNN01000004.1 coordinate 211,934, forward strand.
GAAGAGTCCGCGGAATCCGCCACTTTGTTGTTCGGGCACGACCGTCAGGTTTACGATGAAGATGCGCCCGCCTTCCCCTCGCTGCACGGTTCCGGCTACGTTTGTGCCTTCTGTCAGATCGGCGGGGGTTAGTTGACTGATGACGCTTATGTTGGTGTTGTCGGTAATTTCGACATCTGTCGATAGGCCGCTGTCGTCGTTGTGATCGATGGTGATAGTTGATCCCGAGATTGCGGAGATGGTGCCTTGGGTCGGGGGCGTTCCGAAACCACCGCCGCCCTGTCCGCCGCCTGGAATCTCGATTCCGGATTCCGCTAAGAGTTCTTGCATGAGTTCTCTCATGCGCGTCTGCTCTTCTTGGGTGATGCTGCCGGATTGGGCTTTTTGGAAGAGTTCGGCTAGTTCGGGGTTGCTAGCCATGGCTTCTTGGATCGCTTGGAAGTTTCCACCGCCGGGTCCGCCGCCACCACCGAAGCCGCCCGGTCTGCCTTGGTCGGGGGCCTCGTCGACCACCACTTCAACTACAACGGGTTCGGTTTCGATGCTTTCGTCGTCAACGTCCAGGTCGGTAGATTCATCGGTTGCGGTCTCGCCGGTCTCGGACGGTGCGGTTTCGCTTTCGGGTCTTGTTCGCTCGGAAGCGGGACGGGTGCTCGGCGTGGGCAATTCGCTTCGCGATGCGGCCGGTATAGTCTCTTCATCCTGGTCGGATGGGCCCAAGAGGAGGATTGCCGCGACACCGATGACGATGCCGACGATCGCGACGGCGGCTAAGAGGATTGCGAACGGGCTCTTCATGTGGTGGTCACCATTTCATGTTCGATGTTGAGGTTAGGGTCGGTGGCTATTCGTACCGGAGTGCTTCGATGGGATTGAGGCGTGCGGCGCGAACGGCGGGGTAGATGCCGAAAAAGAGGCCGACGGCGATGGATACGATGAGCGCGATGATGGGGATGTCGCTGGTGACGCGTGTGGACCACTCGGTGCCGATGAGGAAGCGTCCGTCGATGGCGGTTGCGAGAGAGAGCCCGGCGATGACGCCGATGATTCCGCCGCCAAAGGTGAGGAATACGGCTTCGGTGACGAACTGGGCGACGATGTCGCGTCTTTTTGCGCCCATGGCCTGTCGGATGCCGATCTCGCGGGTGCGCTCGGTAACGGAGACGAGCATGATGTTCATGATCCCGATGCCGCCGACGAGAAGAGATATGCCGGCGACTGCTCCGAGGAATACGACGAGGGTCTGGTTGGCTTCGTCGAAGGTGTCGAGGATCTCTTGCTGGTTGAATACGGTGAAGTCGTCGGCTTCGGTGATGCGATGACTGAGACGGAGGACGGTTTCGATCTCTTCGATGGCTTGGTCTACGAGTTCGACGTCTCGGGCCTGGACGGAGATCTGGTCGACGCTGATGTCGCCGCCGGGGATTCGCTGTCCGGAGAGGCGGTAGTAGGCGGTGGTGATGGGGATTAGGGCTTGGCTGTCGATAGACCCGAAGCCGCTTTGGGCAGCGAGGACGCCGACGACGCGGAACTGTCTGCCGTTAATCCGGACTTCTGCTCCTGTGGGGTCTTGATTCCCGAAGAGATCCTCGGAGACTTCTGCACCGAGAACTACGATTTCGGCTCGGGATTCGACGTGGGGAGCTCCGATGAAGGTGCCGGTTGCCATGTCGAGGTTTCGTACGTTGAGGTACTCGGGCGTGACGCCCGTGATGGATGCTTGGGTTGTGTTGTTGTTTATGTGGATGGTGCCGAATGTGCCGATTTCGGGTGCTACGGCTTTGATGGACGGGGTGTAAAGGGGGTCGCGAAGTGCTTCTACGTCGGCAAGAGTCAGCGGTTCGCTGCTTGGGATGACGGTAAGGAGGTTGCTTCCTAGGCCTTGGATTAGTTCGGTGATGCGATCGGTGGAGCCGCGTCCGATGGACATCAGTGTGATGACGGAGCAGACACCGAGGACGATGCCGAGCAGGGCTAGCGCGGCGCGGAGACGATTCGCGGTGAGCGAGTAGATCGAGGTTCGGATTATGTCTTGGGGGGACACTGTGGGGCCCTCACCCTAACCCTCTCCCGCCGAACGGGAGAGGGGACGCGGTTCTGTGCGATATTGGGATTCGTCGGTGTGGCCGCCCTTTGTCCTTCGGATTTCCCCCGCGTGCGGGGGAATCCCTGATTTCGTCGCTGATTACTTGGCCATCGCTGAGGGTTATTACGCGGTCGGCGCGGGCCGCCACGTCTCGTTCGTGTGTGACGACGATGACGGTGATTCCGTTTTCGTGGTTGAGGTCGGAGATGATGTTGAGGATTTCGGCGGTGTTCGAGGTGTCGAGGTTTCCGGTGGGTTCGTCGGCGAGGAGGACGGAGGGTTCTTTGACGAGGGCGCGGGCGATGCCGACGCGTTGCTGTTGACCGCCGGAGAGTTCGGTTGGTCGATGGTGGGTGCGGTCGCCGAGGCCGACGAGGGTCAGGGCGTTTTCGGCGCGGTCGCGACGGTTGGGCCAGTGGCCGTACATCATGGGGAGTTCGACGTTTGCGAGTGCGGTGAGACGTGGGAGGAGGTTATGGGTTTGGAATACAAAGCCGACTTTTCGGCTACGGATGTCGGCGAGGCGGTCGTTGGACATTGCCTCTACTGCTTGGCCGTCGATGTGGTAGGTGCCTTCGCTGGGTACGTCGAGGCATCCGATGATGTTCATGAGTGTGGATTTGCCGGAGCCGGAGGCGCCCATGATGGCGACGTATTCGCCGTCGTGGATGTCGATTGAGACGCCGTCGAGGGCTCGGACTTGGATTGTTCCGGCACCCATTTCGTAGATCTTGGTGACGTCGCGGATGCGGATTACGGGTTGGTCAGGGTTGGAGGTGCTTCGCATGTCGTTGAGCGTCTATCGCCGCGGAGGTCCACCGCCGGCGAATGCTCGGACGGCACCGAATCCGCCGAATTGGCTGGTGTCGGCACCCACGACGGTCATGAGGATGGTCTCGCCTTCTGAGACGCCGTCTTCGATGACGGTCCAGAAGTCGTCGGAGATGCCGAGGGTTACGTTTCGGGGTTCTAGCGTGTCGTCGTCGGTTGAGACGAGGAGGATGGGTTCGTTTACCGAGCCGAAGAGGGCTTGGATGGGGACGAGGAGTTTGTTGGTCTGCTCGCGTATGACGACTTCGGCGACGGCGCTGAGGCCTTCGGGGAGTTGCGTGGCGGATGGCTGTTCGGTTTGGATGGTCACGGGGTAGGTAACGACGCCTTGTTCGGATTCGCCGAAGGCCGCGATGTCGCTGATGCGGCCTGCCAAAGCCTCGTCGCCGAGAGCTTCAAGTTCGATGGATGCTGGGTCGCCGACTTGGAGGAATAAGACATCGACCTCGTCGACAGTGCCGGAGATTTCGACGATCGAAGGGTCGGCCATGACGACTGCGATGGCGTCTTTGTTGACGGATTGGCCTTCTTCGACCTGTAGATCTGCGACGACGCCATCGAAGGGTGCGATAATCTGCGTTCCTTCGGTCGCGGCGCGCGCGGTATCGAGTTCTTCGCGTGCTGTTGCGACCTCGGCGCGTCGGAGGGCGACGGTGGCCGGATCGGGGTTGACGAGGTCAGTGTGCTCTTGCAAGGCAACGGCGAGATCAGCTCTCGCAACCGCGAGTTCCTGGCGGGCGAATTCGATGTCGACTTCGTCTGGTGAGACCAGGTCTTGCAGCGCGGCGAGTTTGTCGTTCAGGTCTTCTTCGGCTGCGGTGACTTCGGTCTGGGCGAGAGCGATTGCGACTTCATCGCCATCCAAAAGGGTTTGCAGGGCACGCGATTTGTCGACGAGGTCAGCGTTGGCGGCATAGGTTCGCTGATGCATGACGATGTTGTCTGGCGACTCTAGGTTTCGGAGATTGTCCAACTCTCTGATCGCTTCAGCGAGGTCGGCTTCGGCTTTGGTTGCTTTGGAGTAGGCGACGGAGACGGTTACGTCGTCCGGCCCGGTTTGCAGGTCGGTCAGAGTTTCCTCGGCATCAATCAGTTTGCCGCGCGCGACCTTTGCCGATTCGATTGCGACTGCCAGTGATTGAGCCGCCTCTGCGACGCCGACTTTCGATTCCTGCTCGACGCGTTCCAACTCTTCGTAAAGGAGTTCCAGTCTGTTTGCTACGTCGACTTGCGTGTAATAGGCGACTTCCTGCTTGGCGAATAGGTCGTTGATGATTTCGTCATCGGTGGCGGTCATCTCGTCCTCGAGCTGTTCCTCGAGGTCTTCCAAAGCCTGTTCTGCAGACGCCACCGCGTCTTCAGCGCTGTCGAGTTGTTGGGAATCTGCGAGCTTAGCGGTCTGGTACGCTTCGGATTTCAGCAGGAGGTCATCCCATGCGTCCTTAAATTCGAGATTGACGCATGTTGAATTGATGCCGTTCTCTGCCTCGGTGCAGTCGAATCGAAGTTCAGACAGAAAGAACTCGGTCCACGTAGCCACGATGGCTTCATCCCACGGAGTTGCTGGATCGTCTTCGACCCAACCCGAAGATGCCATGGTTCGCTGTGCCAATCCTCCGGAGACGGTAGCGGGATCCATGATCTCGTCTAGCGCCTTACCGACATCGGCGAAGATCTGATCAGGGGAGTATTCCCATCGGTATTTGGAGATGTCCATGCCGAGCCATTTGGCGAAGACGTTTTTGTAAGTGACCTGAGCGTCGTAAAGCTCGGATTCCAGTTTTCGGACGTCGGCACCAGCCTCGATCGCGAGCCGGGCCAGTTGGTTTTCTGCTACAACAACATCGTCCTCTGCTTCGGCGATCTGCGCGTTAAGGTCGGCGACCACTTCCTCGTCGAACGGTTTTTGGGCGTCCGACAAGGCTTCTTGCGCTTCGGTAAGAGCCAGTGTCGCCGCAGCGAGTTCGGCTTCGACTTTGGAGATTTCCAACTTCTTGCGGGTGATGTCGTTTCCAACGTTCGCGTTTGCCACCAGCAATGCGTTCTCCGCATCGACGACCGCGGCATCGGCCTCGATCACGGCCAATTTCTCATTTTCGAGATCTAGTTGTGCTTGATTGACCGCGTTTCCGTCGATATTCAGCGTGGCTTCGTACGCTTCGAGTGCGTCGTCGCGGACATTTGTGGCCTCGCCAACGGCGATTTCTGCCGCGCTAATCGCCGCGCTTTGTTGCGCCGTCAGGTCTTCCAACTCGGTGGTGAGGTCTGCCAACGTCTTTTCGGCTTCTGCGACTCCGAGCTGCGCGTTACCCACGTCTAAGTCGGATGGCGAGAGGAGGTCGGCAAGTTTATCTTGGGCGGCTTCGAGGTCGGCGATTGCCTCGGCGACGGCGAGTTCGGCTTCGGCGATTTCCGTTGCAGGAGGATCGATCAGTTTAGCCAAGGCATCTTCGGCAGTGGCGAAATCTTGCTGCGCCTTTGCAACTTTCAGCGTGGCGTCGCTGATCGTCTTTTGATCGGGATTGACCAAATCTTCGAGCGCTGTTTCGGCGTCTTGGAGGGCGACGCTTGCGTTCTGCAACTGTTGCTGAGCAGCGACAACGGCTTCATCGTTGAGGGACATCAGGATTTCGCCCTCGGTCAAGAAGTCGCCGATTTCGATGTCGATCGTATCGACGGTTCCGGCCATCGCGAATGACAGTCGCTCGCGGTTGGCGTATTCGAGGGTCCCGTTGACGGCGACCGAGTTGACGAGATCGCCGCGTCGGATGGTCAGGAGTTGTGTTTCGGCATCTTCATCGACTCCGTATTCAGCGAGGACGCTGGCGATGGGCGATTCGCCTTCGATCAGGTCTTGGACATAAGGGTAGAGGTAGAAGGTGCCGAGATAAGCAACGACAGGGACGGCGATGAGGACGGCCGCGGCGATGATCCACTGTCGGACAGATATCTGTCTCAACGGGTTGTCGTTCGCCTCGGTATCGTCATTGTCGGTGTTTGAAGGCATATATCGACCGGAATTTTCCTCGGTGGCGTTGCCACGATCTTGTTGAAATCGATTATGAAATTGAATCTCGCGTGAATTGTTAAGATCATTGCTCGCGACATTTTCGGTTACGCTCTCGATGCGCGATGCGGATGTTGATGTTCGTTGATTCCGTCTGCCAGTCATCAAGAAGAATCCGAGCATGCCTGCAATCGAGCAGTTGGTCCAGGGGCTTCGCTTTGGGTTGGGCATCGAAATCGAAATCAGTGATGAAGTTTAGAGTAACCTTATTCACGCGCGACCGTATTTGGACCGTGAGGGATTGCGATGGTTGAAGCTAAGCTAGCACGAGATTATGACATTCGATTTGGGCACGGATTGCTCAAATCCGACTCTGCGAAATGGGGGCGATATGTGGTGATCACAACGCCCTCAGCATGGGCGGCAACGAAGGACGAGTTGGACCACGAGCCGGCGGGAATTGGCATCAACGAGTGGCTCGACCGGACGCACTTGATCGAAGTGTCGGACTCGCTGCCAGACGATATTGATCTGGTTGTCGGCCTCGGAGCTGGGCGGGCGTTGGACCACGCGAAGCTGGTCGCGCACCGCAAGGGCAAACCGCTTGTCCAAGTTCCGACTGTGGTCTCCACGGGTGCCATCATTCATGGCTTCGTTGCGGACTGGGACGGACGGCAGATTGTTGGGCAGCTCGTGGTGGTGAACTGTGAGTACGTTTTGGTCGACTACGATGTCGTACTGCGGGCACCGGAGCGATTGAACACGGCGGGATTAGGCGATGTTCTGTGCGGATATGCGGGACTTTCGGAATGGCGGCACACCGCAGAACTTGGGAAGACTGATCCGGTAGATGAATCGAAGACAGCGAGATCGATAGCGCTGTACGACCAGATCGTGACCGATTTTCCCGCATCTCTCGACGCAGATGGCGAACTGACACCGGCATCGGTGAAGGTAATTATGTCGGCGGTGCAGGCACGCGACGATGCTTTGGTGAAAGACGACCGCGCACCGGGCGCGGATCATGCGTTCTGCTTCGTTGTCGAAATTGCCAACGACAAGTACTGGATACACGGCGAGATGTGCGCGCTTGGCGCCGTGATAATCGCTTGGCGCACCCAACAGAGCCCGGAAACGTTGACCGGGTGGTTGGATAAATGCAAGGTTCGGTGGCGTCCTTCCGATGTTGAGATAACTCGTGAAGAGTTAGGCGCGGGAATCGCGGTGTGGCCGTCATGGATGGGCGACGGCACGAACGACAAACCGGCATCGCCCTCGGTCGTGGTGCAAGAGCCCATGACCGAAGAGGATATCGATGCATGTTGGGAGTGGCTGAACTCCAATTGAAGGGACACGCCCGGGGATACGTCCAATGTGGGCATTGACGATCGCAGGTGGTCGTGGCGAGCGGTTGAAGCCGCTAACGGACAACATCTGCAAGCCGATGGTGCCGGTCAACGGTGCTCCGTTGCTCCAGCATCAGGCGAGTTGGCTTTGCGCGAACGGTGTCACTGACATCGTTTTCCTGACCGGCTATCGGGCAGAGCAGGTGGAGGAACATTTCGGAGACGGTGCGCGATACGGATTCCGGGCGCACTACTCGCCCGAAGATCAACCCCTCGGCAGAGGCGGGGCCGTCAAACAGGGATTGGGAGTCGTGCCGGAAGACGTCGAAGACGTTGTGGTTGTGAACGGCGATGTGTTGACAGATCAGCCGCTGGCACCGCTTATTGATACAAGGCGCGCAAATCGAGCGTTGGCCGCCATCACTTTGATACCGTATGTCAGTCAGTTCGGCGTGGTGTTGGTTTCCGACGATGACGTTGTTACCAGCTTTGCCGAGAAGACGGAACTACCTTTTTGGATCAACGGCGGCATCTACGTTCTCGAGCGCGGCATCGAGGGACTTTTTCCTGACGTTGGCGACCACGAAGACTCCACCTTTCCTCAGATAGTCGATGAAGCCCGCATGCGGGCGATACGTTCGAGCGCAAACTGGATATCGGTGGACAGTCACAAAGACCTGAGTCAGGCGGAAGAGATGATGGCGCAGGGGATGTTGCCGCGATCGAAGGTTTGAGTGGCCCTGCGTGGGTTAATTTCACGACCTTCTCACTTGTTGCCCGAGAGGGAATTAAAGGGGGTTAAGGATGGTTGCGGTGAATTTCGTGCATCCCCTGCGTGCGGCGCTTCGCTTGCACGCGTCCCCTTCGCTAGGCGAAGGGGAGGTTTGGTTCCTCCGTTTTAAGCCTAGGGGGAGTTAGTCGGGGTTAAATTCGCTTGCGATGAACATTCGCAAGAGGTCGTGGCGAGCGATCATTCCTATCGGGATGCCGTCCGCTACGACTGTGATGTGGTTCTCGCCGGTGGTTGCGATTAGCTCGATCACGACGTCGATGGTGGCGTCGGCACGCACGAATGGGGGATCGGATTTCATGACCTCTTCGACGCTCTTCGAGCGGACTCGTTCGATCGCGTCGTAATACCCGGTTGAATGGTCGCTGCCAACGGCCGCACCCATGAGACGGGTTGCGGTTCCGCGCATGAAGGGGATCAGGTCTTCCGTGGGCATAAACATCTGTTCGGTCACCAACCCGCAGAATTTGCCTGCGTCGTCTACCACCACCACCGAACCGATATTGTGTTCGATCATCAGCTTCGCAACATCCGAAACCGTATCGTAGCGGTGCGCCGTGATCGCTGGCGCATGCATCAGACTTCGGACATCGCCACCTGGTACTTGACTCATTTCCACCTATCCACATTCGCTCCGAGGGCACTTCCTCGAAAGGTATTACAGAAGGATTGACGCGGGCCAATCCAACGGCCAGACACCGAGTATCTTAGACCTTTGCGCGCTCGCGTTCCGCCTTCAGATAACGCGACAGTTCTATGGTTACGATATCGATGTTTTTGTCGGACGTGTTGATGACGAAGTCGTAAATCATCGGGTCTTCAGGGTCGGCTTGATGCAATTTGTCGAAGTATTCTCGCTGCGCGTTTTGGCGTTCCAAGATAATGCGTTCCGCCTCGGCGACATTGGTCAGTCCCTCCCGCCGCATCACGCGTGTCACGCGGTCGTCCCAGTTGGCGAAGATTCCGACACGCGCCACTTCGTCTTGATCTGCCAGTTCAACCGCGCCGGCGCGGTGGACGATGACCGCATTTCCGCCCTTGGCGAGATCGCTGAGGTCGTAGGAGTTGTCGATCGGGCTTTGCGCTGATGGACCGTTTCGGTCCCACGTCAGCGGTATGTGGAGATCTGCCGCGCCTTGAAGCATCGGGTCGTCGCCGGCTGCTCCTACCGCGAAGTACGAGGCCGCCCTTTCGACCCACGTCCACAACCGTTCGGAGAATTCGGTGTTCGGTGCCGCGCCCGTCACGTTTACCGCGTCCGCATCGGAATTGCTTTCGACCGTCCGCAATCGGACGCGATCAAAGTACCTCCACCCGAACATCCGGGAGATCTTTCTGCCAACATCGAATGCGCCAGACCCGATGTGGCCGTCTATCGTGATCAATGTTTTGCGCATTGCAGCCAGACACGTACTCGGCGGACGATGGGATACACAAAAAAGTCCGCGCGAGCGCAATACTACATGCAATCCGCCGTTCTAGCAATTCCGATTGCGAATCCCGCCGATCTACGATCCGTCGATTGCGCTCAGTCCGCCGTCTAGGTTCAACGATGCGCCGTTGATGTAGTCATTGCCGATGATACTGATGACGGCTTGGCAGACCTCGTCGACAGTGCCCATCCGGCTGGCCGGCCCTAGCGTCCGGTCGGCGTGCCTTCTTGGTTCAACAGGTTCGTCGTCGGGCAATGGAAGTATGATGCCAAGCCGTAGTTCGTTGACTTGAATGCGCGGCGCGAGGCTTACGGCGAGGGTTTTGGTGAGGCCGGTAAGGGCGGAGTTGGTGATCGAGTAGGCGACCCGTGAACGGTAGACCCCGCGGCGGTCGTTGATGTTGATTATTTTGCCGGTGGCGTATTCGGGTAGTTCGCGTGCCATGGCTTGGGCCAACAGCAACGGGGCGCGGACATTCACCGCCATGGCTTGGTCGAAATCGCCAGGAGTCATTTCCTCGATGCCGACCCGATCGAAATATGACGCGTTGTTGATCACGACACTGGGCACATCATCAAGCAACTCCACGGTTCGAGACCACAGGCTCACGCATTCGTCAGCGCTAGACAGATCGGCACCAACGACCTCGCTCCTCACGCCAAGGGCACGGGCGAGGTCGCGGGTTTCCATCGCATCTTCTTCGGCGACGTGGTAATGGACTGCGACGTTGCAGCCCTTCTCCGCTAGCGCAAGCGCTATTCCGCGTCCGATGCGCTTGGATGCGCCGGTGACTAGTGCTGTTGAGCCAGAAATCTCCATTGCCAAGCCTCTTCTACAACAGTAGTGCATTCGAGGACGAATGGTGGGAATTTCCTCACGTGGAGCCGGGATATCTCGCAGTACGCGAGGCAAGCCATCGATTTAGTCTTCGGACGTGAGAACCGAACTTACTCTAGCAATTTCGAAAGCTGGTTCTCCTGGTCATTCAGTTGTTCTTGAATCGTCGACTCTTGGTCCCGACGCATCTGTTGAATTTCGGCTTTTAACTCCGATAATTCTGCTTCGGTGTGACCCTGGCGCGTTGTCAACCTACCAATCCAGATCCCGACAGCCGCGGCAGCTCCAACCAATGTGGCGAGCGCCACGAACAATGTCAAACCATCTCGTAGAATGTCCGCCAAATCCATGTAAAGAATAATGAGCGATCATCCAAATTTGAAGATGAAGTAGTCAGATTTACGCAACAGTCGTTTCAATTCGATTTCTAGATCGGTCCTTCGAATTCGATCGTCAACGGATACCGGATCACTGAGTTGGATGCGAGTTCGCACTGTCGCAAGCTCCGACTTCAACTCCCGCATTCGATTCAACAGTTCGCGCATCTCCCGATATTCTTGGTCGGTTGGCGTTCTTGCGGTGGGTTCGCGAACTTCCGTACTCATTTTTAACGTCCAAATTTCGAAATCAAGCCATCAACGTCGGACACGACACATCAAAACTACGTCTCTGAATAATATACGAACCGCCATCGTTTGTTGCCCCCCGATTCGGACGGCGTTTCCGAAACCATGCTGTCGGGTTCAGGGGTTCACGATAGAATCGCGGACTGAACTTGGGATTTAACCGCAGGGATCGCGGATCTTAGCGCCGATTTTCTTCGCGCGGTTTCACTCGCGATATTGCCTGTTGCCATTCAATTACGCGTGAATCCACGCAATCGCCGCTGCGCACGACGCGCACGCAAACTAACCTTGCTCCACTTCATGTTAGCCTTCGTGCTGTCACAGTCTAGACAACCAAGGAACCTATGATGATCTACGAATTCAGGACCTATGACCTCAAGCCGAGGAACGTGCCGCTTTTCGAGGAACGAACGGCGGAGAAGATAAAAGAAGGTCGGCAGAACTACTCGCAGCTCTTCGGGTTCTGGACGACCGAAGTTGGGCCGGTAAACGAGGTGGTCCACGTTTGGCCGTACGAAGACTTGGAGCATCGCAGGCGGATTCGTGCTCAAACCGCCGAGGACGGGGTTTGGCCGCCGAGCAACGCAGACATCATCAACACGATGCGATCTGAGATTTTTCTTCCTGCGCCCTTCATGGAAAATCGAGGCGGAGCCAAGCTTGGTCCGGTTTATGAGATGCGGATCTACACCTATGCACCGGGGGATATACCGAAGGTGATCGAGATCTGGGGCGAGCACATCGAAGAGAGGGAGAAATACTCGCCGCTGGTCGGGGCTTGGTACTCCGAATTGGGTGCTCTGAATACTTGGATCCATATGTGGGCATACGAAAGCTACGATCAACGGGCCGACATCCGCGCCGAAACGCGAGCCAAAGGCGTATGGCCACCTCCCGGCGGCATCGGCCCGGTCACGCAGGCAAACAAGCTGCTGTTGCCGATGAGCTTCTCGCCGCTGCAGTAGGGACCTATGCAAAACCCTCATTGAAATAAGAACGGCGTCTGTAAAGATTTGCAAACGCCGTTCTTGTCACCTTCACCCTGATCCCTCTTGACTCCCCTTATAGAGAGGGCGATGGCTCGCCGGAGGAGAACTCTGGGCGTTGACTTTCTACCTTCCCCTGCCGGTAAAAAGTCTCAAGGTTGCTAATGGTTGTTGGTCGCTAAGGGCTGGGCACCGCCCAGCGACGTCGCAGGCCTATGGCGATGAAGGTTCCAATCACTACGGCGGCGATACCGAATAGCAGGGACCAGAGCGCCATGCTCGATGCCGGGGCCGTGCCACCAGTGTCAGGTGCCACAGGCGTTGGCTCTGGCATCGCCGTCGGGATCGCTGCCGGAGCGCCGGAGCTGCCTACCGCCACTGAGGCTGGCAGGTTGCTCAAACCGCCGCATACCATCGTGCCGGCAGTGTTGTTCAACCGCACCTGCGCCGACAGGATCGTCAGCGAACCGTCGCCGTTGATCGCCACTACCGCCAAGTCCGAGATGTTCGATCGCAATGCATCCGGCAACGGCAGACAGACTGTGGCCGGGTCGTCGAGCGCGTAGCTGCTGACCGCGGCGCCGGAACCGTCTACGGCATAAACGCCGTACATGTTGCCGCCGAGGGTGTATCGCTGGTGCGTCATGCCGACGTTCGAAACCGCGCCTTCGTCCGACATCCGGACTCCGATGAACTCACCGTTCGGAACCGCACCGGAAGGCGCAACGATCGAGTAGCCTTCGCCGCTGAACGTCCCGCCTTCGACCGGCGTGAAGACTTCGTACTGGTTGCCGTCGGAGTCTGCAAGGAGCTCGGGGATCGCGCCAGGCGGGTTCACCGGCGCTTCCACTTCCGGCTGAGCTACCGACGGACGGCGGACGCGGACTTCGAACGTAGTCTCGCATCTAACTTCATCTGTAGCCGGGGCACGGCATGCCGAGAACGGCGTGGAAACGCTTATCGTGTAGGTCCCCGACTGAGCCGGAGCGGTATACGTGACTTCGCGGCCGTTGCCTTCGAAATTCCCTCCTCCGCCATCATCGCTCCACAAGAATCTGATCCCGTCCGCGAGATCGTTGTCCTTGATATCCTGCGCTCCGTAGACGTCGACCCCTATGCGGATGAGGTCGCCTGAACTGACCGTCACGGACCGGATCGTCGGTTCGATCTTCGATATTAGCGCCCGGCCCGTGTCGAAGGTGAGACTGGTCGACGTAGTCAGGGCGTAGACCGTGGCATCAGTTCGTCTCGGCATAGTGGCCGCCAACTCATCGGTCACCGAATCCTTGATGGCCGATTTCGACGGGTAACGCAACATGCTGGCGCTCAGCGAGACACGATCGGGCGAACGGTCTGTTTCCTGAAGCGTGTACTCGAAGCAGAGCTCACCGTTCGGGGTTGTTTCAACGTAAACCGCATGACGAGTATCATCGCCCAGCATGAAGCTTAGTTGGGGCTTCCCGTCCACCACGACATCGCGGTCGAACAGAGCCTTGAACCGCAGCTTGTCGCCGGCCGTGAACAGCTGGCTCGGGTTGTCGAAACTCATGCTGACGATACTCGGCTTAGGATCGAGAACGAACTCGAAACCGGCGTAGCAGTCGGAGACTCCGAGACAGAATTCATAGGTGCTGCTGGGCCGGTCGGGATGGAAGGCCGGCAACACGACCGATGCTCCCTCAGGGATGCTGAACGCATTGGTCGTCATCGTGGTCCCGCCAGTGACTGGGACCACCGACTCGATCGCGCCATCCTTGACGACCTTAGGTACAAAGTCGTAGGGCGCGCCCTCGCGGATGTGCAACTGCTTCATCGTGGCGTCAGTGGTGTCATCCACAACCGAGACCCCGATCTGGAACGGAGCGCCAGGGTTGGATTGCAGTTGAATGGTCTTCAACGCACTCACTCCGTCGAACAATCCGCTAGGCAGACCCAAAAGCTCGTTGTTGGTGAGATGGACATCCCGCAGCGCGCTCGATCCCGAGAACAGATCGCCGGGGAGGGTTGCGATCTCGTTGTCGTCCATCAACAGCGTTCGCAAGGCGCTCAGTCCGTTTAACGCGTCTTCATGCACCGTATCGACCTCGTTGTCCTCGACCGACAGGAAGATCAGGTTGGACAAACCCTGCAAAGCGTTCGCATCGAGCGATGTGATCCCGTTGGACTTGAGGTCCAATCCGACAAGATTGGTCAAGCTCCTCGCACTCGCCGGAATCTGGTTGAATCCAGGGTTGTTCGTAATCTCCAACAGACGCATCGTGCTAACGGGAAGCCCGTCGACGATTCTCGACCCATCGCCACTCAAGCCGACGTTGTCAAGCCTCAAGATTTGTAGCCCGCCCAAACCTGCGTTCTCAACGTGGTCGATGGCTAGGATTGGGTCGCCGGTACGACGGAAGAAATACTGCCTGACTAAAGCGCTGGTTTTGGTGAAGCGAGCGAACGACGCGCCAGTGACGGAGGAGGCGAAGCTGGTGTCTTGGATCTTGAGCTCTTCAAGCGTGGTGGGCAACGCGTCGACAACGTCAGCATCGACCTCTAGCCCGTCCCAACCGAACGAGAGATAGTAGATAAACCGGTATCTGTTCGCGTCTGCGAAATTTTCTGCCAACAACTGCCATGCCGTCTTCGATTCGTCTATCACTTCGACACTCAAATCGATTCCGCCCAGTCCCAAAACCAACGCGAACGTTCTGAACGTGGCCGCTGCCGCTGTGATCGAGCAAGTTCTGTTGAAACGTGATCCGAAGGCGGTCAGATAATCGTTGAAACTGCCACCCGCGATCCACGAATCGGCGAAAGGATTGTTGTCAAGTGTCAGGTTGCGAAGACAGTATGTGAGCACACCGCTTGTCTTCTCTGAGTCTTCGACGAAACTCGTCACATAAACGTCCGGCAGTTGCGACAACTGATTGTTGTGAAGTGCAAAATCGAACAGCCAAGTCAGTTTCTCGAGTTCCAATCCGTCGAGTGACCGGATTCTATTGTTGTCCAAATGGAGGATTTGCATTCCGGCATTGTTACTAAACAAACCGCTCGGCAACGATGTGATCTGGTTGTTGGACAATCTCACCTCGTACAAACCAGGATTGTTGTCGAACAAACCGCTCGGCAAGGACTGCAGCGAGTTGTTGTGCAGTCGCACTTGCTGCAAACCTGCCAGATTGCTAAAGATGCCGGAGGGTAGAGAGCGCAGATTATTGTCGTTGACGTTTAAGCGTTGCAACGATGAGTTGCTTCCTACCGTGACGTCCGCGGTCAAACGATCGAATAGCCCTGCAGGTAATGTCGGTAGTTCGTTGAAATGCAGAGAGACGCGCTGCAAACTAGACAGCCCATCGAACAACCCCGCTGGCAACGATCGGATTTTGTTGTAGCTGAAATAGAACCTCTTCAGCCCGGCCATTTCGTCGAGGGCATCGGAATCAATAGTAGTAATCTGGTTACCGACGAACTCTAGACGGATATCAGCACTGGTGGCTGTAGACGGGAACCCTTGGAAACCGTCGAACCAATCGGCTTTGAAGTGGGTCAGTCGGTTGCCACTCCCGACCAATATCTCTAAAGCGGGCAGACCGCTGAAAACGCCGGCCGGCAAGTCTTCGATGTCGTTGTTGGAAAACCTCAGATCCGTCACCGCGTCAAGACCGTCAAAGATGTCGGCCGGCAATTCGCTGATCTCGTTGTTCTGAATATCGAGCGTCGTCAACCCCGTCATCCCGGCGAAATCACCAGACTTCAGAGACGTGAAGCCAGGTTTTTCGACGCGGCGGAAAGTTGTCAAGCTAGCCAGATCGTCAGATGTAATGTCTGCGCAAGCCGCAATCCTCGCATCAACGTTCTTACCATCACGATCCAACTCCGTTGCCCGAGCATCAGGCAACCGGTCCCAAATGCCCAGCTGAACTTCCTCCGTGCGATCGCAGATCACAGTTGAAGCTTGAGCGGACACGACGCCAACGCGTGGATCCCTCGGATCAAACTCAATAATCGCTATTGATGCAATTAGAAATAGAAGGCTTAGATAAAGAGTTGGGTGCGCCCAAAAGGGCGCAATACGTCTACCCCCCCCCTATTTTATACATATGTCTCAACATTGTGTCGGGCCTTTCGAATCAAACTGTTACCAGCTCGCAGTTTGATTCGAAAACCATAACACATGCTTCTAAACAACGCATACTAGGATTCGGCATCCAACCTGCTGGCATGTTGCTCGTTGAATCTCGCAACACGATTCTTCAAACAACTGTAGAAAGGTTCCAATGATCAAAGGAACGAAATGAACTCATATCGACGCGTTGCGAAGGTGTTCCATGAACTCGTCGCGGGTGGCGGGATTGTCGAGCAGAGAACCCATCATTGCGCTGGTGATCATTCGTGGATCCTGCTTGCGAACGCCGCGCATCACTGTGCACATGTGAGTGCCTTCTACCACCACTCCAACGCCTCTAGGTTCGATCAAGGTATCGAGAAAGCTCGCGATCTCCTGAGTCATTCGTTCCTGCACCTGCAGCCGACGGGCGAACATGTCCACGATGCGAGGAATTTTGGAGAGGCCGACTACCTTTTTGTCGGGAAGATATCCGACATGCGCGTAGCCGTAGAACGGGAGCAAGTGATGCTCGCATAGGCTGTAGTACTCAATCGATTTGACGACGACCATCTGGTCGTATTCGACATCGAACAGGGCTCCGTTCAGAAGCTGATCTGGGTCGATCGAGTAGCCGTTGAGCAACTCGTCGAACATCTCGGCGACACGCAGGGGGGTACGCTCGGTACCTTGCGGATCGAGGTTTTCAGAGCCGATCGCTTTGAGAATCTCGTTGACACCGTCGGCGATCCGAGCCTTGGTGGCGCGGTTAAGCGTTACCCCGGGATCGAACATTGCAGGTTCGAAACCGTTGGTTGTAACCAGATCGGTGTATTCGGAAGTGGAAGGATCGGCGACCATTTCGAAGTATTCGTCCGTTCGATTAAGGGGTGTTGGAGTGCACTAACCCATCTACGCTTCATTATCGCCGATGGTTCGATTGCCACAACCCACAGCCTGCGATAGTCTACGACTCAGCGGAATTTAACGCGGTATGACAGGTTCGAAAATTGGGAGTTGACTCGTGAAGATTACTGATATCGAGACGTTCGTGGTGGATGCTGGGTGGCGGCCTTGGCAGTTCTGCGCGGTGCGCACTGACGAAGGCATCACCGGATACGGTGAGATGTCGGATGGCCGCAACCCATACGGAGTCGTCGGCACGGTGTCAGATTACGAGCCGATACTGCTGGGTCAAGACCCCTTGGCGGTCGAGGCGCGGTACTGGGACATGTACCGCATGTCTCGTCAGGCACCCGGTGGCATCGCGGCGCGGGCGATCGCGGGTGTCGAACTCGCGTTGTGGGACATCAAGGGCAAGGCGATGGGCGTGCCCGTCCACAGTCTTTTCGGTGGGCCGACGCGGCAGCGTCAGCAGGTCTACTGGTCGCACTGCGGTTCCTCTCGCTCGCGTAATCATGAACTCATCGGTGTGCCGCCGATGGACTCGTTTCAAGCGGTAACAGACTTGGGTCACGAGGTCAAGGAGCGCGGCTTCAAGGCGCTCAAAACGAACATCATCTTTTTCGACGACAACACGCATGGGTATGGGTACGGGTTTGGAACTGATTCTCCGGATCAGACGATCAAGCCGGGGTTGTTGAGGCATGTTGAGAAGTACATCGGGACGTTCAAGGAGGCTGTGGGGCCGGATGTTGAGATTGCGTTGGACCTTAATTTCAACGTCAAACCCCAGGCGGCGAAGCAGATTTGCGCCGTTTTGGAGCAATTCGACATGATGTGGGTGGAGATCGATATGTACGAGGTAGATGGATTGAAGGAGGTTAAGGACAGCACGAGTTGTCCGATCACGTCGGGTGAGAATCTGTTCACAATCCGCGACTACCGGCCATACTTCGCGGCGCGGGCGATGGATATCGCGATGATCGATGTGCCATGGCAGGGGTTCGCACGCGGGAGGGATGTGGGGATGCTGGCGGAATCGCACGAGATCAACGTGGCACCCCACAACTATTACTCGCACTTGGCGACGATGCAAGGGATCAACCTCTGCGCCACCCTGCCCAACGTTAGGATCTGCGAGATCGACATTGACGATGTTCCGTGGAAGGACGATTTAACGGGAGGGCCGTTGACGTTCCACGATGGCGGATTGCTGGATGTGCCGACTAAGCCAGGTTGGGGAGTCGAGTTGGATGAGGAGGTCGCTCGGGCGCATGCTTGGAAGCGGGGTCGGGGGCCGGGTTATCGTTGAGCATCGTCGTAGTCGCTTTGATTCGTCGGTGCGATGAGATTCTTCTGGTCAAGCAACAAGGCGACGATGACGCCGCACCTAGTTGGTCGGTTCCCGGAGGCGTGGTTGAGGACGGTGAACTGCTAACCGATGCGCTAAAACGCGAGGTGCAGGAAGAGACGGGCATTGAAGCGCTGCGTGTAGGCTCGCTTGAGTATGTCGTCAATTTTGTGCACGACGGCGGCGCTTCCATAGCTATTGCGTTCAACGTATTGCGTTGGAGGGGAACACCGAAACCTGACGATCCCGATGGTTTAGTTATCGATTGCCGCTTCGTTCCGCTACCTGAAGCTATCCAGTTGGTCGAGCGTCTGCCTTATCGAATGATGCGTGAGCCGCTGCTTGCGTATCTGACGGGAGATGCGGAACCGGGAAGGCTGTGGGAGTATACGTAGGCAGCTCGCGTCGGTAAGCCTATAGTTCTTCTTGTCATGCTTGTAGAAGATTCAAGTCAGGCGCATCATGCCGTGCTTATAGGCGCGTAAGATTTTCACATGGACATCGTGATCTATCTCATCTATTTCGCCTGGCTGGTGGGTGTTCTCGGCATTGTTCTGGGGGCGGTAGGCATCGTTTGGGCTCCATTCGGAGCGTTGATCTGCGCTCGAATAGCGGATACGAATACGATGAACTGGCGCACCCGCGCGGTGGTAGGGGCTTTATACTCTGCATCGGGGTTCGTGCCTTGGCTCCTACTATTCACGCGAATGCAGGGCAAGGACGTCTATCCGCCAGTAATCATCTTGGGATACGGGGCGTTGTTTGCGGGGTGGCTATTAGGGCTCGCATTTCTGTTATTCGTGTTCATAGAAGATAGTACGCCGATATGGGTTTTGTGGGATCTGACCGGCATTGGGATGTGGTGCGTCTCATTGTGGAAGCTGGTGCGCAGTTACCGCTGGGACAAACGAACATGGACAGAGCCCAGCAATGACCGGACGCTGGGATTCGCGTATGCAATGCCATTCTTGTTTGCACTTGTCTGGCTTGTCCCACTCAATCCAGCGGTAAGTCGGACATTCGTACAACTATCGTCGTTCTTGTGAAAAGCAGTGACCCGATGGAGAATCTAAGCCCTGCTCTCACCTCGCCGAACTGCGGGGCCAAAAGTCGATTATCTGTTGAAGCTTCGTAAGTAGCTTTCGTATCCGGCGTTATCCGCCGGCGAAATCGATCAAGCTGTGTGAGATAAATCGGACATCGGGCCTGTGCATGAGGATTCTGAGGGTGTAATCTCTAAGCGATTTTCCGCGCCACTCGGCGAAGGAGATGACGACGATTTTCTCAAGTCTTCGGCCCATGGCGTATCCGAATTCGATGGCGGCATTGGTCGAGAGGTCGGGGTGGAGGACGTGGAGCTCCTCGCTGTCGTCGAGCATTTGCCAGCTGCGGTCTCGGATGGCGAGGAGGTCCGCTTCGGTCTGGGGAGGGCCGTTGGCCCAGTGTTGGTCGTATTCGATGGCCGGGCAGAAGACTTCTTTGTCGGGGAGATGGTTTTGGATGTACCAGTGGCACCAGCGGACGATGTTTTGGCGCCGCGCTTCGGGGACGCTGGTGATGGGGGTTGCTAGGTAGATGTGGGGCATTTTCGGCTTGGGGTTACGTTAATCGTTGTCCGGAACGACTAGCTGGTAATGCTTCTCTTCAACGATGGCGATGTTTTCGATATCGCGTGCCTCAAGCTCGATCAAAACCAATATTGAATCGGAAATCGCCTGTATCGCCACGCATCGTATCGGCAACCCCTCCAATTTGGAACGGCAGACCCGTGCGTTTTGCCAGATCTGAACAATGTTCAAGGAATCGCTGCCGCTTTTGGCCTCCACCGGTATCGCGTAATGTTGCCCGTTTTTGTCTAACCCAACGTACAACTCGTCGGTTTCAACCTGTGTCGGTTCGTGCCGTTGGTTTATCGGGTTCCAAACCGGGATCGACGTTCGTAGGTGGTTCTGCAACGAGTAGCACGTCAAACCAGTGAAGACGTCGATCAAACGGTTGTAGCGGACCGTGGCAAGTATCGCTTGTTCGTCGCTCAACGCGTAGAGCGAGATCGCACCCGGTGTCGAATCAGGTATTTCGGTGCGGATCATCCGGGGGTTCGGTTTGATTTCGCTGAACCGGACCTGTCGGAACTCGTAGACCGATCTTCCGGCGGGTAGGATTGCCCACTCGCGATCTGGTGCGGCAGTGCTGACAATCGAATCGGGCAACGCCATACGATATCTGATCGAATAGACGAGGTCGCCAAGATTCCTCGGGACATTGATGTTGAGACGACGCGCGGTCTCCTCGATTTCACGGCGTTCGAATGGGACAGAAGTGTCACCGCGGCGATATTTGGCTCTGAATATCTCCTCGATGATCTGCGAGTATGCGTTTCCGCTGGTTGTCATCCGGGCCATCTCAACAGTAGGACTTCTTCTCTCAACTGCTCTCGAGTTGCGGTGGCGAGCCGCGTGCGGAATAGATCGATCCCCTCGACGGAATAGCCGCATTCTTCTGCGATCTGTGCCAAGAGTCGGCCAGTTCGGATCATGATCCGGAAGAACGATGCTTGATCGCCGACGACGTAGGCGAGTTGTGCGCCGGGTTTCAAAACAGAGGTGAGCGATTTAAGGTGGCGGGCCATTCCTCCGAAATACAACCTTACGACGTTTGCGTATTGTTTTTCGAAGCCGGAGGTTTTACCAAGTTCGATTCGGCGGTTTTCAATGCGGTTAGCGAGTTCGAGAACCGGTGAATTCGCGGGCAACCAATCGTCGTCCGCGTCGTCCTTGTAGACGGTCCTTGAGTTCGAGCGTAGGAGGTGCTTTTTTGTCGATCTGAGATCCATTCGGTCTTCGAAGAAACCGAGAATCACGGATTCGATGCGGACCGTTCGCGTATAGTCCTTTTCGTTCGGGTAAGGCGGCGAAGTAATGACGGCATCGACGGAGTTAGGAGGTAAAACCTCATTGATCTGCCTGGAATCGCCGCACTTGACCTTGGCTGCCACTTCGGAGTCGGGCAATACGTTCATATCCGACGCAATCTTTGCGACGCGATCCAGCCAAGCAGACACCACCGCGGCGTCCTGTTTCACCTTGCCTAGGCCTACCTCTGGGCCGAATTTGAGATTCGAGATATCGCCTACCAATGCCGATGCCAATGCCAACATCTGGTGATTCGAATACTCCTCGGACCATTGACGCTCCAACTCATCGCGCAACACTAGCGTTTTGTGCAGCGGCAAAGGGCTGATGGCATCTTTGAACATTAGCTTCGCTGCGTCGGGCGGCAATTGCCGTAATTCGAAGAGATCGACACCTTCGTTGGGGGGTTCATCCGCGATCCCTTCGGTCACAAGCTGTCGCTGAACCTCCGACGCAATGCGACTCGCACTATCCATCAACGCGCCGCCGTCGATTGACCATTCCAGTTTGGTGTTGGAGACGAATGCCGAACTCGGCAACGCTTCTACACCGATGCTTGGGATTCCCAGTTTCTTGCACTCGACCAACGTTGTGCCAGTTCCACAGAACGGATCTAGAACCGTTTGATTTTCGGATACACCAAATCTCGACAGGTAATCCCGAACCAAGTGTGGCGGGAACGACAACACGAACCGATACCAATCGTGAGCCGCGGTGTCGCTGGGCAGCATCACATTCATCCGACCATTGGCTATCGACCTAGGGCTTTGGTCGTTACCCAACGGGAGCGACGTTTGCAATGAATCGGTTGTGGTCAGTGATCGCATATGCCGAGAATAGGAGATGTAGAAAAGGATAGCCTGAAAAGGCCGGTTGTCGAAAACCGTTGGCGAAAGTGCCCGAGGATGTACCAGTTGCCAACGGACGGAATCCCGAGAGATGAGGCAACTAACCTCGGCGCGTACTCATTTACCCCACAACCGCCGCGATCTCCTCCTCGGTCATCCCCGCTTCCCGCATGATCTCGTAGTTGTGTTCGTCCAGGGCGGACGACGATTTGGCGCTCAGATCCGGGGACGCTGGTGATGGGGGTGGCTAGGTAGATGTGGGGCAATTAGGGGAAGGATAAGTGACGTGTTGATTAGGTTCTTACTAGGAAGCCGAGCGTGGGCGTCGCTCGGCTCGCTGACGAGCGCTTTCTTCCAGCAGTAGTTCCAAAGACTTGTCCGGCCTCACGAACCACTTCGACGCGTTGGCGAGTTCTTTTGCCTTCTCGATTTCCGCGTCCGGATCCCCCGAGACACGTGACGGCAGGATGATGTCCGCGTGGAATCGGTTTGCGCAGGTTGGCGTTCCCTCGACACAACATTCCCCTTCGCGTGCTTGCCCCGCGGTCAGTGTGGCCCAACCATAGAAGTTGCGATCATTGGGGGTCTCGGCGACGGCGACGTTAAGGACTTCGAGTTCAAGTGGGCTGTGTATACGGTCAACTGAAATGTCGGTTACGGGGTGCGATTGGATGAATACCGTGGGCGGGATTTTATCGCGGTTTGCGCGTTTGGCATCTCCACTTGATATGATGCGGCGCCCGATGACCTCTTCGTCTGCAACCGCCTTTGGGAGAGCCATGCAGGTTAACCGTTGGAAACGTCTATCTTGAGCATTGATTCACGCAAGAATTCTTGCGGAATGTCGTCGGCTGAGCTGAAATTCATGCGTGAGCGTCCACAGGCGAAATTAGTCAAACATCTCACGGGGCCGTCGTTCGTGACAAGCACCATTAGGTAGTGTCCGCGTTCGTTAGTCGCGTCGACAGTGACCGCACCCTCGGGCATTGGATACACCTCAAAGCGTTGAGGCGCGATCTCGTACATGGTCTCCAACAGACGCGTGGTTTCGGAGAGCGCCGTTGCGGACGGGATTTTGTATCCCTTTTCCGCGGCTTCCTCAATCACTTCGCTGAGGTCGTCGAGCGCGCTCTGCAATTCCGATGGGTAGTCGGCCTTGAAGAGGTCTTGTATCTTGACCGCCATTTTTATCGATCCAACCTGATTTGAGTTTCCTCCAAGCCAGAGTCAGGCATCTCCCTACCTTGATATGTAGTCTATATCTACGATGGTATGTTTCGGACCGATGCGTTTTGCAAGGGAGTGCGGTACCGAAGATCCGCGTTTATTCGACGGTGGCGGCGATCTCGTCCTCGCTAAGACCGGCTTCCCTTAGCACCTCGTGGTTGTGTTCGCCCAGGGCTGGCGATGCTTTCATTTCGGGCATGCCGTTGGTGAAGTTTAGGATGGGGCCGGAGGTGCGGTAACGGTGGCCGGTGTGGTGTTCGAGTTCGATGATGTAGTTGTTGGCGGTGGCTTGTTCGTCCCAGACGAGGTCTTCGTTGAAGCGGATGGGGCCGCAGGGGATGTCTTTGGCGTTTAACTCTTCGACCCATTCGGCGGTGGTCTTGGAATCGAAGATGTCCTCGAAGGTTTTCACCATGTCTTCGGCGAGTTGTTCGGCCTCGGGGGTGTTGATGTCGTAGTCGGGGTCGGTGACTCGAGGGTCTTCGAGGTTGAGGTGATTCAGCAGCCGTGCCCGCGCGGCCCAGTCGAGGGTGCCGAGGCACATGCCGCCGTCCTTCGTGCGGTAGGCGCGGTAGTAGCAACGGTAGATCGCAGGGCGGACGACGTTTTGGTAGTCGTGCTGGATCTCTTGGTAGTTCTTGCCCTCGGCGACGAGTTTCGGGTATCGCTCTTGATACCAAGTCATGGACGGAGTTGGTGCGTCGAGCATGTGGATAAGCCTCATGCACTGCATCGCCAAGGCGTTCATCATAAGGCTGGTCTCGACCTTTTGGCCCTTTCCGCTATCGCCGCGCCCGATGATTCCGGCCATGACTCCGGCGGCTGCGCAGTAGGCGGTGGAAAGGTCTATGTAGGACGACGACCAGACGACCTCGGGCTGACCACCAGGGTTGATCTTGCCCTCAGAGGTGACGGCTCCGGTGAATCCTTGCATCACGAGGTCGAAGCCTGGCGCTCCGCCGAGGGGGCCCTTCATGCCGTATGCGGTGATGTCGACGTAGATGATGGCGGGGTTGATCGCGGAGAGCGAGTCGTAGTCGATGCCAAGGGCTTTGGCGGTATCGGGCCGGTTGTTCGAGATGACGCCGTCGGACATTTTGACGATCTTGGCGAGGGCTTTTTGGCCTTTATCGTCCTTCAGGTTCAAGGTGACGCTTTTGACGCCTCTGTTGAGGGGGAGGAAAGTGCGGCTTTCGCCAGGAGCGAAGGGTTGAGTGGATCGCCACGGGTCGCCGTTCGGGGGTTCGATCTTGATGACTTCGGCGCCCATGTCGGCGAGGATCTGTCCGGCGAAGGGTCCGGCGACGAAATTGCCGAACTCGATGACTTTGATTCCTTCGAGCGGGCCTTTTTGGTAGGCGCCGCTTTCGTCGGCTCCGTTTTGGGATGCGTTCTCAGTCATGATGATGCGAATATAACACTGAATGGTGCAGAGGGATGTGGTTTTGGAGAGGGGGCGGGAGCGTGAAGTGCCGAGTTGACCTCCCCCTAACCCCCTCCTGAAGGAGGGGGAATGTTTCGAGCCCATCTGAAGGAAGGGGGTGTTTTGGGATCTACCTGAACGGCGGGGATGTTCTGGGGTGCTGCCTTCCCGCCCTGCCCATCTGGATTCTGGCTTTCGCCGGAGGCCCGGTGGTTTGGCGTAATATCGAAGGCGTTGCGTTGGAGTTGAATGAATGGAGGTTCGTTGTGTATACGACGGATATGTATGAGGGAATGATTGCGGAGACGGTCACCGTTCGGACTGATGACGGTGCCGCTATCAATGCGTATTTCGCGCGTCCGCTGGGGCCCGGGCCGCATCCGGGGATGGTTTTGGCGCATCATATGCCGGGTTGGGACGAGTGGTATCGGGAGTGTGCGCGGAAATTTGCGCATCATGGGTATGCGACGATTTCGCCGGACTTGTATCACCGGATCGGTCACGCATCGCCGGAGGATGTGGCTGCACATGCGCGTTCCGAGGGCGGTATTCCTGACGACCAAGCGGTTGGTGACCTTGCGGCTTCGATGCGCTTTTTGAGGTCGTTGCCGAATTCGAATGGAAAGGTTGGTGCGTTCGGGACCTGCTCTGGGGGACGACACGTGGTGTTGGCCGCATCCAGGGTCTCCGGGTTCGACGCGGTGGTTGATTGCTGGGGCGGGCGCGTAGTCATGGATGATTCTGAGTTAACGGCAAACAACCCGGTGGCACCGATCGATTACACCTCGGGGCTTTCGTGTCCGGTGCTCGGTTTGTTCGGTGAAGAGGACGGTAGTCCGTCGCCGGAGCAGGTGGCGATCCATGAGGCGGCGTTGAAACAGCATGGTAAGGCGTACGAGTTTCACATGTATGCGGATGCGGGTCACGGTTTCTTCTACTACGACCGGGCGCCCTACCGCCAAGAGCAGGCGGTAGACGGTTGGCAGAAGATTTTCGCGTTTCTGCCTAAACATCTCGGATGAGGCACGATCCTACATCCCCAAGGAGAACAGAATATGTGCACGATGATTGCTGAGAAAACGGCGGTGACTGGCTACGGCAAAGGTACGCCGGGTTGGATGGAGGTCAATCAAGTGACGGTGTCGTATGACCATCCGTCGGAGATGACGCTGGAGCATGCGCTGAACATAGATTTTGTGGACTCGTCGCAGAAGCCCGGTCCGCGGATTGCGGTGGAGCTGACGCCGGAGTCGGCGAAACAGCTTGTGGAGTTGATCAACACTGCGCTCGGCAAGGGCGCGGTGGTGGACCCGGCGGCGTTTGAGTAGTCGGTCAGAATCGCTAACCTTCTAAAGCAGCAGCGTCCTAAAATCGCAGCGTTGACCGCCCGATTGGGTTTCTGTGTGGGAGGAAATGACTGTGTGCGCGGGCCTGACATTGGTTCCAGGTGGGAGTTCGTGATTCCGTGCGAAGTTTCATTGAAGTTGCTTACCGAATTGGCGTGGAGTTTTGGAATTGCTGAATTTCCTCAAACCGCAAGGTAATCTTACTGACGCTGACCGAGAGCGAGGTCTTTCGGTCATGGGTAAGCAGATATTCGCCGCAGCGGGCGCGGACGGATTCGTTTCTGCGGGATTCCTCACGGCATTCGCGTTGCTGATTGGTGCATCTAACCTGCACATCGGCATCCTGACTGCCATCCCGTTCGCATCTCAAGCAGTGCAGATCGTTGCCGTCGTCACGATTGAGCGGATTCAGATGCGCAAGGCGGTCGTGATCGTTGCCTATCTCGTCGCCTTTTCGACTTGGATACCGGTTGCGTTGATCCCTTTCATTTTGGATGTTCCACACGCTGGAGCTGTGACATTGCTTCTGCTGTTCGTGGTGATACGTGGTGTCGCCACATCGTTTGTTACTACAGGTTGGAACAGTTGGTTACGAGACTTCGTTCCACCCGGTACGGCCGGTAATTTCTTCGGAAGTCGGTTGAGAATGGCAACGATTGCGGCGATCATCACCGGATTGGGTGCGGCGGTATTCGTCGATTGGTGGAAAGGATTTGCCACCACGAATGATGAAGTGCTCGGTTATTCGATTGCGTTTCTATTCGGGTCGATAATTCTCGGTTACAGCGCGGTGGGCTTTATATCACGGATTCCCGAGCCGCGGATGGAGAGTAGTTCGAGTAGAAGCCTAGGAAGCACATTCAAGAGCGTTATCGCCCCGTTTGCGGACACCGATTTTCGTAAATTCATCAACTTCCTGTTTATCTTCTACTTTGTGATCAACCTCGCGGTTCCGTTTTTCGCCGTCTACATGCTGAAACGGTTAGACATGCCGCTCTCGTTGGTTGTGGGGCTTGGAGTGTTGAGCCAGATCAGCAGTGTGATCTTTTACCGAGTCTGGGGCAACTGGGCGGATCAGTTCGGCAGCAAGGTGATATTGTCGATTTCCGCATCTCTGTATTTCTTCGTGATCATTGGGTGGACGTTCACGACATTGCCCGAACGGCATGGCGGTACGATACCGATCTTAATTTTCATGCACCTTTTGTTGGGCGTGGCACTTGCTGGTGTGAATATCGGCGTAACGTCGTTGCGTATGAAGATGGCACCTGCTAACCAGGCAACGTCGTACATGGCGGCAGCGTCGTTGGCTCAGAATGTCGGTGCCGGTATTGCGCCTCTGATTGGTGGCGCATTCGCGGACTTTTTCGATACTCGCAGTTTCAGAATCGCCGTTCAGTGGATCGATCTTTCAGATGTTATTGAGCTTCCGGCGTTCTCGTTGACGGGGTATGATTTCTTGTTCGCGATCGCGTTCTTGCTCGGATTCTTGGTGATACCGACGCTGTCGAAGATCCGCGAAGCGGGTGAAACCGAAACGGAGATCGTTCTCGACGAGCTCAATCGTCAAACCCGGGAGAATCTGCGAATGCTCGGCGCGATACCGGGAGGCGGGTTCGTTTCGCATTTGCCGATGACTGCCCGATACGTGCCTAGGGTGTCGGGGTTGGACATCGCGTTTGGTGTTACGGCGTATCAGATATCTGCTGCGACGAAGTCGTTGATCGATGCCACGACCGCGGGTGGCGAGACGTTGAGGAATGTGCGGCGCCATGTGAGGGTGTCGGTCAGATCGGCATCGAGGAGCGTGCGAGGAGCACGATCACAGGGCGCGCAGATTGCATTTGGGGTGACGCACGGGGCGGTCAAGGCGATAGCTGACGCGGGCACGGGGACGACGAGGCAGGTTCACGCGGCGATTAGGACGGCGATAACAGCGACGAGTGAGGTTGCGGGTGATCCCCTGGAGGTTCTGTCAGGTGCGGCAAGAGGTGCGGTGGCTGGGACGATCGAAGCGGGCTACACCGATGTAGATATTCCCCAGGCGGTTATCGGCCAGGCGCGTGCGGCAGCTCCGGACTTAGGAGTCACCGAAGAAGAAGCCGTGCAGGTGGCAGCACAGGCGGTCGTGGAGGCGATGAGTGACTTGCCGGTGTACGAGCAGGCAGAGGCATGGGACGCCATCTTGCGTGAGTTGGTCGCAGAGGACGACGAACGCCGTCCGGCGTCATAGAGCGACACATTCAGGTCTAGTCCGCATTTGGGTTTACCCACGGTGCCGGCGCGTTTGAGCCGCCGATTCCACGCGCAATCCCGGATGTTGGGAAAATTCGGCTCGATTCAGGTTTGATTGCATCGGGAATCGAGACCTGCGCGCGCTGTACTGATAGGATTATGTTATCGATCAATGCCCCACCTTACATTCACGCGCGCGTATACGCGCGAGCGCGCGCCATCACGAGTGTGGCGACACCTCCGTGAATCAGAGCAGACGGTTTGGCAAGCGCTGCGAGAGTTTGGTGCTAGGGTGCCTCCTAGCTTCCTACGTGGAGAACTATGACAACTGAAACCACAATCACTACTGACGGCAACGGACACGCCGGATCCGCCGAATACAACGCTCAAGACATCACGGTGATGGAGGGCTTGGAGGCCGTCCGTAAGCGTCCGGGGATGTACATCGGCACGACTGGTCCCGAGGGCGTGTTCCACCTGGTCCGTGAGATCGTGGACAACAGCGTTGACGAGGCGATGGCGGGTTTCGCTACGACGGTTGATATTCATATCCACGAGGATGGGTCAGTAACGGTCATAGACGATGGTCGCGGGATTCCCGTCGACACGCATGACAAGACGGGCAAGTCGGCGCTAGAGACGGTGATGACGACGTTGCACGCGGGCGGGAAGTTCGGTGGCAAGGGTTACCAGGTGTCCGGTGGGTTGCACGGTGTCGGCGCGTCGGTGGTTAACGCTCTATCGGAGTGGACGGTTGTCGAGGTGCGGCGCGACGGTTACGTGTATTCCCAGCGCTTTGAGCGGGGTATCACGGTTAACGACATGTCACAACGCAGGCAGACGTCGTCGGATCTCCCAGGAAACGGCACGATGGTTACCTGGTTACCGGACAGCAATGTGTTTCCGTCGGTTGAGTATGACTGGGATGGGGTTTCCGGTCGGTTGCGCGAGATGGCTTACCTGAATCAAGGCCTCGCGATCCGGCTTCGGAGCGATTGGCATGAGGAGACGCACGGGCCGCACAACGATGTTACTTTCCGTTTCGATGGCGGCGTTCGGAGTTTCGTGCGGACTTTCAACCGCAGGCGCGGTGGGATTCACGATAGTGTGATTTTTGCCGCCGGGACGACGGACGACGTCTCGGTGGAGGTCGCGTTCCAATACAACCAGTCGTTCGTCGAGAACTGCCTCTCGTTCGCCAACGTGATCCGTACAGGCGACGGGGGTACGCACGTTACCGGTTTCCGCTCAGCACTCACCCGCGTCCTCAACGACTACGCAAAAAAGAACAACCTCTTGAACATCGGCAAGGACGGCGTGGCGACGCTCTCGGGAGAGGACGTGCGGGAAGGGTTGATGTCGGTAATCAGTGTGAAGGTGAAGGATCCGCAGTTCGAGGGTCAGACGAAGGGACGGCTAGGGAACCCTGAGGTTAGGCCAGCCGTTGAAACGCTAGTGGGTCGGCACCTGAGCGAGTTCCTCGAGGACCACCCGGACGAGGCGCGCATCATCATCGACAAGGCATCGACGGCCGCTCGTGCCCGGGAGGCGGCGAAGAAGGCTCGTGACCTCATCATCCGGAAGAACGCGATGGATGGCGGCTCACTGCCGGGCAAGCTCGCTGACTGTTCCGAGAAGGACCCCTCTCGATCGGAGCTTTACATCGTCGAGGGCGAATCGGCCGGCGGGTCTGCCAAACAAGGCCGCGACCGTCAGTTCCAAGCGATCCTCCCACTGAAAGGTAAGATCCTTAACGTTGAGAAGGCCAGGCCAGAGCGGATGTTTGCGCACGAAGAGATTTCGGCGCTGATCACGGCGATTGGCGCGGGCATGGGTGAGGATTTCGACTCGGAGAAGCTCCGTTACCACCGCATCATCATCATGACCGATGCGGACATCGACGGCGCGCACATTCGCACGCTCCTCCTCACGTTCTTCTTCCGCCACATGAAGGATTTGATCGACGAGGGTTACCTCTACATCGCCCAACCGCCGCTCTACAAGGCGTCGAAAGGCAGACGCAGCAACTGGCTCTATGCCGATAGTGAACTTGACACCTGGATGGCTGAACGTGCCTTCAACGGCCTTGCGATCGAGGCTGAGGACGACGAGGACAAGATCGCGGTGAAGGGCAAGCAACTTGGCAGCACCGTTACGCAACTCCGGGAGTTCCGCGAGGCGTTCGATATCGCGCGGGCGCTTGGCATCCCGGACGATGTCTTTTTCGACTTGATTCGAGACGCAGAGTGGCAGAACTTATCGTTCAAGAAGGATCGCTCTTCAGAGATCATTGCTGGCCTCGACGATGACGACGACCTTTTCAGCGAGGACAGTGCGTTCCAGGTCGATCTCTTCAACGACAGCGTCGACGAGACGGGAACGTCGTTCACGAGGGAAGTGAATGAAGAACCGATTGACGATGAAGAGGAAGACGACACGCCAGTAACGTTCCAGATCAACGATTACGAACTGACGGAGGATGTCTACAACAACCCGGCGATCCGACGCGCGAAACGGATCTACCCACGGGTCGCAGACTTCATCGCTGCGGAACGATTCGTGCTCAAGAAGACGGGCACGGTCATCGGTGATGGTTTCGGTTGGGAAGAGCTTCCCGAGGCGTTGGAGGACAACTCGGATTCCAGCGGCATCAATATCCAACGCTACAAGGGTTTGGGCGAGATGAACCCAGATCAGCTTTGGGACACCACGATGAACCCGGATTTCCGTCTGATGCTAAAGGTGACTGCAGATGACGCGATAAGCGCTGACGATATCTTCCGAACCTTGATGGGTGAAGAAGTCGGTCCGCGGCGCGACTTCATCCGGGCGAACGCGCTTGAGGTTAGGAATCTGGATGTTTAGTTGTACAGAAGATGTACTTCTAGATTGAAGGTTTAGATAACAATCACAACAAGCACGTTGAAAATGTCAAGATGTTGTTTCGGACGCCGGTCGCTGAACGGGGATCGGTTCTGATTTCGGGTTGTAGGGATGTTGACAAGGTATCGAGATGTTGTTGAAATCTTGACGGACCAACTGATGCTGGTGGTAGTTGAGGATTCGCAATTCGGGATTTCGCGGTTAGTTGACAGTTTCTCGCGTGGAAGTCGCGAGGATATTGACAATGTGGTTTCGGGAATTCGCGTTGCTTCTAATTGGTTTCTATTTCCTTTTTTGAGACGTGACCCTGTTCAGCACTTCGGATTGTGCTTCTTCGACAACGCCGATCACCCGGTGTTCCACGCTCGCTGCGACGCGTTTAACAGGTGCGGCACGTTCGTAAATCTGGTTAATCCGATCTGCCCGCACGAACGTTGATCCTCGACCACTTAGTTCATTGGCATCCCTCCAATCTTCTAATTGCTGCCTCCAGATCTCATGGGACGCGAAGCTTTGGATTTTGCTCCCTATCACATCTCGCACGGCATCTAGAACCTTGTCTTTGTCAACCTTGCTCGCATTGGGTGAATGCCAATCCGCAGCGACCTCTAACCAATTTGAGATCTGATTCTGGAGAGACCCGGACAATTCTGCGACGGGGCGCAGTGTGTCGTATTCATCGGTGCCCAACTCGGCCAATCGACGGTTCAACGCTTTGATCCGGGTCCAATGCTCTTTCTGCCCACGAGTCGTCGGATCAATCCCCAGACGAATGTCCCAATACCTGCGGAATCCTCTGATACCGGTTTCGATTGCAGGCCCGATGTTGCCAGTGTCGAGGTGAAACGTCAGCGCAAGATTCTCATCGGAAGTGGCAGCATCCTGCAAATCAGACAGGAAATCCCTCAAATGGCGGATGATACCCCGGGGCAGTTTCGCGGTGTCCCGGTCCAGACCGCCGAAAAAGTAGGTATTCTCACCCAACCTCGCATTCAATCGCATCCAGACAGATTCTGAGATTGAGCCTCTGAGGTTGGAAAGAGCGTTGGTGATTGAACCACGAACGTGGTCTACGCGTTGCTGTTGGGTGTTGATGTTGTCACCGCGCACCAAGTCGAAATGCGTGAAAGTTAAAGCCAATTTGGCGATTTGACCTCGGTCAGCCACTGTCCGCAACAAGGTCAACGGAGGTCCGACGATCGGCTGTTGAGCGTTGTCAACCAAAACTATCCGGTCAACGAGAGCAAATAAATCCGTGACATGGGTTGAAACACTCTCAGCCGAACTCACTCGGTGTCCCAAGCCTTCTCCGTCGATCAGCACTAGTCTGGGAGCTATTCCCAACTCGGGTTGCCGCGGAACGAATTTGCCTTGAACTCTGACACCGTCCACCAGTGGTGTCAGCAATCGACCGTACTGAAGATGATGATTACTAGAAAACCAACGGATTTGCCTCAAAAATTCGGTACGGTCAGGCGATTCGTAGGTCCAAACTATCGGCCAATTTTTCGAATCCGTTTCGAGCGAACCCGCCTCCAACAAATCGAATCGGTCTTGGATCCTATCAAGGATTTGACTTCGTAGGCGTAGGACGTTAGGACTACCAGCGATGATCCGATCGAATACTGCCCACCAATCTTCATCGGACTGGCTGGCGTTACTACCTGAAAGTGAAAATCCAACTTGTGCCGATGTGCTTGCTTCTTCGGCTGTCGCAATCTGCACGACACGATCCACCAATACCCTGAGCTGGTCAGCATGTTGGCGACGCTCATTCGGCGGGACAGATTCGTTCAAAGGCAACTCTGGTTCCGGGCTCTCAAAACCGAAATCCAATTCATCATCGTCTTCTGTCTGGTCCTCAAGGGTACCTAGAACATACGACAACCTGAAGCGCTGTTCGGGATGATTTAGCAAGGCATGCGCCACCTCTTTCGTCGAATTGCCCTCGATAACGCCTCTACATGCTGCTTGAATGCATTCTTCAACGTGGCCTATAACCGTTTCAAACGGTATGAATGTGATCGCTGCCGTGAACGGACCACTGTCCGTGGTGACTATCTCGATATCTGAGGTCGTCGTCCGCGCAGTTGAGATTGATGGGAACCGATCGTTTGTGTGGTCCGAACCTATGAGGTGCCGCAAAAGCGTCGTCTTCCCGGCACCTGTCGTCCCAACGAACATGATGCGTGCGTATCCATCATCACGTCCCGGCAACGGTATCTTGCTATCTCGAATCTGGCGCGCGTCCATAATTCAGTCCTTGGTTTGTGCCTTTAGTGAATATCGATCGGCGTTAACAATATACCGCAGATATGGAAAGAGTCGAAGTCGAGAAATTCTCAAGCTTGAACTCTTGCGGGTTGGTCGGTATTCGCGATGTCTCGGGATTTTCTGGGCAATCCATTCCTGCCAATGATCAAACCAATTGAAGTCCCGAGTATCCATGACAGGAACAGCAGGCCTGAAATCTGGTGGATACTGGACGAATCCCACCAGATAATGACCATCCCCAAACCTGTAAGGGGTGCTAACCAACCAGTCAACTTCATTATTCCCCCTTGGCTCCATTGGACCGGCGCCATCAAGATTATCGCGAGGCCGATAATCGTGTTGCTAATGCTGCCGGCCAGCGCGCGATTACCGTCAAGTTGTTCAACGTCGTAGATTTCGGTCCAGTCGAACGATCCTACGAAGATGACGATGACGCCGGACACGACCATTACGATCCCTCCAAGGATCAGCAAGGCAACAGCGACTTTCAAGTGCCATCCTTGAGCAGATGCCATTGCTGGCCCGATCAGGCTAGCCGCGGCGATGAGCAATGCGCCGAAGAATGTTCGTGCCGCGCCGTGCCATGTGTACCAAAGCGTGTTCTGATCGATCGCGGCTAGCGTCTCTTCGAAGGTTGGTTGGTCGATGTCTGCCTGAAGGCGCGCCCACACCATGGCAGTCGCGGCGATGGCGGAGAGTATGAGCAGAGTCCCGGCGGTGATGGCTTCGATTGATCGGGCTCGTTGAGGCCCGGGATCGGCCTCCGCCTTCAAGGACCAACTATTCAAATCAGTTCGCCAACGATTGTTTATCGACGACGACATGGCCATCTCGGTTGGTTCGCGATTTTAGGGTCAACAGAATCCTAGTCACGTGTTAAGCGAAAATGTGACCACGGTTGCTCAATGTCCCAAATTCGACCCTATGTGGTTACGAGCAATTCTTCTTTCTCTTCATGGTGGGACGGAATACTAAAGCCGAAGGGTTCAACATTGACCGGTGTGCCAGCTACTGTCTGGGTCGCGGTTGTAGAGAACCACTTACGTATCTTTTCTTCGTCGACAGTGATTTCGTCCTCATGTCTGACGAGGATGTTGAAAAGCGGAATGTTTTTTTCCTCGAGGGCTGCGCTTCCACCCTGTTGGCGATCTAATATGCACATCGCGACCCTGAAAGTAGCTTGTCTGTCTTCAAGGGTTTTGATCGCCTCAAGCAGGGACTGACCCGTTGAAATAGTATCGTCGTATACCGCTACGGTTGCCCCATCGTTGAATTGGCCTTCAATCTGTTGGTACATACCGTGTTGCTTGGATTCTCGGCGCACGAAAAAGCCTGCGAAATCTTTGCGTTGCTGATAAGCGAGCAATGCCAGTCCGCCGAGAATTGGGACTGCCCCAACTGCCGGACCACCGAAATATCGCAACTTATTGCTGTACAGAACGTTCAAGAAAAGTCGCGAAATGATCTCGACGCATTCAGGGTCGACAGACAACAGTCGTCCGTCAAAGTAGACACGCGACATTTGACCAGATGAAAGTGTGAACTCGCCGGATTGCACTGCGCCCAAACTCTTGGCCCGGGCCAAGAGGGCCTTTGCACTATTCAAAGCGTCGTCGACACACATCGTCGTACTCATATGTTGATCCGTTTCCGTGCTCATTGGCTTACTCGTTTTGAGATACTTACGATCATTCACTTGGTTGTGGTACAGATTACGGTGGTTCTCGAGCGATTGGATTGCGACCGGCTCGCGTTCGCCGATGCGTTCGGAGATATTCCAGGATGGACCGCGTTGAGGTGACCCCAAGGGCGGTTGACGTTGAGGTCAACAGATCGCATCGCAACGGTGTGTGTGCTAATCATCGCTTCATCGCAGATGCTTCGCAGTGCGCCACTGAAAACGCAAAAGTGATCGGCGTTTTCGCCCGTTTGACGCTCAGAAGATGTCTTGAGTGTGCGTCTGCTGGGCGGTGGCTGCGTTATCGGTTCCTCCTGAATCCGTTGACGCATTGGAAAGAAAGCTATCAAGGCGTTAACGGTTGGTGCTATAGGTTACCATGCAATTGCGAACGTGAATTTGTCGAGCGAATCGTAGTTCTTTGGTTGAGATGCTATGGCACCTCAAGGATTGTTCACGAGTCAAAGTGCGCTTCAAGCTGATCTGGGAATTCGATTGAGTTTCCCATCAAGATCCTTGTATCAAGTTGGCCACACCCAACGAAACGCGTTCTTTGAATCGGACGATTCTAGTCACGGCGGGCAACAAATATTTATTGGTATGTTCCACAGATACGGATCAGAGGTCTTCTCAACCCGACGTCGGCATGGCAGGTTGGCGGTGGTACAACCTTGATTCGATGATAAATTCATGTACGCCTGTCGGTACTTGTCGACTAGCAACGGTAGCTTTTCCCCGAGCGTATAGTGCCCGGATTTCCGAGGCGCTGATATCGACCATAGGCCCAGGAATCGTGATCGTGTCGGCCGGTAACGGCAACTCGGTATCGAGAGTCGCTCCGGGTCGTTGGATGACCGCGAAGGTGCAAGATTGAGCAAGTTCGTCGTAGCGGTGCCAGCGATGCAGCGTCGCCGCGGCGTCGGACCCAACAGCGAGAATGTAGTCGAATTCGTCACCGTGGGCTTGCCGTAGGTCGCGGATTGTGTCGAGAGAGAAGGTCGTGCCCTCGCGGATGGCGTCGACATCGGACACCTCGATCCTAGTCTCGCTTGCGGTGGCCAATTCAACCATCCGCAAGCGTTCTGTGGGCGATGCTACCGGTGGGCGGTCTCGGAGCCATGGCTTTCCGGCAGGAACCATCAAGACTTGGGCGGGGCCGAGTTCGTCGCGCAGGCAGCGTGCGATGGCGATGTGGCCGTTGTGAACTGGGTCGAACGTGCCACCAAATATGACAATCAAGCGGCTGTTTTTGCTTTTCCCGAGGTTCCCGCCTTCGCGGGAATGACGGTCTCCGTTCAATGCCACTCGAACTCCCATTCGCCGACCAAGATCACATCCCCCTCCTTCGCCCCGGCGCGTCGCAGGGCGTTGGTTACGTTCATGCGCTCGAGACGCTGGTGATACTGGACGAGCGCGTCCCAGTTGTCGAGATTTGAGCCGAGGGCGAGTCTCACGGCGCGGTCGTGAACGATTCGGAATTTGTTGGCTCCGGCGCGTACGACCATCTTCGGATTGCCGCCGCGGGTTTGGAAGACCGGGAGATTGTCGTTTTCTAGAGGGTCGTCGCCTTCTAGATGGTTTGGACTCAAGGCCGCCTCGGAAGATCTGATTTGCGCTTTGCGGATGTCGGCCAAGCGGTAGGAAACTGCCGCGACGAGTTCATCGATACCTAGCCGCGTCGCGGCTGAGATGAAGTAGATCGGTGTATCTGCGCCTACTGCGGCACGTACTTCGACTTCGATTTCATCGCGCAACAATTCGACTTCCTCAAGGTCAAGTTTGTTCACTACGATGATCTGCGGAGTTCGAGCCAAGCGCGCGTCGAAGGCGTCCAACTCGTGGTTGATAGTGCGAATTCGCTCGCCGGGCTCGCCTTCGCTGCCGTCGACGATGTGGACCAGAAGCCGTGTGCGTTGCATGTGCTTTAGGAACTCGTGGCCGAGACCGATACCTTCAGAAGCGCCCTCGATCAACCCGGGGATGTCGACCGCTGCGAATGCGTCGATACCATGTTCCACGATTCCGAGAACTGGTTCGAGAGTGGTGAAGGGGTAGTCTGCGATCTTGGGGCGTGCGGCGCTGATGGCGGTTAGGAGGCTGGACTTTCCGGCGTTTGGCATGCCAACGAGACCGACGTCGGCGAGGATCTTTAAATTCAATCGGAGTTTAACGGTCTCGCCGTCTTCACCAGCTTCGGCGAGCAGCGGCTCACGATTAACCGATGTGACGAATGCTGCGTTCCCCTGCCCGCCTCGGCCGCCGATCGCTACCTCGAGTCGTTGTCCAGGTCGAACCAGATCACCCAGAAATGTCTCGGGTTCGCCCGAACGTTCGCCGATTTGCCATACTTCGGTGCCGACGGGCACGGTGACATCGACATGATTGCCGTTGGCGCCGTGCCGTTTGTTGCGTGCGCCGTGTCCGCCGTTACCGGCGATGAAATGTCGTCGCCAGCGGAACTTGAGCAGCGTGTTGAGCGAGGGATCTGCGACTAGGGCGACCGATCCGCCGTTACCACCGTTGCCGCCAGCTGGTCCACCCAACGGCCGCAAAGCCTCCCGCAGAAACATCGCCATGCCTCTGCCACCGTTGCCAGCCCGAGCTTCGATGTTGGCTTCATCAATCATGCCGCGATTCTAATGTGCGAGCAATGATGGGCGTGACTTAGGCGGTTCTACCCATCAAATTGAGGAAGCCTTCCTGGACGAAATCGCGATCGGTGGTGACGACTTCACTGATGCCTTCGCGGCGCATGATGGTCATTCCGATGCAATCGACCATGCTGTATCGCTTGTCGAGACGTTGCTCGTACAGGTCTAGGGCGGTCGTGTAAACCGAAAGATCAACGTTTTCGACGATATATTTGCCGTCGCGAAGCGTGGTTCGGATAAACCTCGCGACCAACTTTCTGGTTTCGGATCCGCGCCGGCTGAAGTGGGCGAGGAATTCGTTGATTACGTCCCACGGAAGCGCGAGACGTACACGCTCGTCACTCCGAAACGCGGAAAGAAGCCGATGAGCCGTCAAGGATAAACCGTCGTTCGGATCGAAGAGTGCGATCAAAAAGCCGGTATCGACGTAGATTATTCTTCCCATGGATATTTGTCGCGTTTTGGAAAACCGTAGAGGTAATGTTTGTAGTTGAGCGAACCATCGTGCGGCATCGCGTCGATCTCTTCCTGGGGAATGATCGACCACATCACCTTAACTAACCCAAGGAGGTCTCCCGGCAGAAACTCGCCGTCGCGTACGAAAACGTGGTCGATGTCCGGGAGCCGTGCTTCAAGCGTCTCAAGCGCGACGTATCCGTCCTCGTTGACTTCGTACTCGCCCGAGTTGACGTCGATGACGACCCATTGACCGTTGAGCGCATCACCGATTTCGTCCTTGATGCGCCGGTGATACATCTTCTCGGCGAGTGCTATGGCTGATGTGTAGGGAATTTTCTCGGAGGACATCAAGTGCCTCGTAACGTGACTTAATCGGTGGTCAGATTCTATCGCATCAGAGTTTGGTCGTGAGTACACCACGTGGGCCCCGTTGATGATCGACGGTTTCACGAGGGGATTCTACTGTTTGCGCGAATATCGAATAACATATTGGCGATGCGAGACGTGCGCGCATCTTGAATGTGATGTCGAATATCACTTAAATCAGGGGAGCAGTTGAGTTGGAGAATGTTAGCAAGGAAAAATTGGTGCAGATGCTGGAGCGGATGTGGTTGATACGCCATTTCGAAGTGCGGGTCATGGAGGTGCATGCGGCGGGTGAGTTCACCGGTGCGGCACATCCTTACATTGGCGAGGAAGCGGTGGCGGTGGGAGCATGTGCAGCACTCGAGGACACCGACTACATCGCGGGCAACCACCGCTCGCATGGTCACCCACTTGCCAAGGGTGGCAGCGTAAAGCGCGCGATGGCGGAGCTTTACGGACGCGTCGACGGCTACTGCAAGGGGAAGGGCGGTTCGATGCACTTGGCGGACTTCTCGATCGGCATCTTGGGCGAATCGGGGATTGTCGCCTCTTCTGTTCCGGTGGCCACGGGAGCCGCGTTGGCGGCGAAGATCCGGGGCGAAGACTTTGTCTCAATGGTGTTCTTCGGTGATGGTGCTTCGAATCAAGGAGCGTGTCACGAATCGATGAACCTCGCCGCGCTGTGGAGCCTTCCGGTCATCTTCCTTTGCGAGAACAACCAGTTCGCGGTGACCACTTCGTATCACGACTCGGTATCGGTTGAGCACATTTCTGATCGCGCGGCTGCATACAACATGCCCGGTGTCTTGGTCGATGGGCAAGACGCCGTTGCGATGTATGAGGCGACGCGTGAGGCGGTGGCAAGAGGTCGAGCCGGCGAAGGGCCGACGTTGATCGAAGCGCTAACCTATCGCTACGAGGAGCATTCGCTAGGTCTTGGTCGGGTCCGTCGGGGCGAGTACCGAACCCAGGGCCAGATCGACGAGTGGCGCGAACGGGACCCGATAGACGTTTTAGAACACACTCTCACTACGCAGGGTATTCTTACAAGGGAAGAGTGCGACGCCATATCAAAAGCGAAGGCGGACGAGGTTGATGAAGCGGTAGAATTCGCTCGCAACAGTCCGTATCCGGAACCTGAAGAACTTTATGACGACATGTGGGCGGACCCGATTCCACTACCCTGATCGACCTGCAACGCTCCTTATTGAAGCGTATGTTTAATCGGGACCAATCAACTACCGAACAGTCAAGTTAGAGATAGAGACCAGCATCAAAATGGCATCCACAGCGATCTATGTAGAAGCGATCAACCAAGCGATCATGGAAGAAATGGAACGCGACCAGAGCGTGTTCATCATGGGCGAAGACATCCGACGTTCCGTTTACGGCGCGACGGCGGGTCTACTTGACAAATATGGCGAGAATCGCGTTCTCGACACACCGCTCTCCGAAAATGGTTTCTTTGGCGCAGCCATCGGGGCTTCATTAGTGGGTATGCGGCCGATTGTTGAGACGTTGACCAGTTTCATGTGGGTTGCGATGGACCAGCTCGTCAGCCAGGCGGCCAAGATGCGATACATGTTTGGCGGTCAGGCAACTTTGCCGGTTGTGTATCGAGCGACGATGTTCTATGGCGGAGGTTCGGCGGCCCACCACTCGGATCGTTCATACCCGATGTTCATGAACATGCCGGGGTTCAAAATTCTCGTTCCGGCAACGCCGCGCGATGCCAAGGGACTGCTGAAGACCGCGATTCGTGACAACGACCCGTGCATCGTCTTCGAGGACGGCACGTTGGGAGGCGCGACTGGCGAGGTTGAGGAGGGCGATGCGGCACTGGTGCCGTTCGGAGTTGCGGATGTTCCGCGGTCCGGTTCAGATGTAACCGTAGTCGCAATTGCGGGCGCGGTTCCGATGGCTCTGAGGGCGGCCGAGGAGTTGGAAGAAGATGGCGTCTCAGTTGAGGTGATCGATCCCCGCACACTGGTGCCTTTGGACAAATCGACGATCTTGGAGTCGGTCGCGAAGACTGGTCGTCTGGTGATCGCGGATCCGGCGCACAAGGTATGCAGCGCGGCGTCTGAGATCGCATCCATCGTCTCACAGGAGGGATTCTGGGATTTGCAGGCCCCGATTATGAAGGTGGCCGCGGAACAGGTTCACATCCCTTACACTCCGGTTCTGGAGCGGCTGGTGTACCCGTCTTCGGAGAAGATCGCCGACGCGGTTCGGGTCACCTTGGAGGACTAGTTCATGCCGAGAACGCCAGAATCGATAGTTACGGCGTTAGTCAATAGAAACGCTCGGGTTACGGCTCCGCGGCGCGAGATCATCGAATGTATCTCGAACGTTCCTCGCACTTTTACGGCCGAAGATATCTGCGGCCAACTCTCGCACATTGGCCGCGCCACTGTGTATCGCACGCTCAAAATACTTCAGGATGCGGACATCATATGCAAGGTAGTGATGCCGGGCGATGAGATGGCGTACAGCGTATCCGCGGACTTGGATTTGGAAACCGGAGCGTCAATGATGCCGGCGCATCATCACCATGCTGTGTGCACGGTCTGCACCGCGGTTCGCTACTTCAACGCCGAGGCAATCGAGAAGGCGATTGATGCGCTAAGCGGATCGGTTCGGGGTGTGATGGGCGAGATAATCAATCATCGCATCGAGGTGTACGACATTTGTCCGCGGTGTGTAGCTGAAAGCGACGAATGAACGCAAACATTTCATTAGAATACGATTCAATACGCACACCAATCCGAAACAACACATAAAATACCGAGATATTGTCGGTAGATCCAATGAAGAGACGATCGGTTCGGCGGATGATTGACATTTCCGCACTAGATTAAACTGAGCGCGACGAATAGTGCATACACCTTCAACGAAAGAACCGGACGAAGAAGCCGTTCAGCACCATGGTCACGGTGAGCATGGTCATTCTGACCATTCTCACGACGATCACCACCATTCGGGTCACTCGCATGGTTCACACGACCACGGTGAACATGATCACGACCATTCCGATCATTCTCACGGTCATGACCACGACGATCACGACCACTCCGATCATGATCACGACCACTCGGATGATTCACACGGTCATGACGACCACGGTCACGGTCATGACGACCATGATCACGGGCACCACGGACACGACCACGACCATGACCACGATTTCCGTGAAGCGGGTCGTCGCAGCTTAGTAATTTCGCTGATATTGATCGGCGGATTTATGATCGCCGAGTTGATCGGCGGTATCTTGTCGGGAAGCCTTGCGTTGTTGGCTGACGCCGGTCACATGGTTACTGACGCCATGGCGATCGCGCTCGCGTTGCTCGCTTTGTGGATCGGCGATCGTGTTGAAGACGCATCGCGTACATATGGGTTTCGGCGTGCTGAGGTCCTTGCGGCGTTAATCAATGCGTTGTCGCTATGGATCATCGTGGCGTGGATCTTCTTTGAGGCATATCACCGTTTCCGCGGGATCGAGGAGACACACATCGACGGGCCATTGATGTTGGTCATAGGTACGTTGGGTCTGATTGTCAACATAGCTGCGGCATGGATATTGCACCGGAATTCCGAGCACAGTTTGAACGTCGAAGGTGCATTTTGGCACGTTATGGGCGA
The DNA here is from genome assembly GCA_002239045.1 of SAR202 cluster bacterium bin127. Lineage (GTDB taxonomy): Bacteria > Chloroflexota > Dehalococcoidia > Lucifugimonadales > Lucifugimonadaceae > Bin127. The sequence continues at coordinate 254,164 of MPNN01000004.1, forward strand.
CTTGATGGGTTCGGTCGGGGTTGTGATATCGGGAATCGTGATCATTACGACCGATTGGGTGTTGATCGACCCGATCCTTAGCGTTCTAATTGGCGTGCTGATACTTTGGAGTAGCTGGGGCCTGGCCAAGAAGGTGTTTGTGGTGTTATTGGAAGGCGTTCCGAAGCACATCGACGTTGAGCGTTTGTGCGGCGAATTGGAGGATCTGCCGGGTGTCACTCTTGTTCATGACGTCCACGTTTGGACGATCGCATCGGGCTACGAATCGATGACGGCTCACGTTCTGGTCGACCCGGAGTTGAGCAAAGAGGACACAGATTCGTTGTTGCGGCAAATCAGGGATATCGCTAGAGACGATCATCAGATTCACCACCTCACGGTGCAGATTGAACAGACATTATCGGGTTGCACCGAAAATCATCTGGTCAGCTACTTGCTGGCTAGGGCGCGGCAGAGTTTTTAACCGCACAACTTGGGTCTGACGGAAGCTGGGTTCCGAGCGGTTAACCGGAAACGCGTCAATTCAACAACAAAAAAAGGCACCATCTAGGTGCCTTTCTGCTTCGTGTTCTTGGCGCTAGATGACCTGCCGGACTCGATGCTCTGGCAGGTCACCTAACGTAGATCGAAGTTATGCGTGGTGCTCGTGGTCGTCGCACTCGTGGTCGTCGTGCAAGTGCTCGCCGGCGTGGTGCTCGTGTTCGTCGCACTCGTGCTGGTCGTGGACGTGGCCCGCTTCATCACCGTGGTGCTCGTGTTCGTCGCACTCGTGCTGGTCGTGAATGTGCTCGCCAGCGTGATGCTCGTGCCCATCACATTCATGCGTCTCATGGGTATGTGCAGCCATTTTCTCTCCTCGGGGTCTATTTCACTTGCTTCGACAGTTCGAAGCGTTCCGTTTCCGCCAACTACATAAAACATATAGCTTCAGCGAACTTAAACTAATATTACATGTTCTTCCACCAAATGCCATAAGACTCTCGGCGATTTCGCTACAACACGTCCATTCACCGGATTTCCTGTTCGACCAAATGCGGTAATTTAGAATAGTGCCAAGCAACAACTCAATTAAGATGTTGTATCAAAAGGAGCCAAAGCGAAATGGATAGAGTATCGAATTCTGGCGGTTCAAACATACGTAGAAACTGAAACCCAATGTCAATAACATCGCTGACCAACAGATACAACGTCTACTTAGGGTTGATAACGGTATTGCTGCTGATCGTTGGCTTGGGATCGGGAGTTACCAGGCCGCTCGCCGAAAACGTTGTTGCCCAGACTACAGGGATATGCGATCGGACGGAAGAGGTTGCCGACGCCGTAGTCGCGGAAATCCAGAACTCCCGCGCCGAAGCGACTTGCGCCGATATCACGGAAGACGAGCTGGGTTCGATCAAAGGTCCTCTCAGCATTTCTCCTCCGGTGCTCCAATCCGGTGATTTCGCCGGACTAACATCGCTGACCGAGTTGGAGATCACCGGACGCGATCTCGTGCTCCTGAGGTCCGGCACCTTTGCAGGTTTGGGCAACTTGGAGACTTTGGAAGTCAAAAGTCCTTCTCTCACTACGATCCATAGCGGTGCGTTCGATGGACTCGTGAATGCTAAGACGTTGCAGCTGCAGGGCAACAACATCAAGGCAGTGCCGCGGGACATTTTCCGCGGTCTCGACAACTTGGAGACGCTTAGGGTGTACGGGAACCGCATCTCCTCCTTACCGATAGGCGTGTTTTCAGGCTTGGAGCGGTTGGGGGTCCTCGACCTGCACACTGGCGGCATCAAAAACCTGTCGCATGGTGTCCTGGCTGGAATGCCCAACTTGCGCGCGCTGCACTTCCGCAACGAGTCAACGGGCACGCTTGAGAGTGGCGCCTTTAGCGGACTCGACAATCTGCAGTGGCTTTATCTGGAAGGTAGCGGCATCACCAAGATGGGCTCCGACGCGTTTGCCGGACTTCACAACCTGCGTCGTCTCTACTTGAATGACAATGAAATCGTTTCATTGCCTAATGGTGTTTTCCGGCATCTGGAAAACATCACGCACCTGCACCTGCACGGTAACGCGCTAGAGACATTGCCGAGCGGGACTTTCAACGGATTGAACGAGCTGCAGGAACTCTTCCTCCACGACAACAACATCAACCGTCTGTCTGCCGATGTCTTCCAAGAGATCGATACGCTTGAAATTATCCATCTTGACAGAAACCAACTGACCGAGTTGCCCAACGACCTCGTCAAAGGCTTGACTGGCTTGAAAGAGCTGACTTTCTTCTACAACATGCTTTCGGATGTCAGCAGCTTGGACCTTTCGGACTTGACCAACCTCAAGTGGATCGACTTCGATGGCAACATGCTGACGGCTTTGCCTGAAGACCTGTTCGTTTCCCCGCCTTGTTCGCTTCGGACAGTCGGAGTTGCCGGTAACGAGTTCGATGGAGTACCCAGCGCCGAGATTGATGGCATCGATTACCAGATCTTGGATGTCTTGCCGCAGTCTTCTATTGCCGGGTGCAAAGCCGACGATGGCATCACGGACCTTTGGATCGACGACATATCACTATCCTCGGAGAACTTGGCAAAGATCCGAGATGACTTCACCAAACTCGAGTGGTTTTCGATGACCAACACGGGTGTGACGAGTGAGATGGCGATAGATTTTCTTGCCAATCATGCGTCAACCGCTCTTGATGGAATCGACCTTTCGTCCAACGACTTGACCGATTGGAACGGTGAAGACCGCGAGGCGATGGTTGACGCGATCAAAAAGAACGAAGGCCTACTTACTTTGTACCTATCCGACACTGGCATCAACGGCGAAACCGCGATGACGGTACTCGAAAACGTAGGGGCTGACTTGCAACGGGTCGACTTCTCCGAAAACGATCTCAGCGGATTGAACACCGCCGATGTCCAAGGGCGGCTGGGAGAAGCTTTCTCTCGGTTGCCGAAATCGGAGTGGCGGTTCATCGATCTCGACGATACCTCTATCGACTCGATGGCAACTGGAACGATACTGACGAATGCGGCGCGGGCTAAAGGCGAAGGCGACTATGTCCACATCCAGCTTTCAGACAACCAGATCACAGAGATTGATGCTTCGTGGTTTGAAGAATGGGAGGTGTTGTCGGATCTGCACTTGTCCAACAACCGGATCACCACGTTCGATCCGGCTGTTTTGGCGAAGTTCGCGGATGGTTTCTACTATCTGTACCTTGACGGCAATCCGCTGGAGCCTATCCCTCCAATTGAAGAGTTCGAAGCTGTCCTTCCTAACTTGATTGAACTCGAACTGCCGGTACCGCCCGAACCTGTAGAAGAGATGCCTGACCAGTTGCCAAGAACAGGCGGCGATTCGATCTCAGTCAACACCGCGTTGCTTATGTTAGGGTTCGGATTGTCCGTGATTGCCGCCAGCATCCTGTTATCGATCAAGTCGCGTAGAAATCGCACGCGTCGACCATCGCTTTGAACGGCACACTCTCCTGTCGCTACGCGATAAAGGGGACTCGCGAACGGGCCTTTACAACGGACAGTCACCGACAACGCAATCAGTAGGGGGAAATCCCTGGTTTACCGACTGCTGTCGCTCTATCTCAGCCCTGAACCGTAGGATCCCCTTGATGAACCGCAACCAGATACTCGTAGGCGCTCTAATCTTGATACTCTCATGGACGACGGTGGCGGCCGTGACCTTCGCCATTACCCGAGAAATCAGCGAATATGAGCCGCCATTCGGCAACTATTACGAGTTCGACACATGCCTCAACGAACAGAGGAATCTGGATTGGTGCAACGCGTACTACACGGCCACAGACGATATGTGGAATTGGCTGCGCGAGGTTTACTTGCCGCGCGACAGCAGATCTGCGGTGCCCGAACCAAGGTTGGTCCTTCTAGTCGCAGATGAGCTTTTTCATGAGCAGGTCATCTACGAGACGAACCCGCTGCCGAACGGCGAATGCCGCGAGTTGGAAACGGTAGATATCCGCTTTTTGTTGAACAGTTACGTGGGCGTACGCCCCAGAATTTCAATGAACGACGACTGCGAGATCTATCTCGACATTCCTGAAATCAAATAAAAAGCCACCGCCCCGCTTCTTCCTCGCTAAGGATTCCAACTGCTAGTCTGTTTGTGGAACGAGGTTCGGCGGGGCGGCGGCCTATGTTATGCGGTCGCTACTGCGGCTCTCGGTCGCCTCTGCAAGTGCGTTTCAGGAAGTCAGGGCGACTGCTGTCGCTGTAGCAGATCACCCTGTCGATCCCAGACGTATTCGCTTGGTAGCTTGCGGTCTGATTCCAACTCGCTCTGGGTTGGTCCACGTCGCCCTCATAGTAGCCCGCGAAGGTGAAGTAAGCATACGTCTCCAGGTGCTTGCGCGACGAAGTGTCAGCCAGGTTCGAACGGTTGCATCCGTGGGCCCCTACGATCTCCCACTTCGTATCCAAGCAGTTGATTCGTGGGGATGGAGAATCGAATGTGAAACCACCAGAATCCTCGATCAACCAGAATTCCACCTCGGTTACTGACTGAACCTCAGAGTCGCCTTCAGGGTCTTCATCCTCGGGTTTATACTGGCCACGCAACCGGTGAAACGCCCATGCTTCCCAGTACCACGTAGCCGAAGAAGCAGCAGTCGCTCCTGATTTGCCCGTCACGCCTGACGAGCCGATTGCCTGCGGAGTCGTTCTCGTAAGGCTTTCGACGATGAGGTCGCAGTCGTCGTTGACCGCGATGGTTATCTCTGCGCCACCTTGGCCGGGGTGCACGGTCAGAATGATATCGCCGGTGAACCCGTCGAAATCGCACCCAAGACCAGCTTTGCCCGGTACCTTAGGAGCCGTTGTGGAGCACTTGCCCAAGTTCGACAAGACCAGCGTCGACGGGGACATCAATGATGACTGGACCTTCGTCTGTGACAGGCGGCTCGGCGTTCCCCACTCCCACAACATAAGTCGCCACTACTATCGATACCACCGCGATGGACATTGCAATTATCGTTCTCGTGAACAGCATTGCACCATCCCCTTTCAACCAACTCACCGAAACCCTTGTGTGGAACACTAGCATGAGTTGCAAACAAATGTCAACCCCTGCCCGCGCAACCCGACTATCGGGCTTATTCCCGCTTCAAGCAATCCGCCGCCGGATCACCGCGACGATGGCGAAGATGATGCCGGACGCCAAAGCGATCGAGGCACCTGAAGGCAGGTTGCCGTAATAAGAGGTGTAGAGACCGGCAATCGATGCGATCAGAGCGAACAGTATCCCGTATCCGATGATGTGGAAGATCTTGTTCGCCGCCAAGGATGCCGCCGCCGCCGGCGCGATAAGCATCGCCAAAACCAGGATCACGCCCACCGCCTGGATGGTTACTACCACCACTACCGAGATCAGCGCGAGCAGAATGTAGTCAATCCACGCCACTCGGATTCCAGCAACTTCGGCGCCTACCGGATCGAAACTCACGAAGACCAGTTCCTTGAAGTATCCCGCGAATATGACGAGGGTCAGAATGGTCACGCCTAGCGTCACCAGAATGTCGCTTTCGGTTACTGCCAAGATCTGACCCAGAAGGATGTCCTCAAGGTTCACATTGACATTGGATCCCCAGATCGAGATCATCACGATACCCAGAGCGAAAAGGCTGGCGAACAGGATCCCGATCGCGGCGTCCGCTTCAATGCCTGTCTTCCGGATGAGAAAGCCGATTAGGAAAGCGAATACGAGGGCCGCCGGCAGCATCCCGAACCATGGGCTCAGACCGGCGATCAAGGCTAGCGCCATGCCTGGGAATATCGAGTGTGCCATCGCGTCGCCCATGAAGCCGTATCCACGGGTGATCACGAATACCCCTACCAAAGGACAGGTGATGCTGATGATCACCGCCACCGCGAGCGCCCGCAGTAAGAACCCGTACTGAAACGGTTCGATGATGTATGAAATCACATCCATGGCGCCTAGACCATCTACTCAATCAAATCGAATACGTGCTTTCCGCAGAGACGACGTGCGGCCCGTACAGCTCCTCAAGGACCTCGGGTGTAAAGGCTTCTTCAGGCGGACCCCATGCACAGACATGGCCGTTGAGACACAGCACCAGATCCAAATTCCGCGCCATATTCGCCAAGTCGTGAGTTGACAACAAGATCGTCTGCCCCTCCTCGCACAATTGCCTCAACACGGCCACCAATTCGTATTGCGAGCCGACGTCGACACCGCTGAACGCCTCATCCAGCAACAATACCCTTGCATCTTGTGCCAATGCGCGGGCCACAAACACCCTCTGGCGCTGACCACCAGATAGCGAGTGGACCATCTCGTCCTGTCGATGGAGGAGCCCCACCCGGTGCAACGCGTCCATGACCGCGTGTTTGTCACCCTGAGACTCGTAGCGGAACGCGCCCAGACTTGGCGTCCTGCCCATCATGACGACGTCCCACACCGTAACCGGGAACTGCCAATTGACGTCTTCGGATTGCGGAACGTAACCTACCAGCCCGCGCGACCGGGAAGGATTGATTCCGTAGATGTGGACGCTGCCGGAAGAGGGCGGGATGATGCCGACGAGAGTTTTGAGGAGCGTCGACTTACCTGCACCGTTCGGACCAACGATGCCCACGAACGCGCCCGACGGCACAGAAAACGTGATGTCTTTCAACACTGTGTTCTCGCCGTACGCGACGCGCGCTCGATGGGCGTCTACAGCCGGAAGCGGTGACGTGTGAGTCTCAAGTTCGGGATCGTGATCTTGGTGGTGGGAATGCGCCATCTACTCAGCCAATGCGTCAACAATGATACTCACGTTGGTCCGCATCATATCGACGTATGTCTCAGCACCGCTACCGTCCTCTCCAAGCGAACCGGTGTACAGCCCACCTACGATTTTGATTCCCGCCTCGCGAGCTAGCGTGCTAGCGAGACGATCGCTCAACTGAGCCTCAGCAAACACCACGGACGCACCCGCCTCCTCCACCTCGTGAACTAGCTCTGCTAACTCTTGAGGCGAACGCTCCAGCTCAGTACCGCCGCCAGGGATGATAACCCCTGCTACCTCGAAACCGAATTTGGCCGCGAAATAGCCGAATGAATCGTGGGTCGTTACCAAGATGCGGTCGTGATCGTCAATGGCTGAGACGTTGTCCGTTATCCAGCCATCCAGTTCCGTGAGCTTGGCGATGTATTCGTCACGGTTCGCGTTGTAGTAGTCGGTGGAGTCTGGGTCAATCTCCCTCAGCTCCTTGGCGACCTGCCGCACTGCGATGATCACTCGCTCAGGGTCGAACCAGAAGTGCGGGTCGAGTGCACCGTGGTCGTGCCCGTCGTCTTCGTGGTGAATCTCAACCTGATCTTGGGCGTGGTCCCCATCATCATCCTCGTCGCCGTGGCCCTCAGCCTCATCACCTTCGGCATCCTCATCCTCATCGTCGTGATGCTCTTCGCCTTCATCCAATTCGGCATCCTCGTCCTCGTCGCCGTGATCTTCGCCTTCGTCGGCGTCTTCGTTCTCGTCGCCGTGATCTTTGCCTTCGTCGGCATCTTCGTCCTCGTCGCCGTGAGCTTCGCTTTTTACCACCATGCCTTCGTCCTCTTCAGCGTGATCATCTTCAACCACAAAAGAGAACTCCAGCGGATCGATCCGCTGGCCAAGTTCAATCACAACTTCGTGATCGGCCGCCGCGTTTTCAATCAAGTCTTCCAACCACTCCTGCTCGAGCGACAATCCAACCGCGAATACGATCTCAGCATCCGCCACGCGAGCGATGTCACGCGCGCCGGGTTGATATCCGTGCGGATCCACGCCACGCGGCACCAGATTGAGCACATCGACTCGATCGCCACCCACTATGGAAACCCACTCCCCGACGATGTTGCTCGTGGCAACTATTGGTAGAGGCTCGGCGTCGGTGACCACTTCAACCACAGGTTCGGGTGTAGCTGTGGGTGCAACGGCAGTCGCCGCAGCTTGCGTCGGCGCGGTAGTTGCAGTAGGCTCAGGTACCGGAGTCGATGTCGGTTCTGGATCATTACCACACGCCACCGCTAACGTTAAGACCGCAGCCAAAACTGCTGCCAAAAACCAACCCCGTACAATCCAACCGAATGGCATCTTTTGACCGATGCTCTTCATAGTTCAGTTCTCCTGCGTGCAAAGATAGCAAGTATCAGGACATATGATACCACGTATCTTAGCCTCCAACAATCCCCGTCTCCAAGAACCGGATGACTAAGCCAAATCAGACAAGAGAGTCCGCTCAACGATTCGATTTGAAGTCAGTTCGACGCGAATGGGACGTTGCATCAAATGCATATGCTGACGCCCAAGAACGGGGTCTCGATTACTACCGGTTGAACTTTTTTGGCCCGGCTATGGTCGATGCATGCGGCGACGTGACGGGTTTGGAAGTGCTCGATCTCGGATGTGGCGCGGGATATTTCAGCCGCCAGATGGCCGAAAACGGTGCTACCAAGATCGTAGGTGTCGATATCTCGCCCAACCAACTCGCCCACGCTCGTCGACTTGAAGAGAAAGAAAGACTAGGTATCGTATACGTTGACGGTGATGCAGCGGCCATCGTAGAGAGCTACGGAGAGGGGGCGTTCGACTTGGTAACAGCATGCGTTTCGTTGGTCGACATGCCTGACCCCGAACGGGTGATTCGGGGTGCCTATCGAGCGTTGCGAGCCCGCGGACGGTTAGTCTTCACCAACACTCATCCTGTAACTGATACCAAGACGCGCAACTGGATCCGCGATGCAGAGGGCAACAAAATCGCGCTCGAGATCGGAGACTACTTCGATGAATCGCCGATAGTCTTCAACTGGATCAGCGAGCGCTACAAATACCCCTTCCAAACTACCGGCAACAGCTTCACTCTCCAAACCTGGATGAGATGGGTGATCAACACCGGATTCATCATCGAGGATTTCGTCGAACCTTGCGCGTCCGATGAGGCGATCGCCGAATGGCCCGGATTGGATGACTCTCGGATCGCGCCAACGTTTCTGATCGTCGTCGGGCGGAAAAATGGGCGCGTAAAACCGCGAATCGATTGAACGTTACGGTAGCGGGTCGTTCGGTTCTCGCCTGACTATCCGATTAACGTAGACACCAGGTGTGCCGACACGCTCAGGATCGATTCCGCCCGGTTCGACGATCTCGTCGACTTCGGCGATGGTGATGTCTGCGGCGGGTGCCATCACGGGGTTGAAGGCGCGGGATGTGCCGACGTATTCGAGATTGCCGTATGTGTCGGCGCGGTGGGCGCGTATGAGGGCGAAGTCGGCTCTGAGCGCGTGTTCGAGCAGATGGGGTCGTCCGTCGAATTCTCGGACCTCTTTGCCTTCTTCGACGGGAGTACCGACTCCGGTGGGAGTGTAGAAAGCGGATATGCCGGCACCGCCAGCGCGGATGCGTTCGGCGAGGGTGCCTTGCGGGACGACGATGACTTCGGCGCGGCCTTCTCGCCATGCTTTCTCGATTTCGCAGAGCGGGCGAGTTTGTCCGGGAATCGGGAAGGAACAGATGATTCGATTGGCGAGCCCGAGTTCGAAGAATATGCCTTGATCGATCGGTTCGAGGTGCGGGGGCCAACCGTAGCCGGTGGTCTTGGAGATGCCGGCTACGTTGCCGATGATGGTTATTTTCTGTGGGGCGTGGTCGGCGAGCGCCAGCATTAAGCGGGTTGGTTGCCCGCCGGAGCCGCCGAATCCGCCAATCATCACCGTCGCACCGTCCGGTACGTCGGCGATTGCATTGGCGAAGGATTTGGCGATGGCCGGGAGCATGTTTACCCTCCATGAGTCTCAAGCATTCTGATTTGCGGATAATGCAAAACTCGAAGCGTAGTCAAGAAATGGACACCTCAGTAACGAAACCGCCGGAAGTTGCCAATCGATCATCCTTTACCCATCGACCCAATTGACATCGTCAACGTAGCAACGCGCGGCCTTTGTTACATCGTCGCGTTCGGCTTCACGACCTTCGGGGAATACGACGTATAGCCGCGAGGCATATAACGCCGTTTGTGCCAAAATCTTCATGAGGGAGTTTGCGACGGTAAAGATTGGCTTGGAAACTTCACCGTACAACACTCTGATGCTTTGCTCCAGATCGTCGTCGTCAGGTGGCGATACGGATACGGGGGCGTGCGGTCCAACTTTCGTGAATGTTCCGCTGTTAGATTCCCAAACGAACCAAAGTCGAGGATCGATGTTGAATTTATCGGCCAAAATTTGGGACAATCTGCGAAGTTTCCTCACATTCTGGTCGTGGATGTCACTGTTGTGCCTGTCGTCGATGAATTCGATCGCCCCGATCAGTTTCGGGGGTATTCGCTTCAACAACGAATCGATTTTGCGGGTCAACACATCATCGTCGTCAACAGAATCGCCCAACCTCCTGATCAGACGCAAGAGTTCTGGATCGTCGAATCGATGCCATGATCCAGTTTCGATCATATTTTCAATACCGCTTTGCGAGCAATCCAAATGACCACGAACCAACAATTCGTCAATTACTTCTTTCAGAATTTGTTCGAACGCTGCAACGGTTGTATGGTAACTGACTTGACGATAATCAAAAAACCTCCCGAGCAGGAAGTGTTCCGCGGTTCGTAGAGCTTTTGGTGTCAAACAGATGCGATTTTTCGCGTCAAGGCTCATCTGGGTGAGAAGGTAATCGACATCAACAGTCCCGTACGGCAAACCAGTGTGTAGTGCCGTGCGCATCAAGTAGTCGATACGGTCCGCATCGAGGTCCGAACTGATTAGGTTAGAAAAGCGAGGGGGTTGCTCCCGGCTGAATATCGAAAAAATCTCATCCGATGAAATGCCGTGTTTCGCTAAGACTGAGCAGAGTTCGGGGTCGCGCTGCAACAGCAATTGACCAACGACCTCGTGGTCTAGGGCACGGTATTCCGGGTCCGTCAGTTGGTTAGCGTTGTTAGCCGGGTTGTTTGGGACGCCGAAAAATCCTGACCTCGTTTTGTTGTCATAATGATCGGTGACGGCACTTTCGAATGCGTGAGAGAACGGGTAATGCCCCACGTCGTGCAACAAACCGGCCAATCGATACTGCTGATGCTCCTCTTCGGTGACCGTTCCTTCATTGCAGGGTTGGAGGGCTTCAAGGATTCGTCCGGTAACGTGACACACACCGATGGAATGCGACAAACGCGAATAGTCTGAGCCAGGAAATACTAAGTGGGATAAACCCAATTGCTTGATGTTTCTGAGGCGTTGAAATGCGCCAGTCGAAATGAACTCAATCTCGAGACCGCTAAGCCCAATCGTCCCGTGTACCGGGTCGGCTATTCTTTTCATGCCATAGATCGTCACTTCGGTCCTAACGGCAAGTTGTTAGAGTTCGATGCGATCTAACTCAGTAACGGCTACCGCGGAAAAATCCGCGATATCAGGTTTTAGTTCGTGTAACTTTGTTTGTGCGTCGTCGGAGCTTGCCTTGGTCACTCTTTTCCTCAGATAGTGGAGTGATGAAACCAATTCCAACCAATGGCTTTGCGATAACTCGACACCGGTAGGAACTTGCAAAATCGGTGCCATCCGGGCGATCCGAGACTTAATCGCATCGTGCAAAAATTTGCCATGAGGTTCTTCATCATCGTATGCAGATGCGATTTTGAGGTCATAGTAATCTCTAGTCAGGCCGGTGCTGTAAGGGCCGCGGACGTACCAGCTGAATCGATAACCAAGGTTAACCCCCGCTTCTTGCGCGAGGTAAATCGCCTTCTGCAATAGGATGCGATCAGGAAGGGTGTCTATATTCGCTGGCAACCCCAACTCTTTGAGCACCAGATCCAACGCGATCAATCTGTTTTCCATGGCAACCTCGGGATGTTGTCAACTAACGGACGTTCTATTATAGACCAACGAGCAACGGTTGGACCTCGGATTGGGTGCGATGCGCGCGTTTGCGGACCCGGGCTTTGGTTTCGAGCATCACACCGCCATCGCGCGTTTGGTGTGCGCCCGTCCGATTGCAGCGATGTCTGGGTTGGCGCCAGAAACTACTCGGACGCCGCTGTCGAGGCGGGCGGCGATGGTTTCGGCCGAACCGCCGCCGAGGAATGCGACCCCGTTTTCCGCGCAGGCATTGTGCACTCGCTCGCTGGCTTCTTGCACGCGTGGGTCGAACGGGGTGTTCGGTGCGCCACGGTCGACGCCGTAGGACATGTGGAGGTCACCGGGTCCGCACTCGGCGAAAGTGAGGCCGGGCACGGCGAGCATGGTCTCGATGTTGGTGACGCCGCGGACTGATTCGACTTTGATACCTAGCATCAACTCGCCGTCGGGATTGAGCGGGTAAGGGTCTGCCTTGGCGATGTATTCCGGGTTGTCGAGACCCCATATCTGAGCCGCGCCGGGTTCCGAGCCGACGCCTCGCGTGCCGCGGTTGAGTCCGTATCCGACGCCGTTTGCGGCGCGTGGATAGCGGCATGATTCGACAAATGCACGGACAGCGTCAGGTGTCTCTGCCTGGCAGAGGAGGATACCGTGTACGCCTCGAGCGAGGATCTGTCGGAACTGCCATGCGTTGTAGCGAACGGTGTCTTCGGTCGAGCCGTCGACGGGTGCTTCGACGATGACCGTCGGGGTGCGGTGACCGCTGTTTGTGGGGCCCCCGGCGACCATGCCTTCCATGTAGTTTTGGAGTCCGCCGAGGTCGAATGGGCCGTGCTCCATGCCGACGTTGATGTAGTCAGCCCAAGTGTGAGCATCCTTCATGCCCTGTTCGTGTGTCAGAATTGCGCCGGTGTGCCCGCCGGTGTAGTAGACCGGCTGGTCTTGTGAGAGCAGTTCGACAGCTCGGTTAACCCGTTTCGCAGACATTTACTTGGACTCCTTGGTGTCGGTTCGAAATCACTCAGGCCGACTCCGCGCGGTGGAGCAGGCGATAGTTCCGATATTCAACCCATGAGTTTACACTTTGCGTATGGTTAAGCACTCGAAATTGCATGAGTTGGAATCGGCGCTCCAACACATTATGGCGTCGCCCGCCGACGAGGGGCGACTCAAGATGATCTCGACGAGACCGGGCGTGGGCGAGAGGGAGTTGGTGGCATCTGGCGAGATAGATGCGGAGTGCGGATTGGTTGGTGACAACTGGTTGGATCGAGGGAGCAGCAGCACTGCGGACGGGTCGGCCAACCCGGAAGCACAACTGACGCTGATCAACACGCGCGTGATCGATGCTGTTGCGGGCGACGAGGCGCACTGGCAACTGGCCGGCGATCAGCTTTTCGTCGACATCGACTTGAGTCACGACAACCTACCTCCAGGAGCGCGGCTCAGCATCGGCACGGCGGTCGTCGAACTAACTGCGGCGCCGCACACGGGTTGCGTGAAGTTCGCGTCGCGTTTCGGAAATGATGCGTTGAGATTCGTGAGTGGAGAGATGGCTATGCGACAGCGGCGGCGCGGAGCGAATGCGAAGGTAATCCGGCCGGGCAAGATTCGCGTCGGTGAGGTTGTTCGCAAGGTCGAAGCGTAGTGGCATTTGGGGATCAAATGTCGACCCAACCCGATACTCCGTCGCATTCCAACGACATCGTCATCCAGGTCCGAGACCTACGCAAGAGTTACGATGATCTGGTCGCGGTTGACGGCATCTCGTTCACGGTTCATCATGGCGAGATCTTCGGGATGTTGGGGCCTAACGGCGCGGGTAAGACGACGACGGTCGAGATTCTCGAGGGCTTGCGGGACCTTGATAGCGGCGAGGCGTACATCAACGGTTTGGACGTGACCAAGTACTCGAAACGCGTCAAAGGGATGATTGGCGTCCAGCTGCAACAGAACGCGTTCTTCGACAACTTGAACCTGCGTGAGACGGTGCAACTTTTCGCCACTCTGTACGACTCCGACGTCGACGCTGAGGAGGTGCTGGCCAAGGTGGACCTCGCCAATCGGGCGAAGTCTCAATACAAGCATCTTTCTGGCGGACAGAAGCAGCGATTGTCGATCGCGGTTGCGCTAGTGAACGATCCGGTGGCGATGTTTCTCGACGAACCGACGACCGGGCTTGACCCGCAGGCACGGCGGAACATGTGGGACCTCATTGACGGTCTGCGCTCCGAAGGTATGGCGATCATGCTGACGACGCATTACATGGAGGAGGCGGAGGTGTTGTGCGATCGAGTGGCGGTGATTGACCACGGGAATATCGTTGCTAACGACACGCCGCAAGCGCTTATCGATGAACTGAAGTCGCGGGGTGCTGAATCGGTGCGCAAGGATGGTGTGCTCACTTTGGAAGATGTATTTATCGATCTGACGGGACGGAGTCTTGTTGAGTAGCGGACCGCCAAATCACAGTCATTCCCGCACCGGCGGGGATGTACAGGGATGAGGGGCTATAACGACGACCATGCGAATTTACCAAGCGTTCATAATTGCCGAGTTGAAAATGTTCTTGCGCGACCGCGCGGCGCTATTCTGGACGCTTGCGTTCCCGACCGTGATGATGGTCGTCTTCGGGCTCTTCAACTTCGGCGGATTCGAACCGCCCGAAATAGGCATCGTAGACAACGCGAATAACAATGCATCCAAGGTATTGGTCTCGGTGTTGAAGGGCGAGTTCGATGGCGAGCCTCTATTCAATGTCCCTGAATCCGAGGACGAAGATACTTTGCGGGCAGAAATCCTTGAAGGGGATATCACTGGAGTGATGGTGATCCCGGAAGGTTTCGGCGAACCTGGCTCGAATTCTGTGATCGATCTGACGTACGACGGCAGAGGTGCGCAAGAAGCAGAGGCCGCGCGCACAATCTTGGCCCAAGTTTTGGACGGCGTCTTCAAGACTGTCGCCGATGTCCCGCCCGAATATCGCGTCGAAAACTGGGCCACGGTGTCGCTCACCGAAGTCGCCGGACGCGGCCAGGGCTACAAAGGATTTGTCGTCCCCGGTATCGTCTCGCTTTCCATCATGCAGAGCGCCCTCTTCGGACTTGTCTTCACCCTTGTAAGACTCCGCAACCAGGGCGTCTTGAAGAGGCTACATGCCACGCCGATCAACCCCAGACACTACCTCGCTGGCTTGCTCTTCACCCGAATGTTGCTGCTGATCATGCAGACATACGTCCTCCTGCTCGTCGGCATCTTCGTATCCGGCGTCGAAGTCTCGCCCGGCTACGCCATGTTCTGGCTCGAAGTTATACCGCTGATCATCCTCGGCGGATTCGGATTTGCCGCACTCGGACTAGCCGTCTCTGGCATCGCTAAGACTGAGAACACGGCCGCTCCGCTAGCAAACATAATCACGTTGCCGATGATGTTCTTGTCGGGCGTTTTCATCCCTCACTCCGTCATCCCCGACTGGGTGGTCGCCATCGCACGATGGCTCCCCCTTACCTTCCTAGCGGACGCGATGCGAGCGATGGTAAATAGCGGAGAGTCGTTGGTTGTTCAAGGAGCGTCACTGTTGGGGCTGTTGGTTTGGGCAGGGATCGCATTCGCCCTGGCGGTTAAGGCGTTCAGGTGGGAGTAAATTCTGGACGGTGTTACGAGACTGCGGGGCGTTCCAATTCAGGAAAATACGTGGAATAGAATCCCCGGTCACGGGTTAGGAAAGCATCAGCGGACACCAATGCGTGAGCGCCGATCAAAAAGTCCGTGATTATGCGCTCACGTGGTCCTCCCGCGGCGCGATACAGCTTCCAACGCAATCCAGCCTTGAACGCGATCAAGGAATCGATGGGGGAGAGCATAGCTCCGATCTCTTGCAGAGCGCCATCAAGAGACACGCGGTCCGCAAAGTATGGCACCAACTCAGCGTATACGACATCACAGACCACGACCGCCCCTGCATCATAGGCGACACTTAAACGATCCCTTGACTGAGGGCCGAATTCATCGTCGGGTATAAAAACGTCTAACAAAACATTGGTATCGACTGCGGTTATCACCTTCCTCGAATCTCCTCAATGTAGTCATCTACGCTCAGCTCTTCGCCTAAAGCGCCTTTACCGAGGATTCCGTACACCCGGTCCACTGGATGTTGATCGCCGACTCGTTTCCGTATCAGCAAACCAGCGTCGGTCGGCGTTACCTCAACCTCAACGTTGTGATGCATCCCAAATCGCTCACGTAAATACTTGGGGATCGTTATCTGGCCACGCTCAGAGATGCGCATGTTGCCCTCGCATTAAATTCCGAATATTTGAATCATACCAAACAATACGTACCGAACAGCCGCCTAAGTCATCCTCGTTGTTAGGTTCAAGTAGTGTTGCCCTCCATTTTGCCAGCGATCGGCAATCCACGAAAAGGTATGTGTTTCGGCTTCGGTAAGGAGTCGTTCAAACTCTTCGGGGTTATCAATCTTCACGACTGAGTCTCGGGTTCAAATTCGGATTGCGCCGCAGACGGCGGACGTTCTGGTAGGATAGGTTTCAGGCAGTTTTATGGACTAGTCTAGACTAGACTAGTCTAGATTGAAGCGATAGGGGGAGAAGACATGCAGACGTCCGAATCGCCGCACATTTGGAGGGTCGCCGAGGCTAAGGCGCGGCTTTCTGAGGTTTTGCGTTTGGCCGAGGAAGAGGGACCACAGCGGATCGGGACTCGGAAGACGTTCGTGGTTGTGCCGGAAAGGGATTGGGAGGCTCGAGAGGAACCTCGGATGCCGTTAGGCAAGTGGTTGGTGGAGAATATGCCGCGGGGGACGAATTTAGAAATCCCCCGTGAAAGGGAATCGCGTCGCGAAATCCCGTTCATTGAAGAAGATGCAGAATGACCGGTTACCTGCTGGACACGAACGTTGTTTCTGAGTTGTCAAGGGATGTGCCGAATCCAGAGGTCATTGCATTCTTGAGTGATGAGGACGATCTATGGTTGTCTTCGGTAGTGATTCACGAAATTGAGTATGGTCTGGAGCTGCTGCCAGTGGGCCGTCGACGTGATCTGCTTTCGGAGATCCAATATTCTGTTATGTTGGCTTATGAAAACCGAATCCTGCCTTTTGACAGAGCGGCGGCCGAATGTGCAGCTCGTTTGCGTGCAGAAGCGCGCCGCGCCGGACGAGTGGTTGATCTGGGTGATGTCTTGATAGCGGGCACCGCCAAGGTTCACGAGCTGACCGTAGCCACGCGCAACGTCAGGGATTTCGATGGGTTGGGGATCGATGTCTTCGATCCGTGGACGTTTCGTTGACGCCTCTGCAGAGACACAGGATCGAGGACGTTTGACGGCAACTCAATCCAGTTCGCGCAAGAACTCCCCCATGGCTGCGTAATACCCCTCTGGATCGTAGTAATCCGCCCCATTGTGCGGCGCACCTTTGATCACGTAGAACCGTTTCGGCCCAGAAGCAGCCTCGAACACCTTTTTCCCGGACTCGATTGGCACGATTTCGTCGAATTCAGAGTGCATGACTAGCAATGGACATCGCACGTCGCGAGCGTGAGACACAGTGTCGAAGCGGTTATGGATGAACTTTTCGACTGGGAGGTATCGCCATGGCGTCATTGTCTTGGCGAGATCGGGGATTGAAGATATCGGGCACTCCAAAATCAACGCGTCCGGAGGTTCGGTTGCCGCGAGTCGAGTCGCGACGGCACCACCGAGGCTGCGTCCGAAGTAGACAAGCGTCGGTTTCACTTGGTAAGCGTCTCGGATGCACTCGTCGATCCACCGGCGAGCCGCGATGGCGTCCAAAGCGATGCCCTCTTCGCTCGGACTGCCTTCGCTTAGGCCGTAGCCGCGATATTCCAAGGCGAAAATGTCGATGTTTCGGAATCGCGTGACGAATTCACGGTATTGGTCGAGTCGGACGCTGATGTTTCCGCCGTTGCCGTGCGTGATCAGCATCACGATGCGCTTACTTTGCGGGTCGTCACTCCCTTCGCCTCGGATGAACCACGCGTGCGTCTTGTTTCCGTCGTCAGTAGTCAGCCAAACGTCTTCGTATTGGAGGCCGACGTGCGACGGATCGCCGCGTAGCTGCGGTTGCGGGAAGAAGATGAAGGATGCTTCGAGCGCGTCAGGTGTATGCATGACCACCTCCGCCTCCGCTGGCGTGTCACGCGCCGTGGACTTTGGGGACCTCGATCTTGAGATGCGTTCGAGGTTTCCAACCCAAGACACGCTCGGCTTTCGTGAGATTGTGCTCGACCTGGTCTTCGTCGCCGGCGATGAAGAATGGCTCGAACGATCCGTGTCCGATCTGCACGAACTCGGCGGCGGCCATGTAGGCGTTGGCCAAGTCCTCTTCATCGGTGACTAGGAGGGGCCTTGCGCCGCTCGGGTCGACTTCGTGCTGTGCGCTTCGGTAGTCGATCCACTGCTCGCGCGTGCGGGGTCCAGTGATGCGCAGGGCGGCGAGGTTCATGTCGAAGTGGCGGGCGAAGTAGCGACAGATGAGTTCGCCGAAACCCTTTGACAGTCCGTAGGCGCTGGGTGTGTCGAGCGGTATTTCGTCCTCTGACTGGTACCAGTCGCGGTAACGGAAGTGGACGCTCATGGTGCTTGTGTAGACGCCGTTGCGAAGGCCGTTGTTGTAGCCGGTCCAGAGGAAAAGATGGAGGCCCATATTGTTGACGGTGTAGTTTTCGCGAATGACCTTTTCGTCTTGGTCCGTCACTGACCCGCCTTGAGGGCTTTGCATGACGAGCCAGATGAACGTGTCGATGCCATCGACGGCCTCTTTGATGGCCCCGGTATCGGTGACGGAGCCCTTGACGAACTCGATGCCGTCGTGGCGCGGCGGAGCGAGGTCGAGAACGCGGAGATCGTGGACTTCGCGGAGGTAAGGTGTGATGAAGGTACCGACGTGTCCAGAGCCGCCGACTAGAAGGATTTTCATGGGTTGGAGTTGCCTCGCGCTGGGTTGTTGAATGTCTGCGGTGGATTATACGGGGAAACGAGGCCGGATTACCCACTCACCTCCATTACCAAACGGCAATGATCACTCGAACCCCATTGACAAACGCAGTTCAACGCGCGGGTACTGATGTTCTCGTGGAAGCCTTTCGATGCAAATGCGTGATCGATCTGGATATAAGCATTCTGCGGTGAACTCCTAGACGTATGAAACGTCCTGACGTTCTCCGTGTTCTCTGGTACGCCCGAATCCGAAGGGCAAACGCGCCGCCCATTCGGGTGCTTAGGACCCAAGTACTCCATGCCGAGTGCGCCCATCCGATCCCAAACAGTCCGTTCTCGCGCACCGTACGATGTCGGATTATCGTCTCGCCACCCGTAAACCATGTTCAAATCCCCTGCCGCCAACACGCGGTGCGTTGAAGGATCATCATCGCCGATGAATGTCGATAGATCTGAGATGATGCGATGAGCTGATACATCAGGCGCGCCTACCTTGAATTTCGTATAGGTAGACGGATGCGGCATGATCCAACTGGCATACATCGACACCGCTATGAACGGAGACTGATCGCTGTTTACCGGTTTCACTCTCGCAACGGCGATGTTTCCTGCACCGCTAACCGATATGGTTCCTTCCGACCCGTGGCCGCGAGGTCCGTCCTGACAGAACCAATCCACCTTCACGCGATCAGAGAGCCTCACGATTTTCGGCCATCGCTCCGCGATGTATCTCCATCCGTGCTGTCGATACCAATGTGAGTTCCAAAAGTGCGAATCCCAGTGTTCGCGGGGTCCCAATTCCACTTTGTCCCTCACATCCCATGGCGGTTCTCCAGCCTCTTGTAGCAGCGCGACATCCGCGTCCATATTCAGAATCTCGCGCCAAGGTTGTTGCCGTTTTGCGATGTTCCAACTTACAACTTTGATCACGTCAGTACCCTCTCATCGATAATCTTGTGAATAAGAACGTGAATCGCGTGTCTCCTATGCCGCCGCTCCGACATTTCCGAAAGTTCACTAAAGCCAGCGGTCCGTGCTTGGCTTTGACGTTGCCTCGCGCTGGGTTGTTGAGTGCATGCGGTGGATTATACGGAGAGCAGCGTTGTCAAATGGATTGAAACCACTCTTCATCAAGAATGACTTGCTCGACCATATGTGTCTGGACCCCTAGTTCCAACTCTTTGAGCTTTTCGACAAGCCGATTACCATCAATGAGATCGATTGGTGGCGTGCCCGGACGAGTGGATTCTCGTACCGCGTCTCTAGTGAAGTTTCCAGTAGTGATCAGCAGCCCACGGTCGGCGCGTCCGGTCATCGCACCTCGAAAATCGCGCACCAGTGACGGCCCGACATTTCCCTTGAAGCGTTTGCATTGAACCATCACTGGAAAGCTGACCAATCCGTTGAGTTGGATTGTTCCTTGAACGTCGATCCCGCCATCGCCCGATCGCCCGGTGACCTCAACTTCAATGAAACCAGATTCACGCAACAAGCGTTGGCACAATCGCTCAAACGCGTCGGGCGACACTTCTCGAATTATAGCGAGTAATTCTTCGCGCCAAAAACCATCTTCTGGCCCATTTGATAGCCCTTCATCCCGCTCTTTTTTTCGGGATTGTGGTACCTTGAGATTCATCGACTGTTTATGCCGTTGATAATCCCCGTAGTGACTTGAAACAGCTTCGGGGTCATCAGGGTCCAGTTGAAATCCTGTCGGAGTTAGGTTCCATACGCCCCTTCGGGAATTATCAACGAGGCCGGCATGTTTTAGGCGAGTACGTGCCCAACCTAGTCGATGCTCGAGCCTTGTTTGAGGACCTTGCCCTTGCAATTCTTGCGCGACCTCGTCGGGTAATCCCAACCGCTTGATGACGACCTCGTTAATCTCATGAATGGAGCCGCTGCCACCCAATTGCCGCAATGCCTCTAAAGTCGGGGACATCAACTCGATTTGATCCGGTATTCTCATATGTTCTATTCCTCAGTACAGGCACCACGACCGATCACGCATGGTTTGATGCGGTTCAGAAACTCAGGTAACAACCGGTATGGCTTCTTCTGCATTTTGTCGTACTGCTTCTACGTCGACGGTACCTATATTTTGGCCCGATTCGTTTTCGTGATGCGACGCGTCATCCTCGATCGGCTCAAACCAAATCCTGAGCCGCGTCCTAGTCGCTTCAGCATATCTTCGCAACGTGTTCACGGAGGGGTTGGCCGTCCAACCTTCGAGCCTCGCGATCGCAGACTGCGTCGTGCCCATGCGTTCGGCCACCTCTTGTTGCGCGAGGCCCGCGTCGGCTCGGGCGCGTATCAGTGCTTTCATGAGGTCGAATGCGGGTTGCGTCGCCTCGTACTCCGCGCGGTATTCAGGATCTTTCATCCACTCTTTGTGCAGATCAGAGAGCTTAGTCATCTTGAAATCTCCCTAGCACGTCTAAGTGCCAATTCAATCTCCCTTGTAGGTGTGCGTCGGGTCTTTTTGACGAACACACGAACGATTACAACGCGTCTGTCATGGGCGGTGACATATAGCGCACGTGAAATCCCATCTCGGCCGGTGATGCGGAACTCCCACAGTGGGCCCCGAAGCTTACGCAAGGAATTCGGCGGTACACCATCGAACCCGAACTCCTCAATAAGCCCCCGGAATCGTTGAAGCCGAGTGCGCATGTCAGCTGGCAACGCCCCGATCTCACGATCAACGGTCGAATTCAGCGTCTCTACCGTCCAACCTTTGGCAACCATAATATATCACCTACGCTATATCCGTGAATGTCAGCGCGGAACTCCATACCTGCTGAAAACCATCAACATAGGAACTTTACCCTGCGCCTCTCGTTTGGTTCCCAACCAATGGCGAAACCTACCGTCCCCGCGTGACCTCCACCCGCACCTCCGCTTCCCCAAACCCCGCCAAAGCCAGCGGTTTAAACATCCCGACGGTGACCTCTGCAATACACTCATTGACTCCCATAACCGCCCGCGCAACCCGATCCGCGAAGGCCTCCAACAGCCGATACTCTCCATCCTCCGCTACCTCAACTGCCCTGGCACAAACCTCGCGGTAATCCACCGCATCCGCCAAACAATCCGAATCAGCCGCCGCAGAGAAATCCGCCCTCAGCTCGATATCCACGACCACCCTCTGCGGCATGAGGTGCTCCCAATCCTCGGCCCCGATTACGCATTGCAATTCGAGATCGCGGATGATCAATCGGTCGGGTACGAAAGAGCTCATTCCTCGATACTATCCGCCAACCGATCAACGAGACCCAACACCGTCAAAACCGTCCCGCCTAACGGTTCCGCATCAACGTGTTCCACCGTGTCCGAAGGATGGTTGATGTAGTCCAACTCGTCCGCAAAGAACATGATGAACGGCACCCCCCGTTCATCAAACCCCACGTAATCCGATGCGCCCCATTCAAACGGCTCACCCAACGCCAGATCCACGCCATACTCCTCTGCAACGCTATTCGCATAGCCAGTTAGCGTCTCATCCCCAAAAACCTCTAATTCTCCCGTCGCCACTACATCCAAGTTCACCATCGCCAAGATCCGATCAACCTCCGTCTGTAACAACTCTCCTGCGTAGTGGTTGCTGCCGTGCAGCCCGGTCTCTTCCGAACCGAAAAAGACGAAGCGAAGGTCGAAGGGCAACTCGTCGTCCGCCAGTTCCTCCGCCACAATCAAGGCGGCTGCCATGCCGCTACCGTTGTCGTTCGCTCCCGGCGACCAAGGCGTGGTGTCGTAATGCGCACCGATCACGACTACGGGGTCATCTGCAATCTCGTTGTTAAGCTCCGCGATTACGTTGCGTGATGGCCCATTCCCGGTCGGGTAAACCAACAACTCTGCGATAACCTCGTTGCCGTCGTCCAATGCATCTCGCAGTTTCCGGCCGTCGGCTTGCGGGATCCCACCGGCGAAGATTTCTGGTTCCTCCGCCAATATTCCGCCGAAATAGAACCTTGGTTCGTTGTTGAAAACTACCAAGCCGATTGCGCCGCGATCAGCGGCATTCGTCTCTTTATCTTCGAACGACAGTGTGCCTCGTTCCATTACGACGATCTTGCCGTTAACATCGACGCCTTCGAAATCGTCGTCGTCGCCGAGGCCGGCGAACACCATCTCACCCTGAGTTTGACCGATTTTGAACGGCTCGAAGGGGAGGAAGAAAATCCGATGTGAATCGCCATCTCGCCTGGAAAAGGAAACGCTCGGGCCGCTACCGTCAGATCCGGGCAGCACCTCGAGCGATCCACTGGAAGTGGTCTCGGTCACCTCGAAATCCTGGATCTCGACCATGTATCCGAGACCTGTCATCTCGTTTGAGAGGAACATGGCTCCTCGAAGTTCTTCTTCTGTGGCGCTCTGCCGCGGGCTCATTTCGTTGGCCAACATGATGGTCAAGTCATACGCCCTACTCGAGAGCGATTCGAATTCATCGGCATCGACGAGGGAAGTTTCCCGGACTAAACCCGGAGTTGCCGTGACCGTCGGACTCGCCACTGCTGCTGCCGCTGTCGCCGTCGGAACTGGCGTTGTCGGCACCGGAGTGTCCACGGCTGCGGTCGGAGCAATCGGAGAGGTGGTCGGAACTGCGGTCGGGACTTGTGTCGGAACTATTCGCGTCGCCGTCGGATCCGCATCCGACGAACACGCCGTTATCGTCAACGCGGTGATCGCGATGAAACCGGTGACGAATAACAACCGCAGTCTGGGATGGAGTGATGTTCGAATCATGGGATCGCTTTCAATTATCGAAGGCCCTGTATCAACATACGAACGCGGTTACAGTGTTGATTGGTAATCGAAGAAGAACAGAATCGGTGAAATCAAGTTGAATCGAGTAGAAACCCCTCACACCTTCGCCGGAAATCCGATCGATCGCGCCGACGCGTTGCGACGCGACGAATCGAAAATCCGCGATCACATGAGTTCCGACAACGCGCAAGTTCTGATACTCGCTGGCTTGGACCCACTGATCTGTACCGCCACCGAAACCTCGGCCAAACTTGGGTGGCTCAGTCACGGCGATGCCCAAAAGGTCGTGAATTCCGACCCCAGCTCATCGACGCTCCTCGGCATAAATCCCCAAGGCGAAGCACTGGTGGCGTGGAACATGAAGGGCAGCGCGCGCCAGGGTTCCGATCAAATCTCCAAGTCTGAGACGGCTGATCGCGATCTGGAAATCTGCGACGCCCGGGAATCGGCCATGCTGATTTCTGCCGCTGAGTCGGGCATCCTCGCCCAAGCCCGTTCGAACCTTGGATGGCACGCAACGCACGGCTTCTGCGCGCGTTGCGGCGAGACGACTGCGATGCGTCGGGGCGGCCTGATGCGTCAGTGCACAGCCTGCAAAGCAGAGCACTTCCCACGCACTGATCCGGTCGTCATAACCGTTGTAACCAATGGCGATAGATGCCTTCTGGGACAGTCCGCCGGGCGTCTCAGTGCGATGAGGATGTACTCCGCTCTGGCGGGCTTTATGGACCAGGGAGAATCGATGGAAGAAGCGGTTCGCAGAGAGGTGATGGAAGAGGCGGGAATCCAGGTCGGTCGCGTCCAATATCACTCGACTCAACCGTGGCCATTTCCGTCCTCACTGATGATCGGCAGCCACTCCGAGGCACTGACCACCGACATCGATATCGACGATTTCGAGATGACCGACGTGAGGTGGTGGGACCGAGAGGAAGTCCGTCTCGCGCTGGCTGAGAAAAACGAACAATTACGTGTTCCCGGACCCATCGCGATTGCTCACCACCTCATCAAGGCATGGGCGACGGGCAAGGCCGGCTCTTTTCGTACAAGTTAGCTGTATCCCAAAGCTAAAAGCACGATGGTTTCCCTAGAATCAGGCGACCAGAACTAGCCGCAATCCGGCACCTAAAGGACCAAACGATGAAGCTAAAGACCCTGCGCGCTGTCCATGTGGACCTCCCAATGCCGCAACCAAAAACACCCGCTCGCCGGGCACCGTGGCCGGAGAGTTCACCGCGGGCGATGCCTATCAACTACTACCCTCAATTCTCGCGTAAACCACAAGACATGCCCGGCAACGTTGGGCTGTCCGAGGTGTGGGTACAAGCCATCGCAGAGGACGGCACTTTCGGACTCGGAAAATGCTCATTCGGGCAGCCGGTCGCGTCGTACATCGACCACGTTATCGCGCCCGTCCTCGAGGGCCAAAACTGCATGGCCATCGAGCTAATGAATGACCTAGTCAACCGAGGTGGCCACCGACACGGACTCGCCGGTATCGTCGCGACCGCGATGGCCGGAGTCGACATCGCGCTGTGGGACCTGAATGGCAAAATTCTCGGCCGTCCCGTTTACGAGATTCTCGGCGGTCCCGTCCGCGATCGTATTCCCCTTTACGCCACCGGAGACGACCTTGATTGGTTCCAAGAACTCGGCTTCACGCGTTTCAAGATCACCAATCCAGCACACTATTCCCAGGGAGATGAAGGTCTTCGACTCATCGAAGAACACGTCGCCAAATCCCGAGACATTGTGGGCGACGACGCTGAATTGATGATCAACCCCGTAATGTCATTCAACGTCGAGTTCACGCTAAGGCTCGCCGAACGACTACGCCCCTACAATCTCCGCTGGCTCGAGGAACCGCTGCCTCCTCACGACATTGAAGGTCACGCAGAACTCAAACGCAGCATCACGTGGATACCGCTTGCAACCGGCGAAGACCACCGGGGCCGTCACGCGTTTGCCCAGCTCATCGAACGGCGAGCGATCGACATCATTCAACCCGACATCGGTTGGAGCGGCGGCGTGACCGAAACGATGAAGATCTACAACATCGCCGAAACCGCTGGCATCGCCATGATTCCGCACGGTGGTGCCGTGTCGCCATGGGGTCAGCACGTTGCCATGGCGGCACCCGAATCGCCAATCGCCGAGTGTTGGATCGGCTCGCCCCCGGGCATTCCGCTCACTGAACTCAATCGCATCCCAGGTATGGCCACCGCCAAAGATGGATTCATCACCCCGTCCGACGCTCCCGGCTTCGGAATGGATATTCCTGAAGGATGGATCCGCGACTGGGAGTACCGAGGGCGTAGCTGAACCGTCGTCGAGTATTCGTACGCTGGCAATCCTTCAGTCCGGTCCGGTCTCAGGTGTAGAATCGTTATATTCCTTAGGGCGTCGAGTCGTGACGCCCGTCACCACCATCGGAACACCTATCCCGCCGTTGGCCATTCGCGATCAAAAAGAATTCGAAACGCCGGCCGCGCGACGCGGTAAGCTCACTCGCATCGGTGCCATCGACTATGGTGACGCCGACGGTTGGTTCGCGCGCCTCCGAAGACAGATCCGGAATCCTTCGCTTCTCACGTTCATCATCATGGCGATCGTCGCGGCGGCGATTCCCTTGGCCATCATCGGACCTGGCTTCTACTCCGGTGCAAAAGAAGGCATCGTACGCATCCGACAAGGCACGTTCGTCCAGTTCCTCGAAGTCGCCACGCCGAGCTACGTATACCCGTACCTCCAGCGCAACATAGATCAGATGAAGGACGCCGAGACGGAATACGAATGGCGGCGGATCTCATTCAAGCTCGGCCCTTGTCACCAAACCAACTTGAGCCAATTCCCGGCCGGCAAATACACCGATGGGATCGCGAGCGCCTGCAACGAACTCCACGACATCCAAATCGAATTCGCCGGTAGTTGCACATCCGACATTTCTTGCAACATCCCGCCCGCCGCGATCGCGCGCCTTGATGCGGTCAGCGATAGCCTGCGAGATACCTTCGCAGACGCCTATTCATCCCGCCACACCGAATCGCTCGGAACCGGGGAGTGACGCCCGCGGATTTTCTGAACCCCCATTAATTCCCCCTTGGGGTTCTGTGCACAACCACCGTCATTCCGGCGAAAGCCGGAATCCAGAGGGGCCGGGCAACGGCGTCCAAAGCGAAACGCCAAGTTTAAACCCGCTTTTATTCGCTCTGGGGCATCATGGGGGAGGGTTGTGCACACCACCCCTTGGGCATCAATGGTGAGGGTATGTTCAATCACCCGACTGGCGTCAAGGGACGGATGGGTTGAAACCCGTTTGGAATCAAGGTGCGGGTACGACGATGCGTTTTCGTGTTTCGTGGTGCGATTAGACGGAGTAGCCTACCGAGCCGTCGGTTCGCATCGGGATCATGTTCAGATCGCGGGTTTCGTAGGTGGATTTGGCTACTTCCAACAGGTCTTCGTCGATCTCGAGGCCGATGCCGGGGGCGTCGGAGAGTTTCATGTATCCGCCTTCGCGTTTGTAGCTGTTGACAAACACAGCGTTTGCGGGATGTTCGTCCCTAAGCGAATACTCCTGAGTAACGAAGTTGGGTATTGATGCATCAACCTGAATTGCAGCGTTGGTCGTTATCGGCCCGAGGAAGTTGTGTGTCGCGAGTCCGGCGTGGTAGGACTCGGCGAGAGCGGCGATCTTCTTGACGTGTGTGATGCCGCCGCCGAGGCCCATGTCCGGGCGAACGTATTGGGAACCTCCGCCTTCTAGCAGGTCGCGGAACTCCCAGATGTTGTGGATGCGTTCGCCGTTTGCCACGGGCAACGCGGTGCGCTGCGCGATGGCGCCTTGGAGGATCATGCTGTCGATCTGTATCGGGTCCTCGTAGAACAGCGGGTGGAACTGCTCAAGCTCCTGCGCCAAGGCGATTGCGTTCATCGGTGTGAGTTTGCGGTGGATTTCGAGGATGATGTCAACATCTTTGCCGGCGCCTTCGCGCATCGCGGCCACATTATCGACGGTATCCGAAATCAGACGTTCGAGCGTCATGCTCTCGAAGCCATTAGGCAGCGGATCGGTCTTGATGGCCGTCCAGCCTTCTTCGGCTGATGCTTTCGCCGCCTCGTAAAGACCATGGGCTTGCTTTCCTCGGTCATGAGGAAACGGCAATTCAGTTTTTTGTCTCGGCCCCATGAGCAGATGGAGACGGATCTTGTCGCGCGTGTTGCCGCCTAGGAGGTCCCATACCGGAGCTTGGTGGCGCTTTCCCTTGATGTCCCACAGGGCGATGTCGACAGCGCTGATGGCACCTGAAAGTGCTGATCCTCTGAAAGGTCCCATACGGTACATGTATTGCCAGTGGTGCTCGATGCGGGAGGGATCTTTTCCGATCAGGTATTCGCCGCACTTCTTGGCGATAGCGTCGGCGGCCTCCATGTAAGCCCAGCATGAGGACTGCCCAACGCCGTAGGTGCCGTCGTCGGTTGTAATACGGACGATGTGATGGCCGCCGGGCGAGCCATCGGCGCCGCCGATGAGCATGGATTCGACTTTTTCGATTTTGGTTTTATTGGGCATATCGCTGTGGTCAGGTGGTTTCAGTTGCTGAAGCGAATGTTAGCACGGTGAGATTCACGAGTGCGAGGTAATTGACCCCCGCCTGTTTCTCGAATCACGGATCGGTGGATTTGGGCATTTGAAGCGATGCGCACAAGGTTTGTTGGAGGGTGAATGTTCGTGTCAACCACCCGTGCGTCCGCGTACGTGAAATCCGGACGCTATAACATTTCGCTCTACGTATCACGACATACAGTGCCCGAAAATCCCGCCAATAGTAGGCGCGTGTTGCGGTTTTTCGATAAGTTGAGAAAGTATATTCGAGAACCCCTGACAATTCGATCCCCGATTCACAGACCCATCCAAGGGGTAGCGTTGACAAGCAAGTTGATAAGCGATCGAGTACGGCAGCTAACTGCCCGCATCTGTATCGGCCACAAAACGGTCGTTGCTTTGGTTATCTCCACGCTCGCGTTGACGACGATGACAGTGCCCAGCGACGCGGCTGAGGCTCAGGTCGGTGATGCTGAGGAAGTAGTGGAGAACCGAGCGCGGGCGTGGTGGGACACTCTCGAAGATCCTCAGAAGGTTGCAGCGGTTCTCGGTGAGGTCGCCGATCCCGCCGACCCAATCAACTTGACTCTGTCGGAACGGCAGTTGAGGGACGCCGCCGATGCCGTGATGAAACCGTACGGAGAATTGGACGACACGACGAGTTTGCCAGCCGTAGTCGCACTCCTAGAACGTAACGGAACTACCGCGAAAGGCATCGTCGCCGAACTCGCCGGAACACTCTATCCTGCTGGCGACCACCTGTTAGCCAACAACGACAACGAGATGATCGGCGCCATCCGGGGTTTCCAAAGCGTCGAGCTCTGGTGGAATTACTTGGACTGCAAAGAAAAGCGCATCGCCGTAGGTGATGGAAACGCTGCTGGTGTCGAGGGTGAAGGATTCTGCCAGACGTATGACGGCATCGACGACCGAGGCGACAAAGCTCGCGTCGATAAAGTCGGCGTCGCGATCTTGGGCCGGGCTGAATGCGACACCGGAACCAACATCGAAGCGCCGAATTCCCGAGTCAACTCATGGTGGGACAAGCTTGACGGTCTCGAAAGGCTCAACTCTCTGCACGGCGACGGTATCACCGAAACCGCAGCAGATTTTGAAGACGACGATACGACGCAAATCGTCGACGAGAGGTTTGACGAACGCATCGAAAGAGGTCGATTGCCCTACGCGGAGTTCGACTCCGTGGATTGGGGTCCCGCAACTAGGGGACTCGTGAATGACCGTTGGCAGTGGATCTACCACAATGGCGGCATGAACGCCAAAGGTTCAGCCGAGGTCATCCACTGGTGGGACTCCATCAGTTGCGCCGCCAGACTCGTCGCTGTTGGCGAGGACAACGACGCAGACATGAGTAACGAATACTGCGCGTCGTGGGAAGACCTCAACCCGGATGCCGACGCCGGCACACTAGGACATCAAGGTGGAACTGATGCAGGCCAAACCCGTCAAGCACGCGTCCTCGAAATCGGCCAGGCAGTCCTCGACATCTCGCCAACCGTCCCCGACGTCGTTGGATGGTGGGCGACGCTTGACGACCAGCAGAAAGTAAATGTCGTATTCGGTCACCCCCTTGCGACCGAAAATGCGGACGACCCAAATGCACCGGAAACCACTGTCCCCAAGGAGAAGGACAGGAACACAATCAAGCAGATCGATTTCGATGCATCGGATGTCATGATACGTTCCGATGGCTTGCCTTTAGCTACTACGGAACTGCTTGAACGACACGGAATCAAAGCTGTTGAATTTGACCACGATGACGATGACACCAGCGCGGATGTGCCCGGCTTTGGCGTGTTGACGATCGTCAACGCGATCGCAAACGAACTCTTCGATCCGCCGATGATGGCGGCGTTGAATTCCGGTCAAGAGGATCAAGTCGTAAACGACAACGAATTCGATTGGCCATACAACGCAATCAGCAAGCCAGCTTCCGTGGCCGACTGGTGGGACAACCTCGATTGCCGGACCAAACGCATTGCTGTCGGTGAGAACAACCAGTACCTCGAAGCCGCTGTGCCTGACTCCACCACACAAGACCCCACGTCCGACGCGAAAGTCGCAGAATCCAGCGCTTACTGCCGACACTTCCCGGGTTCCGACGCCGCGGTAGAAGACGATGCCACAACTGCGGGCATAGACGAGTCGAATATCCTCAGCGAAGCGGACCAGAGACGCGTGGAAGAGGTAGGCACGGCACTCCTAGCACTGGACGGTCCAGGTCGTCCGTCATACAACTCAGAGGCTACCGGCAAACCAATAATCTCTGGCGTTGCCCAAGTCGGTTCGCGGTTGATGGCAACGAAAGGCACGATCAACGACCCTGACGAAGAAGGCACCATCACCTACAGATGGTTCTACGGCGATGCGTCCGAGTACAGCGAAAGCGCCCCTCTCGGTGAAGGTTCGAGTTACGAACTAAAACCGCGCGATCAGCACAACACCATCAAAGTAGTCGCTTTCTTCGAAGACGGCCATCGCTTTCCAGAAAGTCGCGTCAGCGACGTCACTGACGAAATTGTCGGTTCCCCGGGAAGGATCACTCGCATCGAGCCCGAGTTCCCAACGGTGGTCATCGGCACTGGTGACAGAGTGCTACTTTCGGTTGACATTTTCGGCGCCCAGAACACCAAGGACAACAGCCTCGGCGCGACATTCGAGTGGACACAAGACAAAGGCACTGAACGTGAACAGGCGCTTGCCGGTTCACGGCGCGAAATCATATTCACAGGTCCAAACGCCCCGCGCACCTACGTGGTCACGGCTTCTCTAGACAGCAGTCGGTGCCAACCTGAGGTTGAGGACGACAGGGAATCCGCCTGTTCTGCCGACTTCACCATCCATCTCCGACGCTTTTCCAGACCTTGGGACCCCCTTCCCCCTCCCGTCAATCCACCTGGGGGCATCCCAGAAATCCTCACCGACTCCGACGACAATCAATACAAGGTCTTCACCCCGGTCGAGGGCGGAACATTTGACGCTGGTGAGGGGTTCTCAATTACGGTGCCGCCAGGCGCAGTTCGGAACGGCGAATTCATCGGCATACGGATGTCCGATGAAGGGGATGCCTCCAACGTCTGCACGACTGACAAGAGATTGACGCTCGGGGGGAATGTGTACGGCGTCCACCTAGTCGACTCTTCTGAAGCCGTCATCGACACATACAACCTAGACGACCCGGCAACCGTCTGCGTGCCTTTGCCAAACGCACTTCCCACCAACCTATACAATCTCGCGTTGGTAGGTATCAACAGCGGCGGTTCGCTCACGATCCACGCTGCGGTTGTCCGTATCAACTCCACCGGCGGCGTAGAGGTTTGCGGTTACCTGCGCGAACTCCCAGCGGAGGTGGCAGTCGGCATTCAGGGCGCGCCAGCGGCGATCCCGACTGCAACTCCCGAGTCTGTGCCTGAACCTCCGCCCACTGGCGCAACTGCGCCGAGTTCCAACGGCGCTGTGTGGGCGCTCCTGATCGGTATCGCCATCGTGAGCGTCGGTTTGGTGGTGATGAACGTGCGT
The DNA here is from genome assembly GCA_002239045.1 of SAR202 cluster bacterium bin127. GTDB lineage: Bacteria > Chloroflexota > Dehalococcoidia > Lucifugimonadales > Lucifugimonadaceae > Bin127. The sequence goes on from MPNN01000004.1 coordinate 285,917, forward strand.
CTGCGATGGCGATCGATGTCGTTATGGTAGTTTGGCATGATGCATTGGCTGAACAGTAGCGGGGAGGGGCGTCCCAAGTATTTTTATGGTTGGGTGATCGTTGTTGTGATGGCGATCACTGGCGCGGTGAGCATGGGGATGGGGTCGCTGAATTTCGGGTTGTTCATCAAGCCGATGGGAGATGAACTTGGGATTGGTCGTGCTGCGTTCGGTTGGGCGCAGACGGCGAGGATGGGAGCTAGTTCGGCGACGAGTCCGTTGATCGGATGGTTGATCGACCGATACGGCTCTCGGGTGATGCTGCCGGTTGCGGCGCTGGCCACTGGAGCCGCGTTGATCGGGCTGGCATATGTGACGTCCGCATGGCATCTGGTGGTGCTTTTCATCGTGATGGGCCTGGTGGGAATGAGCGGGCCGGGTGCACTGGTGACGACGGTGCCGGTGTTGAAATGGTTTGTGAGAAATCGGGGCAAGGCGGTCGCGTTCGTGGGGCTCGGCATACCGGTAGGAGCGCTGTTGTTTATTCCGTTGACGCAGGTATTGATCAACGGGATCGGATGGCGTGGATCGTGGATCGTTTTGGCGATTATCGGTATCTGCGTGATTGTCCCGTTGGGGGCGATCTTCATTCGGCGACAACCTGAAGATCTGGGGATGTTGCCGGATGGTGGCGAGTCTGAGGGTCCCAACGATGATTCGAGCAGTGCGCGAAGCGCTGTTGAGGAGGTGTCCTGGACGGTTCGAGAAGCGGTTCGAACGACGACGTTATGGCGCTTGGTGATCGTGTTTTCGATGGTGCAGATGGCGACGGGGACGGTGGCGTTGCACCGGATAGCCGCGTTCATGGATCGCGGCATGGATCCGACGTTGATATCATTCGCGACGGCGTTCGATGCAGTGGCGGCAGGCGCGTCTACGTTCATGTTCGGGATGTTGGTACGGTGGGTTCCATCGCGATTTCTGGGTGCGGTAGGATTTTCGATGCTTGCGGGGGCTAGCGTGTTGACGATCTACGCGACGAATCTGCCGATCATGTTCATTTCGATGGCGATTTTCGGTATCGGCATTGGTGGGATGATGTTTCTCAACAACTTCATCTGGGCGGACTATTTTGGACGTGGGAGCGTCGGCGGGATACGTGGATTGGCGAATCCGATCAATCTGGTGATCGGCGGGATCGGTGCGCCGGCGGCGGGTTACGTTCACGAATGGTATGGATCGTACGATCCGGCGTGGTGGGTCGGAGTCGGATTGATGGGCGGAGCGGCGTTATTGATCGTTTTGACGCGGGCGCCGCGGAAGGGGTGATGGTACGGTTGAAGACAGGTTGGTCTGTTATCGGGAGTACATGATGGATTACAACGTGGTTTCGGATGACGTTCCGGAAGGGATGTCGGCATTGGAAATAGCGTCGGCTGGCCAACGGCTTGGGGCATTCCTCATAGACCTCGTGATATCGATAATCGTTGGGATCGCGGGCTTCGTGATTGGCTCGGCTATGGGTGGCGAAGGACAGACCATGAATACGGTCTTGGGAATCGCCTATTGGATTATCGTGCTGTTCATGGTGGCTACGCGAGGTCAATCGCCTGGCAAGATCGCCATCGGCATAAAGATCGTCAAGATGGACGGCAGACCGATCGGATTCGGCACCATGTTGCTCCGCGAGGTCCTCGGGAAAATCGTCTCGGCAATCATCCTCCTGCTCGGTTACATCTGGATCCTGTTCGACGGCAAGCGTCAGGGGTGGCACGACAAGATCGCCAACACCTATGTGGTGAAGGTTTGATGAAATGATTGTCAATCCGAGCCGCGTCGGCGTCCTGGAGCCGCGGCACCAAGTAAGGTCTCGAAAGTTTCGGCGGAACCCGATCGATGGCGATGATCAAGTAGCATCGTTTTGGGATCGAGTCAGCGCGTTGCTTGTGGACGCTATCGTCGGTGCAACGGTTTGGTTTCTGTTAGTGGTCGTTTTGGCCGTGACCGCTTCAGCCGACTTGCAGCTAGTAATCGTTGTTTCGATCATATTCGTGCCTGTTTACGCATTGGTCGTTTCGTTGCTGTTTGCGATTCGTGGCCAATCGCCAGGCAAGATTTTCGGTGGATTAAAGATCGTGCGCGCGGATGGTACCGATATTGGTTTTGGCAGAGGAATATTGCGCGAGTCGATAGGGAAGATGATTTCATTGTTGCCTCTGGTGGTGCCACTCGGATTTCTGTGGGTTCTATTCGACAAAGAGAACCGGGGATGGCATGACAAGATAGCGGACACGAAGGTGATACGGATCCGATAACTGCTGATGGAGGCGACAGGGTCGATTCGGGGCCAGGTCTTCGATAGAATGTGGGCAGGGATAGTTTCGGATACGGCGATACGAGATGGTCGGCACAGTTCAACGGTTTATCCTGACGGTTGGGGCTGGAAACGATATCGGAGCAACAAGTGATCAAGTCTCGAGAGTTCTCAGGGCCGACTGAACGGGCGTTAGCATATTACCGTGAAAACATCGAACCTCAGTTAGCGGAAGGCGATGTGAATCGGTTTATTGCGATCGACTGTAAGAGCGGTGAATGGGTTAAATCCGACGGGAGAGATGCGGTCGACAAGTTGAAAAATCGCGTGCCTGATGCGGATCCGTTTTTGTTGGTTCATCCGAGGATATGGATTGAATCTTGGGGTGGCTACGGTTACCGGGAGTGTGCCAGTGAAGATCGGCCGGGTTGACGCGGCAACAGGGGCTCTGTATCCAGTCGTCCAAGTTGAAGTCCGCGGCCGTGACGGCACATCAGTTTTCGTCGATGCGGTCTTGGATACGGGATTCACAGGGACGATCTCAGTTCCAATCGGGGTAATCCACGAGTTAGGTATAGTTCGCCGTAGACGCGAAACGTTCGTGTTGGCTGATGGCAGCACCAGCGAATCGAGTGTTTACGACGGGTCAGTACGATTCGCGGGGTCTTGGTTCGAAACAGACATTTTTAGCACCCACTATGTTCCGACCGTCGGCATGCGTCTGATGCACGGAGCCAATATCAGCTTCGACGCGGTACCGGACGGAGATATCGAATATCGGTCGCTCGACCTGCCCCGACCGCGTTGGCCGTTGCATCGGCAGTGAATTCGCAGCTCGTTCGAGGTAGCTACGTTTCGGGTTATATCACGATGCCGCGCTGAGTGGCCACGGTTTCCAGGTCTTTGTCGCCGCGGCCGCTGAGGAGCATGACGATGATGGTGGATGGGTCGAGGGTTGGTGCCCACTCTTTGATGTAAGCGATGGCGTGGGAGGGTTCGAGCGCCGGGATGATGCCTTCGGTCAGGCAGAGGAGGTCGAAGCCGTCGAGCGCCGGTTCGTCGTCAATGGCAACGTATTTCGCACGTTCGATGTCGCGGAAGTAGGAGTGTTCGGGGCCGACGCCGGGGTAGTCGAGTCCGGCGGATACCGAGTGTGCCTCTGAAACCTGCCCCCATTCGTCTTGCAGAAGATAGGACATGGCACCGTGTAAGATGCCCGGCCGACCTTTGGTGATCGTTGCGGAGTGGCGGTCGGTATCGACGCCGTCACCTCCGGCTTCAACGCCGATGAGTCCGACCGATTCATCGTCGACGAACCCGCTGAAGAGACCGATGGCGTTCGAGCCGCCGCCGACGCAGGCGACGGCGTAGTCGGGCAGGCGTCCGATCTGCGCCAGACACTGAGTGCGGGCCTCTTTGCCGATCACGTTCTGGAAATCGCGGACTAACATGGGGTACGGATGCGGGCCGACCGCGCTACCGATGAGGTAGTGGGTTGTTTCGACGTTGGTTACCCAGTCTCGGATGGCTTCATTGATGGCGTCTTTTAAGGTCCGGCTGCCGGAGAATACGGTTTCGACGGATGCTCCGAGGAGCTTCATGCGGTAGACGTTCGGTGCTTGTCGATGGATGTCTTCCTCGCCCATGTAGACGACGCATTCGAGACCCATCATGGCGCAGGCGGTAGCGGTAGCGACGCCGTGTTGGCCGGCGCCGGTTTCGGCGATGATGCGCTTTTTGCCCAGTCGTTTGGCCAAGAGGATTTGCCCCATAGCGTTGTTGATCTTGTGGGCGCCGGTATGTGCTAGGTCTTCTCGCTTGAGCCAGATCTGCGCGCCGCCGAGTTTATCGCTCAGGTTGGCGGCGTGGTAGAGCGGCGTCGGGCGTCCGACGTAGTCGGTGAGAAGGTTAGAGAGTTCTTGCCAGAACGACACGTCCTCGCGCGCTGCGATGTAAGCGTCTTCGAGCTGATCAAGCGCAGCCATCAGCGTTTCGGGAACGAATTTGCCGCCGTACTTGCCGAAACGTCCGAGTTCATCGGGTACATCGCGTTGGATGGGGGGAGTTAGGGTCATTGGGAACTCGTCGGAATCGTCATCGTCAACCGTCTGATTGAAAGTATATTGCTAGTGCGAAAAACGGTGCCGAGGTCGCTGCGCGGCATCCAATACCGTTCTATCCGGATTGTTCGTCAGGCATCGTTGCGAGCGTTCGTCGTTGGAATCCGTTGCTCGCGAAGTAGATCGGTATCGCGAATAGGAAGACGAACACGATCACCGACATGTTGATCCAAGAGAATAGATCGAGCTTGGAAAGGTCTGTCGCATATCCGCTACCGGCCATTGAATGCACGAAGATGTATATGAACAGATAACAGGCCCAGAACGGCCACGTCCATTGATGCTTGTCAAGAACGACAGTCGTAATCAGGGCTAACGTGCCGAGTACAAGGATCAAAGTCGTGGTCCATGCCAATATGCCGAGCACAGCGACCGCCGCGATAAATATGTCGCCGATCGACAAGTTGCCGATCGGCAAGATGTTGGCTAAGAGGTTGATGGGTGGCTGAATCATGATGGCAAAGGCACATAGAAATGTAGCTACAGCGTTCCGCATCGGCAGATCGCGCCGATCATAGAATCGTGTAACCGCGAACGTGATTAGCCCTAACCCCAACGCGACAATCCATATCATAGCCCACGATCCTGCTGCGCCGTCTAAACGTAATCCAAATATGTTGTGGAAGGCCCATTTAAGCAATATGGCTGGAATGATTGCTGTGAAGATAAACCTGACCGCGCGTGACATCGCAGACAGAAATGTCAAGTTGTCTACAATTGATCGGTCTGGCGACATCAGCTTTTCGCCTTGCACGCTGGCCGTAAGATTGTAGTCGCGCCGATTTGAAACTGAGCACTCGTCTGTTTCGACTGTGCGTGCGCTTTTCGAGCGTGCAGTGGCACTCAACAGCCAACCAAGCGTCAGTGCTGTGACCGCAAAGTCGATTGTTACAAATCCAAAAGTGATCTTGAACCCCGCAAATATCAACAAAATAATGGGGGATAGACAGGCGGCGAATGTTAAGTATTTAACTTCTATCCGTTGTCTGCGTATGAATGGAATGCTGATCAAAATACCGACTAAACATATGGTTATGCAGACAATCAAACCTGTAAATCCACCGAACACACTTCCGGGAATATAATAGCGTAAACCTGGAGTTTGATTGAGTTGGGGCACCAAAGGATAGTCGCGAAATTCCGATATACGGCCAATAAAAAATACTCCAATGAAACAAATTCGTACTATAAACCACACAGCCACTGCGAGCACTGATATTCGAAGTCTATACAACTTCCCAGTAGGATGCCATAACAACGCGATCAGCACTGTTGAGATGGGCAAAAGTAAAAGGATAATTAATATGCAAATGTCAATGAGAAATTCGTAATAATCACCCCTCACAGCTTTACTGGATACGAACTGTGTCGTGTATTCGCTGACGGGTTTGAGTGCAAATGCTGGAAAACTTAGAATTAATATGATCGCAGATAGAATGGCGAAAATAATAATCAGAACGTGTACTAACTTCCGTTCGTTGACGCACGAACGGAATAGCTTCGATAAGATTGTGCGTCGTCTAGTTCTGCGACTCGGTCCAAAGGTCACAAAAATCAGAGGAACTAGGAGATATAGAAATCCGATAATCGGGATCGAGAAGATTACAATCATGTCGATCGTATAATGTAGATCTAAATACGTCACTTCACAAAACCGTCGATTATTGAATGATAGAGGATTGCTTCCATTCGCTATTTTTCATTGGGTTTACATTCGAGACTCACTCCTAATTCTAATCCTAATATATCCGATTCAAGATCTTCTATCGATGATGGCCACCATCTGCATGTGATTACGTATTTCGTAGAATAGCCCTTAATTTCTACAGAAGAACTGTGAATTGATTCGTCCCAAACCTCGTCGTCTTGGGTCGCGTAGAAATCCCCGGTAGTCTTAGCTTTCACGTACGTACCATGGTGCGTTATTGGCGACGAGACGCATCCGTCGGTGTACCAATCAATACCCAGCGAAGAGGCTGGTGATTGGACTTTGCATTTATTTGCGCTACCGTATACGGTCAGCGAACTAGCATAATCGAGCATAACCTTTGACTGAGTCAAATCAACTCCGAGCCCATCCGCTGCCTCGACGACCGCTCGCCCCCAATGTTCTTCGTGCGCTTCCGAAGTTGCGCTCGCCATCACGTCCGAAACAATTGTTTGCTTGACATCATTAACTACGATCCGGCAAGTGTCGACGTCCAACCGCAGCTCAAGACTGTAATCGTCATTGTCGTCTATATCTCTAGTAGCCTGCACCTCGGGGAAGCCGGTACACACGGATTGAGGGGATAAGTTGCCGGATGCATCGAGACGCGTTTCCATTCGGAACTCCCCTTGGAACAACGCAGTGCCGATGCTGTTCGCATTTACACTGATTGGCTGCTGATCGCCTACGGTTACCTGCCATCCTTGAGTAGTTGAAGCTGTTACACCCAAGCCGTTTAGGAACGTGATCAACACAACCCCCATCGCCGCTACTCCAACCATCCAGATCGATACACTTCTAAACATCATCATCCACACCCTTTCCGATTAACATCCACTATGGATGCTTTTCAAGCACATTATCACGCTATCGACAAAGAGTCAACCCCCTAGATACGAGACGCGGTTTCGTACCGTCGTACGCGGATCGGCATCATTTGCGAGACCTGGTTCGGGATCGAAATCGAAACTGAGCTCAAAGTCTTGGTACTTGAGTTTTAGTGCCTTCGCGAAACCGGCAAGTGCCTTGAGACCGCGCTCGGAAAATCGCCTCACATTTGATTTCTGAGAATTGGAAAGCTTCAGTAGCGCGGTACGCAATTGCGGAGCGATGAGAGAGGGCAAAATCGAGTTTCGGGGGCTTCGATTGCGAGCGCCAAAATCCCGTTGGCTTCAGAATCTTCTCGAATTCGATCAAGAAGCACACTGTTGCCGACACCACTCAAACCGATCAATAAGATGTTTCGACTCGAATTGCCAATCCTTTGACGCGATCCGTGCCAGCACCTGGTGCGTACGGATTTCGCGTTGGATCCTCAGGGACAGATTTTATGAAGTTTAGGAAAGTTAGGCTTATTCGATAAACCTCGTAAACTCCGCATAACTGGCTAGAATCCCGTCGCACGACCGTCCACTAGAACCTGATCTCCGTCTCTTCCTCGACCTTGTCATCGTCGATCACGTAACCAAAGCCAGGTTCGTCGGAGACGGTTAGGTTGCCGTTGTCGAGCATCGGGCCGTTGTTCTTGTCGAAGTGGTAGGCCAGTGCGGCGTGCTTGAGTAGCATCTCGACGTATGGGGTGTGGATCGGGCGACTGGGATGCGGACCAGGCCATGCCGACGGGGGTGACGCCCTGGTGGGCGATGGTGATGAGGTCGTAGGCGGTGGCCATGGCTGAGATTTTGAGGACTTCAGAGAGGCCGCCGGCCCAGTTGAGGTCGGGTTGGATGATGTCGACGGCTTCGGCGTCCATGAAGCGTTTGAAGCCCCAGCGGGTGTATTCGTGCTCGGCACCGGAGACGGGGATATTGACCTTGTCTCGGATCTTGCGGTAGGAGTCGATGCGGTCGGGCATGGCGACTTCTTCGATCCAGCGGGGCTGGTATTCCTCGATGGCAGAGGCTAATTTGACGACGTAGTTGACGTCCATGGACTGCCAGCAGTCGAGCATGATGTCGATCTCTGGTCCGACGGTTTCACGGAGGGTTTTGACCATCTCGATGTTTTTCACGAGGCCTTCGTGACCGGACATCGGGCCGTGCCGGAAGAACCATTTCTGGGCGGTGAAGCCACGCTCTTTAACCATGGTCGCGCGTTCCCGGACGAGTCCCATGTCGGTGACGTTGTGTCCGAGCATGGATGCGTATGCGGGCATGGTCTTGCGGCACGGTCCGCCGATGAGCATGTAGACGGGTTTGCCGAGCCATTTGCCTTTGAGGTCCCAGAGGGCATTGTCGATCGCCGATATCGCCATCATCGGCTCGCCTTGCCGACCGTGGACAGACGTACGGTGCATGATGTCCCAGAGAAACTCGGTGGCGAGAGGATCGCGCCCGATGAGGAGGTCTTTGAGTTGCCAAACATGCCAATTCATGCCCGCAAAGCCACCGGCGCAGATGCCGCTGACGCCTTCGTCGGTGTCGATCTGGACGAAGGTCTGCTCGACGTTGAAGATCTTGTCGTCGACTTGAGAGCCGCGATTGCCGATCTGTCTCCGGTTCTCCCTGAACTCCTCGTAGATGTCGGTCGGTTGCAGGAGCCGGTCTTCGAAGAACGGTCCGTCGACCTCCATGGTGCCGGAGAGGTGTCGGAGACGAATGTTGGTGATTTTCATTTGGGTTTTTGGGAATTGTTGTTGCGCTGGGGGATTATTATGCTTTTTTCGAACTAGGATGGGAAGGATGGTTGGGGAGGGAGTAATGGGTTGGTTGGCATCAAGGCATCAGATTTTGTTGATGCTATGATGTCTACATGCGAACTACACTGACAGTTGACAACGATATCTACGACTACTTGCGTGAGCAGAGTCGGTTGAATGAGAAGCCGTTCAAGCAGGTTGTGAATGAGACGCTGCGTCGGGGGATGTCGCCTGGGGCTGACGAGAAGCCGCGTAAGCGGTTCGAGGTTAAGTCTTTTCCGGGCGGGTTCATGCCGGGAGTGGATCCGGATAATCCGAAGGATTACCTCAACCAGCTCGATGACGAGCATTACTTCGAAGTGCTGCGACAACAGTGATCGTTCCTGACACCAATATGTTGCTCTACGCTTACCGAGATGACGTAGTGCAACATGATGCTGCCAGCCTGTGGTGGGCAGATTTGATGTCGGGGCGCGAACATGTCGGCCTTCCGTGGTCGGTAATCGCCGGTTTCGTGCGGATTATGACCAACCCGCGATCGGTCGCGTTTCCGATTTCGACAACCGTGGCGTTCGATGCAGTCAACGAATGGTTGGAGTTAGATCACGTGATGACGATCAATCCAGGTTCCCGGCACATGGGTATTTTTCGACGGAACTTGGAGGCTGCGGGGGTGGGCGGAAACCTTGTGCCTGACGCGCATATTGCAGCGATCGCGATGGAGTATCAGGCGGAGGTGCATACGAATGATCGTGATTTTGCGCGTTTTCCGGGTTTACGTTGGCGCAACCCATTGTGACATGGGCGCAGGCGGGCATGTTGGGTTTGAAGGCCGGGATGATGTTGTGAGGCTATGATGTCGTTATGCGAACGACCGTAACCATTGATGATGACGTATTGGCGGTTGCACGGGCACTAGCGGATCGCAACGGGTGCAGCTTGGGCAGCGCGTTGTCGGAGTTGGCTCGTCGAGGTTTCAGAGGCGCAATCCCGAGTAAGGAGTTCGGAGACGGTGCGACGTTTCCGGTCAGTGTGGATGCGGAGCCGATCACGAGTGAGGATGTTTATGGATCGTTGGACGATTGGCCGTGAGCGCGTTGTTGGATGTGAACGTCCTAATTGCGTCGGCTTGGCCGAATCATGTTCACCATGCGTCGGCTAGAGCGTGGTTCGAGGATCGTCAGGACGATGGTTGGGCGACTTGTCCGTTGACGGAGGCTGGTTTCGTGCGGGTGTCGTGCAACCCGTCGGTGGTGCGGCATAGTGTCACGGTTTTGGACGCTATCGCGGTGTTGGACAGGCTCACACGGTTGGGAAACCACGAGTTTTGGCCGCTGGAGCAGTCGATTGTGAACCTGCCTGAACCGCTTGGCACCCGTGTTCAGGGCTATCGTCAGGTCACGGATGCCGTACTGCTTGGCGTCGCGATGCATCGGGATGGTCAGCTAGCCACGTTTGACGGGGGGATTGCGAGGTTGGTATCGGAGGGCGAACGCGCATACGTGTGCGTGGTTCCGGTGTGAAATGGGCTCAGCCCTCTGGCGCCCAAGGAAACACTACCCATTCGTCTTCGACTTTCCAGTACCAGTCGGCGGAATGTTTCTGGTCTGATCGGACGTAGAGGGCAGCGACCTTGACCTCGTCGGCGTGGTCATGGGCGGCCGCGCGTACGAGTTTGAGTGTTTCGCCCGTGTCGATGATGTCGTCGACGATAAGCAGACGCTCGGTGTAGACATCGAAAGATGTAAACGGCTGCGGCCCTTCGACGAACTGGGGTCCAGATTCGAGTCGGTTATTTTGATCGTCGTAGTGCTGAACGCGAACGGCTTGGATGAGGCGTACATCGAAAGTGTAGGAGAGCATCGCCGCGGGAATGAGGCCACCGCGCGAGATACCGAGGATGGCGGTGGGTTTCCAACCGCTGGCGAGGATGGTTTCGCCGAGGGCATTAATGCCTTCGACGTGGTCGATCCAAGATGTGGCGAGTGGGCGGTGAGTGTCGGTTGAGGGCATCAGACAGGGATTTTTTCTTTGCCGCGACGTTTCGATCATGATGTGGACAACCAAATGCGGAACGGGCTTTAGGCTGCTGATACGCTCCCTCTGGTAACGTACTCTGTGCGATCGATCCAATCGAATTGCTCGGTATCGTTCAACAGAACCAGAATTTGTTCTATCGCGGGACCTATCGATATGATCTGCTCGACGAAGACTATGCCGGCGATGGACTGCCGATTGTCCCATCGGGTTTGGCAGTGTCTCGGCATCGATTTGATGTCATGAGTCAAGAGCACCCGTTGATTGTGAAACGCCCACTCCAGGACGTAATCATCGGAGAATCCTTGAATGAAGTCTTGGGCGCGCACGACATCAAGTTCTGGGTCTCTAGCTACCAGTCCTCGCACCAAATCATTGTTAAGTCCTTCGTCGAACAGCAGCCGCATTAGACCGGTTGTTTCCGAAGAACCCGCGATTGTTCGAGATGGGCTTTCCATTCATGCGAGCGATTACGAGCTTCGCTAAGCTCACGCCACGCTTCACCAATTCGCTCGCTCGCCTCTAGGTACTCGTTGACCGCAAAGCGTTCAGATTCATAATACGCGATCGCTTTTTCAATGTCTTCGATGCTGACGAGGTCGAACGAAGCGTTGATCTGTTCCGTCGTTCGGCCTTGTTTGTGCAGATAGACGATACTGTCGAACGACACTCTGGTGCCGGCAAAACGAACTGAGCCGTCTTCCAGTTGGACCAATGGCACAGTACCTACTTCAGGTCCGGGCAGGGGAAGTCGAGGTGTCTTGGGTAGGTTTTCCGGTTCTAGTGCAAACACGTTAACCATGGCGAATACTCCAACCGAGGGGTTAATAATGATTGTAGTCTTCGGATCGACCCGGCGAGATTCAAGGCGCTAGATGCTGTCAACGGTGGTGCAAACCGCGTGAGTGTCCGTTTACACATTTGTGCAATCCAGAAACACCTTGCACTAAGTTACTGCAAACCAGGAATGTCACATCTTCAACTCCAACCGCGTATCGATGAGGCGTTGCGGCACGTTGGTGTCGCGCATGAACTTGAGTAGTAGTTGGTGGATATCCTTCGCGGTGTCCATGTTGGCGCTGATGATGTTGGTCTGTTGGCCGGGGTCGGTGGGCAGGTGGAAGAGTTGTGAGCGACCGGGGTCCATGGAGTAGAGGAAGGAGTAGTCGCCGCTGGTTACGGTGGTGACTTGGGACGCGGACATGCTTCGTTCGACGTTGTCGACGGAGCGTATAGTGTCGTCGGTGTTGACGAAGGGGATCGTGGAGATGGCAAAGTCGCGGGCGGATGGGTGCTTGGCGTCGCGCATTCCAGAGAGGAGCGATTGGCCTTGGACGTGCGACGGGATTTCGCGCCCCATGATTTCTAGGACCGTGGGCATGACGTCGAGGGCGGCGGAGAATCCGTCGTAAGAACCGGGTGCAACTCCGGGGACATGGATGAGTAGCGGGATGTGGACGAGTTCTTCATAGAGAGGCGAGAAGTCCCAGATGGAATCTGGATCGCCGTGGAAGTAGCGTTGTCCGTTCGGGCGGCGTCCGAAGTGCATCTTTCCGAGGTATCCGCCGTGTTCGCCGAAGTAGAAACCGTGGTCGGTGGTGAAGATGATTGCGGTGTCGTCTTGGATGCCCATGTTCTGGACTTTGCGGAGGAGGTATCCGATCCAGGTGTCGACCATGGTTATCTCGCCGCGGTAGCAGGCGAAGGCGGTCTCGAGGTCGCGTTCGGTGAGGTGGTCGGTTTCGTGCCAGTAGGCGTATGGAGGTTGGATTATGCTTCCGTCGTAGTCGGGTTGATACAACTCGGCGTAGTACGCGGGCGGATCCCAGGGCTCATGCGGGTCCCAGGTGTCGATGTAGAGGAAGAACTCCTCTTTGTAGTGTTTTTCGAGCCAGTCGCCGGCTTGAGTCATGGTGCGGGCAGCGCAACGGTCGGCCTCTTTGCGCCAATCTGCGACGACATCTCTGGACTCGTGGTGGCCGATCTGGGCGGCTCGCGTGCCGGAGCCTTCTTGTCCAAGGATTGCGAAGTACGACTGGAAGCCGCGGTCGTAGTTCATTCCGCCGCGGGTGTAGAAGGGTGTATCGATGACGGCTGCGGTGTGGACGCCTTGGTCGCCAAGGATCTGCGAAAGGGTGATCGTGTCGTCGGGCAGCGCATCCCATCCCATGAATGACATGGTCCACTGACCCGTATGGTGGTCGGCACGGGTCGGCATAGTGGGGAAGCCGCAGGCGTAGTGGTTATCGAATCGGGTACCGCGGGCTGCGAGGGCGTCGAGGACGGGCGTGTGAATGACGTCGTTTCCGTAAGCTCCGATCTGATCTCGTCGGAAGGTGTCGGCAGTGATCCAGATGACGTTCATATATGGCTCCGAGTCGGCGGATTCGATGCAATAGCGGGTTATGTTGCGTGCGGCATCATCACTTTACACCAGTGCCCAATGAATGAACAGCTTGTGTCACAGGTGGTCGGGACACTAACGCGTCAACGAACGGCGGACGTCAGGCAACCGCGTTTCGATCGCGAGTTTCGATGAACTGTTCGACACTTTCTGTGACGGTTTTGATCATATTCTTGAGCGAATTCGCAGTTGCTTCTACTAGCTCTTCGTCGAACCTCGTGGCGCCATCGGCCACTATCTCTCGCGGTCTCAGAAACGAATTGTTGTCCTGGATTTCACACTCGAGAATGCTTTGGAGTAGGTTTTTCAATTCATCTAGGTAATTATCGTGATGGTTTGACAAAAATACCAGTTGCTGATTCTGCGCGATAATTGCAGGGACAGTAAAGGGCCGAGGTTGGCGACCCCGAGCACACTAGCCGGAGTGAGAATGAGTACTCAAACCCTCGACCCTTTGCTGTCATTCTAGTGTTCGTGTTCGATGCCCTTCCTTTTCTTCTTCACCTCTTCCTTCGACATCCCCAGCTTCTTCTCCAACTCCCGATCTGCCTGCCTGAACATCGCACGTGCCAATACTTTCGGATCTTCCGGCATCGGAGGATCGGGTATCCGTTTCGGGCGTTCCGGATGGTTGGGTGTTGATGTCATACTGTAAGTATATATTATTCGCGCATCTGTGGTAAACTAATCGTTTGAGTTTCTGTTTGTCACCCCGTCATTTAGATGCCGCCCTGGCAATTCCACCGCCGATCAGAAGCAAAGCAAAGCCGATGATCGTGTGGGGCCATTCCACGTTGTCAGGCATTTCGTTTAAACCTACCCACATGAGCAAAGCACCAATGAGAATGAACCCGATTCCAGCTAGCAGGCCAACCATTTTGTTGTCCAATGTTCCACTCCTTGGCTGACTTGATCGCGATAGGCCTATTATCGCACTTTCCACGAGTTGCCACCCTTTCATTCCTGCGCGATACTGAGGATTGCCACAGAACTTTGCCAACCACGTTGAGCCGTAATTCATAGCGACGGGTCCAGGGGCGTTTCACGCCCCCTGAGCGGCTCGACAGAGTTCTGTGGCGAGACCTCGCTCGTCGCGTAAGGGGGTACTCTGTGAAGGCTTGGTGCATCGTCGCGGTCGTCAGTGCCGGGTTGATTCTCGCGTGCGGAAACGTTTCGAAACCGTTGTCCATGGAAGATCTGGCAGCTACCCGGACTGCACAAATAGAGACACACGAGAGGTTGCAGTCGACGGCAGAAGCCGGCCCTCAAGCTCGAAAAGCTACTCGTGTTGCCGAAGAGTACGCCGAATGCTTGCGGAAAAATGGCAAACCGCGCTGCGAGAGCCAGAAATCTGAAATCTACGCCACAGCCGAAGTGGTCGATGACGAAATGATGACCCCAAGCTTCATGCGTACGCCAACACCGGTGCCGCCGATATCAATAGTTACACCGGAACCAACATGTAGCCCGAGCAACTTTGCAGTTGCAAAACGGTATCGAGACGTCGTTTCAGAAAATTTGCCGAAGGCTGTTCGATTGCTGGACGAATTCGAAACCCTGCTGGGACAGGGGGTGCATGATCAGATGGTCGAGGCGTTCCAGAATTTGTGGCCAGTCAACTACAGCATCGGAGCAAGCTCATCTGATATTGAGAATAGCGATCGCATCGCAATACAACATGTGCCAGAGCTTGAACGAATCAAGGTGCTCGAATCCGCTCTGGATTGGCGGGGATTCGAAAGCGTGGTGTACGACGGTTATCGGGGCGATGCCGAAGGTCTATGGATTTTGCTGTCTAACCATGGACAAAGTCCGTCTTCGGAGTTACGGGGACATATGCGCATCAAGGTATTTGAAGGAAGGCAGTACCTCAATCTGTACATCAAAGAATTCAACGCAGACCCACCTTGCGGCGTTGAGCCAATCAGTAGGAATGGCGTCTAATCAGCTGTAAGTTCCTCGTACGTCAAGCGTCGGCTGACCATGCGGAGAGCGATCAGAGTCATCTGCACGATGGTGTCGTGCTCTCGGTCGTTATGCCGCCCGGCGAACTCTCGGACATATCTGTGTAGATGCCTCTTGCTCATCTTGTGGTAAACGCCGTGGTAGCCGCGCTTCATCAATCCCCAGAACGATTCTAGGCCGTTGACGTGGACTTGATCTCGTACATATTCGCCTGCGCTGTGGTTCACGGTTTCGTGGAACGGAGACACGCCTCTGTAACCAAGCCATTCGTCAGTGTAGGTGCGTGACTGGACGAACTTGTGCAACACCTTTTTGCCGACGTTCTCGACCGGCATGGCGTCGATGGTGTTGGTGGCCCGGTCTCGAATGCCGACTACGGGGACTTTGTCGGTTCCTCGTCCGCGCTTGGACTTGCCCTTGTTGCGAGGCTTGCCGTCGATGTACGTTTCGTCGGCTTCTACGGGACCTTCGAACTTGCCAGGGTAATAATTTCGCCACTCTTCTCTTATGCGCTGAGCCATGAACCATGCTGCGGATTGCGAGATTTTGAGATCGCGATGGAGCTTCATAGACGACACGCCCTTGAGTGAAGTGGTCATCAGATAGATGCCGATGACCCACTTGCGGAGCGGGATCTTGGAGCGCTCCATCGAAGCTCCGGTTTTGACGCTGAAGTACTGGCGGCAGTCGGTGCACCAGTAAGGCATTGGTTTCCGGTTCGGGACTTCCCTGGTTCGGTCACCCCAGCAACGAGGGCATTGACGCTCTCCGTCGGCCCATCGGATGCTTTCGAACCACTCGTGAGCGGACTCTTCGTCCGGGAACATGTCGAACAGCTCGATGAGCGAGATGCCGGTGCGGTACGCCTTGCCGGGACCGAAGGGTATGTTACTGGTCATCATATCTTCATTCTATAATAAAACCACACTTGTATCAAGTATTGTTCCTATAAAATGAGAGGAATTACGCGTTTGTTTATATAAATGAACCAAATCCAACGGCGTTGATTCTGTCATGAAACAACGCGACACAGGAGTCGCGGGGTCAAGGACGCACTAGGCTTCGGCGAACATTCAATGGCTCTGCAACCGCCGCGGGAGTGGGGTTGGCGACCCTCTAGGGCTACTACAAAATCCTCACTCCCGCAACGCATCGGGGTGCTGTGGGCGACCCAAGCACCTCCACCGTCACACAGGCTGGGGCTGGCGACCGCCCAGGGTTTCCAATCTTCGGGTAACGGGTTCAACTCCCGCCCAGCCTGTCCATATCGTACCGCAGCTATCGCGCGGGGTCAATAATTCGGGTTGTCAAGTTATCACGATAAGTTTGTCACTTTATACCAACCTCAACCGTTAATTGATGCGAGGATCGACGTGTGCCTTTGGTGACCGTGTCACCATCCAATCGATAGGAAGGGGCACTCACTCGTCGGCACGGTGAGAGGACACGAATTCCTCGATCTTGGGAGTAAAGGTCTCGATCATGTGCTTCATCGAACTCGCGGTTTCTTCGACTAGTGCATCGTCGAGGTGGGGTGCACCTCTCCTGACCTGATGTCTCGGACGGATCGACGATCTGCTGATTGGGATCTCATATCTATCGCTGGCGTTTAGTAGCCAAGATCTCAATTCGTCGATCATCGAGTCCTGGTAGTCGAGCGAATTCTTGAGGTACTTAGTTTGGATATTCAAGTGATTACTCACGTTGAATGTACCGTCGATTACTCGGTTGACAGCGATTTCGTAGTTAAATGATTGTCGCTGCCAAGGAGGGCGGTCAACGTACCAAATCCAGTACCACCGATACGTATCGCCGCCGCGCGCCCAGCCGAATTTGCTGTCGGTCCGGCGTGTGTTTTGCAACATATCCAACGATAGCGCTTCAACTTTTACGCAAAACCGCGTGATTTCGTCGTCTCGATTTCGAGCACTACGCCTCGCTGCTTTGATTCCCGCGCTACTGGGTGCCTCGCCGCCGGTTCCATCGCTGCTGGCCCCGCCGATCTGTATGGAATATCGCTCGGTTCCAACAACTGGAATGATGGTGTTGGTCTGCACATAGAGCACATCGCCGTCTTGATACGGGATAATCTGGACGCACGTGATCAGATTCTCGTCTTGCGCTTTGTCATTCAGCCACAAAACAGCAGATGTGACTTCGGGAGCAAATCGATGACTCGCCAGAATGATCCGCTGATCGTCGTTCAGGTTTTCCAGCGAACCTGTTTCGATGTGCTCAAGTATCTTCTCTTCCGCTTCCGCTTCTGACACACGTTCATAGGTCGCAAGCATACGAAGAATGTCTTCGTGTGTAGCGTGGCGCAGATAGCTCGCGTACTTGATAGCTTGCCAATGGGCGTCGGCACCGCTGTGGTCGCGCTTCAGTTCGATGATTACAAGCCTGCCGTCGCGGTCAATCGCCAACAGATCCAATCGTTCGCTGGTCCGGTCAAAATCGCTGAACTCTTTGGCGATGATGAGTAAGTCGTCACCCAAGATTTCCGGATTGGCTACGACCCACTCTTGGATGTCCCGGCGCTCCTCCAATCCGAGATGGGAGAAGTCCACTTCGGTAGCCTTTACCGATGCTTTGGTATCGGGATCGACTCGGAAAAGTTGGGGTTCAGTGCTCATGTCGTTTGTCTTGCAGAAATTCCGATTTCTTTAATCAGGGTCAGCTGGGCTTCTCTGTTTTACCACTTTTCTAGTTTTTCGCTTTGCACTTAGTAGCCCGGCCCCTCTGGATTCCGGCTTTCGCCGGAATGACGGAGGTTATGCACAGCACCCCTTCGCGGGAATGACGATAGGTCACGCGTTGACCAACGCCATGACGCGCTGTTTGAAGTTGCGGATGGTTTCGAGGACGGCGGCGATTTCTTGGACGAACTCTTGGGTGTCGACGCCTTTGCCGGCTTCGACGATGATCTGGGTGTTGCCGACGCGGGCTTGGGGTCCGAGGAGGCGCTGGAGTTGGGGTTTGGCTCCGCCGGCGGGTGAATTCATGACGATGCGGGCGCGATCTTCGCTGGTGCGGACGGAGGCGCAGTCGGCTTCTTCGGCGAGCAAGCGGATGCGGGCGGTCTCGAGCAGGCCTTCGACGCTTTCAGGGATTGGGCCATACCGGTCGCGGAGTTCGTCGCGGAGTTCTTCGATCTCGTCTTGGTTGCTGACCCACGACAGTCTTTGGTGGAATGAGAGACGTTGGGCGAGGTTTTCGATGTATTCCGGAGGCACGTTATCGTCGATGCCCAGTCTGATGTCGGCGCGTATCATGCTCGGCGGCTGCCAATCGGGGTCGGCAACGCCGTTGATTTTTGGCGCGTGGCCGTTGGGAGCACCCCCATCGCCTTCGGCACTTCCCCCAGAGGGGGAAGGGAAGGTATGTCCGGCACTTCTCGTCGAGGGGGAGATCCCAGCACTTCCCGTCGAGGGGGAAGGGAGGGACTGGCCGTTGCGGGGTTGGGTTTCGGTATCGGTGGCTTTGCCGTTGGGTGATTGCTCCAATTTACGCCTGAGTTCTTCGACGGATTGAGATAGTAGCTGGGTGTAGAGATGTAGTCCGATGGCGGCGACGTGTCCGCTCTGTTCGGCACCGATGACGTTGCCCATGCCGCGGATCTCGAGGTCGCGCATGGCGATCTTGAAGCCGGAGCCGAGTTCGGTGGCGGCGAGGATGGTGTTGAGGCGGGCATCGGCCTCCTCGGTGAGTGATTTATTCGGTTGGACGAGGAGGTAGGCGAATCCCTGTTTCGCGCCACGCCCGACTCGGCCTCTGATGTGGTGGAGCTGAGCGAGGCCGAAGCGGTCCGCGTCGTCGACGATGAGGGTGTTTACGTTGGGCATGTCGATGCCCGCTTCGATGATGGTGGTGCAGATGAGGACGTCGTACTCGCGGCGATCGAATGCGGTGATCACTTCCTCGAGCTGTCCTTCGGGCATCTGACCGTGGCCGATGGTGAATGAGGCTTCGGGCACGAGTTCTCGCAGACGGCGCGAAACGCGTTCGATGCCTTTGACGCGGTTGTGGAGGAAGAAGACTTGACCGCCGCGGTCGAGTTCGCGCAGGATGGCTTCTCGGATCAGGTCGTCGCTCGATTCGGAGACGAAGGTGCGGACGGGTAATCTCTCGTCGGGTGCGGTCTCCATGTTGCTCATGTCGCGGATACCGGCGATGGACATGTAAAGGGTGCGCGGGATGGGCGTGGCGGACAGGGTCAACACATCGACGGCCGCGCGAAGCCTCTTCATGTGCTCTTTGTGTTTGACGCCGAATTTCTGTTCCTCGTCAATGACGACTAGACCAAGGTTGTTGAAGGCGATGTCGCGTTGAATGAGGCGGTGAGTGCCGATGATGATGTCGATCTTGCCTTCGGCCAGTCTTTGTAGGATGTCCTGCTGGTCCTCACGCGAACGGAAACGTGAGATGACATCGATGGCGACTGGAAATGGAGCGAGACGTTCCCGGAAGGTGTCGTAGTGCTGCTGGGCGAGAAGCGTGGTCGGAACTAGGACGGCGGCTTGCCGACCGTTTTGAACGGCCTTGAATGCGCTTCGCAGTGCGATCTCGGTCTTGCCGAATCCGACGTCGCCGCAGATGATGCGGTCCATCGACTTGGCGCTCTCCATGTCCGTCTTGACGGCCTGGAGCGCGGTTAGCTGGTCAGGGGTCTCTTCGAAGGGGAAACTCGCTTCGAGGACGTGTTGCCACGGGGTGTCCGGTTCTACCTGGATGCCGTTGGCCAACATTCGCGCGGCGTAGATACCGAGGAGCTCGTTGGCAACAATCTCGGTGGCCTGCTTGGCGCGGCGACGCGCGGAGCGCCACTCGGAGGTGCCGAGTTTGGACAGACGGGGTGCGGTTTCGCCGCCGCCTTGGTAGATCTGGATGCGGTCGATGTGCTCAGTGGGAACATAGACACGGTCGTCTTTGGCGTACTGCAGTACCAGATGTTCGCGTCCGTCAGGCTCTTTGGTTTCAGTGCCGAGAAACTTGGCGATTCCATGGTCAACGTGGACGATGTAGACGCCGGGTTGGAGCTGTTCTAGTTGTGGTCCACGCCGTGCGGTCCGGCGGTGGGTGCGCCTACGTTGTCGCCGGATGCCGAAGATCTCGGCGTCGGTGAGGATGCATGCGGTTTCGCCGCCATCGAACTCCATTTGGAAGCCGGACGTGGCATATCCTTCGGCGATGACGACCGGGGATTTGGCCCTCACCCTAGCCCTCTCCCGCCCAGCAGGAGAGGGGACGACTGAATCGGACCTTGTCGAACTGGCCCCGATTGCACCGCCCCTCTGGATGGGCGTTCCGCCCGCTGAAGCGCCGGCTTCCGCCGGAATGACGGAGTTTTGCAATGGTCTCCGGTCATCAATTGGGAGGTTTCGCTGCGGTTCGTAATGGGTCTGGATGTTGGCTTCTTGGGATAGTTCGTAGAGACGGGCGGGGTGGCTAGTGATTGCGATGACTTGGTCAGCGCCGTCTTCGATGGCCCGTTTTAGTGCCGATGTCGGGTCGTCCAATACGACGTCGACCGGTGTTTCACCCGATTCGTCGGTTTCGATCGGGTCGAGTGTCGTCGGGTCGATACGGTTGGGTAATAATTGATGCTTGATCGGCAGCGGTCGTTTGTTTCCGATATCGCGCGAATCGATACCGAATGGATCGATCTCGAGCCGGTGACCGACGGCCTCGACGTTCTGCGCCAGATCGGGCCATTGGATGTGCGGGATCGGGAAGTTGATCGGGACTTCGGCGCGGCGCTCTTTGACGCGGCGAGTTTCGTCGAGGCGTCGGTCGATTCCGGTTGCGGCGTCGGCGATCATACGAGGACGCAGGGCGATCACGACGCAGTTTTTGGGCAGGTACTGGAAGATGGAACCGCGATTGAAGAAGCCGGCGTAAAAAGCGAGCTCGTTGTCGAGCGCTCCTTCGGCGACGAGATTCAACTCGTCGGACAATCGGTGGGCAGATAGACGAGTGAAGTCGATGTTGTCGGTGTTGAGACTGGCGATGGAGTCGCGGATGGCTTGGGCTTCGACGAAGGTCGGCAACTCTTCGCGGGCGGGAATGATGTGAATCTTTTCGACATCGTCGAACGAACGCTGAGTTTCGACGTCGAACAGGCGCATCGTATCGACTTCGTCGTCGAAGAATTCGATGCGAATCGGGTCGTTTGCACCGACCGGGAAGATGTCGATGATGCCGCCGCGACGGGCGGCGGTTCCGGGTTGTTCGACGGTTGGTTGGACTTCGTATCCGGCGCGCGTCAGGTGGCGCATGGTCTCAGCGATATCGATGCGGTCGCCGATCTTGATCTCGCGGAAGGATTCGTCAAAGACCTGAGGTTCGGCGGTACGCTCTGCGACGGCTTGGACAGAGGCGACTACGAGAGGCGGTTGACTCTCGGATATTGAATAGTTGCGCAATGCGTCAAGGGCGACGATGCGTCGATGGGCGGTGCCGCGGTCGGGTTCGTAACGTTCGAAAGGGATGCCGCCGGTTTCGATGAAGTGGTGGATCGGTGAGCCGTCCTCGTCGATATCAGGAGTTCCGGTCCAGGTTGGAAGTTGGTCGACGATGCGCTGTGCGGAGTCGGGATTTGGGGTGATGACGAGGGTAGGGACTTGGAGCTTGCGCCAAACGGCGGCGATGAGGAGCGGGTTTGCCGGCTCGGGGCATACGGTGGGAACGTTGGCGCGTGGGTTTGACAGGGAACTGCCGATGGCGTCAAATTGGGCCGTTCCGATGAGGCGGTCGGTGAGGGTTGCGAGGAATGGTTGTGTTGTTGACGGCATTCAGTAAGTGAAAACGCGCTAAAACCCGCAAGGTGGTTGCGGGTTTTCTGATTGGAGTCGATTCTAACCGCCGCGGATTAATGCTGCTTGACGCCCAGAAGGGGAATAGTCGTTTTGAACTAGGATGCGAAGGATGGGGAAGGATTTTTAAGGATGGGGGTTGTGGGTGAATGCCGTCATTGCCGCGCCATCCCACCGTCATTCCGGCGAAAGCCGGCGCTTCAGCGGGCGGAACGCCCATCCAGAGGGGCGGCGGGGGGTAATGGCGTGCTTTGCTTTTCTCTGGTTACCCGCGTGCGGGTGCTGTGCACAACCTCACTTACGACGGATTCACGGTCAGATCACGTGCGCCTCCCCGTTGCCCGTCCCCTCTGGATTCCGGCTTTCGCCGGAATGACGGAGGTTATGCACAGCACCCGTGCGCGGGTATGACGTAGCACACTCGGCAACAACCCCCTCCCACAACAACCCATCATTCCAAATCATGCCCATCATAGTTCAAAGGCGCGGGAGGGGAATGGCGTGCTTTGTTTTTCTCTGGATACCCGCGTGCGCGGGTATGACTTAGGGCAGCGCGGGTATGACGGGGCTGTTCGTCATTCCCGCGCACGCCCCCCCCCGTCATTCCGGCGAAAGCCGGAATCCAGAGGGGTGGCGAGGGGCTTGCCAGGGTCTTACTTGGTGGATGTGCGGATGCGGGTTCGGTCGCCTTTGCCTTCTTCGTTGACGGCTCGGACCCAGATCAGGTACTCGGTCGCTCGGTCTAGTCGTCGGAACTGGATCGTGGTTTTGTCGGCGTCGGGGGTCATAGTGTGTCCGTCGCCGCCGCCTACCGGTTGGATGTGGGCTATGTATCCGGTGGGAGTTCCGCCTTCCGTCGGTGCTTCCCATGAGACGATGATGCGGGTGTTGCGGGGCTCGACGGTGAGGTTGGTCACGGGGCCGGGCAGCTGGACTGCCAGTTGTTGCAGCTGGGGTTCCTGCTCCGGTTCGGATT
This sequence comes from SAR202 cluster bacterium bin127, assembly GCA_002239045.1. Taxonomy (GTDB): domain Bacteria; phylum Chloroflexota; class Dehalococcoidia; order Lucifugimonadales; family Lucifugimonadaceae; genus Bin127. The sequence goes on from MPNN01000004.1 coordinate 308,870, forward strand.
CGATCGGCTGGGGTTCGATCGGCTCCGGCTGGGTGGGGGCGTTCACCGTGACGTCGAAGGCGTCGCTGGCGGTGTTGCCGTCGGCGTCTTGTGCGGTGACGGTGATGGTCGCGGCGCCTTCGGACACCCCGGACACCGTGAGCGTGGATTGGTCGGCGGATACTGATACGGTGGCTTTGCCCTCGTCCGACGATGCGGCGGTGATCGTCAGGCTGTCGCCGTCGGCGTCGCTGAAGACGCCGGACGTCGAGACTTCGTGCGTCGCGTCGACCTCCAGCGCGCTCACGTCGGCGATGGACGATGCTGCGACCGGCGCGGATTTCACCGTTACTGCGAAGGTGTCGGACACCTCGCCGCCGTTGCCGTCGGAAGCGGTGACGGTGATGTTCGCGGCGCCTCGGCTCTTGGCGGACACCGTGAGCGTCGAATCGTCGGATGCGACCGACACGGTGGCTACGCTCTCGTCCGACGATGTCGCCGTGACGGTCAGGTCGTCGTTGTCGGCGTCGGCGAACACGCCGGACAGGGAGACCTGGCTCGTTCCGCTCTCGTCGACGATGGTGGCGTCCGATATGGCGGAGGAGACCGTGGGCGCGTTGTTTGGCGGTGCGACCACGGTCACGTCGAACGCGTCGCGGGCGGTGTTGCCGTCGGCGTCTTGTGCGGTGACGGTGATGGTCGCGGTGCCTTCGGACACCCCGGACACCGTGAGCGTGGACTGATCGGCGGATACGGAGACGGTGGCTTTGCCCTCGTCGGACGATGCCGCGGTGATGGTCAGGCTGTCGCCGTCGGCATCGCTGAAGACGGCGGAGAGCGAGACTTCTTCCGTCGCGTCGACCTCCAGCGCGCTCACGTCGGCGATGGACGATGCGACCGGCGCGGACTTGACAGTGACGGTGAAGGTCTCGTCGACCGATCCGCCCTTGCCGTCGGCGGCGTTTACCGTGATTGTGGCTGTGCCTCGGCTCTCGGCCGTCACCGTGAGCGTCGAGTAGTCAGCGGACACCGACACGGTCGCCACGCTCTTGTCCGAGGACGTGGCGGTGACCGTCAGGTCGTCGTTGTCGGGGTCGCTGAAGACGTTGGAGAGGGACGCCG
>MPNN01000018.1 GCA_002239045.1 SAR202 cluster bacterium bin127
TGACGGTGCCCGAGGGCCAGCAGAGCGCCCGGATCATCATACCCACCGTGGACGACGAGGCGGTGGAGGAGGACGAGGAGCGTTTCACGGTGCGCGTCGCCCACACGGGCGAACCGGCCTGGGCGGTCGACCCGGCAGGCACGGACAGCGCCGTGGTGACCATCGAGGACAACGACGAGCCACCGCCGCCGCCGGCACCACCGGAGGGGCCGGAGCCGTGGGGCATCAAGGTCGTGCCGGGCGACGGCACTCTGACGGTGACCTGGAACGTCGGCTCCCGCGCCGGAGTTGGGGACTCGCATATCTGGCACGTTCTGCGCTGGAGCCAGGAGTTCGGCGTGTGGAACAACCCCCGCGACCCCAGGGCGGTGGGCAAGAACGACGGCTTCTCAGTAGACCCCGGGTTGACCAGCTACACGATCACGGACCTCAAGAACGGCGTCGCGACGGGCGTGTTCATCCGCTCGATGGTCGGGCACCGCAACAACATGAGCGAGCGCGAAGAGAAATCCAGCGAGTGGGTGCGGACCAAGGGCGAACACACCACGCCGGTAGCCCCGCCAAACGACGCGCCCACGGTGGCGAGCGCCATATCGGACGCCACCATCGCCAACGAGAGTGGAACGCACGAGGTATCGCTATCCGGCGTGTTCAGCGATGCCGACGGCGACGACCTGACGGTCACTGCGAGCTCGTCGGACGAGAACGTCGCCACCGTGTCGGTCGCATCCGACAATTCGACGCTCACGGTGTCCGCCAAGTCGCGCGGAAAGGCGAACATCACCGTCACCGCCTCCGACGGCAAAGGCGGATCGGTCGATGACGCCTTCAACGTAACCGTCAAGGCCGCGCCGATTGTAGCCTCGGCCATCGCCGACATCACCGGACTGGAAGCCGAAGACAGCCGCATCATCTCCTTGTCGGGAGTGTTCAGCGACGCCGACGGCGACAGCCTGACCATCACCGCGAGCTCCTCAGCCCCGAGCATCGCCACCGCGTCGGTATCGGCCGACTACTCCAGCATCACCGTCACCGCGAAGTCCGAGGGCGCCGCGACCATCACCGTCACCGCACAAGACGCCGACGGCAACACCGCGACCGACACCTTCGACGTAACCGTGTCAGCCCCGCCGAACAACGCGCCCACGGTCTCCTCTGCCATCTCCGACGCCACCATCGTCGACGAGAGCGGCACGCACGAGGCATCCCTGTCCGGCGTGTTCGCCGACTCCGACAACGACGACCTGACCGTCACGGCGAGTTCGTCGGACGAAAGCGTCGCCACGGTGTCGGTCGCATCCGACGATTCGACGCTCACGGTGACGGCCAAGAGCCGAGGCGCCGCGAACATCACCGTCACCGCTTCCGACGGCAACGGCGGCGAGGTGTCCGACACCTTCGCCGTAACGGTGAAATCCGCGCCGGCAGTCGCATCGTCCATCGCCGACGTGAGCGCGCTGGAGGTTGAAGCGACGCACGAAGTCTCGACGTCCGGCGTCTTCAGCGACGCCGACGGCGACAGCCTGACCATCACCGCCGCATCCTCCGACGAGGGCAAAGCCACCGTCTCCGTGTCCGCCGACCAGTCCACGCTCACGGTGTCCGGGGTGTCCGAAGGCGCCGCGACCATAACCGTCACCGCACAAGACGCCGACGGCAACACCGCCAGCGACGCGTTCGACGTCACGGTGAACGCCGCCGTCCAGCCAGAGCCGGTCGAACCCCAGCCGATCGAATCCGAAACCGAGCAGGAACCCCAGCTGCAACAACTGGCAGTCCAGCTCCCCGGAGCCGTGACCAACCTCACGGTCGAGCCTCGCAACACCCGCATCACCGTCTCATGGGAAGCACCGACCGAAGGCGGCGTTCCCACCGGATACATAGCCCACATCCAACCGGTAGGCGGAGGCCGCGGACACACTATGACCCCCGACGCCAGCAAAACCACGATCCAGTTCCGACGACTAGACCGAGCGACCGAGTACCTGATCTGGGTCCGAGCCGTCAACGAAGAAGGCAAAGGCGACCGAACCCCCATCCGCACATCCACCAAGTGAGACCCCGCTGCCCCTCGCCACCCCTCTGGATTCCGGCTTTCGCCGGAATGACGGGGGGATGGCGCGGGATTGACGTGGGTGCTTTCGCCGAAATGACGGGGGGGGGGCGGGCCCGTCATAACCCCGCCCCACCCCTCGGGATTCCGGCTGTCGCCGGAAGGACGGGGGGGGGGCGCGGGATTGACGTGGTGGCTTTCGCCGAAATGACGGGGGGGGGGCGTGCCCGTCATACCCGCGCCGCCCTACGTCATACCCGCGCACGCGGGTATCCAGAGAAAAACAAAGCACGCCATTACCCCCGCGCCTTTGAACTAGGATGCGAAGGATTGGGAAGGATTTTAAGGATGGGGGGTGTGGTCGACTGCCGTCAACGAAGAAGGCAAAGTCGACCGAACCCACATCCGCACATCCACCAAGTAATCCCCCGCCGCCCCCCTCTGGATTCCGGCTTTCGCCGGAATGACAGTAGTTGTGCACAGCACCCCGCACGCGGGAATCTAGGGGTGCGGTGGTGATCCTTCCCATCCTTTCCAATCCTGGAACATCCTAGTTCAAAACGCCCCCGCCATACCCGCGCACGCGGGTATCCAGAGAAAAGCAAAGCAAAGCACGCCATTACCCCCGCGACTTTGAACTAGGATGCGAATGATGGGGAAGGATTTTAAGGATGGGGGGTGTGGTCGACTGCCGTCATTCCCGCGCACGGGTGCTGTGCACAACCCTCCCCCTTGATGCCCAAGGGGGAATTAAAGGGGGTTTAGACTTGGTGTTTCGCTTTGGACACCGTTGCCCGGCCCCTCTGGATTCCGGCTTTCGCCGGAATGACGTTAGTTGCGCGGGAATGACGGTTGTTTCGCCGGAATGATGTATCGACTGACCAACCGACATCAACGCAACAACACCATCCCACAACACCCCATCCTTAAAATCCTTACTAATCCTTCACATCCTAGTTCAAACCACCCACGCCCCCCGCCCCTCTGGATGGACGTTCCGTCCGCTGAAGCGCCGGCTTCCGCCGGAATGACGTATCGACCGACCAACCGACATCAACGCAACAACACCATCCCACAACAACCGATCCTTCCCATCCTTCAAAATCCTTCACATCCTAGTTCATCACTTGCATTGCACATACATCCGTGCCATAATATGAATCAGAAGGCGAACGCAGGGCGTGGGCGAAAGCCACGAGAGTGCGAACCATTCCGAGGGATGCCGGTGATTTCACGGGTCCCAAAAGGAGGCGAGGCCGGGTTGGGGGTGTGAAACCTTCTGCAAAGTCAAACCCGACTGAACCTGCCACGGAACTCGACGCGTGTTGCGCAAGCCTTTGACGAAATCAGACCCCCGATCTCGGTTAGCGCGAGATGGTTGAAGGGAGACGGACGTTCTCTTGGTCGAGGCACTCCGTCGCAAGCGCAGATCGACTGCTCGCTCCCTCCAACCACCTCTGCGACCAGCATTGACCGTTATCGGGTCAGTCAGCGGTGATCTGCATGGATCCAGCTCTGCGACAATCGTGCCTTTCAGGCGCGGTCAAGATTGGAACATGTGGTCGATGAAACGTGCCGGGATGCCGATTCTAAGCGGCTGATCGGAGCGAGGAGGTGTGAAAACAGCCCGGTGCAAAGCAGACCATGAACCGACGCGAACAGGTGTCTCGAAGGCGCCACTCGACATCCGACGCAAGGTTTACACGGGACGCAGGCACAGTGGCCGACATGATCACTGCGACAAGCGGTTGAAAGGGCAAAGGCCCGATAGATGAGTGATCGAGACGTGTGAGGTGTTGTGCAGGGAAAGCACGCTGCAGAGTGTGAGGATCCAAACGCGTTGTGAAAGTGGAAGAGATGATGTGATGGATCGTCTCGATCACAGTTCAAATCCGCCGCTAACCATCTTCCGGCAGTAGCACTACCCTCACGTAGCGGTCGTCGGTGAGATAAAGCTGCGCGACGGCAACGATTTGGTCGAGAGTTATCGCGTCTAGCCACTCTTCGAAAAGGTGAATGTCCGCGAATTGTTCGCCTCGTCGCGTCGTTGCCCGTATCTGATTTACCCAGAAGTTGTTGTCGCGAAGCTGCTCCGCCCTAGGTGTGCGAAGAAGTTCCTTGACGGTGTCAAGATAATCTTGTTCGCCGCCGTTTTCGAGCCAGTCGACTGCCTCAAAAACCTCCATCAACAGCTCGTCCGCGCGGGCCGGATCGCTGCCGTAAAAGATGGAGATCTGATACTCGGGATCGGGTAGCAGTTGTAGGTTCGCGTTCACGCTGACGAAATACGTGCCGCCTAACTCCTCACGAAGGCGCTCACGCAGTCGGATCTGGAGCATCTCGCCTGCCGCTCTTAGCGTCAACGCATCCTGACGCTCCCATTCCGCGTCTCCCGCGAAGACGACCCCCGTTATGCTGCGAGGTTCGATACCGCTCCTAACGATGTGGTCGACCAACTCCATCGGCGGGTCGATCCCAACATCGCGCCACTCTTCGACGCGTCCGGTCGTCGGCAAACTAGCGAGATACGTCGTGGTCAGCGAACGCAGTTCTTCCCAGTCAAAAGCACCCACGAAAACGAAAGTTGCGTCGCCCAGGTCTGCGAACCTGTCTGTGTAAACGGCCAGCGCGCGTTCCATGCTGAGTTCATCCAGCACTTCGAGAGTAAGCGGTCGTTCACGGAAGTGGTTTTGACTCAGCACCTCAGTCAATGCGTCGGAAAATACCGCGTCAGGCTGTTCCGAGCGCGTTTCGGCGACGCTGCGGAGGCTTGTCTCGTACCTCGAAAAGAAGTTGGGGTCGAGGCGCGGCGCGGTCGCGTACAGCGTGATCAGCTGGAACAGGGTCTCCAAGTCTTCTGGCGAGCCGTTGCCACTGAATCCTTCGAACAGGTCTCCAATGTACGGAGACACCGAAACCCGCTTGCCGGTGAGCAACCTGTCTAGCGTTACGTTGTCGTGCAACCCGACACCGCTGCCAGCAACCAGTTGGTCCGCATACAGAGCCGACACGTAGTCCATGTCGGTCACCAACGAAAGCCCACCCGGACTCAATGCGGTGAACACCACTTCGTCATCTCGGAAGTCTGTCTGTTTCGCAATTACCGTGATGCCGTTCGAAAGCGTCCACTTTTGAGCGTCGATCGACTCGATTGCCTCTTCTGTGGTGATGCTACCCGCCATTGGAATTTGCGCCAACAACGGAACATCATCGAAGGCATCAACGTACGGTTCGACTTGCAGCGTGTCGGCCGATTCCAATTGCGCCCGAACCACCGCCGCCAGTTCATCGTCGGTGATCGCGTCAGGGTCTTCAGGACGCATCACCAGAACCACCGTGTTGTCCGTCTGGGTCCAAGTTGCCGCGAGGTCGTCGACCTCATCCAAGGCGATCAGCGGCAGTAGCTCTTGGTAGAGTTCCCACTCGGCATCGAGGCCTGGCACCAGTGTCCCGTTGAGGAAATGGTCGGCGTACGTCTGGGACAGATCGCCGGATTTTCGTTGGTCCCGTTCCTTGTACGCATTTTCCACTGAACTCAACAGGTTGACCTTCTCTCGGGCAAGTTCACCCTCGGTGAAACCGTGCCGCCGGGCGCGCTGCATCTCTTCCAGCAAGGCCGCTAAACCAGCCTCGATCCCGTCCTGTTCGACCCACGCTCCGAACTGAACGATGTCCGTCGCTTCAACAAATGCCCCACGTTGGCCACTCGCTCCCAGATATGGTGGATCTGCGGCTTGACCACGTTCGAAAAGACGAGCGTTAAGCATCATGAATGCGAGCGTCTCAACTGCACTGCGACGGTATGCTGGCAGGTCTTGACCGGTTTCGGGAGGTAACTTGCGCACTAGGATCAGCTGGGTCGCGGGTGCCTCCGGATCGGAGAAGACGTTAATGCGTGGAGCATCGTGGATGGGGACTTCGAAGCGCGGCCGATTCGTGTCGGAACCGACGGCTCGCGCTTGCGATGCCTCGCCTTCTGGCGGTGACGCGAAGTGCTGTTTCACCTTGGCTTCGATAAGGTCAATATCGAAATCACCGACGGCGACGACGGCCATCAGTTCAGGGCGGTACCAGCGCTCGTAGTAATCCACGAGACGCTCGCGAGGTGCGGTCTCGACGATCTCGGGGAGGCCGATAGGGGCCCGTTCGGTGTAGCGCGATTCGCCGAAGATCGGAGGAAACCAGTTTTCTTGGAACCGAGAGGAAAAACCTTGCCCCAGACGCCACTCCTCAAGAATCACGTCACGCTCAAGTTCCACCTCTTCGGGATCGAAAGTAATGGCGTACGCCCAATCGCTCAGGATCTGGAATGCGGTTTCGAGCACTTCAGGATCGTCAGTAGGCACCTCCAGAAAATACACGGTTTCATCGAACGAGGTATACGCGTTTAGATGGGCACCGAAGGAGCTACCGACCGACTCGAGATAATCGACGATTTCCTGTTTTTCGAACCGCTCGGTTCCATTGAATGCCATGTGCTCTACGAAATGCGCCAGCCCTCGCTGATCCTCCTCCTCATGTACCGAACCGGCCTTGACAACTAGCGACAAATGCGCCCGATTGCGCGGTTCCTCGTTGCCTCTCACGTAGTAGGTCATACCGTTTGAAAGAGTGCCGAGAACCACCGATGGATCGAAATCCAAGGCATCAACTGATTGAGCTTCCGGCGTCGCCGTGGCGGGCGATTCCGGTACGACGGTCGGTGTGCTGACCTCCGGCACGGGCGTAGCCGTCGGTTCGGGAACCGAAGTCGGCGTGTCAACAACCGGTGTCGGAGTATCGGTCGGTGCGGGAACCACCGTCGGGGTATCGATCATCGGTGTCGGAGTATCCGTCGGAGCAGGTACCGCCGTCGGGGTATCGACTGCTGGCGTTGGAGTATCGGTCGGTTCAGGTACCGAAGTCGGAACTTTGACGATGGGCGCAGTTGTAGGAGTAGGTTCTGGAACCGAAGTGGGGGTGTCGACTACCGGCACGACGGTAGCCGTTGGCATCGGAATCGCGGTCGGCGGTTCGACTGCGGTCGTGGCGGTTACCGTGGGTTCAATAGTTGGAGTTGGTGACGGATCGGAACTGCACGCCATCACCACGCCCAGCAACAGTGCGGAGCAGGCAACAATTACAGCCAACTTCAAATCTGCGACCATCTATCTCGCCTCTCGGTTAAATTTGAATGCCCGGCCAGTGAAGTCGGCCGGACGTTACCTAAAGACTGTTTACGACAGCCGAACGGCGGTGGAGTTCCGCGGCATCAACAGTCTGAAAATCCACATTTGATTCTATGAATCCACAATCCGACGAATCATTTGGGTTGATGAGACAACTACCCCCGCACCTCCACGCAACCCACATCCGCCATTAGTCTCCGGAGCGCCACCGCCGCCATCTTCATCCCATCGGTGCCGCTGAATCCGCCGCGCTGACCGGAGATCAACAGGTGGGGTTCAAGCGCCAGGAATCCTTTATATTCCGAGTCCCGGAGGTTGATGAGCAACTCGCGGACCTGCCCGTCTCCCTTGCCGGCGACGGTTATCGTGCCGTCAGAGATCAAGAAGTCCTTGACCTGCACGCACTCCGTGAATTCGGCTAAGAGCTGCCATCCGCGGTCGACGGAACGTTCGATGCCCGCCTGGGGATAGTTCCCGGTATCCCAGACATATCGAAGGTTCGGACTGTCCACTCCCTCCACGATTGCCCGACATCTCTCAGGTGTGTCGCCAACCAAACCGCCCTCGTTCTCCATCCACAGAACCACTCCGCGTTGCCCCGCCACATGTGCCATCGCGCGCAGTCGAGATACCGATTCGTCGACGCATTCAGCCTGCTGACCTTCGTCATCTGGGTAGAAGGAGAATACGCGTACCCGATCAGTGCCAAGCATCTTGGCGATGTCTATGATCCGCTCCAAATCGCTGACAACCTCCCCTATCGGTCGACTTATCTGCGATTTACCGACTGGGCTCCCAATGCAGCTCACACGAATCGAGTGTGACTCACAACGATCTAGGAGACGGACGACTTCATCGTCGCTCATTTCGAGGACGTTGGTACCCCACGCACTCCTCAACTCCAAGTAGCCAATCTCGAGCTCGTTCAGGACGCGCAGTTGCTCATCAACATCGGCGTCGATCTCGTCGCCAAAGGCACTTAGCGTGAATTGGGCTGTCATAACCCCTCCCCGATGAACGCTGCCACTCGTTCGCCGATCACCATGGAGGTGACGTTGGTGTTGGCGCGGATGCAGTCGGGCATGATGGATGCGTCGGCGACTTTGAGGTTGTCGAGGCCGCGGACGTTGCCGAACTGATCTACTACGGCCATCGGATCCGAGTCGGGACCCATCTTGCAGGTGCCGGACACATGATGGCTGGTCGCAACCCTTCGTCTGATCCAGGCATCCAGCGATTCGTCCGACGCGAGGTCTTCATACGTTGGGTCCACTAGCTCCTTCGCCATGCTGGACCATCTCTCTTCCTGGGCGAAATCGAGACATATCCGAACCCCTTCGCGCAACCTCTCCGTGTCGAAATCGTCCTCCAGATAGTTGTAGTCGAGGAACGGCTGGATGTGCGGGTCTTTGCCACGCAGGTAGATGCGTCCCGCGCCGACGGCGAGGTCGATGCAGATGACCATTGCAATGCCGAGTTCATCGCTTGCGCCGGGTCGATACGCTGGGACTTCGATCGGGGTACGTGATCCCGGATGTATCAGCATGTCGTTGGGCAGGTGTGAACCCGCCGCCGTATACCGCAGAGTGATCTGACAACCCGGAATGTCTTCCGACATTTCGAATCCATCGCGCGTCCGCCACGCCATTCTGACCTGCGGATGATCGCGGAGATTCTCTCCCACGCCCGGAAGTTCGTGTACCACGGGCACATCCACGGCATCCAATCTCTCTGTCGGCCCCACGCCGGACAGCATCAGCAGATGCGGCGAGCCGATCGCACCCGCCGACAGAATGATGTTTTCGCCCTCGTAATCCGAGACCTCGCCTCCCACCTCGGCCTTGATCCCGACTGCGCGTTTGCCGTCGAACAGCACCTTGTGGACCAGGCAATCAGGCTGAATCGTGAGATTGGGTCGCTCGCGGGCAGTGCTCAGATATCCGATCGCAGTGCTCCATCGCACCCGGCCGGGATTGTTCAACGGTGTTGGACCGACGCCCGTTGTGTCGGGAGCGTTGTGGTCGGGACACTCCGGGAAACCGTTCGCCAGCGCCGCTTCGTAGAATGCCCGTTGAGGTTCAACCCACTCATCCGGCTGGAAGCGCCGCACGATGATTGGGCCTTCCGACCCGTGGAAATCGCCGGAGAAATCCGTATCCGTCTCGATCATTCGGAAATACGGCATCAACTCCTCGAAGCTCCACCGATCATTGCCCCACGACGCCCAATTGTCGTAGTCCTCAGGCACGCCCCGCAAGAAAATCTGAGCGTTCACCGCGCTCGAACCGCCCACTACCCTGCCCCGCGGCACCAGACCCGGCGTCGCCTCGTCCGTATAACGCGCCACAAAAGTCCAGCGATGATCACTATACGCCCGACGCCACGGACGGTTCTTATGCCCATAGCCATACTTAACCTCATCCGGGATCGCGTCGAAATCCGGGTAATCAGGCCCCGCCTCGATGAGCAGCACCGAATGATCCAGATCCTCCGTCAGCCGCGTCGCAAGAATGGCCCCGGCCGAGCCCGCACCGACGATGATGGTGTCGTATTTGTTGGGGATTTAGGGCGTCCCTTGGGTGGTGTTACGTGCAGGGGATTATATGCCGAATTGGAATGTGATTGCGCGTGTGACAACCTAAGTTCGCAACATTAACCGCTGCTGTAGACGGGCGAGCAAAGTTGATTGGTATTCAGAATTAGAGACTTGCACAAGATTGGACAGATGTGATATCTTTGTTGGTATTCACTGGTCATCACGAAAACTTTAGGAGGACTATGCCTCTCCGTCGCAAGACACATCCTGTTAGCACGTTACTCTATGTGACGGATCATGCGTGAGCACAGAACTGGGAAGCTATGACCGCCGAGAGAAATACAGAACTAGAGGCACACCTTCAAGATCACGTGTCAACGAGCGATTTCGCTGAGGTCAAAACTGATCTCAAATGGATCAAATGGCTTCTCGCTATTCTGGTTCCGATAGCGCTGGGGGCGAGTGTATTGGATCTCGCGTTAAGAGCGATTGGCAAGTAGCGATGCGTCGATCAAGTCGCAACGAAAGAACCAGAATCTGGCTCGGCTTCGGATTCACCGTCGTTAGCGTCTTCGTTATTTTGCTCGGCATCGGCATTGAGACTTGGTGGTTGATCCCGTTGGGCATAGTCGGCGCAGTTATCGGCGCGAGGTTGATGCTGAGATGAATCGTAGAAATCGAATCGTGGTTCTGGCGGTACGGGAGATGCCCACAAGTCGAAAATATGCCGGTGCTGGCGGGTCGAAATCGTGCTGATTCACGGGATCAGAAAACTTGAGAGGTTTTGGGCACGGCATTCTAATACGGAGAAATCACTGACAGCGTGGATACGTGATGTTGAACGACACGATTGGGCCGATCCGCACGAACTGTTGGAGTATTTTCCGAGGGCGAGCGTCCTGCCTGCCAACCGCGCGGTTTTCAGAATCAGAGGAAATCGATATCGATTGGTCGCGCACGTAGATTACGCCAGAAGTAACGTCACAGTTTTGTTTGTAGGTACACACTCCGATTACGACGAGATCGATGCCAGTAGAATATGACCATGCTGACAATAACCGAAATAAGAAACGATCATGACCTTGATCTGGCGATGGCTCGTATCGAGGAACTTTTCGATTCCCCGGTTGGTACTCCAGAGGGTGACGAGCTCGACGCGTTGTATGCTCTCGTCCGGGCATACGAAACGGAAACGGTCGATTTGGGCGAACCAGATCCAATTGCGACCATCGAGTACCGACTTGACCAGCAGGGCTTGACGGAAACCGATCTTGTGCCCATCATCGGCAGTCCTGATGCAGTGTCGGAACTCCTCGCCGGCAAGCGCAAGATCACTAAGCGCCAAGGCGAAGCGCTACATGAGCTGCTGCGTGTCCCTATGGATTTACTGCTCTTGATCGCAGACGCTGCTGAACAGCAAGTTAGTGGTAACGGCGCAGGACCCGGACCCGAGACTGCTAAGCGTGCCTCCTAAGGTCAATGACCGCCGCGGGCCAGACTAGTCTAGTCTCGGTTGACCTTAGCGTACGCTTTCAACGCTGTCCGGGTAGTCAGGCCCCGCCTCGATGAGCAGCGCCGAATGTTCCGGATCCTCAGTCAGCCGCGTCGCAAGAATGGCCCCGGCCGAGCCCGCACCGACGATGATGGTGTCGAATCTATTGGGGATTTTGGGTGCCCTTAGGTGGTGTTACGTGCAGGGGATTATATGCCGATATCGAGTGTCGCCGCGCATTCCGTCACAGAGTTCGCACCTTGATCGATCGGCAAATCAAGCTAATTCCATCTGCGCCCCTACGTTGTCCAATCGCCGCCTCATATACTGCACAACCACTCCATATCGTTCACCCTCCAACTCGCTTGGACTACCGTGCTCGATATCTTCCAGCGTGCCAAGTTTGCTCGTCCAACGTCCGGTGTTCAACTGACGTGCCACATGTGTGACCTCTCCGGACCGCAACCGATAGATCGCGATCTTCACGAATCCATCTTCCATCGCCCCGTCAGCACATCGCTCGTAGCCGAGCGTGTTAAAAGCAGTGGTGAATGTAGGCAATTCCTCGTCATCGCGGCGATCGATTGGCCACTCGAAACCTGGAGCTGGCCACCACCAACCATCGTCTGTGCCTACCGCCCAAGCGACGCAGTTGTACCGCGGGTCTTGCGGACTGGTAACGCTGAAATCTGTCAAGGACGGGAATAAATCCCGAAGTTGAGCCGTCAAATAACCCTCTCAAAAAGACGAAAATCAGATGTAATGGTTGCGCTCGCCCCAATCGAGCCAAGACGCTCGCAGTGCGTCAATATTTCCATGATCGTCGGGACGCGTCGGTGACGCCCCAGTGATGGCAAATAGTGCCATGAACCACAGCGATGGCGCCTTTTTCAAATCTCTCAGGATCAACGGGATCGCAACCAAACCCATCTCGACGATCCTCTCGTAAGCCCAATGCTTGGCAATCATGCTCGGCGACGAAAGATGCGCCGTCTCCCGCTTCCACACCGCGGCCAACCGATCAAACTCCGCTTGCGTTTCTTCCGAAGCGTCTAAGATCTGCAGTCCTCGATCCATTGAAAATTTGCCTTTGTGGTTGCCCTAGTTAATCAATCACCTACGGCATATCTTATCGTCTCCACGTTGACAACCCTATGCGGCCAGTCCATCGACATCGACTGCGGGCAAGTCTCCTGCGATACACCCGAAATGGCATCAAGGTCGGCTCGGTTCATCCCGGCGCCATTGACGCCCGTGTGCTTGCCGGGAGTTCCAATCTGACCGGTAACTCCGAACCGTTCAATGGGGTTATCGGGTTAATGGGTACACCGAAGAGATGATCTGCGGTGTTGTGTAATGGATTTGAGGTGAATCGATCTTCATGACCGGGATTGAGGTGGTAATTGTCGGGGGCATGCTGTCATGCCGGTGGTGGTGACGCCTCCTACGTTTTGCGGTGGTGATTGGTCGGTAATTGACCTGAAAGCACTTCCTTGACAGGAGTCGGATTAACGATGGCAGTTCAAGGATTCTTTAAGGCAAGTGCGAACTTAATTCGTTGGTATCATTTCACGACCACGCGGGTCAAATACCCCCGAAAAACGAATCTCGATTATCTCGGCCATAGCGTCAACGGTTTCACTGAATCGGCTTTCAGCTAAATACGGTGTTGCCCCGCGATCATGGTGGAGGCTAAGAGTATGCGAATACGATTTCTTGGCGTTCGCGGAAATATCAGCCGGTAGTTGCATCGCGTCAATGACTCTTTTCACATCATTTTTGCCGATCCCTTCGTGGAGTTCTTCGATGTTTGACCTCACGATGCGCGCAAACTCGATCCACGCATCACGCAACATCAGTCCTACTTGTTGGCAATTTTCAGGTTGCGCATTTCCTGCGAGATTTTCGCTTGCCAAAAATAACTTGTCGCCGACATCCCAACTGAATTTAGAAACATCGAAAGCAGGATTCGGCCAATCCATAGGTGAGTTCCAGCGTTTCCAACTCTGCACTCGCCACAACCGGTGATCAGACATCAACTGCCAATGGTTTTTGAATACCCACCCGCCAACTGGCATCTGTAGCGGCATAGCAGAATTGTTCACGTGCTTGTGCCATGCCATTGGAAAATCGCCCTTGTCAATCCTGTCGAATACGGTGTTGTTCACCTTCAAATGTTCGATCGGAATCTGCAACTCGTGGATCATGCAAAGTGCCAAAGAGAATCCCCTACCGCCTTCACCCGAGTAACCGCTCATGAAACCGTTAGGAATTATCGCGCCGAGGTAAGGCCAGTCCAACGACTCCCATATTACGAACAAATGCTCTCGACCGTTTTTCGTAAGAACCGTGGTTTTTTGAATGGGCATCGGGCCCAAAAGCTCGCTTTCAAGTGCGATTAAACACGACTGAGTCAAACCCGACTCACCCAATAGGCGGAACTGCTTCATCTCTACGTACCTTTATCCCTCGCGTTACTACGTTCGGCACCATCGACTTGAAGGTCCCGAGGATCAACCAAAATCATCGGCACCCCTTCACATCGTGTGACCAATCCACTGATCAATATCCGGTCGCCAAGTTGCAGCCCGTAGACATGGGCTCGCTCTTCATCAGTCGAAAAGAAGCATTGGACGTGCGTAAAGTAGGTTTCATCAAAAAGCACCAAGTTAAACTTCACATCCCCAACATTCGGGTAACGGATCGGTTTGAAGTCATAAATTACTCCCTTAAGGGTCAGAAGCTCAGTCTCATACGCCGGTGAAACTCGATACGAGTCGAAGTGTTCTGGGTTAGTCAAGATATAGGGTCGGTCATTTTCGATAAATCCCGATAACTCTACTTCTTTTCCCTCAAGACCAGAATATTGCTTGACGTTTCGTTTATGAAAATGTGCCGTGACCTCTTCATCGTATTCTTCGGAAGCGATCACGACCTCCACTAAGTCAAAGGGGTCGAACCCCGGATGTATTCGCACCGAACGTACTACGCCATTAACCAATCCATGAGTTGGGCGCCTGGACTCCCGGCCATCCTCGTCGTTGGTCGAGGTGATCTCATTGAAGGTGATTTTAACGGGTGAGCGTTGCTTGAATTTACGGTGTCCCGCCTCAATCAAAAACTCCGAAACACTAAGCAACATTGGTATGTCGATTGAGGCATTCGAAGATTTCAGGTCAGTAATATATCGCCATTTGCCATAAAGTTTCTTGCATTCGTTAACGAATTCTTGAAAGGTACCGTTGAAATGGTTTCGCTTCGCATCTGAATGATGCCACCATCGTTCTAGTTCTATCATCTCATCAGAGGACATAAGCTTGTATAGGTCAACAAGCTCATGTGTTTGCCATTTTTGGACGTCAGTCGCATCTGTCGAAGCTAATTTACCAAGCACCTCCAAATATGCCTTGAAAGACAGTTCCAACGTGAAAACACTTTGTTGGGCGTACGCCAACGCTTGACCTATACCGGCATCCGTAGTCCAAAAATGCCGCCGTCGGTCCGTGTAATCAAATATGTCCGAAAGATTGATCTCTGATATCGGAAACAGTTTCAACGCTTCGTGATACATTCTTGCTACATGGGAAAATGTGGTGATCGTAGGAATTTCAGTAAGCTGAGCCTTAGGATCAATATTCTGGGTCTTCGCCTGATTCTTATCCGAGTTCGAGTAGTTTCTTTGGTTCCCTTTTCTATCGATTGCGGCTATGGCGTACACGTATTTTTGCGAAACCGGGTGGACGGGAATGTTCCCGTTGTACCGTTTAGTCAATTCGGTAAAACACGCAACCGCGTCCGTGAATTTCTTGTGCGACCCATGCAAGTCAGAACATCGATAGAACAAGCTGAAAACTTCGTATGGCATAGTCAATCTACCTGCTTTGGGGAACGATCCGCAGACCTGTTGGCTACAACGTTGCTGTTTGCATGATCGAATTTCGGCTCGTCGACTCAATCAACGCCACCTCCAAGCGATCTGAAAGCCCGCGTTCCCGTTTCTTCCGTCTTTACATTGTGGGGACGGCGTGACTCGAACCCGCACGACCTGGGCAACATGCTCCAAAGGCATGCGCGTCTACCATTACGCCACTCCCCCGCTCTCTCAATGGTACTTTCGGATGCCTACTTTACGGGAATCATGCGCTTGGGCAGACATGAAATTCGAATCGGGTTGCATGTTTCGCGTCCATCATGACAACAACTGCTGGACGGCGGTTTCGATATCCTTGGCGGTTGCACTACTCGGTTGCCACTCGTGCCGGAGCACGGAACGTGCCTTCGTAACGGACGGTAGCGGTTCACCCAGCGCGGCGATCACATTCTCCGCTTCGACAGCTGCGCGTCTGCCTAGGCGGGAGAGGTCGGCGTGGTCGGCGTTGTTGGGATCGAATTCCGGGATGGGTAGTTTCCAGAGGTGTTTGTGGAGGTGGCGTGCGCCGAATAATCCCTTTGGCATGAATTGGTTTACTGCTGTTGCCAGAGCGTCGCTGTTGATGATTGCCAGCAGGTAGTATGCCTCGTCGATATTGCGGCAAGTTACTTGATAAAGCGTTTCGTCCAAAATGGCTTTGTCGTCGCGGATTAGCGTTGCAGTAGGTGTGCCGCTGGTAGTGTAAGCAATGCGAATCGGACGCTCGCCCGGGTTGTGCATCCATTCCAGTTGGCTGGTCAATATGTTGTGGTAATTCAGTCGCTGATAGAGCGACATTTTGTTGTTCTTGCCTTTGTTGGCATCCCAGAGGGACTCAATTGTTTTCCAACGCGATCGCATCCGAGTATCGAGTTGGGCGGTCTCTACTACACATGCGTTGTGCCTGATGTTGCCGGTTTTGGGATTGGTGGGGCAACTGCTGTGATCCAGCGGCAGCGTCATGGATGGTTTATCAACGGGCAGCGCGGCGGTCAACGCCGGAAGTGTTACAAATGGCGCGACGCTCTCGCCCAAATAGATGTCGAACAGGTTGTCACTGTGGACGACGTTGCCACCCAACGCGCCAACGTCGTACTTCTTCTTGTCTTGCGAACCCTTGCGCGGATAAGTTTTGAACGTGTTGGGAGCTGCCACGAATGTTTGGTTGGGTTCGATCGTTACGAAAAAAAGCCGACGATCTCTGATGGAAGGACCTTCCGTTGCGATGCTCGCGTAGGTTGAATGGAACTCGCCGTCGTCGTGGTTCAGGGTTTCCACTTGTCTGGTGACTCGGGGAGTGTCGGTAGCACCGCGCCACATCTCAACCCGTCCGGGCGCAAGCGGGCGCGCTTGGCGCTTGATCTTGCCGAAATCATTTCCGTTATCACGCGCTCGTCCGAATACGACTGCGCTGGCAATAGGGAAGAAATCGTTGGGTTCGAGGTTGTCTAGGTCGTACGGTGGCTTGGTGCTGAAATCGACTGCGGCGGCGTGTTTAGTGATACCGCCTTGCGTCTGCCAGTAGCCGTTCCGCCACTTGAGGTGCTGTCCGGAGCGTAAGACACTGTGCGGCAGGACCATGCCGATCTTACCGTCTGGTTTCAAGTAGAGGTCGGTAACTCGGCTGAAGAAGAGTGTGGCAATATCCTGATTTGACGCTTGTCGCCCGCCAACCCAGATGCCGTAGGCGTTCTTGCTGAGGTTAACCAGTTCCTCACGGACAATATCGGCGCTCTTGTTGTAGCTCAACCACGGGGGATTGCCGACGATGGAGTCGACTCGCTGTTCCGAGATCACGGCTGGGCGCACCATGTTGCGAAGGTAGTATGCCCACACGTGATCGCGTCCGATGGCTTGTAGCTCCCGCATCTGCTGTGCGATCTGGGCCATCGACTCGCGTGTAACCGTATCGTTTATCTGAAACCGGTCTAGCATCGCTTCGACATCCGATTCGTGTGCGACCGCTTCGGCGAGGTCTAGCATCAGTCGGTCGAAACTCTCGCCGTCGCGGGCTAGGGACATCGGTACTTGAAAGCGGACGGTGTCGGTTTCACCGGGCAGTTGCTCGGTTGTGCGAAGTGCGATGTGATCGCCTAGCGTCGTGATATTTTGCTCGTAACGGAGTTGAAGGGAGTCGCCTAGGTATATGGGCGGCGCGATGTCGTCTTGGTGGCCACCGTATCGGGCGGCGTTGATGACTTCGTGTGAGTTCAGGACCCAAGTCGCTTTTGCGAGTTGGACGGCGACGGGATGCAGGTCGATGCCGATGACGTTGGTCTGGAGCTTGCGGAGCGTGTCGGTGGGATGCTGGTTGTGCGAGTGGTCGATGATGTTGCGTACGAGGCACTCGATGAAGGTGCCGGAGCCGCATGAGGGGTCCATGGCGACGGTGTTTTGCGGATCGGGAATCAGTTCCTCGACGATGGTCTGCGCGAGCCATCGGGGGGTGTAGTACTCGCCCATCTTGCGCCGTTCTTCGGTGGTGATGGTGTTCTGGTAGAGGATGGCCGCTAGTTCGTCGGGACGTTTGGACCAGTCGAATTGGGCGACTTTTCGGGCGATGGAGCGGATGTATTGCGTGGCACCGATCTCGGCGGGCCATTGGAAGAGGTCGGATTCGATGACGCCCTTAAGATTGGTGTGTGCGTGGAGCGTGTCGCCGTTGAGGAGGGATTCAGGGGCGTTGTCTGCCTCGTGGACGATGTCGATGCCGAAATAGGCTTGAATGATTAGGGCGATGAGCGTGGTGAGATAGGTGTGGCGAATGAACAGCCAATCGGCGGTGTCGGGGTCGCCGGTCGAGTCTTGTCCGAGTGCGACTTCGAGGAGGTCTTGCCAGAGCTTTCGTTTGACGGCTACGGTCGGGTTGTCGCGGTTCGCGTCGTGCGCGTCTTTCAGGAGGGCCGTGGCCTGACTTAGGAGATCGCTGCCGGCGGCGAGATGCTTGGTGAGGGTATCGTGACTCGGCGCGATATCCAGCGCATCGGTGTTTAGGATGCCGAAGAGGTATTCGCGGAGCCGGGGGCCTTGGTTCGGCTGTTCGAAGGTGTAAGCGGTGTTGTGCGAGATCGGCAGGATGCCCTCGCCGATGGTGCGTTTCAGGTAGTGCTTGCCGTCGGTGAGGATCCCGTTCTCGATGCCCCAACCGGATTTGACCGATTCCAGCAGGTAACCGTCCAGTTGCGCTGTGTAGCTGGGATCGATGCGTCCGTTGACAATGAGGTTTCGTTTGAACTCGACGTAGGTGTTGCGCGCGTACATATCGACGCGCTTCGTGCTGTCGGTCGCTGGTGGGACTTCGGTCTTGATTTCACCTTCGTCGGCGATGAGTCCGGTGTGCAAAGCGAAGTCGCGGAAAGCGATTCGGATATCGCTTTCGGAATCGCCGGCTTCATGGCGATCCAAGATGTTGCCGTGGTACTCGATCGCGGTGTCTGTGCGTTCGTCGAGAGTTACCGGTTGAGTTTGTGCCGACGGCAATTTCGATTCCTTGGGTAGTGCGGGTTTTGAACTAGGATGCGAAGGATGGGGAAGGATGGGAAGGGTGCCCGCCGCACGCATGGTTTCCCGCGGACGCGGGAATCCAGAGTACAACAATGCACGCCGCTTCTTTGAACTAGGATGCGAAGGATTGGGAAGGATGGGAAGGATGCCCGCCGCACCCGTCATTCCCGCGGACGCGGGAATGACGCAGGGGGACGCGGGAATGACGTGGGCTCGTCGGAATGACGCGGGCTCGCGGGAATGACATCAACGAAACAACCCTCGCCCATAACAACCCATCCTTTCCCTCCTTCCCAATCCTTCGCATCCCAGTTCAAACCACCCCGCCGCCCCTCTGGATTCCGGCTTTCGCCGGAATGACGGTGGTTGCGCACAGAACCCGTGCGCGGGATGACGGAAAGGGACGCGGGAATGACGGAGGCTCTCGGGAACGACGTGGGCTACCGGGAATGACGGCCGACCCGCGCGACCGACATCAACGCAACAACCCTCGCCCATAACACCCCATCCTTTCCCTCCTTCCCAATCCTTCGCATCCTAGTTCAATAAACTGAACATACCCATGCTCTTCGCATCTGACATCGGCAAGGCTTATTCTGAACGGACGCTGTTCAGTGGGTTGAACTTGTCTATGGCTATGGGTGATCGGATTGCTTTGATTGGTGCGAATGGTTCGGGTAAGACGACGCTTCTGGACATTTTTGCGGGGGAGAATGAGCCGGATTCTGGTTCGGTGACGCGGCGGCGTAATACTACGGTTGGGTATCTGAGGCAGGAGCCGGGGGAGTTTGCTGGGCGTTCGCTGTTGCAGGAGGTTTTGGACGCCAATCATGAGGTGAATGCTCTAACCGACCGCATTGCGGCTACTTGGGAGGAAGTGTCGGAGGCTACGGACCCAGAAGAGCAACAGAGGTTGATGGACCTGCTCTCGCAGCTCGATTTGGAGTTGGAGGCGGCTGGCGGGGAGAACCGCGACCATGAGGCGAAGGCGATTCTGTCGGGCCTCGGTTTCAAGCAGTCGGATTTCTCTCGCAATATGAAGGAGTTCAGCGGCGGTTGGATCATGCGGGCGGAGTTGGCGCGGCTGCTGTTCAGAAGGCCGGACATCCTTCTGCTGGACGAGCCGACGAACCACCTGGACCTCGAAGCGCATCTGTGGTTTGAGAAATATCTCTCCTCGTTCCCCGGAGGCGTGATTGTCACGTCCCACGACCGGGCGTTTTTGAATCAAGTTGCCGAACAGATTTTGGCGATCGAGCCGGGAGAGGTCGTGCACCACCGCGGCAACTATGATGACTACCTGATTGCTCGTGAGCGAGCGATGGAGATCAAGCAGTCGGCCGCGGCACGTCAGGAGCGTGAGATACAGCGGCAAACTGAGTTCATCGAGCGCTTCCGCGCCAAGGCGAGCAAGGCGAGCCAAGTCCAAAGCCGGATCAAGCAGCTCGAGAAGGTACAGATCATCGAACTGCCACGGGCGACTAAGAAGGCTCGATTTTCATTCCCGAAGCCGCCGCGTGGTGGCAACAACGTCTTGACGTTGACGGACGTCGGCAAATCGTACGGCGACAATGTCGTCTATGAACGATTGAACTTGACTTTGGAGCGTGGCGACCGGGTCGCTCTCGTCGGCCCCAACGGGGCGGGTAAATCGACTTTGCTCAAGATTCTCGCCGGTGTTCTGCCCTTTGAAAGCGGACAGCGCAAGCTTGGGCACAACGTGACCTCGGCCTACTACGCCCAACACGTTCTCGACCAGCTCAACCCCAACAACAATCCCCTTCAGGAACTGCGGGCGACCGCGCCGATGGAGTCGGATCAGAACCTGCGCAACACGTTGGGCGGTTTTCTGTTCAGCGGCGACGACATCCTCAAGCCGATCTCCGTGCTGTCCGGTGGCGAAAAGGCGCGGGTTGCGCTGGCTAAACTGCTCCTGCAACCCAGCAACTTCCTGCTGATGGACGAGCCGACCAACCACCTAGACATCGCATCGAGGGAGATCCTGGCCGATGCGCTGGGCGATTACGGCGGGACGATCTGCCTCGTAACTCACGACCGGACGTTGATTCGTCAGGTGGCGAACAAGATCATCGAGATCGACGGCGGGTTGCCGAGAGTGTTCCCGGGCGATTACGACGGTTATCTGTACCGGAAAGAGCGGGAAGACGAGATGAGGTCTGCTTCGGCCAGTACGAAGGGTAAGACGACTGATTACCCCAACGGTGCCAGACCGGCCGCGTCCAATGGTCGGCGATCTCGGAGAATCGTTACTCCTGATACGCGGCAACAGCGTGCGTTGACCAAACAGGCACGTCAGTTAGCGGCTCGGATCGACAAGATCAGCGCAGCTATCGCCGAGCGCGAAGCTTTGACGTCGGAGCTGGAGGCCTTTTTCGCCGATCCTGAACGGATCGACTACCAGACAAAACTGGAAGAGTCTGGCAAACGCTACCGAACTCTCCAAGAAGAGCAAAAGTCTTTGTGGGAAGAGTGGGAACGGGTGTCGCTGGAAGCGGAGGATGTGGAGCGGACGTTGGTCGAGCTCAACAATCGGGGTTGATGTTGATGGCGCGGTTTGTGGGTGCGCGCAACCACCGTCATTCCGGCGAAAGCCGGAATCCAGAGAGGCCGGGCAACGGCGTCCAAAGCCAAACGTAGGGGCAGGTTTGAAACCTGCCCCTACCGGCATCAAGGGGAATGATTGTGCACAGAACCCCTTCGCAAAGCGAAGGGGGGCGGCGCTTGGGGTATACTCTCAGTAGCGGTGTTCGGTTAACGGACAAGTCCGCAAGAACGGCCGGAGGGAGTAGGATGCGATGTCGCACGTGGTAGTCGCATCCTTCGTTTTACCGCTTTTCCAAGGCGAACCTCCGGCCTTTTCGATTCTAGTGGTGTAGGTAAGTTTGGCGCGGTTGCCGTTGCGCGGACGTTGGTGGAGCTCAACGATCGGGGTTGATGTTGATGCCGCGGTCTGTGGGTGCGCGCAGGAAACGGCGTATTTTGTTTTTCTCTGGATTCCCGCGCACGGGTGCTTTGCACAACCTCGCTTACGACGGATTCACGGTCAGATCACGTGCGCCTCCCTGTTGCCCGGCCCCTCTGGATTCCGGCTTTCGCCGGAATGACGGAGGTTATGCACAGCACCCGCACACGGGAATCCAGAGGGGCGGCGGGTATCCTTCCCATCCTTTCCAATCCTTCGCATCCTAGTTCAACGGGCGAGGTCTTCCAGCACGATGTGGGCGGCGTTGTGGCCGGGTGCTCCGGTTACTTCGCCGCCGGGATGGCCGCCTGCGCCGCAGAGGTAGAGGTTCTTGATGGGTGAACGGTAGTCGGACCAGCCGGGTAGTGGTCGACGTGACATCATCTGCTGCGGGATCATATCGAGGTGGCGGATGTTGCCGTCGGTCAGGCCGATACGCTCCTCGATGTCTTCGGGGGTGAGCAGTGTCCAGTCGATGATTGCGTCTCTGAAGTTGGGCGCGTACTGAGTAACGTAGTCGATGAGCCACTCACCGTATTCTTGTCGCATCTCCGACCATGGGCCGTCGGGAAGGTGTGGCGGCAGGTAGTAGACCCAGAGGGAAAGGACGTGGTGCCCGTCGGGTGCGACCGTCTTGTCGTAGACGGACGGTATCTGGAGCTGCATGATGGGTGTATCCGTTATGCGTCCATTCTGGGCGTCGTTCCAAGCGTTTTGGCATTGGTCAATCGACGGGCTGAGCGTCATCATCGCCAAGTGCTCAGGGTTGAAGTCGGAGCCGAGGTGGCGGGAGAAATCGGGAAGCTCCTTCATAGCGCACAGGAACTTGGCGGAGGCGGCTTGGGTCTTGAGCGCCTTTACCTCGTCGACGAATTCGTCGTCAAGATCGGACTCGTCGATGAGCTTTAGGTAGGTGCGTTTGGGATCGGCGTTGGATAGCACGACGTCGGCTTCGATGACCTCGCCATTCTCGAGTTCGACACCGGTTGCTTTGCCATTGTTGGCGAGAATGCGTCTGACCTCAGCGCCGGTCTTGATTGTGACGCCCGATTCCTCGGCGGATCGGGCGAGGGACTGGGTGATTCCGCCCATGCCGCCGCGGACGATGCCGTAGTTTTCGGTGTCTTCGCGGAAGGCGCTGAAGCGATAGAGCGCGGTGATGTATGCGCTGCCGGGCGCAGATATGTCGCCCATGTCGAACGCGCCGATGGCGACGGCCGCCTTCACCTCGTCGGATACGAAGTAGCGTTCGACCAGTTCTCTCAGCGGGACGGTTAGCAGTGTCTCGAGGAGTTCTTCCTCGCCTTCTTGTCGGAACCGCGCGGCGAGTTCGGCGAGCGAGGGAGGAGGTCCGAGGTAGTAGTCGCTGAGTATCCGTACGGCGCGGTGCCAGAAGTTGGCCCATTCAAACCAGGCGACGGCGTCTTCCGGGGATTGTCCAGCAAGGTCCTCGACTGTCCTGGCGTCGTCGTGCCAGAAGGTCAGCGCCTTTCCATTGGGGTAGGGATGGACGCGCCCCGGGTCTATCGGGTAGACGTGGAAGCCGTGCTTGCGCATCTCCAGATCGTCGATCACCTTCTTCTGGAGGATGTGGCAAACGTAGGAGCAGGTTGAGATGTGGTAGCCAGGGAACCACTCTTCGGTGACGACGGCGCCTCCGACGACGTCCCTGCGCTCGAGCACCTGGACGTCCAGCCCGGCCCGTGCAAGGTATCCAGCGGCGACCAGTCCGTTATGTCCGGCGCCAACGATGACGACCTTTGTGTTCTGGGCCATGGGAGCTCCTCTAGTCTGCGTTACGGCATTGATTGCAGACTACGGTACACGACGCGGGGTGTGGCGTTTTGAACTAGGATGCGAAGGATGGGGAAGGATTTTAAGGATGTGTAATGGCGTGGTTTGTTTTCCTCTGGTTACCCGCGTGCGCGGTATGACGGGAGCCGCGCGGGTATGACGTGGAGGGCGTTTTGAACTAGGATGTTCCAAGATGGGTATTGTTTGGACGTGTTTAAGTTTAATACCCTTAGTTCTTCCCCCTTGCCCCGTATCGTGGTCCGGGACAGGTTCTGCCCCTCTCCCGTTGAGGGAGAGGGGATTTTGCGGCTGTTGCTACTGCGACTCGATCTCCCGCAGCGCCTCGGCGACCGGCACCCAGCGCGTCCAGCCGCGGTCCGCGAAGCCCTGAGCCTCCGACGCCGTCATCGCCGTGAGCGAAGAATCGGAGACCGTCTCGCCGAACGCCAGAAGCGCCCGGTCCCAGCGGTCGGTGTGCGCCTTTTCCGCCTTCCACTGCGGGTCGTTGCGCCAGTCGTACATCTGCGAGATGAGATCAGCGTAGGGCGCCTGCTCCTGGTTCTGGTTCTGCGCGGGTTGCTGCGCCGCGGCCTCGATCTCCTTCAGCGCCTCGGCGACCGGCACCCAGCGCGTCCAGCCGCGGTCCGCGAAGCCCTGAGCCTCCGACGCCGTGAGCGCCGTGAGCGAAGAATCGGAGACCGTCTCGCCGAACGCCAGAAGCGCCCGGTCCCAGCGGTCGGTGTGCGCCTTTTCCGCCTTCCACTGCGGGTCGTTGCGCCAGTCGTACATCTGCGAGATGAGA
>MPNN01000008.1 GCA_002239045.1 SAR202 cluster bacterium bin127
GGAAGACCTCCAGCCACTCGTCCTGTTCGACCCAGTTGTCCTTCCGGATATCGAATGTGAACTCCATGTCGTTGCTGCCGCTGGTGAACTTCATGTGGCGGGCGTACAGCCCTTCGGCAGCCCAGTCGATGTCCCAGTTGGCGGTTCTGCCATTCGGAGCGTAGTCTTGGAGGCAGGTGTAGTTCGACCCGTGACCAGAGGCTTGTCCTCTGTGACAGTCGGGATTCGGAAGATGCCATATGATATTTCCGCTTGTGCTCGGTGCCGGCGCGATATCGAGCTTGACAGTAAGACGTTTTATGCCTAGCTCGTGGACATTATGGATAACAGGCTTTTGGCCTTGGAAATTAAGCGTGTCGCCCTCGCTCACCCGCATCTCGGTGTGCAGGAACCGAATCGTGGGCGTAGTATCGGCGGCGGTCACCGTCACAGTCACAGAGGGTACCGAGATCCCGTTGTAGTTCGTGTCGCTTGATGTAACACTATGCGTGATCGTGATGGCGCCACTCGTGACAGCTTTCCCTTTGAGGCAGAAATTCAGACCGTTTTCCCACTTACCTAGGCCCGGTTCTGTCACCGCTTCTATTTCCAAAAAATCAAAATAGTCGGAGGGGGTGGGGTTGGAAACTGAAGGAGTTGCAGTTGCAGGAATGGTGAGATTGGCAGTTGGTCTAGTGGAAGGCGCAACCAGATAGCACGCCCTTGAGCCGACGGGAATGGTCAAAGAACGCGGTGAGACTGTTAATGCCGCATTCTGTGCCGCGACGGGCTCATCGTGAACGAGGACGAACGTGAGCAGGCAGGCAACCAGAGACACCGCGGCCAAGGGTAGCCGCAGAGAGTTGAGCGGGGGAAACGCGCGCGGCAAGGTTATAGCACCCCTCTTGCAGTTTCCCAATTTTTCGGGGGGGATATTCTAACACTTACACACCCTCGATTTCAAGTTAATTCCTCTGATAACTGAATAGGTAGTATAAACCAACGGACGTAAGTTTGCAGACTGCAAAAAAATCCGAAAGGATGGGCTGTTGGCGTGCTTTGCTTTGCTCTGGATACCCGCGTGCGGGGGTATGACGGGCTGTTCGTCATTCCGGCGAAAGCCGGAATCCAGAGGGGCGCGGCGGGGAGGGGCACACTAGGCAACAACCCCCTCCCACAACAACCCATCCTTCCTATCCTTCCCCATCCTTCGCATCCTAGTTCAAAGAGCGGGTGGTTGTGCACAACACCCGAAGTGGAGGGGTTTTTGTTCTAAGTGCTGAGTATGCCGGTGATTTCGCCTGTTTCGTCGTTGAGGTCGATGTCCCACGCGTTCGGGTTTGAAGGTAGGCCCGGCAAGGTGATGATGTTGCCAGCCAAGGTTACGATCTGTTTCGCGCCGGCCAGGACTCGCAACTCGCGGATCGGGATCGTGTGGCCGCGGGGCACGTTAAGCAGTCTTGGATTTGCCGAAACGGAAAGGTGCGTCTTAGCCATGCAGATCGGGAAGTCCCAGCCGTTCGACTCGAAACGGCGTGCGGTTGTCTTGGTTAGCGGTCCCCATTCGACACCGTCCGCATTGAACAGTTTCTCGGAGATCCTCTCAACTTTATCGATGGTTGACAAATTGTCCTCGTAGAGCAGATTGACGTCCGCAACACCGGAGTGAGCTGCGTCCCAGACCGCTTCGGCTAGGTCAGTCATGCCAGCACCGCCTTCGGCGAACCCACGTGCCTCCGCCACACCTACTGCGCCGGCCTCGATCGCAGCGTTCTTGGCGGCCGCGATCTCCTCGGCGGTATCTGACGGAAATTGATTGATTGCTACTACCGCAGGCAGACCGTACATCTTGACGATACGGATCGCGTTCGCCAGGTTCTGAGCGCCGACTTTCACGGCGTCTACATTCGACGATTCGAGCGCGTCTCGTTTCACGCCACCGTGCCATTTGAGTCCGCGAATCGTTGCGACGACGACCGCGGCGGAAGGCTCTGGACCGCCTTGCCGGACTTTGATATCCATGAATTTTTGGAAACCGAGATCGGCACCGAATCCAGCCTCGGTAATCGTGATATCAGCGGTATTGACGGCGAGAATATCCGCAAGGATTGAACTGCAACCGTGCGCGATGTTGCCGAACGGTCCCATATGAACGATCGCCGGTTGTCCTTCCAGTGTCTGGGCGAGGTTCGGCTTAACGGCGTCTCGCAACAGGGCCATCATCGAGCCGATGCCGCCGATTTCGCGAGCGGTCACCGGTTTTCGGTCCGTCGTCCATCCAACGACGATGTTACCGATACGTTCACGAAGGTCAGCGTAGCCGTTCGTCAATGCCAGTATCGCCATGATCTCGGACGCGGCGTTGATATCGAAACCTGCCTCGCGCATTGGGGCATTTAGTCGACCACCGACGCCGGTAACTACCTGGCGTAGCGCGCGGTCTTCAGCATCCGTAACCCGACGCCACGCGACGCCGTCGGGTTGAAGTCCGGGTATCGCGCCTCGGTACACCGCGTTGTCGGTCATCGCGGCGAGAAGGTTGTGAGCAGACTCCATGGCGTGGAAATCGCCGGTGAAATGCAGGTTGATTTCGTTCGCTGGTTGAACGGTCGATTTGCCGCCGCCCGTGCCACCACCTTTGTGGCCAAAGACCGGGCCCAATGATGGTTGCCGGATCGTCAGTGCGACGTTCTTGCCGATTTTTGATAGCCCTTGCGTCAAGCCAACCGCGGTTGTGGATTTGCCTTCACCGGCGGGTGTAGGTGTGATGGCGGTGACGACTACCAACTTGCCCGGTGTTTCGCGGTTCGGAAACGATTGAAGCGGGATTTTGGCTTTGTCGTTTCCGTAGGTTTCGATATCTGCCGGGGAGAAACCGAGGTCTTGGGCGACATCGGAGATTGGGCGCAGGGGCATGTGGTTCGGATCCTGTCTATTCAAGTACTTGGGGCGACCGCGGAAGATTCGCCGCCTTGCCGGTCGCCGCCGTATCTGGGGTAGATAGCGTGAGTTGTGAGTGGTTGCAGATTCTGGCTCTATTCGTTCACTAATACATCGATCGTGGTACCGAGGGCACTGGCGATTCGGGTCAAGGCCGAAGTGGAGCCTGGTTTTCGTCGACGTTCTATCTCGGAGAGATAGCCAACTGCGATTCCGGTTCTCTCCGACAGTTCACGTAAAGTGATGCCTCGGTGGTCCCGAAACGCTAGTACTGGACTTTTCCCACTAATAATGTCAAGAGCGACTTCGTGGGGAATGCGAACGCCGTCGTCTGCGTCTAAAGCCGCCAGCATGTCTTCGAGTTCACTATTGCGCTCGATTAGGGCGTCGTACTCCTTGCGGGGCAGAGTTATCGTCTCTTCGCTAGTCATAAGCTTCCCTTCTGTGTCGAATCCTTAGGACTATCATGATTGGGGATTCGTTATGTTCAGTATTGAAGATGACACGATAGTTGCCAACCCTTAACCGCTTGTAATCGCTCCCCGTAAGTGCACTCACCTGTCTGGCAAGCGAGGCCGGGTCTTCGGCATACTGCTCGATCTTGGCAACGATCCGCTCTCTATCCCGTGGGGTGAGGCGACGCATATCCTTGATAGCCTTGGCTCCCCATTCGATTTGCATTCCTTCATATACCCTCTATTTTCTCAATTAGCGAACGAAGCGTCAAGGGTAAAAGCCTGAAGATGCAATCAGCGCAAAACATCACTCCGTCACGCATCATGCTCTGCTTCACTGCTTGATTAGTTTAACCAAACAGTGTTTATCACCATTGATCGCAGCCTTCGGCAACGCCCAATCTGCCGGTGTCGGTGTCGGGTTTGTTGTCGCCTGCAACTTCCTGAGAATCGATGTCGACGTAGAAGACCAGTTTTTCGGGTCCGATGATCCGATCCTCGTTGCGCTGATAGGTTATTTTGATGCGCCCGTCGGGTTGCATGTCGCTCATCGAAGTTTCCCACAGGTAGTCGTCCTCGATCCACGTTTCGCAAGTAGCTCCGAAGAAGCCCCACGGCTTGTCGGACATGTATGCGAAGACCAACCGGTGAGCCAAAAGGGCAATGTCAGCGGATACTTTTGCGATGGGTGTAACAGTGGATTCAGCGCCGTCGTCTGTTCTATTCGAGGGTTCGGTTTGGCAAGCAAACGCGGTCATAGAGACTAGAATTGCGAACGCTACGGCGGGGAGTAGTCTCAGCGGGACCATGGTTTGATGTCGGCTACTGGGTCGGGATGGTCAAGGTCTTTAGGAAGGCAATCAATGCGTCTTTTTCTTCTTGGGGGAGGCCGATGAAGCGATTCCGAGCGCCGTTCGCTGATCCACCGTGGGCCACGATAGCGTCGGAGATCAGCGTCGCGCGTCCGTGATGCAGGAACGGCGGTTCGGAGGCGAAACCCCACAACCTTCGAGTCATCCATTGCTCCGTTGGTACGCCCCCTTGGATAATCTCCTCGTTGTCCAGAACTCCATCTTCACCCATGTCGTGACGACGGAGATCAGAGAAAACCGGTATCAAATAATGTCCGTTCTCATCTTTTCGGAGTTCGCTCGCTAAGTCGCTGAGATCGATCTCCAAAACAGCATCGGTCGCTTCAGGTCGCAGGTCTTTGCCGATGTTGAATTCATTTGGTTCCGTGAAGACCAGAGATTCGAGCGGGAGCTCCGGTATGTGGCATAAGGCGCATCCGATATCAGTGAATTTCTGTCGGCCTAACTCGACGATTGCTCGTTGATCGGGGTCTTCAGGCGTTTCAGGGACCGGAGCCGGAAGGGAAACCAAGAATGCCACGAGCGCGGTAGCATCCCCCGGCGTCATCTCGTTGACCACTCCATCGCCGTCTCGGTCGATGAAAGAGCCGACGCGCTCGTAATTCTCGATACCGTGGTGGTGCAACATGGCATCGTTGTTGAACTCGCGCAAACTCCTAAACACACCTTTTTGGCTGAACGGTCTGACGATGAGATCGCCGTCTACGCCTTCGACTTCGCTCGTGTATACGAAGCCGTTAGGGTGGGCGGTGATAGCACCGAAGTCGATGCCCTTTGCGCTGATTTCACGGCGCACGGGCCAGCCAGACTTCTTGGCTTCGGCGATTGTCGCTTCTTCCTGAGCGAGCAACTCACGCGTGATCTCGCGCGCAAGAAGCTCGACGAAACCGGAGCCGAACATTCCGACGGTATTGCGCTCGTTGCCTACGTTTTGCAGAGTCAGGGGGTCCTCATCCTCCTGTTCGTACTGCAGTCGATCCTCCAGATCGTCGCGGAAATCAAACTCCATCTGATCGTTGAAATCGACGAACTCGAACCGTTGTCCAAGGACGAACACGTTTGCAACGTTGTCGCCGCCGCCGCCGATGACCGGCAAGTTGTGACAACCGCTGCAGGCGTTGGAGTCCGGTCCTGAAATGCGGTTGAAGCTCTCGAAGCCTTCTCGCCGGTCTCGGAATCTCGAGTCGCCGGTTCGTGTGGGTCGTCCAGCACCGTCAAGCGCATTGAAGGACGCGGTGAACAGCGTCTCCCCATGTTCGATCAGTTCTTCGAGCGTATATTTGCCGGCTTCAATACCGGATTGGCTGAAATGCACTTGTACGGCGGGTGCATCACCGATCCACTCCTTGCCAACATATTCGCACTCGAAGCGAACATTTTCTAAGGCTTCGTATCCCTCGACATGTTGTTCCATGTGTTCGTAGGTGTCGAGGTAGTTGAGCACTTGCAAGGTCGGATAGTCATAGTATCCGCCCGCGAGAATCTCCTTCAGCGCCAAGATGAAGCGTTCCGTAGCATCGACCAACTCGCCACGCACAGAATCGAGTTCAGATTCAAGCAATTCGATGTGCGCTTCGATATCTTCGACCGAAAGCTCCTCGCGCAGCATCCCGTCACTGATGTCGTCGACGCGATCGCAAACCTTCACCGAGTAGTCGGTGTCGTCTTCCAGCGCGTGCGAAGCGCAAGCGACTCCCCACGTCAACGCAAAGAGGATCAGGAATGCAACTGCAATCTTTGCAAATTGATGGTGCGGGGTTTGTTCAGATCCCCGCCTCGCGGTCGATCTCGGATTGATATTCGGCAACGGAACCGTCCATAATGTCGACGAGCGAAACCGGTTGTCCGGAGTTGCCAGATTCTAGTATTCCATAGGAAACTGCTAAGGCTTTCATCCCAACCTCGGCATCGACTTCGACTTTTCTACAGTTCGATTCTATTGCCGATGCCAACTCCTTCATTTCGATCGCCACCAAAATGCGGTCAATGGCCTCAAAACCAACCTCATAAGAACCCATTCTCCTAGATCCACCGAAGAACGTCGCCGTTACTTCATCGAGTTCCCAATCGGGCACCAATTCAAGCATCTGCTGTTGGCTGAGCGGCTCTTGCGCAGATTCTAGGTAGATGCTTGGGGGTACGCCGGTACGGGTCGGCGGCATCTGCATAGTGCCCGCGCTACCGTGAATGGTGTTGATGCCCGCTCCGTAACCGATCGAGGCATTGGTGATCGTAAGTTGACCAATCGCGCCTGAAGCGAACCTCAGGATCCCGATCGCAGTGTCTTCTTGGTCGATCTCAACCGTCTCCTGATTGGCGAAAGCGTCTTCGACGCGATGCGAGTAGAACTGTGCGATTTGACCTGTCATCCCCTCCCGTGTTCGGACAGGAGCGAATAGCCCGGTATCCGCCGACAACGACTCGATATCTCCTAGGAAGTAGATGAGTAGATCAGCCTCGTGTACGCCCTGCTCGATGATGACGCTTCCGGCGCGCGACTTCAGCGCCCGCCACCCGGTATCGTGCATGAGACCAGAACCGCCACCTAGCGACACCTTCATTGCGAAGCCTGGCTCGCCGATCGCGCCTGCGTCGAGCAGCGCCTTGGCGAGTCGATTCATGGGATCGCGACGATACTGCTCGCCGATCGAGAGCACCAAACCCTTTTCCTCAGCGGCGTCTCGCATGAGTCGGCACGCCTTCATCGTTAGGGCCATCGGTTTCTCGGTCAGGATGTGAACTCCGGCGTCGAATGCCTGCAATGCGAAGGTGTGATGCATTCGCGTGTCCGTCACGATATCGACCGCATGGACGCCAGACGCGAGCATGGCTTCATAATCCGTAAATACTTGCGGGCGATGTCCGGTCGCATCCTCGACCGCCGATGCGACACCGTTAGCCGCCGCTTCGTGCCGATCGCACACCGCGGACAACGTGAAGGAATCGAAATGCTTCCGCATCTCGATATAACCGTGCGCATGACGCATGCCCATACCACCGCATCCAACCAATCCCAAGTTCAGACTCAATCTATGTTTCCTTTCAACGACAATTCCAACGTCAATCGGGGACCGGCTATCTCAACGCTACCGAGCCGTCATCCCGCAACGCGCCCCCGATTGGTCCGAAAGTGTACGGGTGCTTGGCGATACCGTCTTCATCGAGTTCGACGCCGATGCCCGGGACCTCGGGGATTTGAAGCCAGCCCGAATCCAGTTTGATGATCTCTTTGACGACATCCGAGTACGGTGAGTTTTCTTCGTAAACATGCTCCTGCACCTCGTAGTTCGGAACGCATGCACCAAGCTGCACGTGTGCCGCCGTTGCCACTGGGCCGGATGGAACCGCGTGAGGAATGATGCCTTGATGGTGCGACTCTGCGATCGCGCAGATCTTCTTGCAGTGCGTGAAGCCCCCGGCGACACCTATGTCTGGCCGGACATGATGCACACCCGCCGCCTCGATGTATTCCCGAAACTCCCAGATGGTGAGGTTGCGTTCCCCGGCGGCCATCGGGATGCGAGTCTTCTCGGACACTTCGCCGAATGAGAGTATGGAATCGGGTGCGACCGGGTCCTCGAAGAAATACGGCCTGAATTTCTCGATCTCTTGCGCCAACACGATGGCCTCGCCCGGAATCATGTTGCGGTGAATCTCAATGCCCACGTCCATGTCCCATCCGACTGCATCTCGTACGGCTGCCGTGCGGTCGACGAGGTCTTGAATACGTTCACTGTGGCGCATCGGCGCGTGTTCGTGCTGATACAAGAGGCACTTGACCGCGGTGAAGCCGTCGGCCTTGGCGGCGGCGGCGGCGTTGGCCACCTCTTCCAGTGTTCCAGTGGGTAGCACCAGCATTGCTCGAACTGCGTCGCGTGCCTTGCCACCAAGCAACTGCCACACGGGTGCTTCGAAATACTTGCCTTTGATGTCCCACAAGGCCTGATCGATGGCGCTGATACCACCTCCGATCGCACCTCCGCGCATCGACTTGGCACGATACATGTAGTTCCAGTGGTGTTCGGCTCTCAGCGGGTCTTGACCGATGAGGTACGGCTCGAACGATAGGGCGACGTTTTCGGCGGCGCCCGGCCAACCAAAAAACGTGGATTCTCCGATGCCTTGGATACCGTTGTCGGTCGTGATGCGAACCATCATCCAGTTGACTGCGACGAAGGTCTCTAGTTTTTCGATCTTGATATTCGCCACTGGATATCCGTTTCTGATTGTCCGTTGCGGGTTAGGGTTGCTGCGGCAATTATATGCACCTGATATACGCTATTCGGTTGTGAATGTTCAGGGTATCTCCGTCCGGAAAAGCCGCGGCGAATTGATCTTTCTCATCATTGCTTCATTGAGCGCGCTTCTGGCTGTCACGGTCATCTCCGCCGCCCCCCTTTATTTCGAATCCATCGAACAACTCGGGTTGCGCAGAACTCTCGATCGTTTCAATCCGTCGCAGATGGGCGCGTGGGTGCATGTCCGCGAGTTGACGTTCAACTCTGCGGCGATCAGATCGACCGAGGAGACGGCCGATCAGATCGGTACACAACTCGGCACGGCAGTTCGCGACACCTCGACGTTCGTGCGCTCCGGGTCGCTGAATCTCAGCCAGATCAACGATCGTTTTGGACCGCCGGGATCGGTTCTTGTCTACCAATCATTCCATGGTCGAACAGTTCCGGTTTCGCTGGTATCGGGGGCATTCCCATCGGAGACCAACTCCAACGGCGAACTCGAGATTGCCGTCCTCGAAAAAGTCGCCAACCAATTTGGCATCAATGTTGGCGACGTGTTGCGGCTTACGGTTCCACCCACAAATATCGTGCACAGCACCCCTCGTGTAACCGGCATATACCGCATTGACGATCCGGACCATGAGGTTTGGCAAGGACTATCGTCCACGTTGTTCGATCCAGAACAAGGGCCGACGGGCGGAAGGCCCGCGATCATCGCGTATACGTCGAACGGGATGATGGAGCGTGTCGCGAATCGAGGCATCGCGGACATTGGGCAACTCTGGAAGATGTTTTACGTCGACCCGGATGAGTTAGAGCGAATCGGCGCAAGCGACTATCTTGATGCTATCGACCGTTTCCGGACCGACGCAGCTAAACTGCTTCCCTCGTCGTCATCATTCTCGGGTCTCGAATCGGCCTTGCGCACCCTTCAACGACAGTTGACGTTTACGAACACTACTACCATGATCAGCGGCGCGTTGTTCGCGGCCTTTGCGATCTTCATATTGGCGCTCAACACGAGCATTATCTCGCGTCGATGGATATCAGAGGACTTGATGCTCAAGGTTCGCGGTGCCGACCGGAACCAACTCTTAACCGCGATCGCTTTTTACGCGCTCGTGCTGCTTCTTATCCCGGCGATCGTTGGGCCATTGCTCGCGTCGATTATCGTGCCCGTGCTCGGTCGATTGGGGTCTTTTCAAGACCTGACAGGAGGTCAGCTATTCCCGTATCGGTTCCTTCCCGAACAATTGCTGTGGTCCGCAGTCATAGTTTGTACGTTGCTTTTGATTTATGTCGGTCCGGCGGTGTTCGCGCGCCCCGGCAACATCGTGCGGAACCTGACGCGGCGCGGCGACTCGCAGTCGCCTTGGTTCTGGCGCGCGAATCTTGACTTCGGGATAGTCATCGCCGCGTCCGCGGTGATATTCGAACTGAACGGGCGAGGATCGCTGTTCGTCCAACGCGCCGATGGTCTGACCGATCTCAATGTGCTCGCAACTTCGCTACCTATCGTCGCAGCCATTGCCGCCGCATTGATCGCATTGCGTCTGTTCCGTTTCACGGGCGTCGTCTTCGAACGGCTCGCCCGCCTGAACATTCACTCCATGTTGACGCTCGCTCTCAAAGTCTTCTCACGTTCCGCCATGCGCCATGCGATTCTTATGCTGCTCGCCGCCGGAACGATGATTGTCGTCATTAACGCAAATGGACTTTCCACAACACTCGGCAAGAATGCGCGGGAACGCATCGAGTTCGTTACCGCTTCCGACGTGCGAATCTCGGGCGTCGACGGCTTCAAGGGTTCAGACAACGTCGTCGTCTCCGAGATTGCCAACTTGGATTGGGTAGTAGCGCATACGTGGGCGACCCGTGGGGAGACTCGAACCGGGGCCGGCGAGTCGGCTTCAAGCTTTACGATGCTGTCCTTGAGACCAGACGAGTTTGCTGAGATCGCCGATTTTCGATCCGACTTCGCTGAGCAACCGATAAACGAGTTGATGACTGGAATATCCGAATTCACGCCGACCGAATCCTTACCGGTACCTGACGACGTCGTCACCTTCCGTGGGTCGGTCCGATTGCAGCGGACGAGCAAAGGCAGGGTTGATATCTGGGCTCGTTTGATGGATGGGGAAGGTACTACCCACACAGTCCGCTTGGCTCCAACCGACGGCACCCAGACCGAAGATTCCTGGCAAATGGTTGAAGGCGTAATCCGGCCTGGCCTAGTCCGTCCATTGCGAATTTTGGCGGTGGAGATCTACGAACCTCCAACCTCCCCGATCGGCAGTGCCGCAACATTGACCATCGACTCCCTATACGCGGTCGACGATGCAGGTCAGACCGAACCGATTGCCGAATTCTCCGAGGTCAACCATTGGCACCCGATCGCAACATCGGTCGACGACGATATCGAAATCAGTGTTGTGACCGACGGCACAGCTGAAAGCCGAGATGGTCGGTCGCTACGGCTCATGATGGGACGCGGGACGGACGACGGCGTTCGTGGCGTCTATTATTCCGAATCAGGGCCAATCACGGTCCCGATTCTTGTCAATCCAGTTCTTTTGAACGACACAGGCCTGTCTGTTGGCGACCGGTTCACTGGAAAAGCCTATGGACGATTTGTGCCTTTCGAAATCCGTGGGGTATTCGATCTATTCCCGACGATGAATGATCAAGATCAGCCCTTCGCCGTTGCGAACGTTGATGCGCTTCTCTCATACTTGACCCCGGTCAGCGAACCGTTCCTCTCAAATTCTGCCGAACTTTTCCTGAGGGTCGACGGCGAACCGATGCATAGCGATCGAATTTCGAGGATCAAAAGTATCGAGCCATCTTTGCGCGTTTCGGACCGCGATGCGCTGGAGGCAGAATCGGTTACGCGACTCGGTGATGCCGCCGGTTGGCGGATCGTAGGTGGCCTGATCTCTGGTTCCGCCATCATAATCGCCCTCGTAACATCGTTGGCAGTCACGCTCCACAACCGGGATTTGACGCGATTGGACAACGCTCTAGTCGAATCGCTTGGCGGCAGTCGGGTTGGCGTAGTTATGGAGACCGCGATGCGTACACTCATCTCTTTGGGCCTTGGCTACGCACTTGGCGCGATAGGTGGGGTCTACGGTGTCACGTTCATCGCCGACCGAATGACTCGGACTTCGACGGGTGAAGCCGCTTTGCCGCCGATGTTGCTGCAAATTGATTGGCTGCCGGTGATCGCGGTAGCGATCCTATTGGCATGCGTGGCACTTGCACCGGCGGTGTGGACTGGTATGAAACCTAATGACACCGTCGCTGTCAGAATTCGGACGTCACAAGTGTCGTGAACCAGCAGCTCGGTTCATCACGTCGCGCGGCGATCGCCGCGTTACCTAGATTAGTGCTGAGGCGCGCCTTTTCGGAAAAATCCTTCATCGGTCTGCGGCTGGTGGGATTAACCATCGCCATCGCCGTATCAGCCGGGGTATTCATTTACCTTGACGCGCTGGGGCAATCCGCGCTGTCACAAAACCTCGACGGACACCGCCAAGACGACTTGAATGTCTCGATCCGTGCCCGGCTCGATTCGATCTCGCAAGCCGCGCACCAAGAGTTGACGGAAAACGTCGCTAACACCCGCACGCGTGAGTTGGGCACAATCCTTGGTCGGCCGATTATGGCCGCTAAATCTGTGACGCTCACTTTTGACGAGGCGTTGATCCCTTGGAAGAACGCCCGCACCTTCTTGGCGCATGTCGATGGGATCGAGAACGTTGCGTCGTTAATTGAAGGACGATGGCCTTCAACAGCGAGCGCAGCCGCGCCTGTCGAGGTCGCGATCTCAACGGCAGACGCGGCATATCTCGGAGTGGATGTCGAGCAAATCATCCAACTCAGTTCTCCAACCTCAACGGAGATCGATTTCGAGGCACGCGTTGTCGGCATATACGAACGCTCCGTCGCCAACGAGTTGCAATGGTTGGCCATGGACGCCGGCCTCGGTGCGGCAAGCAACGCCTTCGTATTCGCGCCGTTGGTGGTAGCTGAATCGACGCTCATCAACGCGGTCGAAAACCAGATGCCTGATACCGAGTTGCGTTACTACTGGGTCTTCAAGACCGATGTCGATAAGATTCACTCCCGCGACGCCGAACGTATTTTGGACGACCTTGAAGGTCAACAGAACACTCTCAAGCAGGAATTAAAGGGATATCAACGCATCACGACCCTAGACGATGCGCTTACGTCATTCATAGCGAGTTCACAGATCTCGCGCGGACTGATGTTGTCAGTAGGTGCTGTGATCGCTTTGTCGGCCCTCGCGTTCTCGGCGATCGTTGCTGGACAAGCCCGCGACATCCGTTTCAGCGAAAGCGGAATGGTGCGGGCGCGCGGTGCCACTACGATGCAAGAGATCGCGCTTATGACTGGCGAGACTTTGTTAATTGCCATCATCTCGCTGTTCGCTGGCATTGTCATCGCATTGGTCGGGGTTACCTTGGCCGGGCGTCTGCCCGTCCTGACTGAACTCACGGGTGGCGACCTCTTGCCGGCGAGTCTTTCAGTTCAGTCGGTCGTAGCGGCAGTCACGGCAACAGTGATTGGTGTGATGGCCCTACTTCTTCCATCCATCCGGCGCAACACATCCACTGCCGAAGAGCTGAGTAGCCGTCTAGCTCGCCCACCAACCCGCAATCTCGCCCAACGCTACTATTTGGACGTCGTTCTGCTGTGCATCGGCGTCGCAGCGTTGTGGCAACTTTCGCAAGAAGACCTGTACGTTTCGAGTACTGCGCTCGGAGAAGGATTCAGCAACCGCCTTGCATTGGCGATGCCCGCGGCTACAGCGGCCGGCGGCGCCATAGTTCTGCTCCGTTTCTTGCCATTCATGCTGGGTGGGATTGCCGAATTGTTGGCGCGATTGCCTTCCGCGTTTCGTCTCTCGCCAGCGATACCGCTGGCGCTGTGGTCGTTGGCTCGCAACCCTCGCTCCAGCATGGGGCTGATGCTGTTGATCATGCTCGCGGCCAGTATCGGAGTCTTACTCGCAATCCTTTCGCCATCGATCAATCAGTACGCGGTCGACGACGCGAGGTATCGGGTCGGTGCCGACATACGGCTCTCGGGCATGATCGTCAGCAACCGTAGCAATCTTCATCGCGTCATCGATCGATTGTCCGAAACCTTCGATCACGCCGCCATGTCTCCCGTCGCACGCGCGGCTGGTACCGTCGCTGCTCCCAGTGGCAACGAACCCGTAACCGCTCTCGGCATTGATACGAGTGAGTTTCCGAACGCGGTGTGGTGGCGATCTGATTTGGCATCCGAATCACCTGCCGAACTCGCGGCTCTCGTCAAGTCGGTCGATACCGACGGTTTCGCGATACCCAAAGACGCCGAATGGCTCACCGCCCTCGTTAAACCTGATACTCAACGGTCCGACACGGGTCTCGTCGCTCGGATTCGCGACGAAACAGGTCTTTACCACTCCGTAGGCATCGGCATCCTCGAACCCCGTTCAGTGACTGTGGGTAACCCTTTCACTTGTGCCGAACCCGTGGCGCTGGAGGATGACGAAGGTTTCGAACCGCCCGAATGGTGCAGGATCGGTATTCCCTTGGCACCGTTACGAAGAGATACAGGCGACAACGGGGATCTCTGGTTGGAGTTTATTGGCATATCTCGGCGCCCAATCGAAGAAGCTCCGCAACCAACGACCGGGTCTGTCCGGATCAAAGACATCTCCACGGCCTCGGGAGCAGGTACATTGACTTTGTTGACCGATTTCCGTGACGTAATCAGTAGCCGAACGGCGGGAGCAGGTTTCGGCGACTTGGGAGCTCGGATCGACCCGTATTCGGAGATTCCTAGCGACGGCGCAGTTCTTACATGGTCGTTACCGCGCTTTGGTCAGTTAAAAGGGGTACGCATCGGGACAACTGAAAACGCCTTAAGGGTCGTAGGCAGCACTTGGTTCGAAGATGCGCTAGGCCTGGAGATCGGCGATACCACCCGGCTCTTCTTAGGCAACCGCAGTACCACTGTCGAGTTCGTCGCCTTCACCGACTTCTTTCCCACGTTTCCTTCTGTATCATCGCCCTACTTGTTAGCTGACCTCCGTGAAATCCAGCGGATCCTATCGATCGACCAAACGCGCGGCGCAGACGCTACAAATGAACTCTGGATTTCCGCGCCTGGTACGAGTTCCGACGAACTAAGAGAAATCGATGGTCTCTTGGATCTCAACAATCTGTCAGCGCGTCTGATGCAACATGCAGGTTCGGAGGTCACGCGCTCAAGGAGCGACGCGCTGACGGCCGCCGGATGGAACGGATATCTGGCGTTTGGATTCATCGCCGTTACAACCGTGTCGGTGCTCGCATTTCTCGTCACGGGTTGGACCACATATCGACTTCGCCGCCTTGAAATCGCCGTGTTGAAATCGATGGGACTATCAAATCGGCAAATGCTGATAATGATCGGCCTCGAGCAGATTGTCATCGCTTCAATCTCGCTCGTTATCGGTGCCGGGATTGGATTGATCCTCAGCGCAGTTTTGCTTCCCTACCTAGCTGGGAAAGATGCGTCCACATTGGCACCGCCGATGGCGGTCAAGATCGGAACCACAATGCTCAGCGTACTATTCGGGATCATTTCAGCTGCCTTGATCGCGTCGGTCACTTGGATATTCCTATGGGTTCGGACCCAACACTCATCAACGGTAATCCGCGCTGGTCAAGCTGGAGTTTGACGGGATCAGACCGTCGCGTGCTATTCCGGTCTACGAGCGTGGATAAAGTACATCGGCGTGAAGATTCCGAGCGTTCCGCCTCCCAACTCGATAACGGCCTTCAATTCGAGATGTCGAGGGTTTTGGTTGTCGAACCGATCAGTTACCAATTATTCGCAAACACCGAAGTAAGCGCCCGGTTTCAACAGACGAAACGCCGCGCCATAGATGCTGATTTATCCGGCGCAAAGCAAATCGCCTCGATGGCGATTGATCGCCGGAACGTTCTAGACCCTGCCTATTGCCACAGGTCGGGATCGGGCCGTTTCATCAGTCCGAAACCCAGATATCCATACCAGATAACCAGGAGCACGTAGCAACCACGGGCCAAGCTGATAAAGGTGTCGCGGGCACCGTTGTCGAGTACGGCCATCATGAAAAAGATCATTACGGCCAGGCTGACAATGGCAGCCAACAGGGAGATTATCCGGTTGAAGTCGTCTCTTGTGGAGAGACCCAATGCGAATATGAAGCCGCCAAACCCAAGCGCGATCCCACCGGCGTAGAGCAAGGCGGCGCCGACGTAGTAGACGGGGACACTTCCACTGATCTGTTCGGTGGTTTCGGCGTCGGCGAGAATGAAATCCACACCGCCGGTCAGTATCCAACCGGTCAGCCCGACGAAGATCATGAAGAATCCCATCTGAACCAACGCCTTGCCGTTGCCTTGCAAGGTTACGTTACGCATCAACGCATAGAGGCCTGAAAGGATTAGGGCCAAGCCGAGGATTGTCGCGATGTTGGTTACATTGGTCAGCGCGGCATTGGCGCTTTTGGCCGTTATGGTGCCGACAGCGTCCGACACTTCGGCGCTGTCGATCAGCAACCCGCCCGGCTCTATGAGAAAGAAGACGAAGGCGATTACCGGTCCGAATATGAGAGACAGGCCTGCTAGCCGGTTCACAGAGATTGTGCCCATGTTTGATTCTCCTTTATGTGATGTTAGGGGAATAATCCATATGGGTTGAACTGATCTCAGCATACACCCAAACGTCAAATTTGTGGCATCGCTCTAGGTAGGTGATCTGCCCTCAAATGTTCCACACCTCGTTGTGCTGGTCTCTTGGGGCGTCCGTGCCCAAAATCCTGTGCGTAACGCGTCCCGGCGAGTCATGAGTAGAGTGGCCAAGGAGCGTGGTAACCGAACCGATGATTTCTCCGATGACCTACGAGATGGATCGCCCAAACATGCATGGCAAATGTTTTGGACCCCGTCGGCGGACAGGTTTGAATCCGGGAACTTCAAAAGAGATCATCCCGAATGTTCCGAGTTAACTATGTCACATTCGAAGGCGAAATATCGTCAACTTACCCCAGTCGATTGCAAAACTGGTGACGCGCCGGGGACTCGAAC
Source organism: SAR202 cluster bacterium bin127 (assembly GCA_002239045.1). Classification (GTDB taxonomy): domain Bacteria; phylum Chloroflexota; class Dehalococcoidia; order Lucifugimonadales; family Lucifugimonadaceae; genus Bin127. The sequence continues at coordinate 16,617 of MPNN01000008.1, forward strand.
CCCGAACCTAGTGATTAAGAGTCACTTGCTCTGCCAATTGAGCTAGCGCGCCACCTGTGATTCTAATCGCGTTCGTCACCGGTTAATCGAGTCCAGCGCAGGCTATAATCGGCGATGAATCGTCCCCGTGGTACTCCAACTTTGGTATCGATTCCTGCGAGGCATCTGCTCGCCTAGACTCCCAGACCGAATGCCGAATCCCATGTCAATGTCTCCACCCACCCAAAACGACCTCCTCCGTTGGCTCCTCAGCGATTTGAACAACTGGGGACGCTGGGGCGAAGACGACCAACGCGGGACACTCAACCATTTGAGTCACCAGACGACGATTGACGCGCTATCACTGGTCCAAGAAGGTTCGACGGTATCCTGTGCCAGGGCTGTAGAGTTCGAAGCCGCGGTCGACGTGCCACGTCCGCCGCAGCACTACATGATTGGATCGGGCGATGTCTACAGACCCGGCGAGGGGCCGGACCGGCAGGTGGCGATCGACTATTTCGGCCTCGTTTTCCATGGTCATACGGTTACACACATCGACTCGTTGGCGCACTTCTTCTGGGACGGCAAGGCTTACAACGGGCGCCCGTCATCAGTGGTAACGGTCGCTGATGGTGCAACGGAGCTTGACGTGACGGCCGCGGTTGGTGGGATAATCACTCGCGGTGTGCTCGTGGATGCGCCGATGCTGCGCGGAAAACGTTACACCCAGCGCGGAGACGGCGTTGGAATGGACGATATCGCGGCGGCTGAACAACGGTGCAACTTCAACGTTAGGCCGGGCGATGTCCTATTGCTACGCACTGGTCAACTCGGGATGCGGGAGGAACTCGGACCGGTCGATGCCTACGTGGGAGGGTCATCTGGACCGAAGCCAGAAATCTTACCGTTCATGCACGAGCGAGGTGTCGCGGTTATGGGTTCCGACACCGGTAACGATGTTCAACCATCGCCGTACGAACGATTTAGCAATCCGGTACACCAAGTCGGAATCGTGGGCATGGGGTTGTGGATTCTCGACAATGCTTGGCTAGACGATCTTGCCGTGGTATGTCAGGACATGGGACGGTGGGAGTTCCTCATCAACATCCTCCCGCTTCGGTTGCCAACCGTGACCGGTTCGCCGGTGAATCCTATCGCCGTTTTCTGAGCGTCGAAACCGCCAGTCAATAGTGTGCGTTGCGAACGATTTCGAAATCTAGTGATCGACCGTCCGGGGATCTCATGACGCCTACGAAGTCGATTCGCCAATCGACGATTTTAGAGCCAACTTCGGATGCTAGATAAGCGAGGGCGACGTTCTCGATGCGGTGGAGTTTGGCGGGGGTTAGAGCTTCAATAGGCCGACCGAACTTTGTCGAGCTTCGTCCCTTGACCTCTACGAATACCCACTCTGCTCCGATCTTGGCAATGATGTCGACCTCGCCGTGTCGGGTTTTGTAGTTGCGATCGATAATCCGGTAGCCGAGTTGACGGAGGTGATTGGCGGCCGCCTCTTCCGCGTTTAGACCTAGGCCTTTCGGGAGATTCATTTCGCCTCGACTCGCAATGTTTGAGGCGGATGTTGCAGATAGGACTGCCCAAGACTTGTCAGCGATTAGTTGTGCTATAGGTTTGAAGGCGCGACGGTGCACCGGACTTGGGCCGAATTTCTGGAGGGCTTCCATATGTGCGACAGTGCCGTAGCCCTTGTGTTGTGCAAAACCGTAGCCGGGGTGTTGCGCTTCTAGATCGTCCGACATGATCCGGTCGCGGGTGACTTTGGCAATGATTGACGCTGCCGCGATTGATAGGGACTTGGAATCGCCGCGGATGATTGATTTTGAAGGCGTGGCGATGCCGATGTTGGTGACGGCGTCGATCAGTAAGAAGTCGATCCTCCATCTGATTGATCCGATCGCGTCGCGCATGGCGAGTTTTGTCGATGGAACGATGCCAAGTTCGTCGATGCGGTCGGCAGGCACGACGCCCACGCCGTGCGCACTCGCGTAGTTGCGAATTACGTCGAACGCGCGCTCACGTTGGCCGGCAGTCAGTTTCTTCGAATCGTCGATGAGCTCAATGTGTTCTTGTGACATGTCGGCTGGCAGCACGACGGCAGCGGCGACGACCGGCCCGGCGAGTGCGCCGCGGCCGGCTTCGTCAATCCCGGCGATTACCCGATATCCGGATCGTCGGCAATCCATCTCGAACGCGAACGTAGGGCCTGTTTCCCTTTTTTGCGCCGTTTGCATGACGCGTTCAGGATACGCTAACCGTGCGATTGGTTCGAGTTCGATTGGCGAACGATTAAGCCGCGATGGCTAGATCAGTCTCAGTTGAGGCTTCGGAAAGCGGAGATTCGAGTTCAATGAAGCCGCCGCCTAAGACGCGATCGCCTTGGTAGAAGACGATGGCTTGGCCAGGAGTACAAGCTCGCATCGGCTTCGAGAATTTGACTTTCCCAATTTCAGGGGTGATCATCTCCACCGTTGCCGCTTCTTCGGGACTGCGATATCGGATCTTGACCGTTACATTTCTGTCGACCGGTGGCGCACCGTCGATCCAGTTGACCGCCGAAGCGTACACCTCGTCGCGCAGCAGTCCGTCGACGGAACCGACGGTCACTTTGCCAGATTTCGAATTGATCGACGTTACGTAGATCGGCCGCTTGGAACCGCCCATCATCGGCAAACCCTTCCGCTGGCCGATCGTGAATTGATGGATTCCATCGTGCTCAGCCAATACGTTGTCGTCAGCGTCCACGACTACACCCGGCTTGGGATCATCCAACCGTTCCAGCACGAATTCGCGATACGTTCCGGTCGGAATAAAGCAGATGTCCTGTGAATCCGGCTTGTCCGCAACCGGTAAACCCTCGGTACGGGCGATCTCGCGAATCTCGTCTTTGGTGTAACCGCCGATCGGGAATGCCAATCGCTGCAGCTGATCTTGGCGCAGGTTGTAGAGCACATACGCCTGATCTTTCATCACATCCGCGCCGCGCAAAAGCGACCTAGTGCCGTCGGCTTCGGAGCGAATACGGGCGTAATGCCCGGTGGCGACGACATCGGCTTCCATCAACTCGGCGCGTTCCATCAAGAAGCTGAACTTCAGACGGTCGTTGCAAGCCAAGCAAGGGTGGGGAGTCCGGCCTTGACGGTACTCGCCAACGAAGTAATCGATGACGTGCTCTTGGAACTCCTTTTCGAAGTTCATGTAGTAATGCTTGGCACCGATGATTCGACATGTATCGCGGGCGTCTTCAACGTCTTCGAGCGAACAGCACGATTTCGAGAGTTTCGCTGCTCCCTCAAATGGCGCGTTGAAGAGACGCATCGTGACACCGATAACGTCGTAACCTTCCTTCGCCAACAATGCCGCAGCTACGGATGAGTCGACTCCTCCACTCATGGCCACGAGCGCGCGCTTCTTTGTTTTCATCATCAGAAATGCCTGAGAACCGCCAACCAAACCGCGGTCGGCAGGACCGTTCATCGTTTTAGAACGGGCTTCACCTCCTATTCAGGATAAAACCAAGGCCCTCGCTGCCGTCGTTGATCAAAGTACTGGTGTATGCTCGATCACCTACCGGATATAATCGCAATCAACATGACGACATCCACGACCGAAACGAACGTCAAACTTCCAATCGAAGAAATCGCACGTGCGGCTCTCGAAGAAGCCTCGGCCAATCTCGGCGCTGACGTCGTTCTGCTCGACACTCGAAATGTTAGCGATTTCACCGATTTCTTCGTGATTGCGAGCGGTGAGACCGAGCGCCACATCGACATGATGGCCGGACGCATCGAACGCCGCGTACGTGAACTCGGCATGCGCCGAAATCATCGCGAAGGTTCTGGATCCGGCGGCTGGTTACTAATCGACTTCCCCGGTTTTATCGTGCACCTCTTCAACCGTGAAACTCGTGCGTTCTACGACCTTGAAGAGCTTTGGTCGCAAGCGAACGAAGTGGTCCGCATCCAGTAGTCGGGTGGATCAGCCTTCGTCCGAGGCGATCCAGACATCGTTCGATCTTGGATAGTCGATCAACTCTTCGTCGCTGAAGAAGAGACCGACTTCTCGGGCGGCATCGCCCTCATTCGCCGACCCGTGCACCAAGTTTCGACTGATCTCGACCCCGAAATCTCCGCGAATCGTACCGGGAGGCGCATCGCTCGGGTTCGTCGCGCCCATAAGCTTACGCGTGATCGCGATCGCGTCTGGTCCTTCCAAGCACAAGGCGACAACTGGTGCAGAGGTAATGTAGTCAACCAAACCCGCATAAAACGGTTTGCCTTCGTGTTCTGCGTAGTGTCGCTGGGCCAACGTGTCACTGACATGCATGAGCTTCATCCCTACGATCTTCATCCCTGTGGCTTCAAACTTGCCAATAATCGTGCCAACCAGTCCGCGTTGCACGCCGTCCGGCTTGACCAAGACCAGTGTTCGCTCTAAATCCATATTGCTCGCGCCCTCAACGCATTACTAGTGGCGGGTAATTCGATACGCCAAACAACAATTGTGCACAACCATCGGTTGGACGATGCGGCTTACGCCCGTTTGGGAGCCGTAATCGTAGGAGGACGGGAGTAGATCGGTTCGACCAGTCCATCAGACGCTGATCCTAGCTCGATCCGTTCCAAAGCGATGCTGAGCAAGTTTTCGGGCGGACGAACGACTTCAGTGTCGGCTTTCGGACTTGCTTCCGTTGTCGGAATAGCACCCTCGCCACAAATCAACGTTTGTGAATCTTCTAAACGTTCCTTAACTTCATCAGATCCACAAATGCCGGTTTCGAACTGATCGCCCAACGCCGAGAACGGCGCTTCGAAGACACCATACGAAATCTGATTGCGACCGATCGGTATCAACGACACGATCCGCATTCCTTCCAATCTTCGATGCGGATAGGCTTGTATCAGATGCGTCGGGATGCCGAGTAGACGGGTTTGACGCGGCGCGACTAGTCCGTTCGCGGTTGCAATCCCGACTCTGACCGCGCTGAAACCTCCTGGTCCCAAGCTCACCGCCACAGCATCGATTTCATCCGCCTCGACCGCGCCCGCTTGCAACAACCGCGTTACCACCGGCATCACTTCACGACCGTGATTGTGCCGTGACTGCCAAGTTTCGTTCGTCACAACACCGTTGACGCTTAACCCCACGCCAGCGAAGCTAGTCGACGTATCGATACCGAGTATGATCATTGCTCCACCATCATCGCGATTGAATTCGCGAAACGGTCCAACAACGCACACGAATTAGGGCCAGACCCATCCATCGAAATCACCCGGTTGTCCGTCTTCGAATCTGGATTAATTCGGACTTCAAGCGCGTCATCTGGCAGAACGCCCTCGGCGTTCTCTGGCCATTCGACGACCAACGCTCCCCGGTCCAATGTCTCATCCAACGCCAAATCATAAACATCTGCTGCGCCTGTGATGCGATATAGGTCGCAATGGAAGATTCGCACCTGACCCGGATACTCGGCGAGGATAATGAACGTCGGACTCCGCGCCGAAACCTCGCATTCTGCACCCAACGCAATCCCGCGAGTCATACATGTCTTTCCCGCCCCCATCTCGCCATGGAGCAGCACGACGTCACCGGCGCGAATCTCACTCCCGAGCGCACGGCCTATCGCGACCGTACGATCCTCGGTTTCACTTACGATTCGAAGCTCACTCATCTCGCGAAGTGGTCCCATCCCTTCGAACCGAATTCAATACGACGCCCGGTCTGATCCAAAACCGTCACCTCACTTTGAGCGTTCTTTTTCCCAACAATTTCGCCGATGACACCGTAATCACCTGATCTGAAATCCGGTTGGGCCGCGTTGACTTGCGCGATCGCGTCGGCGTCGCCGATGTAGAGGATCTCGTAGTCTTCACCGCCGGTCAAAGCCAACTCTCGAGCTCGATGTGGAACGACGTTAAGCAACTCTGCGGCAACTGGCACACGGTCCGCGTTGATCACTGCGTCTACTTCGCTAGCGACGCAGATTCGCTCGAGATCGATCAACAATCCGTCGCTCACGTCCATCGCGCATTCGATCCCGGAACCAACCAATGCCGGTACTAGGTCAACCCGCGGACTGGGACGGAAATGAGCGTCTAGAAGATGCTGTTCATCATCGGACACTGTCGATTGCCCACCGGAAGTGAGACGTTGATTTAAGACTGCCAAGCCGCCTGCCGACGCTCCCATCGCGCCGGTAACCGCGATCAACTGACTGGGTCGCGCGGCAGTTCGCGTCAGCACTTGACCGACTTCGGAAAGTCGCCCGGTTAAAGATACGCTGAGCATGATGACGTCTGAGGAAACCGTATCGCCTCCCACTAGACGCCCTCCATAGCGGTCCAACGCATCGATGACACCGGACATAACTTCGTCCAAGTCACCAACCCGTGTCGTTGCCGGAATAGCCAATGTTAGAACCGCATGTTGAGGAATTGCACCCATCGCGGCGATGTCGCTCTGATTCGACACGATACATTTCCATCCGATGTCGTACCAAGACATCGACGACGAAAGAAAATGGACGCCGTCCACCATCGCGTCGGCCGTCAATACAATGTGCTTGGCATCGAAACGCAATACGGCTGCGTCATCGCCAACCCCGACTTCGTCTCCCTCCACCGCCGCTCCATCGAGGACCCGCTGCTTGATCATATCGACTAGATCCGATTCGCTAATCGGCGCTTGGGCAGATCGCTCTTCAGATGGCATATGACCGATTATATTTGGGGTAATCCCACGGCTCGAACGGCATTTTGAACTCGAATATGTCCCGCGTCCTCCTGCTCTCCGACATTCATGCCAATCTGCCAGCTCTCGAGGCAGTCATTGACGACGCCGACAAACGATGCCAGTTCGACGAGGTCTGGGTTCTTGGCGACAGCGTGGGTTATGGCGCGCAACCCAACGAGGTCGTTGAACGCTTGCGAACTTTGCCCGGTCTCGCGATCGTCAAGGGCAACCACGAAGCCGCCGCGCTCGGCGAGATCTCGATCGATAGCTTCAACCCTTCAGCCGCGGCGGCCGCGGCGTGGACAGTAGACGCGCTCTCGTCAGATGTACGAGATTTCCTGTCCAAATTGCCGTTGGTGACCTCGAGTTCGGGGGTCACACTCTGCCACGGCACACCGCGTAACCCAATCTGGGAATACTTATTCACGTCGCAGACCGCCGATCTAAACCTCGACCATTTCGACACTGCCGGTTGCGTTCATGGCCACACGCACATTCCATCGGTCTTCGGTCGAGACGCCGCTGGGAATTGGCACATCAATCAAGCGCGCGATGCCGACGCCTTCCAACTCGAGTTCACGCGTTGGTTCGTCAATCCGGGTAGCGTCGGGCAACCGCGCGACGGCGACGCTAGAGCTTCATACGCATTCCTCTCCATTCCCGAAGACTGGAACACGCCGAGAATCCAATTCCGCCGCGTCGAATACGATGTTGCGGCAGCCCAAGACCTCATCCTCGCCTCCGATTTGCCATCCACGTTGGCTTACAGGCTTTCAATAGGACGTTGAGTACGGGCCAATCGAAACTTGCCCGTTATAATTCAGCGACGAATCCAACCACTCAGGAGATCGACGAAAACATGCCCGTAGTCCACATTCACATGTTCGAAGGCCGCACCGATGAACAGAAATCGGCGATCGTAAAAGGCGTGACTAAAACCATTTCTGAGGTCGCTGGTATCCCTGACTCTGCGACCACCGTCGTAATCCACGACACCAAGCGATCCGATTGGGCGCAAGGCGGCGTGTTGGCCTCAGAGGCCTAGTCCAACCAGCACCGTGGAACCCCGTCCAGCCGCCTCCAAGATCGTCGGCGGAATATACGTGATCGTGGACCCTGACCACTGCGCTAGTCAAGACATATTCGACGTCGCTGAAGCGACGGCCTCCGCAGGCGCTTCGGTCATCCAACTACGGCACAAGCACGCACCAGAAGAAATCGTTGCACACGAAGCCCGAACCATCGCTCAGATTTGCCGCGCTAACGACACGTTGTTCATCGTCAATGACGCTCCCGAAATCGCAGCCGAAGTCGGTGCAGACGGTGTGCACGTCGGACAGGGTGACCTGTCCATCGCCGAATGCCGAACCATCCTCCTGCCCCATCAGATCGTTGGGAAATCCAATGCCCTCCTCGATGAAGCCATCACATCGTTCGAGGAAGGCGCCGACTACATCGCGGTCGGCTCAATCTACACCACCACGACGAAATCCGATACCAGCCCGGCAGGGCTTTCTACGCTCCGCGCCGTCGCTGATCGGGTAACCGCCCCAATCGTCGCCATCGGCGGCATAAAAGCGTCCAACATCGAAGCCGTCGCAAAAGCCGGAGCCGACAGCGCCTGCGTCGCCACCGCCGTCACGCTCGCAGATGATCCCGCCGCAGCCACGCAAGAACTGGTAGAACGTTTTGCTGATGCGCGGATATCGAGCTGACCGAATCCGACACAATTTCCCAACCATTCTTCGACCGCTCCGGCAGCTGACGGGCCGACCCTGAACTCAGTACCTACCACCAATCGATTCGCTTAGAATCGTAACTTGGGCGTCTCGGCATTGGCTGTTGACGGATCGCCGAGCGTCCAGTATCGAATTCCGTCGTGCGGCGTTAGTAAGGACGCGTGATTAAATGACCGAGTTATATATAGCCATCGGCGCTGGGGTGCTCGCACTCTTGGTCGCAGCATTCCTCTTCAGGGTTGTCTCCAACCAACCGTCTGGCGGTCATGCTGTGCAGGAGATCGGTGCACTCATCCAAGAAGGCGCAATGGCGTTCCTCCGCCGCGAGTACACCATTCTCGCCGTATTTGTAGTCCTGATCTTCATCGTCCTTGCAGTTTTCATCGACTTCAATGTCACCAGCAACTCGACCATCGAGAACCTGATCTCAGACGGAAACCTGTCGGTGACTGGACCGTGGACGGCGATCGCTTATCTCGCCGGTGCTATCGGCTCCGCACTCGCTGGCTATATCGGCATGAACATTGCGGTGCGCGGCAACACTCGTACCGCCACCGCCGCCGAAACCGGACTAAATCCAGCGTTGCGCATCGCCTTCAATAGCGGCGCCGTCATGGGACTAACAGTCGTCGGAATTGGCATCATCGGTGTTACCGCTCTCTGGCTCATCTTCGGCAACCCCAACGTGATTGCTGGATTCGGTTTCGGAGCGTCATCGATAGCATTGTTCGCTCGCGTCGGTGGCGGGATATACACCAAAGCCGCTGATGTCGGTGCCGACCTCGTTGGCAAGGTCGAAGCGGGACTGCCGGAAGACGACCCTCGCAACCCCGCCGTCATCGCTGACAACGTTGGCGACAACGTTGGTGATGTTGCTGGAATGGGCGCCGACCTCTTCGAGTCTTATGCTGGCTCCATAATTGCCACCATTGCGCTTGCTTGGACCGCTGCAACCGCCGTCCAAGATATCGACGCACCCATGATCGTGCTGCCCATGATGCTCGCAGGCATCGGCATATTCGCTTCCATCATCGGCACTTCAATCGTCCGCACCAAAGACGATGCCACGATGGGCAATCTCCTGTGGAGCCTCCGATTCGGCATCTTCGGAGCCGGAATACTCGCCCTCATCGGAACCGGCATCTACATCCTGATGAACGACTCGCTCAGCTTCGATTTGTTCTGGGTGATACTCACCGGGCTGGTCGTCGGTCAGGTCATCGGCACGGCGACCGAATACTTCACGTCATACGAATTCGCGCCTGTGAAGTGGATCGCCCAGCAATCACAGACCGGTCATCCGTCGACGATCATCGCTGGTATCGCAATCGGTCTCTACAGCACCGTAATCCCGACACTCGCGATCGCTGCGGGCATATGGATCGCGTACGACCTTGCCGGCCTTTACGGTATCGGCCTAGCCGCGGTCGGCATGCTCTCAACCCTCGGTATCACCTTGGCAACCGACGCCTACGGCCCGGTCGCTGACAATGCGGGCGGCATCGCAGAACAAGCGGGCCTCGATCCTGAGGTTCGTGAGCGCACCGACTCCTTGGACGCCCTCGGAAACACGACGGCCGCAACCGGTAAAGGTTTCGCCATCGGCTCCGCGGTTCTTACTGCGATGGCGCTGATGGCCGCATACGGTCAGGTGATCAAAGAAGACGATGCCCAAGTGATCTTTAACCTTCTCGAACCTACCGTATTGATAGGCGCTCTGATCGGAGCCCTATTGCCGTTCCTCTTCGCCGGACTGACCATGCAAGCGGTAGGCATTGCCGCCGGTCATATGATCGACGAGGTTCGACGCCAGTTCCGCGAAATCCCCGGCCTTCGTGAAGGCGCGCCAGGAGTTCGCCCGGACGCCGCGCGCGCGGTCGACATCAGCACCAGAGGCTCGCTCAAAGCCATGATCCTGCCCGGCGTAATCGCCATCGCGGCGCCGATCGTGGTCGGTTTCTTCATCGGTGCTCACGCCCTCGGCGGGCTGTTGGCCGGTTCTATCATCGCCGGTTTCCTCCTTGCCATTTTCATGGCCAACGCAGGCGGCGCATGGGACAACGCAAAGAAATACATCGAACTCGGCAACTTCGGCGGCAAGGGATCAGACCCTCATGCCGCAGCCGTTACCGGTGACACCGTTGGCGACCCGTTCAAAGACACATCGGGCCCGGCGATCAACATTCTGCTCAAGCTGATGGCGATCGTTTCGCTAATCTTCGGCCCGCTGTTCATCTGATCCGCAAACGGCGGTAACTCACCACAACACCTCGGAATCATTGTTATCGCAATGATTCGAACAACAAAGAAAGGGCGGCGGGATTCTTCCCGCCGCCCTCGGATTCGGAAATTCGGACCGACTAGTCTTCCAACAATTCAGTGGTCGTGATCGGCTTAGCCCCACTCGACAACATCGAGTCGAGAGCCCTTTGATCGTCGTCCGGGTTGGCATTAACTGCCGATACCGCGTCGGTGATGACGAAGGCGCTGTATCCCTTCTGCAATGCGTCGTACACGGTGTGTTGCACGGCATATTCGGTAGATAGCCCACCGACGAAGAGCCGCTTAACCTCAAGGCGTTCCAAGTGGGTTTCTAGCGTCGTGCCATCGAAACCAGAGTACGCGTCGGTTTGAGCCTCCTGCCCCTTACGGATGATGCTGGCACCGACCGGCAACTTCAATTCGTTGTGAAACGCGGCCCCTTCGGTGCCGCGAACGCAGTGTGCCGGCCAGATGCCGCCGTTTTCGGCGAAACTCTTGTGCGTCGTCGGATGCCAGTCTTGCGTGGCAAATACTCTTCCGTCGCGGGACCGAAAATTCAAAGCTACGTCAGACATCTTCCGCGCTACTGCGTCGCCGTCTTCAACTGCCGCATTGCCGCCTGGGCAAAAATCGTTCTGCACGTCCACAACCAAGAGGGCGTCATTTGGACCAATATTCAATCTCGTCTCCGTATCGTGTTGTTGATTTGTTGCCGCACCACCGACTTATGCAACATGCAGCTGACGCTGAATTCGGTGATGCGAGACGTTCACGTCTAAACCATCTTAATCTACAACGGTTGGTCACGAATGGTGGAGTCGACGGTCGCGTGATGCTGGGAGTGGATGCGCGGTTCTAATCGGCCGAGGTACGCATGAAATTGGATTGCGTTGATAGCATCAAAATCGCCAAATGGCCTCGTCAACGTCATGGGCGGCGTTAACATGTCCGCAGTAACGAATTCCGCATCGGTAACAAATGAGTTCGCAACAACCACCTCATTTCACATCAGCAACGCAGTCAAGTTCCAAACCCAACTTACAGACACTCGTCGTGTGGGTTTTGGGGTTAGTCGCTGCAGCGTTAGCTCTAAGCGGAGCATATTTCTGGGGAGTCAGTAATGCCAGCGTAACCGAAGTCGAGATTCTCATCCCCACACCGGCCCCAGTCGTCGTGCAAGTGGTAGGCGAAATCCACGCGCCTGGCGTATACGAACTAACGGCCGATGACCGCGTCTTGTCGGCGATTGAAGCAGCTGGAGGGGCGACTGAACATGCCGACCTCGAAAGCATGAATCTCGCCGCCATCATCAAGGACGGGGAACGCGTTTTCGTCCCGCCCTATCCGTCAGTCCAGTCACTGTCGACGACGGACCAGACTACGAATCCAAGTCCCGACGAATCCGTCGGCGCAGCGCATGAAGTAAACCAAGCCCCAATCGACACCCATGCCGCGGGTCCGATCAACCTGAACACCGCCACTTTGGACCAATTGAAGACTCTCCCTGGTATCGGCGATACGAGGGTCAACCAAATCATCGCGCACCGAAGTACATTAGGCCGGTTTTCGACACTTGAACAGCTTCTTGAGATTAGCGGGATTGGTGAAAAGACGCTCGAAGCAGTGCGACCTCTCGTCGAAATCCGATGAGAATCGTCTGGGCTGCCGCCGCGTTTATGGTAGGCGTTGGATCTGCAATCATTTTCGGTACCGCGCCAGGTCACGGTATCCCTGCTAACGCATTTGCTGGTTTTCTAGTCGCCACCATTTTGGCATCGTTAGCACTGATCGCAAGTCGGCGTCGAGCCGCGGTCGCTCTCCTCTGTGTAGTCTTCTTGATCGGTGCCTGGCGGGGCGCCGACGCGATCGAGACACTCGCTGATTCTGGTCAGGATCAAATCGTCAGGCCGCAATCCACATTCCTGTTTGCCGACACCCTCAACGACGTCAGGAACCGAATCGGAATTGATCTCAACTATTCATTGGGTCGGCCCCATTCCGGTTTGCCGACTGCTCTATTGACCGGCGATCGGTCAGAGGTCAGCGACAAGGTTACCCGGGATTTTCGGTCGGCAGGCTTAGCTCACTTGCTCGCTATCAGCGGATTGCATGTATCGCTGATCGGCGGGATCGCGATGACAGTCGCAGTCATGATTTTTGGTCGACGGCGCGCTCTGTATCTCCTTTTGCCGCTCGCCGCGGTCGTCCTCTACGCCGCTCTCGCGGGTTTCGCTCCACCTGTAACACGCGCGGCGATCATGTTCTCGGTATTCATCCTTGGTCGATCCACGGGGCGCGGCTCCCACACACTCGCAGCACTAGCCCTCGCCGCCATATGCATGGTTGCAATCGAACCTTCAATCCTCGCGTCGCTGTCGTTCCAACTCAGCTTCGCGGCGATGGTCGGCATCGCGTTTGTGGCTCCCGTCCTTGACGGGTTCACGGAGGTTGCCCCGACGTCCGGCACACAAAACGAGCGTTCTGTCTTGACCGATCGAATTCGCCGATTCGTCGTCGGGTCGCTCGCCGTCTCGTTCGCATCGACCATCGGCACGTTGCCACTGGTGGCATTGCATTTCGACGCAGTACCTATCTGGGGCGGATTGGCGACGCTTTTGGCGGTTCCGGCCATGCCGATTCTCATCATCTCATCGGCAATGCTCGTCGCCTTAGGCATGTTCCCGTTCCCTCTGGTGACGGAAATCGCGGCGATACCGGTTTACGCATCGACGACATATATCACCCAGATCGCCGAACTCTTTGCCTACCTGCCACCCAAGCCGATTGAAGCTGGTTCGTGGTCCGTTTGGTTAACCGTCGCGTACTACTCGATATTCGCGGCGCTGTTGCCGTTTTTGCCGCAATTGAACAACTTCGCATCTCGCATCGGACATTCTGTGAGCAGCATTTCAAGAATTGCGAGCGACACGACATCCAGACACCTAGTAGCGTCGGCTGCATTTACGGCGATATTTCTCATCATTGGGATTGTCTTTTGGAGTGCAATTCTGACTCAGAATCACCCAAAGCAGTACCTTAGTGTTCGTTTTCTCGAAACGTCTCACGGCGAATCTACACTAATCGAAACCCCTAACGGCAATCGAGTGCTGGTCGATGGCGGCGGCGACCGCACTCAAGTCGCAGACATCTTGTCCGGTTTACTGCCACTCACGGATCGCGAGATCGATGTTGTGGTGCTTACGCACACTGACGCTGACCACGTTGGCGGATTGCCAGCGGTTCTGCAGCGTTTCCCCGTCGGCACCGCTATCCATTCTGGCCTGACCGCATCGAGCGACGCCTTCTCATCCTGGGAGAACGCGATTGAAAATCACGACGACGTCAGGATCGCCGCGCCTGGGTTGATGATCGGCCTAGACGAACACGTCTTCTTGGAGGTGATTTCTGCGGGTTGCCTGAACACCTCAGATTCCTGCTCGGAGATCAATGACGCGTCGATCGTCGCGCGACTCAGCTACGGTGACGTTGACTTCCTGCTCACGGGAGATATCGAACGTCCGGCGGAGTCTTTCTTGGTGTCCACGATTCCGGATTTGCGTATGACCGTGCTCAAAGCTCCGCATCACGGAAGCAACACGTCTTCGACCCAGATGTTGCTGGACGCGGTTAACCCGGCTGCCGTAGTCGTCGCTGCGGGCACCGGCAATCGATACGGCCATCCTCATCCAGAAGTGATTAGTCGACTAAATGCGAAAGTCGGAGAAGAACGCGTCTTCAGAACCGACGTGTTAGGGACGATTGAGCTACGCACCGACGGCGAACGCCTGTGGATGGTCCGGTAGGCTAACGGCGGTTATCGTCCGAGTACTGGGCGATCACTCGGTCGGTATCTTGCGGAGGTACCGCTTCGTAGTGATCGATCTCCACGCTGAAGGTTCCGCGCGCCTGCGTCAGCGAGCGCAAGTCCGCAGCGTACCTTTGCATCGTCGATATCGGTGCCTCGGCATTCACGATCGTGAATCCATTACCCAACGGCTCCATGCCGCTGATCCGGGCGCGTTTGCGGTTGAGGTCTCCCATCACATCGCCCGCGGTTTCGTCAGGAACCATGACATCGACCTTTAGGACCGGCTCCAACAATTGCGGGCGTGCATCGCGCATCGCCTGTTTGAAGCCCATGCTCCCGGCAATCTCGAACGCGACACCCGATGAGTCAACCGAGTGTGAACTTCCGTCGTACAACTCGACGTCAATGCCGACTACTGGGAAGCCCGCCAACACGCCTTGCGCTGCCGCGTTGCGAACACCTTTTTCCACTGAAGGAATGTATTCACGAGGCACATTGCCACCCACCACTTTGCTGGAGAACGTGATGCCAGCATCCGAGCCCGCTGGTGCGACACGCATCA
This sequence comes from SAR202 cluster bacterium bin127, assembly GCA_002239045.1. Taxonomy (GTDB): domain Bacteria; phylum Chloroflexota; class Dehalococcoidia; order Lucifugimonadales; family Lucifugimonadaceae; genus Bin127. The sequence goes on from MPNN01000008.1 coordinate 31,717, forward strand.
AGACATGGCCATACTGGCCACTGCCACCCGACTGCTTCTTGTGTTTGTAATCAACGTCTGCGTTGGACATGATCGTCTCTCGATATGCGATCTTGGGCAACGAGGTGGTTAGCGAGACCTCGAACTTGCGCGCGATTCGCTGAATCGCCATCTCAACGTGGATATCACCGAGACCATGCAACACCAATTCGCCGGTTTCGGCGTTGCGCTCCAGATGCAACGTCGGATCTTCCTCGGTGATGCGAGTCAGCGAAGATGCCATCTTGTCCAAATCCGATTGCGATTCGGGGCTAACAGCAAGGGCAAATATAGGTGCCGGCAATTCGACGCCTTCCAACTCCACCATGTTGTCACGCGAACAGAGGGTGTCGTACGTCGCCGCCTCTTGCAGCTTGGTCACCGCTGCGATGTCGCCGCGGACCGCGGTGTCGACCACATTCAACTCTTTGCCCACCGGGGCGTAAACCTGAGCGACGCGTTCGGCGTCGCCTTTGGCACCCGTTACAAGTTGGGAGTTCGGGTTCAATGCTTCTCCGTATACCCGGAGGTAAGAAACCTTGCCAACGAATGGGTCCGCCGAGGTCTTGAAGATCAGATTTGCCGGTGTGGTCTCGGTCACACCCTCCGGGAAATCTTCATCCGGCGCAGGGAATAGGTCGATCGCGGCGTCCATCAATTGTTCGACGCCGACCTCTTGGTCAGCTGCAGCAGCGAAGATCGGGACGATCCCGCCGGATCTGATCGCGGCCTTAAGTCCGTTTTGCAGATCTCCGACGCTCAACTCCTCGCCCTCGAGGTACATCATCATGAGATCGTCGTCCGACTCAGCTATCGCCTCGACCAACTCCTCCGGCATGTCTTCAACGTTGCCTTCCAACAGATCTGTGATCCCGGTCAACCCTTCACCACTTCCCTCTGGCGCTTGCACGGGAACACACATCCGTCCCCAAGCAGCCTGGATCGTGGCCACGACCTCGTCGAAATCCGTCTCCGGCCGGTCCAGTTTATTGACTACGATTGCCCTGGGCAGCTTTGCATCCTCGGCAGCTTGCCAGGCTTGAATCGAGCCAACCTCGATGCCTGACGGAGCTGATATGAGGAGAATTGCAGCATCGGCAACGCGCATAGCCGACACCATGTCGCCTCTGAAATCGGGGTAGCCCGGCGTGTCCAGCACGTTGATCTTGTGTCCCCGCCACTCGCACGGCAGGATCGCAAGTTGGACGCTGGAGCCACGCTCCTGTTCTTCGGGCTCGTAGTCGGACAAGCTAGTTTGGTCGTCGACACGGCCCCTACGGTTGACCGCGCCTGTCTTGTAGTACATGGCGTCGGACAGCGTCGTCTTGCCGGCTCCGCTGTGTGCCGCTAGAACGATATTCCTAATCTGAGACGATGCCAATGCCGCCATATACTCGCTTCTCCTTTCCGTGCCAGCCAAACTCGCAATCGCCTTGGGAAACAGTGTTGCGTGGGTGCCATGGAAGCTCCATGCACGCAACCGCCCGAGACACTTAGATTTTGCTGACGCGTTAACCCACGTTTGCAATTAATCCGCAATCATAAACCAGATAGCAAATCACTTGCCTAACAACAGAAACGCGACACCGGCAACCATTGCAATTCACCTGTCAACCGTCATTGGTTTCAACTCGGTGAACCGCCCTTGAACTTCTGCAACGTTAACACCATCGCGGAGCTTGCGGGCATCGGTATACCAGCCTCACGCCCTAATCGGACCGCTGCACCCAAGATGTCGTCCAACTCCAGTTTGCCGCCGCGATTGAAATCCGATTGCAACGATGACTGAAATTCGTCGGCCTCTGAAACAGCATCCTCCAACTTGGTATCCACTACCCCATTCGGGAATTTGATCCCGTTGGCCTTCCCGCTCGCTACAATCTCCTCCATAACGGTTCGAATGGTGTTCATTCCTTCTTCCATCGCCAGCACTTCCGACAACGACGCCCGCGCTGCCGTAACAACTGTGCCGAGCGCACCGATCGCGACCAATTTCGACCACAACGATGCTCGAATATCGGAACTGACTTCCACTTGGATACCCGGGACTGAAAGGACATCTCTCAATTTCTCAACGCGTTCGGAAATTGAACCTTCGCGCTCGCCGAACTCAATCCGTGCGGCGCTACCGGTTTGAACCACCCGACCGGGACCCCGGATCGAAGTCTCGATATACGTCGCACCCTCCAACACTCGTTCCCATCCAAACTGCTGCGCCAGCGCCTCCCCGCCCGTGATGCCATTTTGAACCGTCAGAATAACCGTTCCATCGCCGACCAATGGATGCATCTCCGGTATCGCGTCCGAGTTTGAATACAGTTTGACGCAATGAAGCACAACGTCTGCGACTCCCGCTTCATCCGGCGTGAGTGCCACTGCCGGATGCACCACATAGTCACCCCAGTACGATTCCACTCGCAAACCCCTCTCGCGCATCGCCTCAGCGTGCTCGCCCCGCGCAATCAACACGACATCCGCTCCTTGTCTAGCTAATGCGCCGCCATAGTAAGCACCCACAGCACCAGCGCCCATTACGGCGATCTTCATCGTGAATAGTCCTTTAACTCCGCGTCCTTCGTGTCGAAACCCGATGCCACGATTATGCACAAACTCCGCCGAAGCACGATGCAAATAGAATCACGGCATGTCATCCGAAATCAATCGATTTGATGGTCGCGCCATCAACGAATGCCGCCCAATTACGATCGAACCCGGTTTCATGCCGAACGCCGAGGGCTCAGCTCTCGTCAGGCTCGGCGATACGCACGTAATCTGCACCGCCACTGTTGAATTAGACGTCCCCCGTTGGATGCGTGGGCGCGGCACGGGTTGGGTCACCGCCGAATATGGTATGTTGCCGCGTTCGACCGACCAACGCATTGATCGGCGGCGAGCATCAACCAGCGGCCGCAGTCGCGAGATCGAACGCCTGATCGGTCGATCGCTCCGAGCCATCACCGACATGGCGGCATTAGGCGAATGCTCCATCACCATCGACTGCGATGTACTCCGCGCCGACGGTGGTACGAGGACTGCGTCTATCACCGGCGGGTACGTCGCGCTCGAGCAAGCGATCAAATCGTTACAACACAAACGCGGCGAAGACAACCGCGTCCTCACCGACACCGTCGCAGCCATCTCTGTCGGCATCGTAGACGGCCGATGCGTCCTAGATCTCCCCTACGAAGAGGACTCGCGCGCCGAAGTCGATATGAACGTCGTGATGACCGGCTCAGGCGATTACGTCGAAATTCAAGGAACTGCCGAAGCGGAGCCATTCACTGCGATCCAACTCCAAGAGATGCTCGATCTTGCTCGGATTGGTTGTGACTCAATGAAAAACGAACAGCTCGACGCCCTTGTCAGGGGCGCTGAATCGATCACATGACCGGCGAAAATGCCGGATCTCATTTCATTAGACTGTTTGACAACTCCATGCCTTCAACTTCCCAACACCCCATCTACATCTCCGTAATCGGCGGTGACCGGGATCACACGACTCCAGAAGGTCTCGAAATAGCCGAAGAAATCGGACGTCTCGTCGCCATGAACGACTGCATCCTCGTCAACGGCGGGATGGGAGGTACTATGGAGCGCGCCGCAAAAGGCGCCAAATCCGCTGGAGGGACCACCATTGGCATCCTCTCCACAACTGACCGAAATCAAGCCAATGCCTACATCGATTACGCCATACCAACTCCTTTAGGATTCGTCCGAAACGTCCTCGTAGCCAATGCCAGCGATGCGGTAATTGCATTGCCCGGCAAATGGGGAACATCCAATGAACTCAGCTTCGCAATGATGGCCGGAGTACCGGTTGTTGCATTGCAAGGTTGGGAAGTCAATCTCCGAAACGACAACGGTCAAGCACAGTACTCGGAAGTTACGTACGCCCGCGACGCCGCGGAAGCCGTGGATTTGGCCATCAAACTCGCCTTGCAATGGCGACAGTAATTCGATACCCGTCATTTCGGACGCGGGCAGCGACGCGTTAACAGATTCGCACGTTTTTATTGCAAACTTGTTCAGCATGAGCAATATCAAATTCGTCAAAGGTAAAGAGATACTCGACTCGCGTGGCAACCCTACGGTTTACGCCGAAGTTTTGCTCGAAGACGGTACTCGCAACGGTGCGTCAGTCCCGTCTGGTGCTAGTACCGGCGAGAACGAGGCTTGGGAACTGCGCGACGGCGATCCGAAACGCTTCAACGGAAAAGGCGTTCTCCAAGCTATCGCCAACATTAACGGTCCGTTGAACGACGTAGTCATCGGTTTGGACGCCAACGACCAACGCGCTGTCGACGATGCGATGATCAACGCCGACGGTACCAGCAACAAGTCTCGATACGGCGCCAACGCCCTCCTTGCCATCTCGATGGCGATCCTGCGAGCAGCGAGCCGCAGCCAAGGCGAATGGCTCTACGACCTCGTTGCAGACCATATCGGAAATCGCGAACGGTACATCCTACCGGTGCCGATGTTGAACATTTTCAATGGCGGGGCGCACGCCGCAGGGTCAACCGAGTTTCAAGAATTCATGGTCATGCCAGCCGGCGTCGAATCGTTGTCGGAAGCACTGCGGGCAGGTTCGGAAATCTACCAATCACTCGGAAGGCTCCTCCAAGACGAGGGACTGTCAACATCAGTCGGCTTCGAGGGCGGCTACGCCCCGGTCGGGCTGACCAACCGCCAGGCACTCGGTTACGTCACGCACGCAATCGAATCCGCTGGATATTTACCCGGCGAGGAGATTTTCATCGCTCTGGACCCGGCGGCGAGTGAATTCTACGTGCCAGAAGTTCAGCGCTACAGCATGAAACGTGAAGGTCTGCGCCTCACCGCAGAAATGATGGCTGAAGAATACGATGCGTTCTGCGCTGAGTACCCGATCTGCAGCATCGAGGACGGCCTCGCCGAAAACGACTGGAAGGGTTGGCAAATCATCACCGATAAAATCGGTGAACGTGTGCAACTCGTCGGCGATGACCTCTTCGTGACCCAAACAGCCTTTCTCGAACGCGGCATCAAAGAGAAGGCCGGAAACGCAATTCTCATCAAGCCAAACCAGGTCGGAACCGTCACCGAAACGCTCGACACGATCCGGCGCGCCCGGAAATCGAACTTCGGCGTCGTCGTCAGCCATCGCTCGGGTGAGACCGAAGACACCACGATTGCCGACATCGCCGTTGGTTCCGGATGCGGCCAAATCAAATCTGGAGCGCCCGCACGCAGCGAGCGAGTCGCCAAGTACAACCGCCTTCTCCGGATTGAAGATTGGGCCGGTGACCGAGGCCGTTACGCCGGAATGAGCGTAATCAAATAGCGAAACACCTATGCGCCGATAAGCGCTGCGGTGTAATCTGCAACTAAATCATTCGCTGATCCACACAAAGAAGAGGCTCAATCCTCACTAGGAGATCCATAAGACACAACATGAGCAGAACCAAGATCGGCATCAACGGCTTCGGCAGAATCGGCCGGCAAGTCTTCCGTACCATCAACCAGCGACAAGCTGACAAGCTGCAAGTAGTCGCGGTAAACGACCTTGCCAGCCCAGCACAACAAGCCCACCTCCTCAAGTACGACTCCACCTATGGGCGTTACGACGGCGATGTTGAGATAGGCGATGGTTCGCTCACCATCAACGGAGATAAAATCACCGTCTTCTCCGAACGCGACCCAGCGAACATTCCGTGGGATGACGCAGGTGTCGAGATCGTCATCGAATCCACTGGCTTCTTCACCGAGGCTGCCCAGGCCTCTGCACATCTCTCCGACAGCGTAAAGAAAGTTATCATTTCGGCCCCTGCATCCAACGAGGACATCACGATCGTTCTCGGCGTAAACGACGGCGATTACGATCCGTCCCAGCATAACGTCATCTCCAACGCCTCGTGCACGACTAACTGCGTGGCGCCGATGGCGAAGGTTCTCAACGACGCATTCGGAATTGAACGCGCCTTGATGTCGACGATCCACGCTTACACCAACGATCAAAATATTTTGGATCAGGTCCACAGCGACCTCCGTCGCGCCCGCGCCGCTGCGAATAGCATTATTCCCACCACGACTGGCGCCGCCAAAGCCGTAACCCTTGCGATTCCCGAACTTGCCGGAAAGATCGACGGTATGGCATACCGCGTACCGGTCATCACCGGATCCGTCACTGACCTGACCGCTCGGCTGTCAAAACCCGCTTCCGCGGAGGAAGTGAACGAAGCGTTCCGGGAAAGCCAGGCAGGAGCGTTGAATGGCGTAATCCAAGTCTCCGACGAGCCATTGGTCTCCGCCGACTACATCGGCGATCCACACTCCTGCACCATCGACGCGCTCTCGACCGCTGTAATCTCCGACGAGGACGACGGTTCTGGCACGTTCATCAAGGTTGTGGGATGGTACGATAATGAATGGGGATACTCCAGCCGAACCGCCGATGTTGCCGCTCTCATCGCTTCCGCCCTATGAACACGGTTTCACGGCACCTTGACTCCGATCAACTCATTGCACGCTGGTTAGATTTTCCCAGCAACGCGCCCGACTACACGGCGAACGAGAGCCGTTGACAATCGTCTTGGCGCACATACGCGTATCATGATGCAAAACAGCGTTAATCAACTAGCTCTCGAAAATAACCCTGACGGGATTCTGAACACAACCTCACAACCCAACCAACAACACGTAGTCGACGATATCGGCGCGTTTCTAAACGTCTTGCCGCCAAACGTTCGCGAAGGTCTCGACGGAACCATTGATGGCGATCGTGAAGTTTCCGGCCTACTCGAAGTGATCATCGACCTCGGACGTGTCCCCGAAGCACGATTCGTCGATGGCTCCGTAGCCCTTAACGACAAGGAAGTCACGCGCTGGGACATCGACACGGTCATCGCCGGACTGGGCCGTTTCGGCGACGATAACCGCGCCGGGATCGAACGCACCCTTCATCGCTTCTCCGCGATCCGCGACCGCGAAGGTAATCCCGTCGGATTGACCTGTCGAGTCGGTCGCGCAGTCTTCGGAAGCGTTCGGCTAATTCAAGACCTCATACAGACCGGTCGCAGCGTGTTGATCCTCGGTCGACCCGGCATCGGGAAAACCACAATCCTTCGAGAGGTTGCCCGTGTGCTCGCCGACGATGCGTCTCGACGAGTGGTGATCGTTGACACTTCCAACGAGATCGGTGGCGACGGTGCAGTTGCCCACCCGGCTATCGGGCGGGCGCGCCGGATGCAAGTCCCCAACACCGAACTCCAGCACCGCACCATGATCGAAGCGGTCGAAAATCACATGCCCGAAGTCGTCGTCATTGACGAGATCGGAACCGAGCTCGAGGCCCTCGCCGCTCGAACCATCGCCGAACGCGGCGTGCAACTCGTCGCCACCGCTCACGGCAACACTCTCGGCAACGTCATCACTAACCCAACCCTCTCCGACCTCGTCGGCGGGACACAAGCTGTAACACTCGGCGACATCGAGGCGCGCCGCAGGCGGACCCAGAAGACTGTCTTGGAACGCAAACACATGCCGACCTTCGACGTTGTCGTCGAGATGCGCGAACGAAACTACGTCGGCGTTCACAACGATGTCGGAAGAGCGGTCGATCGCATGCTTCGGGGCCTGCAACTCCCTCTCGAGATGCGAAGGCTCAACGAGGACGGCAGTGTCGACACTCAAGTCGAAGACGCCATGGATTCCGAAGATGGGTTCGAAACCGCTGCATTCGATCTGAATTCCATCCGCTCACCGCGGCGTTCATATGACACTGACACCGAAAATCCGAACGCAAATGGCAGGCCGAGTGAACCCGCCGAGACCATCACGAGAGACGAAGGCATGCCGGAACCACCTCCGATACGTGTCCATCCTTTCGGAGTTCCCCGTGACGCTCTCAGATCCGGCATTCGAGCCATGGGTGTCCCGGTGATGCTCTCCGAGTCCGCGGCTGAGGCCGACGTTCTTGTTACTACCAAACTCCATTACGGCCGACGTCCTCCGGCGGTCAAACGTGCCGAACGTGATGGCGTACCAGTCTACGTCCTGCGACGCGGAACCCGCGAGCAGATCGAACAATTCCTGAACCGCTTTGAAGTCGGTCGCGCGAGCACAGCCAACGGAAACGGATCGCACTCCGACGACGAACTCTTGGTCGATGAGGCTCTCGAAGAGGCCGAACGCGCCGTCGAACGAGTTCTCAGCGGAGACCGTAAAATCAATCTTTCTGCGCAGTCGTCCCACATTCGTCGACTCCAGCACGCCCTCGCCGCCCGCTACAACGTCGGGTCTGCAAGCACCGGACACGAACCGAACCGTCATGTCATCATCCGACGCCGGCGCCGATGACTTGCCAAGCAACGTCGTAATCGCAGTATCTCCACAATGCCACGCAGGTCGGTCCATAAAGCGCCGTTCATTTCGTTTGAGGGTGGCGAAGGCGCCGGCAAGACTACTCAGGTGAAATTGCTTCGCCGCCGTCTCGAGAGATTGAATCTGCCCGTCCTAGTCGTTCGGGAACCCGGCACAACCCGCCTCGGCGAGCAAGTCCGGGAGATCATTAAATCCCAGAGCAATAACGTTCCCGCCGCCGACGCCTTGCTCTTCATGGCCGCCCGCGCCCAGTTAATGGCCGACGTCATCGTCCCCGAACTCAAAAAAGGCACGACCGTCATCGGCGACCGCTTTTCCGACTCCACCATCGCTTACCAAGGCTACGGCGGGAACCTAAACCTCGACCGCCTCCGCCACGCCAACGAACTAGCCACCAACGAGGTCGCTCCCGACCTCACCATCCTGCTCGACGTCACGCCCGAAACCGGACTCGGCCGGCGCGACGCTGAGGACGACTCCACCGGCGAAACCCAACGCCGCTTCGAAGAATTACCCATCCGCTTCCACCGCAGCGTCCGCCGTGGTTACCGCGAACTCGCCAGCAACGAACCAAACCGTTGGATCGAGATCGACGCCGCACGCAACCCAAACGAGGTCGCCGAAGATGTCTGGCGTCATGTCTCCGAATTCTTTAGGTAGATGCCTTCCGCTCAATATCTAGATCAAAAATTCAAAATACACAAACTCTATGAAAACAAAAGAAGTTAAACGGGTGGCACGTCGAGAAGGCAGAGAACGTTATCCGAACAGAATAGAGTGAAAAGTCCTGGTGCAAATCACTACCGCAAGAAACCCACTTCTCACGACCGGCGTGAACTTCGCAGATACTCAGGTCTCGATCAGTCAGTCTGCATAACCCTCAAGACACGTTCCACAAAGTCATGGACCAATGGGCGATCAGAATCCCGTTCCCAATCTTCCATCGAGTCGTGGTAGAAATGGCGGTGGAATTTCTCGGCAGCTAAGAAGTTGGATCGAATCAGCGGGTCATCATACTCTTCCGCAAGCCGGATTACCGCGTTCTTCAACGATCGGTGACTTTCGTGGGACCACTTGCGTTCCTGTGCAACCGCCATCACGGCGTGGGCGGCGGCGCCCCACAGCTTTTCCGCGCCTTGCAGGATGTCGCCGCGTGCAAACTCATCATCGGATGCCGACAAGAAACCGCGCGAGACTTGCGCGTGTTCAGTCGGGGTCATCGTGGATGTGGCGGTCATAGCAATACTCTTCCAGCAATGTTCATTCTAACCCAAACCAAACATCTGCTCTATGAAACTTTGCGCCGCTTGCGCTCAATTGATGTGATTTTGCAACGGGTTGATATTGCGATAATCTGATACGGAACAGGAATCAGGTTTACGGAGTCTCCCCATGCGAAACAACACCATGAAGCGAAAGATGCTTGACGGCGGAACCACGCTCGGCCCATTTGTTGGCTGGCCCGCTCCAGCATTGGTCGAACTCATGGGCTGGGCCGGATTCGACTTCGTAGTCATCGACTGCGAACACGGGATCATGGACTACGAGACATCCGAAAATATGATCCGCGCCGCCGAACTCTCCGGCACGACGCCCATCGTCCGCATCGGCATGAACGATCAGCAACACATCCAGCGTTATCTCGAAGGCGGCGCCCAAGGTGTCATGATCCCTCTCATCAACAACGGCGAACAAGGGCGAGCCGTCGTCGACGCCGTAAAATACCCGCCGGTCGGCAAACGTGGCGGATTCTCCGGTCGCAGCGCAATGTTCGGCATCCAAGACCAAGCCGAATACGTCAAACAAGCCAACGAAGAAACCTTCGTCTGCCTCCAGATCGAAACCCCTGAAAGCATCGTTAACGCCGACGAGATCATCAACACCGAAGGCGCCGACTGCATATTCATGGGACCCGGTGACCTCTCCCTAAACATGGGCTACCCCGGTCAGATCGCCCACCCCGAAGTCGTCGAAGCCATCGAAACCCTCGTCAAGAAGACCCACGACGCCGGCAAAATCTCCGGCACTCTAGGGGTAACCGTCGAGCAAGCCCAGTTCTGGCACGAGCGCGGCGTCCAATGGATCGTCAGCGGCGCATCCCGCTTCCTACTCGCTGAAGCCCGCGCCTACCTCGATCAAACTCGCGGTTCGGGAGTCGGTTAAACCGAAAATTCGGCCGGCTCGGACAGAGCGCACGCCCAGGGTCCAGCTTGAATAGTTAGTGGACAACCCAAACGCTTAACGAATTAACACTAACAAAATCGTCGGTATTTTATTCTTTCGATCAGCACAATGAAGCAATTCAAACGGAGTTTGTCAGATGCCGAATAGCCTAAAATCCCTTATTCGTATCTTGGTTGATGAAACCAAAGCGGGAAAACTGCAATGGACTGTTCTTGATCAGCACAATAACGGATGGGAAATTGATGTTTCTCAATGTGAAATCGCGGTATACGAAGATTCTGATAGTTTGTGGTTCGGCGGTAATGCCCCGGCGGGGCAACCACGATATCGAAGACTTGGAATAGGTGATGAAATCAAGCCGTTGTCGAATCTTTTGCGGAAGAAACTCCCGTTGTGTGATCACAATCTTGATGACTCTTCGTTGGGAGACGCAATCCGTTGCATCAGGGGGCAATGAATCTCGAATGTCTCAAGCCAATTGAACTGCAACCGAAATTTCACAGATTAACTGATGACAATCATGATCTTGCATCCGTGATTATTCCCTCATCCCCAACCCCTCGCGCCAATCCCGCACGATCCGATCGTCATGCTCGAACGCCAGTTCCGGCATTTCATCCGCCGCGAACACACGAGCATCGGACGTCTCATCCCCAGCCATCAACTCGCCATCAACTACTTCCGCGTGATAGACCACCAACACAACCGCCTGCCCCTCTTCGCTGTAAACCCCGACTAACCACTCGACGCTAACCACCAACCCGCACTCTTCCTTAACCTCCCTCTCCAGCGCCCGTTCCAACTTCTCCCCGCGATCTACGTAACCAGACGGAAAGCTCCACATCCCGATCTGCGGCTCGATCGCCCGTTTCAGCAACACGATCCCATCACCCATCGGGATGATTGCCGCAACCGCAACCTTCGGATCCGAATAGATGACCCGATCACACTCCACACATCGATGATGCCCTCCGCCAATTGGCGCCAGCGCCGGAAATTCCGGATGATGCGGTTGCCCACCGCTGGATTGTGATGACATCTCAAATGCGAATCATACAAACCTCCATCACCCCAACGCATACAATCCCACCATGACCGCTTTCCGCCGAACCATGATGGTCCTCGCCATCATCAACGTCCCTTTCGCCTTGTTAGCCGCCGCGGTCGGTTCATTCGCCGACGGCGGAGACATCTGGTCACGCCTAGTCATCTCGGTCCTCCATCCAATATCCGCGATCGCCATAATTTTCTTGGTCTTCGTCCCCCGATCCAACACCGCTCTAGTATTTGGCATCACCGCGATCCTCGCCATCAACATCATCTCCGCCGTAATCCTCGCCGCACTGATCGCCGCCGAGGTCATGAAAGGCGATTGGCCACTACCCCTAGTCATCGCACCCATCCCAATGATCGCCATCATCTACGCCGTCCTGACAGTCCGCACACAACCTTCATCCGACAACGCGTATCAACCGACCGAAACGTAACTGAGAATCGCCTGTTACACCGGATGGGCCGGCACCGTCCCGCCGGATTCCACGTCATCTGAAACGCGAATTTGATACATCGTAACGTCTGGAATCGAGCCCATCCAGATTTTTAAAATCTCAGCCATGCACGCATTCCGCATAGCCATGTTCGTCTTCGCCTTCGCTAATCTGTTCTTCGCGTTGGCGAGGACCCAAGTCGACATGATCGCTGAAGTCGGAGACTACCGGTCCCGCCTAATCCTTGCATTGATCCATCCCTTAGCAGCTTTATCCTCGATCGTTTTAGCGTTCGTCTCGAAACCACGTCCGTTACTGACATTTGTCACTGACATTTATCGTCGCAGCGATCGTCTCGACATCCTGTTTGGCGGCACTCATTATGCTGCTGGTCATGATGGGTGTTGCTGTGATTGCGGTTCAGGACCGTCATTCCTGCGTACGCAGGAATCCATAGAAACATAGGGCACGCCATTGTTCGTGGGGCTGTGGGTGGCGTGGTTTGCTGAACTAGGATTTGAAGGATGCCCGTCCGCCTTTGAACTATGATGCGAATGATGGGGAAAGATGGGAATGATCCCAGCCCCCCCCCGTCATTCCGGCGAAAGCCGGAATCCAGGGAACATAAAGCACGCCGTTTCCCGCACCCTGCGCGACCGACATCAACGCAACAACCCCCTCCCACAACAACCCATCCTTCCCAATCCTTCAAATCCTAGTTCAAAAAACCCGTCATCCCCGTCGCCCCTCTGGATTCCTGCGTACGCAGGAATGACGGTGGGGGTGCGGGTGTGACGGTCAGTTGTATGGGGTTATGTTTCCGTGAAATGGCTCTGGCGCGTTGCCACATATCGAAGCGGACAACCGCTGCTCCGCGGAAGGAATTAGCAACGCGAACAATCGCGCGGTTTCAAGCCTCCATCTCCGCAAACACCGGCTTCAACTTCGCCCGTGCTGCCGCCGATTTCTCGCCGTCATCCGCCTCGAAAATCGGCAACTCCTCTTCGATATCCGCGTTCAGATCGTACAGCTCGCCCGTCTCATACAACTTCCAGTCATGATCCCGAACCATTCGGATGCAACCTAGATCAGTCCGATTGGCCGTCATCGGATCGTAGTGGAAGAAGATCCAATCCTTAGGATTACCCTTCTCACCCTTCAACTGCGGATAGAACGACCTGCCGTCGATCACGTAACCCTCCGGAGGCTCAGCCCCGGCGACATCCAACATCGTCGGGAGAAAATCGGTAACGTCTACCAGATCGTTGTTCACCACACCAGCCGGTACCGTCCCTGGCATCTGAGCGATCAACGGAACGTGCGTCCCATGGTCGTTCGTCGTGCTCTTGCCACCGCAGATTTCGTTGTGCCGGTGCACAATCGAGCAGACCTCCTGTGGCGAACCGTTGTCGCCCGTGTAGATCACAAGCGTCTCCTCGCTCAGCCCTTGTTCAGCAAGATAGTCCAACAACCGCCCGATCACCTTGTCGTGATACTCCACCATGTCCTTGTAAAACCGAGGGTGCGCACCATCTCCGTCGTCGCTTAGTTCGCCCCAAGTACGACCACCGAAATTCTTGTTCGACTGCGGCTCGAAACCCTCCCACTCTGGGCTGTCCGGCGTCGGCTCGAACGGACCGTGCGTCAACGCCATCGGCCAGTAAACGAAAAACGGATTATCATCGTCCTTCTTCCGCTCGATATAGTCGATGATGTAGTCGCAGAACACGTCGTCGCCATACTCACCCGCGGTGTCGTCCCTATACTCGCCATTCTGATAGATCACCGGGTCCTTGTATCGAGACCCTTTGTGTTCGGTGTGATGAGCGTGCCAAACGCAGAACTCATCGAAGCCCGCATCCTCGATCTTCTGGCCCTTGTTCCGCATCTCCGGCATGATATCCGGCGGGTTATAGGAATAAAGCTGCCACTTCCCAGAAATCAGCGTGTTGTAACCGGCACCCGTGAAGAGATGCCCGAATCCCACCTCGTCAGGAGGCAACAACCCGAACCCGATATAGTTCCTGAAGTTGTGCTTCCCCGTCATCAACGCCACCCGCGTCGGAGTGCACAACGGCAGCACATGCCCCTCATCGAACCGCATCCCATTCGCCGCCATCTCGTCCAACCGCGGCGTCGCGTACGACGTGCTCCCGTTAACCCCGATGCACTCATAACCGAGGTCATCGGACATAATCATGATGATGTTAGGTCGCTTTTCGGACATAGTATTCTCTCCCGCGTCAAACCATACCACTCACGGCCAATCCACCAATCGTTCCCATCACCTACCTAACTGATTCCACGCCTTGGCAACCAATCCTCACACCGCAGAATCCGGCCCCGTACGCGAGAACGCACGCATCACCAGCCTCGACCTGATACGCGGCGTTGCGGTCCTCGGCATTCTCCTCATGAACGCCGTCTCCTTCAAGTTTGGGCAGGCCCCCTACTTCAACCTAAGCGCGGGTGGATCTGAAAACTGGCTCGACTGGACCGTAGGCATATTCGGAGAAATCTTCGTCGACCAGAAGTTCATGGGGCTGTTTTCGCTGCTGTTCGGCGCCGGAATGATCCTCTTCATCGACCGCGCCAGCGCCCGAGGAAGACGCGCGGTGCTGTTGAATCTCTGGCGAAACGGCCTCCTTCTTCTAATCGGCCTCCTCCACTTCATGTTTTGGGACGGCGATGTCCTGGTGGCCTACGCACTGTCGTCAGTTTTTCTGATCGCTTTGCGGAAGTTGCCGAACTGGTGGATGGTTTTCGTTGGCGTCTTGGTTTTCGTGCTGTCAGTCGGGATTGCGCTGCTGATGCAATACATCGCAAACGAGACAGTCATTTCGTTGTCGCGCAGTTGGGAACCCGGAGTGGTAACGGTTGATGAACAGGAGTATTTTGATGCTCTATTGGCATTGGGTTTTCTTCTGCGCGCACTAGGGATGATCCTCATTGGTGCTGGTCTGTACCGCATGGGTTTCATGAACGGCGGAAAGTTGGCGAAAACTTACCAACACACCGCATGGGTTGGCCTCGCAATCGGCTTGCCACTCGCCGCCGTCGGCGTGATATTCACCGCGGTGAACGACTACTCCCGCGAGATCGCTTTTGTCGGTCAAATTCCCAACATCCTCGGAACGATCCCCGCGTCACTGGGGTACATGAGCCTGATCATCCTTTGGAACAATCGCGCCGACAACTGGCTCAAACACCGCCTCCGCGCGGTCGGACGCATGGCATTGACCAACTACCTAACTCAGACGATTCTAGGCGTCCTAGTCCTAACAACCTTGCTCGCAGATACCGACTTCGTCAATCGAAGCCTAGTCCTATTGTTCGTCTTCGCCGTCTGGGCGTTGCAAATATGGTGGTCGCAAGCGTGGTTGAACCGCTTCCTATTCGGACCGGCAGAATGGCTCTGGCGCGTTGCTACCTACCGAAGCGGTCAACCATTCGTCCGACGGCGAGACTGACAGCGCGGGCCATCGCCTTTAATTCAAGCCAGCATCTCCGCAAACACCGGCTTTAACTTCGCCCGTGCCGCCGCGGCCTCGGGACCGTCCTGCGACTCGAATATCGGCAACTCCTCATCCAAGTCCGCATTCAGGTCATAAAGCTCGCCAGTCTCATACAACTTCCAATCCCGATTCCGCACCATTCGGATGCACCTCGCCTGGTTCCGAGCACTCATCGGTTCGAAGTGGAAGAATATCGAGTCTTTTGGATTGCCCTTTTCGCCCTTCAGCTGCGGATAGAACGATTCCCCGTCGATCACGTAACCTTCAGGCGCATCAATTCCCGCCGCATCTAACATCGTCGGGAGGAAATCGGTAACGTCGATCAAGTCGTCGTTTACGGAACCCGCCGGAACCGTCCCCGGCTGTTGGACGATCAACGGAACGTGCGTCCCGCGGTCGTTCGTCTTGCCCTTGCCGCCGCAGATCTCGTTGTGCCGATGCACCATCGAGCAGACATCATGCGGCGACCCATTGTCACCCGTGTAGATGACAAGCGTATCTTCACTCAACCCCTGCTCTTCAAGGTAGTCCAACAACCGCCCGATGATCTTGTCGTGATACTCCACCATGTCCTTGTAAAACCGAGGGTCATCCGCGAAGGCACCGTCCTCCAGCTCCGCCCACGTCCGACCACCACGGGTCCGATTGGTCGGCGGGTCGAAATCGGCAAATTCAGGACTATCCGGTGAAGGCTCATGCGGTTTGTGCGTCAACGCCATCGGCCAATACACAAAGAACGGATTGTCGTCATCCTTCTTCCGGCCGATGAAGTCGATGATGTATTTGCAAAACTCCTCATCCCCGTACTTGCCCATCGTGTCGTCACGATACTTCCCGTTCTGGTAGATGATGGGATCCTTGTATCTCGAACCCTTCTCCTCCGTCTGATGCGCATGCCACACGCAGAACTCGTCGAAACCCGCATCCTCGATCGTCTGACCCTTGTTCCGCATCTCCGGCATCTCGTCCGGCGGGTTGTACGAATACAGCTGCCACTTGCCCGATATGCAGGTGTTGTATCCCGCATCCGAGAACAGATGCCCGTACGTGACCTCGTCTGGCGGTATCAATCCGAATCCGATGTAGTTCCTGAAGTTGTGCTTACCCGTCATCAACGCCACCCGCGTCGGCGTGCACAACGGCAAAACATGCCCCTCGTCGAACCGCATCCCGTTAGCCGCCATCTCGTCCAACCGAGGCGTTGCGTACGAAGTTCCGCCATTGACTCCGATGCACTCGTATCCGAGGTCGTCGGACATAATCATGATGATGTTTGGTCGTTTATCTGACATTACTGTTCTCCCGCAAAAAACCATATCACCGTCGCATCACAATCCGTCGCGGAATCTCAGAAAACTATCGTCTCGTCAGCCATCATTACAATCACACCATCTTCAAACCAAATCATTCATGCCGAGTAGCAAACCATGACCAACGCAACGCCCGTAATCGACGTCCAAGTCCATGCCTACGAACGCGACCACCCCGCACGCCCCTGGCATGGCCACCTTGAAGGCCCTGAAGAAGTCACCGGCGACGACATGGTCAACGCCATGGACGCGGTCGGCGTCGACGGCGCAATCCTCGTATCCCCTTTCTCCATGTACCAGTACGACGCATCTTACGCCCTAGAGGTTCACGCCAATCATCCGCACAAATTTGGACTCGTCAGACCCTTCGACCCCGATTCCGACCACATCGAACAACAGATGGAAGAGTGGACATCCAGCCCGGGCGTAGTCGGTGCCCGAATCATGCTCGCACGCATCGAGATCGAAGCCGACAACCCCGGCGTAAACCAAATTCTCGCCGCCGGAGCCAGAGCAAACATCCCCATCAATGTCATGTGCTCCGGAAAACTCCCGATCTTCCGAGAAATGGCCGGCAAACATTCCAACACCCAACTAATCATCGACCACCTGGGCCTCGCACAACCCTACGAACCGCCAGCACCTCCAGACGTTTGGGACGACCTACCAGCCGTCCTCGAACTATCCGAGTTCGACAACGTCGCCATCAAAATCTCCGGCGCCGGAACCCTCGCCCAAGAACCTTTCCCCTACCCCGACATCTGGGAACCCCTAACCCAAATCTTCAACGCCTACACCCTAGACCGTTGCATGTGGGGCACCGACTGGACCCGCGCCGTAAACCTCCTAACCTACGAACAAGGCGTCGAAGCATTCCGCGTCACAGACCAACTAACCGACTCCGAACGCGCAACTCTCATGGGAGGGAGTCTGATGAAGATATACAACTGGTCGCCGAGCGACAGCGCTTAAACCCGTTGAACGCCTGCAACCTCGGGCTGAAAACGCGGGATTAGCTTAGCCTAATTGCCAGGAGGAGGCGAGTAGCTGACGCCTCGCTTAATCGCCTCATCGATCACCGTCGGATCCAACAACACCGTCGTCTTGACCGCGACCGCGCCAACTGCCGAAATTCTCAGCGATAACGCCGTTGCCGCCGCATCGTCCGGAAGCTCTGCAATCGCTATTAGATCATCTTCCCCGAACGCGTAATAAAACGCCTCCAGACTTCCACCGACACTACTGACCGACTCTTGAACCGCTTTCGCTCGAGACGAACCACCAACCTCCAGAAGTCCGTTAACACCCTCACGCGAATACGACGCTTGGAACAAATACTTTGGCATTGACTCAACCTTCCTAGCTGCAAGTCATTTCAACCGATAACGCGGTCTGTGAGCGATCTCATATACAAAGAACACCCCATAACCAACAATCGATTCTATTCCGCATTCATCGATTCACCGGAAAACCCCAATCCCATCCTTCTCTTCCTTAAGGATCACTCCTCATATCCCGCGCGCGTGGTAACCAAGTTCATAAACCTACGGAACATCCCGCTCGCGCCGCCACTTGATCACTCGCCATCCGAAAAACACCACGACGACCACGACAAGAATTACCAACGTGCCGTTCTGATACGGCTCCATGAAATCCTTGATCTCTTCCCAGTTCTCGCCCAGCAATCGACCTGTGTACGTCAAAACCAGGCTCCACAACGCCGTGCCCAACGTCGTGAACAATAAGAACCTTCCGAAATGCATCCGCGTATATCCCGCAGGCACCGAAACTATGCTTCGGATCAACGGGACCAATCGACCAAAAAAGATCACCGCCTCTCCATATCGCTCGAACCAAGCCGCTCCGCGATCCACGTCCTTCTCAGAAATGAAAACGTACTTGCCGTAACTCTCAATCAACCGACGAACCCCCGCCTCCCGCGCAAAATATCCGATCCCGTAAAGCACAACTGCACCCAGCAACGAACCTGCCGTCCCTGCCGCAACTACGCCCCAGAAATCTAACTCGCCCTTCGCCGACAGCGAACCCGCAAACGGCAAAACCGCCTCCGACGGAATCGGCGGAAAGATGTTCTCGATCGCCATCACCAGCACGATCCCCGGATAGCCGATAGCGGCGATCAACTCCTCGATCCACCCGCCAACCTGCTCAATCAGCTGCGTCATTCAGCATCCTCATGCATGCTCCATCGCCACTGCAACCAACGTCTCACTCGTGCCGAATCCCCACACCGATCCCCATCAATTCCAACGAATCGCCGCGAACCTCGCGGCTACGGCTACTCATACCAGCCCGATCCGAATATCAGACCGTCGTGAAGTACCGCCCAAGTGTGTTTCTGTCGGTCAGTACCCGTTTCAGGGTTCGTTAGCACGTAGTCGACCCAGCGGCCCGCCTCGGTTGCCGAAAGTAGATCGTCGCCGTAGAAGTAGCCCGTGGCATCCACCCGTAAACTGGGATCCCTACCTATGAATATCGGATTGCTGTGGGATATCGTGACTCCGTCTTCTGCACCGACGATGAACACGTACCACTGACCGTCTATGCTCTCTGTTGAGTTGTAGTACTCCACTGTACGGTCTCGGCCAACGGCATCGTAAAGGTCAATGGCTCTGGCTACAAATCTTCTTGTATATTCTGCGGCGTCCGACTTCTGGGTGCCGCGCTCGTACCAACCCGATCCAAAAGTCAGACCATCGTATTCGACTACCCAAGAATGCTTCGTTTCAACTATGCCGGACGATGGGTTGGGGAAGCTGTAGCTGAACCATGCACCATCCTCATCGGCGACCGATACGAGAGCTTCTCCAGCCGGATAGTTGCTGGGCCCTACGGCGGCCGATGCCGGCCGACTAACGAGCGCAGGGTTGGCGGCGTGCGCGAGCATTACGTCGTCCTGATCCAAGATGAACACGTACCACTGACCGTCCATGCTCTCCTCGGTGTTGTAGTGGGCGACGGTAGCATCCAGACCCTCTGAGTCATATCTGCGAATAGCCGACTTTACGAGGAATCTGGTGTACTCGTCGGATTCCCACTTGGGTGGAACGGGGTCCGTCACTTCCGATGGCTGATCCGAAGCCAGCCGCGCCTCTGCGGACTGCATCGCAATCTGTTCGGTGAAAGCCGCGATCATCGCGTCGTCGATAGCCATCGCCTCTCCGGCGGGGCCAGGCGGGCCAGCAGGTCCGGATTCTCCCGCGGGGCCGACAGGGCCTACAGGTCCCGCCGCGCCAGCCGGTCCTTGCGGACCCGCAGGACCTTGTTGTCCAGCTGTCCCAGCTTCGCCTTGGCAAGCGACGATCGACAGAATCAAAACGGCGGCAAGAATTGCCACCATTGGCGTGCGCATCGTCATTCTCCCTGTTTGATTTATCAGTAATGTGGAATCAACCGCGTTTGACAGCAAGCGCAATTGAACAATGTCTCGTGCTTATTTTAGGCGTTTCCCTGTGCATTCGAAACCTTGGCGAAACCACAGCCATTAACGCGGACGTGCCCGGTAACCTGACACGGGGAGAGAACTTCAGCGGACCGAACGTCCGCCCTCAGGAGATGCAAGAGAAAGTGGTGGGCCCGGACGGATTCGAACCATCGACCTCTACTTTATCAGAGTAGCGCTCTAACCAGCTGAGCTACGGGCCCGGAATGCGACACGCTGAGAGTGGCGCGCATCGCAATATCCCAATTCTAATCCATCGCTTCCATCCTGCCCATCAATCACAATCCTTCACATCCTAGTTCAGACGTATAACCTTATCCCTCATGGTCTCCGCCTCCGCCTCCAAACCCCGCGCCCTCCTATCCACCGGCTCGTGGGCCCTTTACGACTTCTCCGACACCATCTTCTCCGCCTCGATCCTAACCTTCTACTTCCCCCTCTGGGTAACCGACGACAAAGGCGGGACCGACACCCACATCGGCCTGGCTCTATCCGCCTCCATGCTCATCGTCGCCCTCACCGGACCCTTTCTCGGTACCCTCTCCGACCGCCTGAATCGCCGCGTCCCTCTCCTCGCCCTCAGCGTAGTCTCATGCGCCGTCTTCACCGCTCTCATCGGAGCCGTCGGCGGACTAACCACCGGACTACTATTCTTCATCGCCGCAAACTTCATGTATCAGACCGGGCTCATCTTCTACAACTCACTCATCATCAACGTCAGCGACGAGAGCAAACGCGGCATCGTCTCCGGAATCGGCGTCGGAGCCGGATACATCGGCCTCATCGCCGCATTCCTCATCATGCGACCAATCGTCGACGCGCAAGGAAACCAAGCCGCATTCCTACCTACCGCCGGCCTCTTTATCCTCTTCGCCCTCCCCCTCATCCTGATCATCAAAGAACCCGGCGCCCGCGGCCACGTCGACAAAACGCTCTTCCAAACGTCCTATAAACAGCTCTACGAAACCTTCAAGCGAGCCCGACAACACAGCAACCTCTTCCGATTCCTCATCGGACGCTTCATGTACATGGAAGCCATAAACACCGTCACATCCTTCTACGTCCTCTACCTCATAAACGTCGGCGGCTTCGAAGACACCGAAGCACAATCCATGATCATCGGCGTCGTCGTCATCGCAATCTTCGCATCATGGGCCACCGGATTCCTTGTCTCGAAATTCGGACCGAAACGCGTCCTCATAATCGCCCTCTCCGGATGGACCGTACTCGCGATCGCCGCAGTCCTCGCCGACACCCGATGGGCATTCTGGGCCGTCGCCGTAACCATGGGATTCTTCTGGGCCGCACCGCAAATCTCCGACCGCGTGCTCCTCACCTACCTCTCACCAAACGGACAGATCGGCGAATTCTTCGGACTCTTCCAAATGTCCGGACGCCTCTCCGCCGTCATCGGCCCCGCCCTCTGGGGCCTAACAATCTGGGCCCTATCCGAAACCGGCGACCTAGCCTACCGCATAGCCCTTGCAACCCTAGCCATATTCCTAGTAGCCGGACTTCTAATCCTAAGATCCGTCAAAGTAACCCGCGAAACCTCCGACCTCGAAGCGATTGAACAGTCCTGACCTCCCCTTCGCGTAGCGAGGGGCACGCGGACGACCGAAGCGAGAACGCCGGGGGGTGCCCGGCAGGCGGGACCCGGTTTCCCCCGCTCGCGGGGGAAATGTCCGAAGGACAAAGGGGGTAACGCTACCCTCAATAAATCCCCGGAAACAACCGGTACTTAACCCGCGCTTTATACTCCGCCCACTTCTCCGCACCGTACTTCTCCTCACAAACAGCATCATCCTGAAACTGCCGCCAGGTGAATAGCGACACGATGAAGATCATGTACGTCCAAGCCCAAAGGTTTGCGGGTTGCATGAAAACCAACGCAACGGACAAAGCGAGAAACCCTTCGCCCATGTAGTTGAAATGACGAGCCGCGCCCCAAAAACCGCTATACAGAATCTTCCGGTCGCCAGCCTCGATGTATCTCTGCTCAATTAACCCCAGGAACTTCCGATCGGGCCACCGCTTGAACCAATACTTCTGCAAGTTACCGCCGCGCGAGATACTCCAACCGAACAGGAACAACACCACCATCACAGCCAACCAGATATTGGTGAACGTAGACGAGAATCCAGGATAAGGATGCACCGCCATTCCCCACATCGGCAGGATGTAGAGCCACCCGTAGATTAGCAGTCCTCCCCAAATCAACTTGAACCCAAGATTCTCGTGGATCAAGTCATAGGTATAAAGCTGCACCCGTTCGAAAACGAAATAGTCAAAGATGTAGAACGTGAAGAAGCCCGCGTACACGTAGATACCCGGGTTGGGTTCCAAGCCAAGATCCTGGACGTAATGGTGATGAAAATACGCACCCGAAAGCGCATTCAACGTCAGCATCGTACCACCCACCACGTACAGGTACATCTTCAAGTCGACGCGATCGCCGAACAACCAGTGCTCCATCGCCCGACCGTGCCACCAAGCGACGAACCAGTTAGTCTCATGCCCCTTTTCGGACCTTGCAGACTGACTCAGAAACGCCCAGGTCGCGATCACCCCGCTGAAGAAAGTCCCGCCAATCACCGCCGGGATTGTCGACCTGTAGAACCAGTCACGCTCGAACCCAAACGGGGCGACAGCCCACAGCGCCAACATCAAAGCAAACACCAATATCCCATTGAGCCGATAACTCCGAGGCTCACCAGTCGCCGCATCGTTCACATACCCCGGAACACGCCGCGCCGGCAACACAAACTGCGCCACATAAAACGCGACGAACACCGCCAACGGAGTGAAGAACCCCACAATCCACTCCGTCCCCGATAGCTCAATAAGGTGGCTGATCCCAAGCCATTCAAACACGATTGAACACCCCTTCCTTGAGCGATTACGGCGTCGAGATTAGACGTGGTATCAGATTACGCGAATCACCCGGTCGGTGCCGAAGTCCCTCGACCATTTCCTCAATAAATCCCCGGAATTATCCGATACTTCACCTTCTCCTGGTACTCCGCCCACTTCTCTTCGCCATATTTCTCCGCACACAACCGATCATCATCCCGCTGTCGCCAACTGAACAGAACGAGGACGTATATGAAATAGATCCAAGCCCAAGGATTCAAGAGATACCCAAACGCCAGCGCTCCCGCCAACGAATAAAATCCTTCGCCAAGGTAGTTGAGGTGACGCGCCAACCCCCACATCCCGCTGTAAAGAATCTTCCGATCACTCGCCTGAATGTACTTCGGCTCGATGATCCCCAAGAATTTCCGCTCCGGCCATCGCTTGAACACATACTTCTGCATATTCGCCCCACGCGATATCACCCAACCCGTCACGTACATCACCGCCGTCCCGACGATCAGGACGTTCGACCACAACGGCGAAAACCCCGGATTCGGATGTGCTGCCATCCCCCAAAGCGGCAGAATAAACAGCCAACCAAACACCATCATCCCGCCCCAGAACATCTTGAACCCCAAGTTCTCGTGGATCACGTCATAGGTATAAAGCTGCACCCGCTCGAAGATGTAGTAGTCAACCACATAAATCGTCATGAATATCGCAAACATCCAAACACCCGGATTGAAATCGCTGCCAAACTCTTCGTAGTTGTACCAAGCACCCGATAGCGCATTCAGCGACAGCATCGTCCCCCCCACGACGTAAAACCACATCTTCAGATCGACACGCTCCTTGAACAGCGAAATCTCCCGCACCCGGCCATCCCAAAGCGCCATGAACCAGTTCCTACCCTCGACCTCCGGATACCTGAACACCGCAATCAACGAAAAGATCAACGTAAAGACGGTTCCTCCGACAAACGCATAGATCGACGACTCATAAAACCACTCCCGAGGCATCCCCGTCAACTCGAACCACCAAACCGCCAGCGCAATCACATAAACCAGAATCCCATTCAACCGATAATTCCGAGGCTCCCCCGTCTCTGGATCAATCACATAACCCGGAACCCGAATCGCCGGCAAAACCGCATGAGCCACAAAGAAAACCACAAACACCCCCAACGGCGTCAAGAACCCCGCAACAACCTCCATCCCCGAAAGCTCGAAAAGATGACCAATCCCAAGCCAATCAATCATCGTTCATTTCCCCCTTTCCTCTAACAACATGGTCATCACAAACATGAGCACAGACTATCCCAACAACACTGAACCCGGCAACATTACCCCTCTATACGGTGGATGATCAGGGGGAATATTCCTCCCCTTCACCCCGCGAAGGGGACGCGGACGAGCGAAGCGAGACCGCAGGGGATGCTCGGGGCGGACGGGCGACGCGGGCACTCACCACCACTGTCCCAGCAATCCAATCATGCCAACCTCGACCCTCAGCATCAAACCCCATCCAAACATGGTTGGCGATCGCCAGAACCGCTGAAACGATCAATCCCCATAAAAGCCAATACGTCGCTACGATACCAATCAAATGGGCATTGAATGACGCCGCAACGAGGTATAGAACAATCACCGGAAATACATACGCAAACAGCAACGGGCTCCCCAAAATATGCCTCCCTAGAGCGTGGCCCCAACCAATAAACCATCCGTCTCTACCCACGATTCGCAACCCAAACAGTCGATGCCCCAGCGTGTCTCCCTTCGACGAAACTCTGGACACCACCAGCACATGCCTCAATACCACGACCGCACATGCAACCCAAAACCCAACCCACTACCAACAACCAATCAACCAATCCCGCAACCAACCGACGCCAAACCCACCCAAACCCGTAGTACCGACGTCCTTCAAACGAATTGGCGATTTCATCTGCTTGCGTGCTCAACATTGTTCAGCCCCCTACCCTCAACGTACACCACGACCTCACCTAGCGCGGTATGCCCGGGAAGCGGAACCCCAACGGCGCAATCAGTGTAATTTGCGGTTCAGTCAACACCCCGATCCCTAGCCACCACCGCTCCCACCAACCGATCATGCCACCCCCTACCCTTTGCGTCCAAAAACATCAGCACATGATTGACCGCGATCAAAACTAAGCAAACCACGAAGCCCCAAACCAACCAGTTACGAGCCACAAGTTGCACCGGTTCCGATATCCATGTCAACGGCATGTATTGGTTCGCTCTCTGGGCAATGTAAAACCAAGCGGTCAACAACATACAAATTGGCAGCAAATACCCGAAAATCATTGGACTCCCCATGAACTGTCTCCCCAAAGAACGCCAACTACCGATCCGCGTCCCGTCAGCTCTCAATATCCGCAAACCCAGCGACCGTTGACCCAGCGTTCGACCTGTCGAGGAAACAAGGAGCCCGAAAGCCAAGTGGGTCGCCAGCAAAACTAGCAAAACCCCCGGGATCGCCCAAACCGTCACTCCACTGACGAAATTCTCCGCAAACGGCCGAGATCCGGATAATGCATACTCCACCTGCACCAACACACCACCAACCATCCCCGCAACAATCGCAACAACCCAATCCACCAATCCCGCAACCAACCGACGCCAAACCCACCCAAACCCGTAGTACCGACGCCCTTCAAACGAATCGGCGATTTCATCTGCTTGCGTGCTGAAAATTGTTCTGCCCCTACCCTCAACGTACACTACCTCCTCCTCCCCTAGCGCGGTATGCCGGGGAAGCGGAATCCCTTCGGCGCAATCAGCGTAATTTGCGGTTCAGTCAACACCCCGATCCTTCACCACCACTGTCCCAGCAAACCAATCATGCCAACCTCGACCCTCAGCATCAAACCCCATCCAAACATGGTTGGCGATCGCTAGAACTGACGAGACACCCAGTCCCCAAATCATCCAATTCTTTACCAATGCGTCTCCCAATCCACCGATCAGATATCCACCGACCAGATCAATAAATATTGCGACGGGAATCCACAGAATCAGCGGGATCATAGACAAGAAATACACAAACAGCAACGGGCTACCCAAAAACTGCCTGACCAATGCACGGCGGCGACCGATCCTGTTCCCGCTTATGGCCTCTATCCGCATCCCGAACAGTCGGTGCCCGAACGTGTCCCCCTTTGACGAAATCCTAGACGCTAGTGACACCTCTTTCCAAATCACTACCACGCACGCCATCGGAAAACCCAAGAAGATGGATCCCAGCACGAAATTCAATCCAAAGGAAGACACATTCAGCAGTCCGAATAATATCGCGGCCAACGTCCCTAAACCTGCACCCCAAGCCAACACCACCAACCAATCAACCAAACCAGCCATCAACCGCCTCCAAACCGAAACAACCTCAACCCTCGGACGCGCTCCCAACGAATTAACGGTTCCATCTGCCATCGAGTCAATCATTGTCCTACCCCTACCCTCAAATTACACCACCCACGAAGAACACCACCACGCATCCGACGTTAGGTGCGGCATTCAAACCCAAACCACACCCTACTGATCCTTCACCACCACCGTCCCCATCAACCGATCATGCCACCCCCTCCGATTACGATCAAACCCCATCGCAACATGGTTCACCGCTGACAAGACCACGGAAACTACCAAACCCAAATAAATCCAGATGAAAACAAGACCGCCAGAAATCGCGCCGATGCTGTCCAACGGATGCGTTAAGTCCCACAACGGAAGCAGGACATACGCGACGGGAATCAAGACGAACAAGGGCGTCACGTACCCGAGCAACAATGGGCTACCGAGATACTGCCTCACCAACGCACGCCGCCGCTTGATCCTCCCTCCATCGGTTTGCAATATCCGCATACCTAACAGCCGGTGACCAATCGTTTCGTCTTTGGACGCAACCCATAACGCCGTCAAGCTGAACCAAGCTATCACGCCGATGAACGCTGTCGGCAACCCAAAATAGATCAAATACGCTCCGAAGTTTGTCCCAAATGAATTTTCCCCGGATACTGCCAGCGCGAACAAGATCGCAGCCCCAATACTCACCGCCACGCCTACAACCATCGCCAAGAACCAATCAACAACACCCGCCATCAACCGCCTCCAAACCGAAGCAGCCTCAACCTCGTAATCTCGAGAATCCACCAAAAATCCCCGTTCAGACACCCCTCACCGACAATCCTGCCGCCCAGCCTCTTCCAAATCCACAACAATCTCCACCGGCGCATTCCGCGCCACGATCAACACCAGATCCTCACCTTCCGAAGTATTGACCGGCTGATGATTCGAATCCGGCGGAACATAGATGAAATCCCCCGGTCCGATAACCTCCTCAACCTCCAACTCCTCGCCTTGGAGAAACAACCCCTCGCCGCTAACCACGTATATCGCCGACTCGCAATTCACGTGATAGTGCGCCGTCGAACACCGACCCGGCGGCACCGTCGCGATCGCCAGATGAATACCAGTCGATCCCGACAAAGCCTCCGACACCCCCGCCAGCCTAGTCATCGCCCCACTCGCGATCTCAATCTCGAGATTGTCGCCCTTCGTGATAACGCAAGGCTTGTAACCGTTCTTTGACATCACAGAAACCAGATCGTCATTCTCGCGAAGGGGGGAATCCGGAGGGGCCGCGCGGTCGGGGTTCCCTCGCTCGCGGGGGAAATGTCCGAAGGGCAAAGGGGGCCATCATCCTTCGCATCCTAGTTCAATACAACCACGGATCGCAACACCTCACCCCGTTCCATCTTGTGGAACGCCTCCTCAACATCACCAATCCCGATCGACTCGCTCACGAACCCATCCAGATCCAATCGACCCTGCATGTAAAGATCGATATACATCGGAAAATCTCGCGTCGGCAGACAGTCGCCGTACCACGACGACTTCAACACTCCACCGCGACCGAAAACCTCGATCATCGGCAACTCGATCTTCATCTCCGGACTCGGCACACCCACCAGCACGACCGTCCCCGCCAAATCCCGCGCAAAGAACGCCTGCTCATACGTCTGCGGCAAACCAATGGCCTCGACACAAACGTCCGCACCATTACCGCCCGTGATGTTCTGGATCGCCTCCACCGGATCCACTTCGCGAGAGTTCACCGTGTGCGTCGCACCGAAACCCTTCGCCCACTCCAACTTGCGGTCATCGATATCCACCGCAATTATCGTGTGCGCGCCCGCCAGCTTCGACCCGGCAATCGCCGCGTCACCAACGCCACCACAACCAAACACCGCGACCGAATCGCCACGCGAAACGCCGCCAGTATTGATCGCCGCACCCAATCCAGCCATAATTCCACAACCAATCAACCCCGCCGCCTTTGGATCAGCAGCCGGGTTCACCTTCACCGCCTGGCCAGCCGCAACGAGCGTCAACTCCGCAAAAGCACCGATCCCCAACGCCGGCGACAAAGGCGTCCCATCCTCCAACGTCATCTGCTGCGTCGCGTTCCGACTATCGAAGCAATACCAAGGCCGACCCCGCAAACAAGACCGACACGTGTTGCAAGGCGCTCGCCAAGCAATAATAACGAAATCACCCGCCGCCACATTGTCAACATCATCTCCAACCTTCTCCACGACACCAGCCGCCTCATGACCCAAGAAATACGGAAATTCATCCCCGATGGCACCCTCCCGGTAATGCAGGTCCGTATGGCAAACCCCGCAAGCCTGTACCCGAATCAACGCTTCACCCGGACCCGGATCCGGCACCAAAATCGTCTCCAACGAAACCGGCGCACCTTTAGATGCCGAAATTACCGCCTGTACCTTGTTCATGTTGCCCCCGTGATTGATGCCTAAACGCTTCAACGGGATTATATGGCATCGTCAAAACTAAAATCGGACTAGCTATTCACCCGCTCCACCATGACATCCGAATTCCAAAAAAAACTCCAACGAGCCCTCGACGCCAAAACCAAACCCATCGGCTCGCTCGGCCGACTGGAACAACTCGCCGCACAGATCGCAACGCTCCAAGGCACTTTCCAACCGAGCATGTCGACCTGCCAACTGATCATCTTCGGCGCAGACCACGGCATTGCAGACCAAGGCGTCTCCGCCTATCCGTCCGAAGTCACCCGCCAAATGGTCGAAAATCTCCTCGCTGGCGGAGCCGCCGCAAACGTCATCGCCGACTCCCTCGACGTCCCCGTCAAAATCATCGACGCCGGCATCAAAGGTGATCCCATCAACCATCCCGATCTCATCAATCGACGCATCGCACCTGGCACTGCAGATTTCAGCACCGGCCCGGCCATGAACTCAGACCAATACCACCTCGCGACTAAACACGGCGCGAACCTTTTCCCCTCCCCCTCCCAGGGGGAGACTAAGAGGGGGTCCACCGACGCCGTCTGCTTCGGCGAAATCGGTATCGCAAACACCGCATCCGCCAGCATGATCGCCCACAAAATCCACGACATCCCTCTCCAAGACCTCGTTGGTCCCGGCACCGGACTCAACCCCGAAGGCGTCCAACACAAAATGGATGTCTTAACTAAATCCTCCCAACGAACCGCCCCTCGACTCGACGCTGCGGCCGCACTCACGGAATACGGAGGCTTCGAAATCGTCATGATGGCCGCCGCAATCCGACATGCAGCAACGGCCAAACGCCTAGTCATCATCGACGGCTTCATCGCCACCGCGGCAGCCATCGCCGCCATCAAATCCGAACCCGACATCACCGACGCCCTACTCTTCGCCCACCGCTCCGGCGAACGCGGCCACGACGCCATGCTCCAAGCCCTAAACGTCAAACCCCTCCTAGACCTCGACATGCGACTAGGCGAAGGAACCGGCGCCCTCCTAGCATGGCCACTAGTAAAAGCCGCCGCCGCAATCCTAAACAACATGGCAACCTTCCAATCGGCGCAAGTCAGCACCAAACTTTGACAGCCATTCGCCCCTTCGCGCGGCGAGCGGGGGATGCACGGGGCGGCCGGGTTGCCCCCGCTGTGCGGGGGAAATGTCCGAAGGACAAAGGGGGACCATCCATCAATGCCACACCCACCTATCATCTAACTCATGCTCCCCGCCATCCAAAACGAACTCAAAACCCTCCTCCTTTCCCTCCACTTCCTCACGCGCATCCCAACACCCTTCGAAATCGATTACACACCCGAACGCCTCAGCTCCGCGAGCCGCTACTACCCGATCGTAGGCGCCATCATCGGCTCCGTCGCCGCACTTGCGTTCTTCCTCGCCAGCCTCGCACTTCCGACCATCGTCGCCGTCCTCATCGCCACCGCCGCAACCGCACTCATCACCGGAGCATTCCACGAAGACGGACTCGCCGACACCTTCGACGGCATCAGCGGCGCTTACGACCGCGCCCGTTCCCTAGAAATCATGACCGACTCCCGCATTGGGACCTTCGGCGCCCTCGCGCTCATCATCGTCATCTCCACCAAAGTCGCCGCCCTCTCATCACTCGCCGACACCACCACCATCATCACTGCCCTAATCGCCGCTCACATCCTCTCCCGCACCTCAACCGTAATCGTCATGGCAACCAGCCGATACGCGAAGCCAGAGGGCATCGCCGGCCCACAAGACCAAACCCTCAGTCCGATCAACACCATCATCGCCACCTTTACCGCCCTAGTAGCCATCGCAGTAATAGCCCTAGTCCTTACCCCAACAACCGCCCTCCTAGCCACCGCGGGAGCCATCACCGGACACATCCTAATCCGCCTCTACTTCCAACCCAAACTAAAAGGCCACACCGGCGACACCCTAGGCGCCACCCAACAAATCACCGAACTAGCCATCTACATCGCCCTAGCAACGCTGTAGGGGCAGGTTTCAAACCTGCCTCTACTTCCCCTTCGTGTGCTGTGCATAATCACCGTCATTCCGGCGAACGCCGGAATCCAGAGGGGCCGGGCAACGGGGAGGCGCACGTGATCTGACCGTGAATCCGTCGTAAGTGAGGTTGTGCACAGCACCCCTTCGCGCAACGCATACCCATCGCCAGTCATCTCCCACATCGATCACAATCAAAGGAAGGAGGAACTAGCCCCAATGTCCGAACTAAAAGACAGACTCGACTTCGCCATCCGAGCCGCCACCGCAGCCGGAAAGCTGACCTTGCGCTACTTCCGTTCATCGGACCTGACGATAGAAGCCAAACCCGATCAGACTCCCGTAACCCGTGCCGACAAAGAATCCGAAGAAACCCTGCGCAGCCATCTCGCCAAAGAGTTCCCACACGACACCATCGTAGGCGAAGAGTTCGGCAACCAATCCGGATCAACCGACTATACCTGGTACCTCGACCCCATCGACGGAACCAAATCGTTCATCCGCGGCATCCCTCTCTACGGAACCATGATGGGACTCCAATACAAAGACGAAGCCGTAGCCGGCGTCATCGTCTTCCCCGCACTGAACGAACTCGTCTACGCAGCCAAAAACCTCGGCGCATGGTGGTCCGACCAACTAGACCCAGTCTGCCCAAAACGCGCCCGCGTATCGAACATATCCCGACTCTCAGACGCCTATCTGTCCACCACCTCCGCTCGCAGCATTCAACGAACCGATAAAGCGCAGGCCTATCGAAAACTCTCTTTCACCGCCGACGTCAACCGCTGCTACCCTGACTGCTACGGCCACTACCTAGTCGCAACCGGACGCGTCGAAATCATGATCGACCCCTTCATGAACGTCTGGGACAACGCACCCCTCCAGAGCATCATCCAAGAAGCAGGCGGCACCTTCACCGACCTCCAAGGCAACCCAACAATCCACGGCAGCAGCGCCATATCCACCAACGGCCGACTCCACAACCAAGTCATAGAATTCCTCAACACCTAAAAACAAATCCGTCATCACACACCGCACCAATGTCATTCCCGCGTAGGCGGGCATCCACAGGGCCGGAAGCCCGGCAAGTTTCCCCCGCCCAATACGAACGAAATCCAAGGGGAAATGTCCGGGGCCTGCCCCGTACCCCGATACGGGGGACAAAGGTGCCCACACCCTCACCCCTTAACAACCACCGGCAACCCCGCAACCATAAACAAGACCCGATCGCAAACCGCCGCAACAGCCTGGTTCATCCGACCATGCAGATCACGAAACTCTCGACCCAGCTCCGTATCTGGCACCAACCCCAAACCAATCTCATTCGACACCAAAATCACGTCCCCGTTCACGCCCTCCAAACACGCCACTAACCGCTCCAAATCAGCCTCGACATCCCGCCCATCCAACATCAAGTTATTCAACCAAAGCGTCAAACAGTCCAACACAATCACCCGACCAACCCGATCCTCCGCGCCAATCACATCCCAAACCTCAACCATCTCCTCCACCGTCCGCCACGACACATCCCGATCCGACCGATGCCTCGCGATCCGCTCCCGCATCCCCTCATCAAACCCCTGTGCCGTAGCAACAAAAACACGATCCTCCGAACACGACTCCCCCAACTCCAACGCGTATCGGCTCTTGCCAGAGCGCGCACCGCCAAGAATGAAGGTCTTAGACACCAGCAACCACCTCGTGGAACACGCACAACAGATCTGTCTCCACGTTTTTCCAATCTTGGTTCAGATTCAAAGTTTTCACGAACACAGGAAATCCATCGATCCTGGTACGCAGTTGCCCTGGTCCGCTACTTGGCTCACCGTAGAGGAGAATCCCGGTTGGCCGCATGGGGCGTTCTTTGTCATCGCTCTTAGAGAGATACGCGTAAAGTTGATAGAGGTGACCCGAATTCACCGTTGGTTTTCCAGATCGTCCTTTGAAGGGTTCCTTATAAAACTTGGTGTCGAAAATCAGTACCTGTTTGTTTTCGCGATGCGTGACCGAAATGTCGGTTTCCATCCCCGGTACGATCAATTCTCCAACTGTCACGGCTTCGTCAATCTGCCAAGATAGCCGTCTGTGGTGGTTCACACTCCAGACGGAAAGGTCCAAATTCAACTTAAAGAAATTCGCTACGAAGGTCTCGAATATGTCGTGCCGCTGTTTCTCATTCCAATCTCTGAATGCATCCGCGTCACTCTCATCGGAATCCAATGGCATCCTCGGACGATAAAGCATCTCGCACACTTTCAACAACAGCTTGTACTCGCGCTCATTCCGACCCAATTGACGTATCTCGTTAGCCATCACGGATCGATCCAATCGAATCTGATCGATCTCGTCCAAAGTCCGCACCAATCTCACCACGTCTGACTTCAATTCTTCGATATCGCTATCCTTCGCTCCTGCGAAATCCCTCCGATACTGACGCTGCAACGTCGTAGCAATGATCTGATTGCGGGGAACATTGACCGAATACTCCTGATATTCGCAATGCAATCGACCTTTATAGAGCAGTAAGTCACCAAGCGTCCGATTGAAATCTATTCGTCCTCGTACGGTCCTGAGCGCCTCCGAACGATCCACATAGTCACCGCGTAGCCAGCGTCTGACTTGCCGATTCATGCGATCGACGAGAATCCGTGTCAACAACTCATGCAGATCAGGAGCGTCTTCCCACTTCGATTGGAACATACCTTCCAGATCCACCAAACCCCACGCGTACAGAAGCATGTGCCACCAGTTGCGTACCGGAATCTCCGAGCCGCTGTCACTCGATACTTCCGGAAGTTCATCGGATTCCGGATCCATTAGCTGGACCGCTTCGGACGTCGCTACCATCGAAGGCTACTCCATCCTTTTCAGTTTGTCCGCTTCGCCGTTCGCTCGTTCTGGGTCATCGAACCAATATTCCCTTAGCAGCGGCCTAATCTCGTAATCGACAACCGTCTCGTACCAGGCATCCCAATCGTCAACCGGTTCGTTTTGCGGTGGACAGAAAAACGAATGACCGACTGCATAGTTGAAATCTAGCGAATCATCTTTCGAAATCGTAGTATTCAACTTACTCATATATGAATTGATGCGATCTTGCATTTCTTGCGGCATCTCAGTTTTGCTTAGCCAGTCCTTGAACACCGGTTCGCCAAACTGCGGTTCCAGATCATAGAACCCGAACCGACGCCGCATCGCAACATTCATCCCTGTTAATGACTTGTCGGCCAGATTCATCGTACCGATGATGTAAGCGTTCTTCGGCACGAAAAACGAATGGTAACGTTCTGGCTGGTGTTGCAACGTCACACCGTGCTCCTCCTTCCGCTTGTCCGCCTCGATCAGCATCAACAACTCCCCAAACACACGACTCAGATTCCCTCGGTTGATCTCATCAATCAGCATCACATAGTCATCGTCAGGATTCGCTTGCGCCTCCGCACACATCTCCAAAAACGGCCCGTCCTGAGGCTTGAAAACCATCCGTTCATCCTTAACATCAGGCCGAAATCCCCCGACGAAATCCTCATAAGAATACGACTGATGGAACTGCACACCCGTAATCCGCTTCTCTGCCTCCTCACCCTTTTCGCCCATCAACACATAAGCCAATTTCCGAGCAATAAACGTCTTTCCAACCCCCGGCGGCCCCTGCAAAATCAGATTCTTCTTAGACCGCAAAATCCGCATCATCCGCTCAATTTGAGATTCCTTCAAGAAGACACCTTCATTAAGCATCGCGCCAACGTCATAAGCGTTGTCACCAGATCCGATGGTCGGATCTAACTCAAGCATCTCTCGCGTCGTCGACTCGCGATTGATGTCCAACAAACTCTTGCGCTTCGACTCCGCGAAACTACGGGTGGCGCGCAGTGCTTGTAGGTACTGCTGGCCGCCGTTGATGTTTTCTGGGAGACCAAGTTCTGCGGTCAGGCCCAATTCTTGACGATGAATGCGACGCGTCAGAAGATACTTCCTCGGATCGATCCAATACAACCAATAAGACAATGTGATGTCCCATTGCCCCACGAAACCATTGACCTCAATCACCCGATCATATTTTTCAACGAATTCAGCGGCTCCTTCGTCTTCGGTAGGCTCAAATCTTGTGACGAATCTAAAGAAATCCCACAGGGCATCAATATCATCATCGCCCGGTGGATTTGTAAATCGGTAATGCGTCCCCAACCCTCTTACTCGATGTTCTGCATCAGGAACGTTAGCGCCAACGTCCAACAGTTCTTGGACCTTTCGATACCCTGGTAGGCGCTTCGTCCCGTCCGTGCGCATGTTGAACGACAAGTAGAACGAATAAGGGTCCGGCGTCCACTGGATATGCTCATAATCGTCGCCCACCTCGTCCGGATCAGACCAACGCACTTTTTCGATCATGTCATCCAAAGCTTCACGTTTTTCTGGCAGCCACCACTTACCTTCCACCAACTTCTCTGCAATCGCTAGATGAAACGGCACCCAACTATCTTCCGGCATCCTATAGATCCTGTGCACGGGTGCAGGAACCACAACCACAGCATCATCTTTGATCATCCCGAGAAATCGGTCTCGCATATCGCCTCGCACTCGATTCACCGTCGCACCGTAAGCCCTGCCCCTCCAACCGAGTTCTTCTCGCGTCAACTGTCGTGAATCATTCCATGCAATCTGACGCCGATTCCTGTGAGTACCTTCAAGTCCGAAATACGGATCTGATGCAATTACCCCATGATGAATGAAATCTCTATCGCGATCAGGCATCAACACGTAATCCCCGATCTTCACGCTCATCAAGAATTCCGACATCTGGCGGGTCGCGTTGTCTGTTCGGTTAGGCCGATGTGCTCTGATACGCAGTTCTGCTTCAGCTACAGAGGAAACCTCAGACAGGTTCAAATCGTCGAAACCAAAATTAAACGCTACATAGTCGCCAGAGCGAAATTCCGGTGAAAGTCTATTACTTTCACCCGCCCGAACAACCCAAACATTTCTTTCATGTGGGGCGATTCGTTGTTGAGTCCATACACCGATGTTGATCTCCGGAAAAGATAACTCAATCAACTCTCTAGTTCGGTTTAAGCACTGGATATATGTCGTAGCATTCTTGGCAACTATACTTAAATCCTTACCACCAATCGCGTCAACTGTATCGCTGTGCAGAAAGTATTCTGGTTTACACCAATATAACCCCGCAGTTAGCTTAGAGATTCTTATATTATTTCTATCCATACACACATCGAATTGATCGATGAAATCATGCACATCGGAGTTTGGTCCAAGTACGTCATTTTTGACCACTGACGAAACTATGTCCCAAATCGGTTCCGGATTCTTAGCCGAACTAATTACATATCGATTCGACTTCGGTACAAACGGATCTTCTTTTGGTACATCCTCTGAAATATCGAAACGATCGCTAATAAACTCTATAATTATCCGATTATCCTCCCAATTCAAATTCCGATTGAACATTGCCATAAAGGTGATAGGATCAATCGTCTCATCCAACTTCTGCACCAGCGACGGCATCCGCAAACTATCAGAGTCCATCTCCTTCAACACCCCCACCAACTCCCCCTGCTTGAGCCGCCAATCATCATTGACCAGCTTCTCAGCCAACTCCCGATAAAACGGTATCCAGCTATGCTCCGGACGATTGACATTCACTTCTCTCGACACCATGCAGAACACTCCCGTTCACTCGGCAGTCCAAAACTTCAACGAACATCAAGTCTAACCACAACCAAACCCGCCAAGCACCCCCACAGAGTCAAATCTCGCCCTAACCATCACCGCAGTACCCGAACAACACAACATCCCCATCCTTCATATCCTTCCAAATCCTTAGCATCCTAGTTCAAACTCCTCCATGAAGGGTCAGGATGGTTGTTGAGCGCTCAACGCGCTCCCGACGCCCTATGCGATAATCCCATCCATCATGATCAACAAATTCGGAGTTCTATACGCAGGATGCGTCGACATGGACGACATCGGTTACGCCGGAACCCCAGCCAACGACCGCTGGCTCCCCGACGACCAACTCGCAACCGTCTTCGACAAGTCCACATCCTTCGCCAAAACCATGGACGAACTCGGTTTCGACACCCTTTGGGGAGCCGAACACCACTTCCAACGTGAAGGCTACGAATGCATCCCCAACCTATTGATGCTCTTCGTCCACCTCGCCCATCTCACCAAAAACCTCCGCTTCGGATGCGGCTTCAACATCAACCCGATGTGGCACCCGCTCCGCCTCGCCGAAGATTACGCCACCGCCGATATCCTTACCAACGGGCGAGTCCGCTTCGGCATCGGCCGAGGCTACCACTCCCGAGAAGTCGAAACCTTCGGCAATCCCATCATCGACCAAGATGCCAACCGCGAGCTCTTCGAAGAGCAGGTCGAGGTCATGTACAAGGCCTTCAACGAGCGGTCCTTCTCCCACCACGGCAAACACTTTGACATCCCTCCCGCCGTCCCCTACCGCGGATACGAACTCGAAGAGATCACCTTAGTCCCCCGCCCCAAATATCCCGTCGAGTGGTGGCAACCCGTAGTGTCAGCCTCCGAACGCGGCCTCAACTTCATGGCCAAATACGGCATCAAAGGCATGATCGGGGGCGGAGCTGCACCCGGCGGAGCCGCCGACCAAGTCGTCCAAAAGTGGCAAGAAGTCCAAGCCCAACACGGGCGCGACCTCGAACTCGGCGGCGACCTCGTTATCTCCTACACCGTCTACATCGCCGACACCACCGAACAAGCCATCGCAGAGTCCAAACTCTGGGCCGAAGAACGCGTCAAGATGTTCGGGCCCCTCGGCTTCGTACGCGGACTCACCGACCAACAAGTAGTCGCCATCAACTCCAACGACCCCGCCCAGCTCCTCACCGCGGATCTCCCCACCATCGAATCCGACGTCGCAAGCGGAGGATTCTTCGCCGGTCCCGCCGACCTCGTAACTGAAAAACTCCTCGAAGTTCAAGACCACTACCCCGGCCTCCAAGAAGTCAACATCGGCATCACCGGAATGGGAATGCCCGAATCCGCAACCCTAGAGCAAATGCACCGCTTCGCCGAAGGCGTCATGCCTCACTTCAACAAACGTTGAGGCACTTCATCTGATATCATCGCAATCAACGATAGCATCGATATCAAATTGTCTTGGAGACGAAGACATGGCGAGCATAACGGTCCGAAATCTCGACGACGAGGTGAAGCGCAAGCTCCGCGTACGGGCTGCTGAACACGGCTGTTCAATGGAAGCAGAAGTACGCGAAATTCTCTCTGAAGCCGTTGCTGTCGGGCCCAAACCACGTAAAGGTCTGGGAACTCGAATTCATAAGCGTTTCAAGGCGATCGGTGGTGTCGACCTAGAGTTACCTGAACGCGAGCCGATGCCCGAACCGCCTCAATACAAGAGCGATCTTGTGCGACGCATCCGCGCCATCGTCGATCCCGTCGGTGGAATTGACCTTGAACTGCCAAAACGATCGTCAGGCAACCGAGAACTCCCTAAATTTGAGTAGCCCTAATTGCCGGTAATCCTTGACACTAACGTCGTTTCAGAGATGATCCGTCCAAGGATAGATCCCAATGTCGACAGATGGCTATCTGAACAGGATGAATCCGAACTATTCTTGACCACAATCACCGAGGCAGAGTTGCTTTTCGGTCCACCGGGGATGCCTCAGGGACCTATACGTGACGCTTACATTGCCGCGATGGATAGGATTCTCTTCGTCGATTTCGCAGATCGCATCCTGCCATTTGACCGCTCCGCAGCTAATTCGTATCCGCGGATACGCGCCGCCCGCGAAGCTATAGGTAGACGAATTGACGACGCGGATTGCTTTATCGCAGCGATCGCAGAATCCGTCGGGGCCTCTGTCGCAACACGCAACGTACGCGACTTCGTGGGATGCGGTGTCGAAGTCATCAATCCGTGGGAATACTCTCCATGAAGATCACTGACATCCGAACCCGCAACATCTGCATCCCCCTCTCAACCCTGGGGAAGCACGAACCCGTAACCATGTGGTACGGCTCTCGCTTCGCAGCCATCAAGACCATCATCTTTATCGACACCGACGAAGGCATCACCGGCCTCGGCGAAACCAGCATCGGCGCCGGCGGCGACCAACGACTCTTCGAGCAGATCAAATCGAGACTGGTCGGTCGAGACCCGCACGACATCAACTCCATCGAACGGGGCATGAACCTCACCGGACAGGTCACTACCAAAATCGGCCACCTGCTCGACACGAGCGCATCGTCCGCACTCAACATCACTGGATCCATCGACCAGGCACTCTGGGACATCGTCGGCAAAGCAGCTAACCAACCCATCTACAACCTGATCGGCGGCAGATATCGGAATCGCGTAGAAGCGCGCTACTGGATGGGCGCCAAACCGCCCGAAAAAGTCGCAGATGAGGTCAAACGTGCCGTCGCCCTCGGCTTCAAGTCCTTCAAAATCAAGATCGGACTCAATCCCGAATTCGACGTCGAATGTGTAGCCGCCGCGCGCGAAGCAGCCGGACCGCGCATCGAACTCGGATACGACTGCAACGGTTCATACTCTCAACTCGAAGCGATCCGAATGCTCCGCAAGATGGAGCCGTACGACCCATCACACGTCGAAGAACCAGTCGACTCATCAAGCGTCCGCGCCCTCGCGGAAGTCAGTCGTCACACCGATATTCCCATCCTCTGCGACGGTCCAGCTCGCACCACTAAAGAGCAGATTCTCGAGCTCGTTATGCATCGGGCCTGCGACGCGATCCACCTCGACGTCGTCATCAACGGCGGATTCCTCGAGACCCAAAGGTGCGCCGCCATCGCCGAAGCCGGCGGCCTGAAAGTATCATGCCACTCCTCGCCCGGCGAAACCGGTATTGCCACCGCCGCGCAACTCCACCTAGTGACCGCCACACCAAATTTCATCTGGCCCGTCGACTCCGCCTACACCAAACTCCTCCCGCCCTCCGAAGACATCATCACCGAACCTTTCACCTACGAAGACGGCACCCTCACCCCACCATCCGGCCCCGGCCTAGGCGTCGCAATCGACGAAGACGCCATCTCCCGCGCCGAAGAGCGCTACGCCAACGAACTCCCCAAATGGCGCCATCGCTTCGCCCCCGACCCCACAGTCCCATCCCGTCAGCAATACTACTTCTTCAACTACCCCAGCAAACACCACCACGACGACGCGGAATGGTGGCGGATGTTTGATTAAATTGAGACGCGGTTTATCTCCAGGAGGAATCCATGGCATATCAGACACCCATCACGATCAAAAAACTGCTGGATAATATGGACGAACGCCGTTATGTTCTACCCTACATTCCAATAGAACCGATTTGGGAAATAGACAACATTATACGTTTTGTCGACGGTTTGATGCACGGATATCCAATCAATCCATTCCTTTGTTGGCAAATAGACAATGAATTCG
Organism: SAR202 cluster bacterium bin127; assembly: GCA_002239045.1. Taxonomy (GTDB): domain Bacteria; phylum Chloroflexota; class Dehalococcoidia; order Lucifugimonadales; family Lucifugimonadaceae; genus Bin127. Next base: position 72,211 of record MPNN01000008.1, read on the forward strand.
TGAACAATTACAAGTTCTTCGAGTTCATCTTGCATTACGAAAAACAGGTCAATCCATCGATTAAACCTAAGCGGCAGCACAACTACAAAAATGATTTAACCATCATATTGGATGGTCAACAAATATTGACCGCGTTAAACATCGGATTTGGAGGGTCGTACACATCTGTCATTCCTTCGTCCAGACAATCCCTTGTTCCCTCTAAAAGTTTATATTTGAATTTACGCCATATTAATACTGAAATAGACGATGAACGTTTTTGGTTTCAATTTTTGACGGAACATGAAGCCAGTTACAGATCAATGCACCATTATTGGTATAGAGTTGGTGATATTTTGTCAATTACCAACGAAGGCGAATTGACTAACGCAGTCCGGGCAATCGGTTCACACCATCAATTAGGACCGCAAAAGGTACTTAGACATTTATTTAATTTGGTCCACTCTAAGCCGTTGATTTCATTCTACGAAGTTCAATATCAGAATCTTCATGGAGTTTGGAAAGATTTCATCCAAATCAATCGCCGGGAGTCGTACCTATTGGATGCCGATATTTTCTTAAACATAGCGGCGGCACAATGGGATGAAAGAGACGCGAGAGGAACGATTTATGATCTAACTGACGATCTCAACAGCTTTGGCAATCGATTCCGATTTGGAAGTAGTTTCGTAATGAAGTCGGCCTTAATGTTGGCAGATATCGAAGACGTGAGATTTAGAATCGCCAATGTGAACTACAACAATATGAAAAAAATCGAAGATCAGTGGGCTGATATATCCAACTCGATCTTCGTGGCGGTAGACTTGGCTTCGGATTTTGGATTATCAGGCGACAATTTGGGCGACGAAAATTCTTTAATACCAATCGCCTACTATGCTCATGTCAATACATGCCGCAGAAATGTACGATATAGAGATATCCTCGAAAGCGATTCGTACGTAAACGATCGTCATGTTATGCGAACTTGGCTGTTTAAATCATTACTCAAGCGAGACATGTGGCGTCTCGAAGTTGATGAATTACTAATAGAGTTACGTTCAGTGATCAATAAGAGTGCTTCCGGCGATTTCCCAGTACGAGACCTCGAGGCAGAGATGCGGTGTCTCGGCAAAGAGTTATTATTCGACGAAGAAGAACTGGAGGACTTAGTTGACAGCCGATTTGACTCGCATCGGAGCTCTTTGTTGCTGATGCTACTGTTTCCGTTTGTGGAGGTGAAGAAAAAGAAATTCCATGTTGATCATGTGTTTCCAAGAAACCAGATGACTCTTGCCACCTTAGCGAAAGACGGCCTTGATGCCTCGGAACAATTGATGTGCTTGGATGCGTTGGAACGACTGCCCAACTTGCAAATCCTGGAGGGTGATCCAAACGAAGAGAAGTCGTCAAAGATGCCATTAGAATGGTTGAATGATTCCTTCCTAGACGAAAAAGAACGGACGAATTACATCGCAAAGCACGAGCTCGGTGATATTCCGAAGGAACTTTCCGGATTCAACGATTGGTATAAAGCTCGTCGCGAACGGATGTTGGGAAGGTTGCGGGGTATACTCGGCGTTCCTTCTACAGGCTAGCAAGCGAACAATGCACGGGATGGATGCTCATGCCCTACTGGATTCCCGCCTGCAGGAAATGACAGTATTGAGGCGGAGGGGTGTTAGTTTTCGTCTATGGCGGCTAGGCGGTCTAGGAGTTCTTGGACTTGTTGGGCGAAGGTTCGGATTTCGATTTCCTCCAGCCAGTGTTCGTAGAAGTTGATGTGTAGGAGGTTTGCGCCACCGAATAGTTCGACTAGCTGGTGGTCTCCTGTCTCATCCACGAGGTTTCGAACGATGGCGTAGAAATGGGCGTGTGAGCCGTGGTTCCATCCGCGTTCTTGGGCGATCGCCTTGAGCGCTTGTGCGGTGGCACCCCAAAACTTCTCGGAAGCCTGTATCAGGTCACCCGCGTCTAGTTCGGCATGTGCTTGATCGAACAAGGTGGTGGATACTTCTTGGTATCGTTCGACAGTGGTCATAACTAAGATTGTAGCGGTTGATCGCCGGACCACTGCTTCCACAACTCGGCAAAACCTCCCTGAGCGGGTTCACCTCGCAGAACCACTCGGCATCGAGTTCGAAGGTGTGGGGGTCTTCGGCGAGTGGTGGCTCGTATGGCGGCACTCTCTTCGGGAGTTGGCGTGATATCGTCAGGTTTGAGCTTCGGGATAGTCTATCGTTGGCTTTCCGGAAGCTGATGAGACTAATTCTATCCCTCGTGTTGTGAACGCCATGCAGTGGAGGCGGTTTCTGCGGCTGTTGCTCGGCGCTGAACGTCTGGCTTTAGACGGTAAGGCGTTTTATTGACTCTGATGGTGCGTTTTCACTACCTTGATAGAGATGATCCTATGCCGGCCCCGTTCTTGCGGATAATTGTTACCACATACAACAGTGCTTCTCGATACCACGAGGACAAATCGAGTTACGTCCGAAACGCCCATCGTTTCGGATCGAGGGCCTGTATCTGGCGAGGACAAGAACGTGAAGTTAGAGTCAGATTTTTTGAAGCTGGGGCTCTTCAGCTTGCGTCGCCAGGGCGTACAGTTGAATCTGGGGCTTATTGCCGGCACGTTTCTCGCGCTGCTCTACACTGTTCTGGTGTTCCTCGCCTTCCGAGACGTGGACGCGGGGGCTGGCTTGTCGACGTGGCGGAACGTTCTGCTCGCGGTCGGGATTCTCGCAACTGCTGTGGGTGTGCTGACGATAATCAGAGCGCTCACCACTGGTGTCCTGGCGGTCGCGATGGAGGTGTGGATTCGGCGCATGGGACAAGGCGACCTCGACTACCGAGTGGAGCTTAAAGGCAACAACGAAATTGCAGCCATTGCCGAATCTCTCGAAGAGCTCAGGCAACGCTCAATCAGGGTTATCCGCCTGAATCTAGTGGAGGAACTCGCTCGCGACTTGGAATCGAAAAACGCCGAACTCGAAGATGTTCTGGATCAACTGCGTGGCGCTCAGGATCAAATAGTCACTCGGCGAAAGCTGGCCGAACTGGGTGAATTGGCGGCGGGGGTTGCACACGAAATCAAGAATCCTTTGAATTTTATGCGAAACTTCGCTGAGGCGACCGATGATTTGCTCGTCGAACTCAAAGAATCGATCGATGGTCTCGACCCCAGTGATAGAGAAGAGGTTTCTGAGATTGTCGAAGAGATATCGCAGAACTTGATTCGCATCGAAGCGCATGAAATGCGCGCGGATCGTATCGTGAACGACATGCTCAGCCTTGGTGGGGGCGGAGGCAATTTCGAGTCGACCGACATCAACGAAATCGTCAGCTTCTTCGCCTCTCTCGCTTACAAAGGCTCAAAGACGACGCACCCCGAACTGCAGTTGGTCATCCAAGAGGATTTGGATCCCAACGCGGGCGAGATAACGGTGATCGCTGAGGATATCGGGCGTGTCGTGTTGAACATGACTAACAATTCTTGCTACGCCACGGACGAGAAGCGTCTTGCGCTCGGCGACGGCCACGATGATTACCTTCCGACGGTTTGGTTGGAGACGGAAAGGAAACAAGATTGTCTCGAGATTCGCGTGAGGGATAACGGAACTGGGATCGATCCTGAAATCATCGACAAAATCTTCAATCCCTTTTTCACAACCAAGCCGACAGACAAGGGCACTGGCCTCGGACTCAGCCTCGCGAACGACATCGTGAGGGAGCACGGAGGAACGATCGAGCCGAAGACTCAGCTCGGCGAGTATACGGAAATGGTGGTTTCCATTCCGATCAAGTGACGGAGACCGTTTGGATTAGCACGGATCGCCGGCGGGTAGGCCGTCGGCGCGTTGTAGGTCGCGGACGTGGCAGATGATGGCATCAATCTCTTCGGGTGCGACGTTGGGGATGGGTGGCATGTCGCCGAAGTTCCAATGATGAGCGGTGACACCGTTGTTGACGGCGTTGCGGAAAGAGAAGTTGGGGTGGTGGCCGATCTCGTATAGGCGGTTGACTAGAGGAGGTCCGGTGACGGTGCCAGTAGCGAATTCGCCGTGGCAGACTGCGCAGCGGTTTTGGAACGATTCTTCGCCGTCATAGACGACTAGTTTCGGTTCGGTTTGCGTGGTTTTTGTTGGCGTGACGGATCCGTCGTCCGAAGTGCAACCGGCGAACAAGATCGTGCCCGCCGTCAAGAAAACAACCGCGAGCACGATGAAATGAGAGAATGGGATGCGGCGGTTCATCACGTTGCTAATGGTACCAACTGGGATTGTCTGATCACGCGGTCACGGGTTACTAGCGGAACCCCGTACACGATGCTGGTTGCGGCGATTAGTTCGTCGGCGGGGTCGCTGTGGAAATCTAATGTCGCTGATGTTCGAGCGACATTGAAGCTGATCGGCAATATCGACAAATCGTTTAAGAACCTTTGGAACGTACGTCCGTACAACGGGAAATCGAGCCGATGATTTTCCACGAGGTATGTCAACTCACGCAACACCATTGGGCAGATCGCCCAGTCTTGCTCCAGCATTGCGGCTTGCTCTAGGGTGCTCAATTCTTCGTTGAACGCGAAGACTACGATGTGCGTGTCAAGATTCACCATTGTCGACCCTTTACCCATCGATCGCCGACATTGATGATGTCGCCATGGACTTTGATCTCGTCCTTCATGCTGCCGATGTACTTGGCGAATCTGTTCGGATACTTCGTCAATCGTGCTACGGGTTCACCGTCTCTCGTTATAACGAAACCCTCATCGTCGAGCTGGTCGATCAATTGGAGGAATTGTTCCTTTGCTTCTTCGGTTGGTATGCGTTTCATGAGTTTTGCTCCCTATAGTGGTCATTGTAGACGGGTTGAAACAACGAAAAAGCGTGAACCTGACGGCTCACGCATTGGTGATCTTGACAGCTGAAGAGCGGATCGAACAAACGTCGTGGTTCTTGAGTAGGTCCAAGATTGTTTATTTGAAGGCCTAATCTGGAACGGCCTTTAGGAGCGCGCAACCTTTTCAAGGCATCCGAAGCGTATCTGATGAGCCCCTTGCCACGCCCCCGTCTCGTTTGTTCAGGATCGGACCTAGGTCGGACGCTGATGATTCGGGATTGGGAATCTCGCTCTAATCGGATCGTTATTCGTTTGCGGGTTGTGCGGTTAATTTGGGTAGTACTTTTTATCACTTGCCAGTCGTGAGGCTTGTGATTAGCACTCCTTAGAAAGGAGGTGATCCAGCCGCACCTTCCGGTACAGCTACCTTGTTACGACTTAGTCCCAGTCATTGGCTCCACCCTCGGCACCTGCCTCCCCGAAGGGTTGGCCCAGCGACTTCAAGTGTCTCCAACTTCCATGACTTGACGGGCAGTGTGTACAATCCCCGGGAACGTATTCACCGCAGTGTGCTGACCTGCGGTTACTAGCAACTCCACGTTCATGAAGGCGAGTTTCAGCCTTCAATCCCAACTGAGACCAGCTTTGTCGGATTGGCTCAACCTCGCGGTTTCGCAACCGTCTGTACTGGCCATTGTAGCGTGTGTGTAGCCCTAGGCGTAAGGGTCATGATGACCTGACGTCGTCCCCACCTTCCTTCCGTTTAAGGACTGTCTCGTCAGAGAGAGTAACAGACGATAGGGGTTGCGCTCGTTGCGGGACTTAACCCAACACCTCACGGCACGAGCTGACGACGGCCATGCAACACCTGTGTAAGGCTCCCCGAAGGGTCCCTCCCCTTTCGGTTCGGTACCACCAAACATGTCAAGCCTAGGTAAGGTTCTTCGCTTACCATCGAATTAAACCACACGCTCCGCTGCTTGTGCGGGGACCCGTCAATTCCTTTGAGTTTTAGCCTTGCGGCCGTAGTCCCCAGGCGAAATGCTTAATGGGTTACCTTCGGCCCACAGGGAATTAACACCCCGAAGACCTAGCATTCATCGTTTAGGGCGTGGACTACCCGGGTATCTAATCCGGTTCGCTCCCCACGCTTTAGTCCCTTAGCGTCAGAACTGCCCCAGCAGGCCGCTTTCGCCACTGGTGTTCCTCCCGATATCTACGTATTTCACCACTACACCGGGAATTCCACCTGCCTCTGACAGTCTCTAGTTCAGCAGTTTCTCCCGACCACTCCAAGTTGAGCCTGGAGCTTTCACAGAAGACTTACCAAACCGCCTACGGACCCTTTACGCCCAGTAATTCCGGAAAACGCTTGCCACCTACGTATTACCGCGGCTGCTGGCACGTAGTTAGCCGTGACTTATTCCTCAGGTTAAGTCCTCTCTCGTCCCTGAGAAAAGAGGTTTACAACTCGAGAGCCGTCATCCCTCACGCGGCGTCGCGGCATCAGGCTTTCGCCCATTGTGCACGATTCCTTGCTGCTGCCTCCCGGAGGAGTGGGGGCCGTGTCTCAGTCCCCCTCTGTCTGGTCATGCTCTCACACCAGATACCCGTTTTCGGCTTGGTGCGCCGTTACCGCACCAACTACCTGATAGGACGCGGGCCCATCCCCGAGCGATAAATCATTTCTTCCCGCACATTGATACACGGGAATGTATACGGCATTAGCTGCAGTTTCCCGCAGTTATTCCGTTCTCGGGGGCAGGTCGCCCACGCGTTACTCAGCCGTCTGCCACTAGGTTTAGCCCCCGAAGGAGCGACCTCGTTCGACTTGCATGCATTAGGCACGCCGCCAGCGTTCATCCTGAGCCAGGATCAAACTCTTATTTGAACTGACGTTTGTTCTTTCCGCTCTTCAATTGTCAAGATGCTTACCGAAAAACACGGTCTCGAAGACCAGATTCCGTTTCTCGGTAACCGCTTATTGTAAGGCATGGGCGACCTTCTTGCAAGATTTTCGGAGAGACGAATTTATCGTCGTGCATTCTTTCGCATGTCGTGAACCTTCAACCCGGTCACACAAGTGTCCGAGGGGGACCGCCGTCATGCCTCGGCCTCGCGATCTGGAGGGTGGACTAGGTCATAGGTCGGAGACTTCGAACGCAGTTTACGATCACTTATCGCCGTCATGAGACATTGTCGTACGAATTTCGTAGATCTCGCGTGTGTACGCGTTGTTTTCGGTATAACCTATGCGCAAGACTTGGCGTTTTCCGTGTCGCATGCAACGATGCTTGGACAGGATCGCTCGGTCGTAGTACGGCTGACCGCGTTTGCTACGGCGAATGTGTCGGTCGCCCGCGTGTGGATTATTCGTGCGTCCTGGGAAGGTCGCGCATGAAAATCCCGGCAATGGAGGTAAATCAATGAGGATCGATATTCGATACCTGAAAAACCGGGCGCTGATTGCGCTTGTGGCCGCGGTTGTCGCGGTTTCCACGGTTTTCGTGATCGCTTGTGGCGGCACTGAAACGGTGATTCAAACCGTAGTGGTGGAGAAACAGGTGCAGGTTCCGGGTGAACCTGTGGTGCAAACGGTAGTAGTCGAGAAATCTGTGCCTGGCGAGACGGTGATTCAAACCGTCGTAGTCGAAAAAGAGGTGCAGGTCGCCGGTGAAACCGTCGTGCAGACCGTCGTTGTGGAGAAAGAGGTCCAAGTGGCCGGCGAAACCGTCGTCCAGACCGTCGTGATTGAGAAAGAGGTCGAAAAGACCGTGGTTGAGAAGGTGGTCGAGACGGTGGTAGTGGAGAAAGAAGTTGAAAAGGAGGTCGTCAAGGAAGTCGAGAGGGTTGTGGTGGTGACACCGACGCCGATAGCTATGGCGATGATGGAGGCACCAGATCCGCAAAGCGCAGCCAATACGGCTGAAATGGCGGTTCAGAACCGTGTGGGTTTGACTTTGACCGGATTGAACAGCACGGGCGCACCTGACGGTCCTTGGAGTATTGCCGAAGGATTCTTCCAACCGGGCGGCCCGGTGGGGTCGAACATTGTCGATCCTGTCCTAGCCGAGACGTGGGATGTTGCAGAAGACCTCAGCAAGATCACCGTAAGGGTCAAAAAAGGTGTGCAGTTCCACCGCGGTTGGGGTGAGTTAACGGCAGACGACTTGGTGTGGAGCTTCAACGACTTGATCGCTCCAGAGAGCACCCACAACCAGTCTGGCGACTATGCGGCGGTGTTCGAGCCGATGGTGAAGATTGACGACTACACAGTCGAAGTTCCGATCAAGCAGTTCACAGTTGTTTGGAACCAGGCATACTTCAACACGTTCGCCGGTACCAACGGGACATTCAGTAAGACGGCATTCGATGAGAACGGACGCGAGTGGGCGAACGAGAACATCATCGGTACGGGCCCGTACATGTTGAAGGAGTTCATTCCGCAGAACATCGTGCGGTTGGAGTCGAACCCCGAACATCACATACATCCGGCGCACATGCCATTCTTGAATGTGAACGAGGTACCCGAGGAATCGACGCGCATCGCGATGCTTCGCAACGGCCAGACGGACATTGCGGATGTATCGCTGAAGGCGATCCGCGGTTTGCTGGAGGAAGGCTTCAAGATGTCTGACAGCGGCAAGGCCGCTCAGGAAGGCGTCTTCTTCGCAGGCAACTACTGGGAGCAGTACGACTACAACTGCTCGCAAGGCGCCAGCTCAGTCTCGTGTCCGGACATAACAGTCGGCGAACCGCAACAAGTCGAAGTCGAACGCACGGGCTATCAGCCAACGGAGCAGTTCCCGTGGATCGGCGAGTACGGCAATGACGAGAGCATGGAACGTGCGCGGATGGTGCGGACGGCGATGTCGATTGCGATCGACAAAGAGACGATCAACGATGTGATCGTGGATGGTCTTGGTTGGTTAGTGCACGTGAACGCGTTCTCGATCCGGTCACCGGAATGGGACGATAAGTGGAACATCGAGTATGACCCAGAGGCAGCAGCGGCGATGCTTGACGAGGCTGGCTACCCGGTAGCGTCGCGCGGCATTCGTTTCCAGGTTGACATGTACGTCACCCCGCACGTGGGCGGTGCGACGGGCACAGCCGGAGAGATTCAAGCAGCGATTGGGGCGATGTGGGACAGCTTGGGTATCCGCACCAGCTTGGTGAGACACGGCTATCCGGTCTGGCGGCCCACGGTAGTGGATCGTTCGCAGAATCAGCCGTTCCTGAGCGCGTGTGGGGGCACTGACGCTCGTGACTCAGTGCCTTGGGACTTCCCGAAGGGTGTCGTGTTCACCACGTTGTCACGCGGTGGTTTCAGCTGTGCGATGGAGATCCCATTCGTGCTTGAGAACTACCTGAAGACTGCGGGTGAGTTGGACAAAGCTCAGCGGATCGCGAATAACACCGAGTTGCTCGAGTATTACCGTTACTGGCGGTTGAACTCAGGTATCGCGGCGATTCCCGAGCCCATGGTCTGGAACCCGAACTCGATTGAGTCTTGGGAGATGAGGGCGAACGCCGCCGGCACGCACATCGTGTCGCTGGACTTGATCAAGCCCGCCCAGTAGGCTTACTGAACAGACTGTCGTTCCGGTCTGCTCCCACGATTCCCGAATGGTGAGTTGTGGGAGTAGGCCGTTACGCGTCCAATCGTTGATTTGTAGGAAACCGATCGCCCGATGAGAAGGTATCTGATACGCCGTCTTCTGGCCTCAGTGGTGACGGTAATCGGCGCAACATTCGTGGTTTTTGCGTTATCTCGGGTAGCAGGCGATCCATTGCTGCTGTACGCCCAACCGGAAGGATATGGACGAACTCCAGAACAGATTCGGGCACTCGAGAAGCATCTGGGACTGGACAAACCCTTCATCATCCAGTATCTGGTCTGGGTGAAGAATACGTTGCAAGGCGATTTGGGTCAGTCTCTGGCGGGTGAGCGTCGGGTGACCAAGGTGATCCTGGAAAAGGTGGGTGCGACGACGCAGCTGGCGCTGGCGGGTTGGGCGCTAGCGACGTTCGTCGGAGTTCCGATTGGGATAATCTCGGCGGTCTACCGGGGCACCATCTGGGATTATTTGGGGAGATTTGTGGCGCTATTCGGGCAGGCGATACCGAATTTCTGGTTGGGCATCGTGATGGTTCTGTTGTTCTCGGTGTGGCAGGAGTGGTTGCCGAGTGGATTGCGAGGTGCAACGTTCGACATCCGGTTTTTCATCATGCCAGCGATTGTTGTGGGGACGAGTTCGATGGCGGGATATTTGAGGATCACGCGGTCTTCGATGCTGGAGATATTGGATTCGGAGTTCATTCGCTTGGCTCGTGGCAAGGGAGCGAGCCCAACGGCCGTGATTTGGAAGCATGCGTTGCGGAACTCGTTGATTCAACCGATCACGTTGTCGACGCTGTTGTTAGCCGGGCTATTGAATGGGACGTTGGTTGCTGAGGCGGTTTTCGCTTGGCCGGGTCTAGGCAGGACGATGTTGGAGGCGGTAAACAACAACGATTTTCCGGTGTTGACTGGCGGGGTATTGGTGTTCGTCATCATCTACGTAGTTTTCAGTTTGGCTGCCGATTTGCTCTATATCGTTATCGACCCGCGAATTCGGTACACGTAGGTTCTCGCAATGTCTGAACTCTCGACAACTTATCGTGCCTCTCCTGCCGACGACCGATTCAGGACCCGCAGTCGGATCGGGCTCGTCTACTTGTTCATTCGCCGATGGCCGATATTGCCTGGAATCGTGTTGGCAGCGTTGGTTTTTTCGGCTATCTTCGCGCCTTGGATCGCACCGCAGGCTCCAAACGTACAGGCTTTGCGGGATCGGAACGCACCACCTGTCTGGCTTGCTGACGAAGAAGGGACATGGACGCAAAGTTATTTGCTGGGAGCGGATCAGGTTGGGCGCGATGTATTGAGTAGGATCATTCACGGAGCGCGGATATCGTTAGCGGTTGCCGGTGTTGCTTTGTTGAGCGGGTTGCTCGTGGGAGTTACGCTGGGATTGGTTGCGGCTTGGTACGGCGGTGTGATCGATGAGGTGATTGCGCGCGCAGTCGATATTTGGCACGCTTTGCCGTTTCTGTTAGTGGCGATTGTGGTTGTGACGCTATTCGGAGGGAGTTTGACTGTGTTGATGGGGGTGTTGGCGATGGTTTCGTGGGCGGGTTTCGTGAGAAACGTCCGGGCCGACGTCTTGACGTTGAGGGAACGCGAGTATGTGCTCATGGCGAGGGTTTGTGGTGCTTCAGCGCCGCGGGTTATTGTCAGGCATATTCTGCCAGGAGTGATTCCGACGATCATGGTGATTGCGACTTTGGCGGTTGGCGGGTTGATATTAACCGAAGCAACCCTGAGTTTCTTGGGTGCGGGGATCCCGGCGCCAACGCCATCTTGGGGGCTGATGGTTTCTGAGGGACGGGAGTATTTGACTACTGCTTGGTGGTCTTCATTCTTCCCGGGTTTGGCGATTTTCTTGGTTGTGATGTCGCTCAACTTCATGGGTGATTGGATTCGGGACTTCACCGATCCGCGGCTCAGGCAGCAGGCAGATTGATGGTTCGCAAATTCATGCGTGAGACGATTGGCGGGGTTACACTTTGTGGTTAAGTTTGGCTGGCGTAGTGAACGATAGGAGATTCTTGGATCATGACGCTGACTAGGTCTCGGCAAGATGTAGCTTTGATCGCTCACCTATTGCGACGCGCGGGTTTTGGTGCGACGCCGTATGAGTTGGATGAAGCGGTTGAAGTTGGCTACGATGCGACGCTAGAACGATTGCTGAATCCGGTCGATGATTATGAGTTGCCGACGGATTTGATTCGGCGGTATTTTGTGGACCAATCGGACCTACGAAACCAGCAAGCTTGTGCGGCGTTGTGGATGTATCAACTGGTCCATACTCGGGCACCTTTGCGAGAGAAAATGTGCCTGTTTTGGCACCGGGTTTTTGCTACCGGGGCGTCGAAGTTGATCCAGGGGCGAGTTGTCGTTAACCAGATCGACATGTTCCGCAAGTACGGGATGGGTAGATTCGATGAGTTGTTGCTGCAACTTTCGAAGGACCCGGCGATGATGATGTGGCTGGACAATCAGGACAATCACGCTCACTCGATCAACGAAAACTACGGTCGTGAGATCCTCGAATTGTTCGCGATGGGTGTCGGGAACTATACAGAAGACGACATCAAGGAGTGTGCACGGGCGTTCACCGGTTGGCGCGTCGTCAACCCCGATTACATGTCGATCAAGATGCGGAACAATACTGCACGACCGTATGGGTACATCTCGTGGCAGTTCGAATATGACGACGATGACCACGATCACGACGACAAGATGTTGCTGGGCGAATCGGGTGACCTGAACGGCGAAGACGCGGTGGACATCATCTGTCGTCAGGAAGCGACGCCGCGATTCATCGCACGGCACCTGTACCACTTCTTCGTTGCAGACGAGCCCGGCGTCCCCCGGTGGCCGCATGTCGGACCGCAAGATCCGGATGCGATCCAAGCGATGGTGGATACGTATTTCGAATCGGGCTACAGCATCACCGAGATGCTGAGGACGCTATTCACGTCGGAATTCTTCAAGGATGAATCGGCAAGGTTCGCCCGGATCAAGAGCCCGGCGGAGATGGTTGTGGGCTCGTTGCGATTGGCCGGCGGGTTAGAGGTACCGTCGCAAGAAGCCTATGCGGCGGCGGCGACGTGTGCGAATATGGGCCAGGCGCTACTGAACCCGCCGAGCGTTGAAGGATGGCAAGGTGGCGAAGAGTGGATCAATACCGGGGCGTATGTGCAACGGGTGAACTTCGCGAGCGCGACATTGGATGACCCAAACAAACCAGGGGTCCGGTCCATTATCGACCGCGTCGAATCATCCCTCGGTACGGGCGAAGTGACGCCTGAAGGGCTGGTCGACCACCTATTGGAGATATTGGGTCCGATCGACACATTGGACTCGACTCGACAGGGACTGATCAATTACGCGTTGAGATTCGGCGACATCAGCTTTACCGACGATGCAGCCGCCGAAAAGGCCGAAAAGGCGATCGTCTCGGTGATCCAGCTGATCGTCGTCACACAGGAATATCAGACGATCTAGGTGTTGAACATGGTAACCGCAACCGAATTCAAGATAAGATACCTCGACACGATCGGCTTCAACGCCGACCAAGGTGGCCGAGGCTTCCATCTTCCGACGGATATGGTGATACGAGAGGACGGCATAATCTTTGTCGTCAGCCGCAGCAATACCGTTGCTCTGAATATCGTTGGCATCCAAATGGTGAAACTCGACCACGAATATATTGGACAGATCGGCGGTTACGGGCGCGACATGGGCGACATGATCGGCCCCACCGCCCTGGCGCTTGACTCCGACGGTAATCTCTACCTTGCCGACGAAGTCCTCCAGCGCATCACCGTTTACAGTCCCGCTGGCGACCCACGATCGATGTGGGGTAATGTCGGTGACAGGGACGGCGAATTCGACGGTCCTGCAGACATGGTTTTCGACGCGGACGACAACATGTTGCTGGTCGACCACAAGAACCACCGGATACAAAAGCTCACGAAGGAAGGCGATTTCATCGACAAATGGGGTTCTTTCGGCGACGGCGAGGGACAGTTTAATCTCCCTTGGGGGATTGCGTTGGACCCCGATGGCAACGTCTGCGTTGCCGATTGGCGCAACGATAGGATACAGCGTTTCACGCCTGAGGGAGAGTTTTTGGCGGCCTATGGAAGCAGCGGAGATGGCGACGGTGAGTTGAATCGTCCGAGCCGAGTAGGGATCGATTCTGATGGGAACATGTACGTCGCGGACTGGGGCAACGAGCGCGTCCAGATCTTCGATGCAGACGGCAATTTCCTAGTCAAACTTCGAGGTGAAGCGACGTTGTCAAAATGGTCGGTCGAATATCTCGATGCACAGCAAGATGAGCTGCGCGCGCGGTCGACGTTTGAACCATATTTCGAAGTCGACACCGATGACAAGAATGAGATCGCTGCCCGCATCGAGCCCTATTTCTGGGATCCCGTGACCGTTGCGATCGATAAGGAAGACAGGTCTTACGTGCTGGAGACGAGCCGGCACCGGTTCCAAGTTTATGAGAGGGTCGGTTAGGCCCGTCGATACGCAGGCGCGTCGCGCCTCTAGGAGAAGCCCAAATGAGTGGCCAAAACGCTAAGCAGCGCAAACTTGTAGTGGTTCAGATGTCGGGTGGCAACGACTATCTGAACTGCGTAGTTCCGTACGATGATCCGCGGTACGTCGACAATCGACCGAACGTGCGGATCACTGAGGACCGGGTGTTGCAGTTGGACGGGAAGTACGGTTTGAACCCAGGGATGCAGCCGATCAAGGATCTGTATGACAACGGGAAGGTTGCGGTGATACACGGCGTCGGTTATCCGGAACCGAACCGTTCGCACTTCCGGTCGATGGATATCTGGCACACCGCAGAGCCGCGGCACGTTACTGACGAGGGTTGGTTGGGTAACGCCATCCGGCAGATGCATCCTGAAGGCGACAATGTGGTGGCGGCCGTGAACTTTGGCGGGGGTCTGCCTCGCGCACTGGTTGCGAAGGGCGCGCCCGTCGCGTCGGTGACCGACCTCGAGACATATGGATTGATGGGTCATCTTGGTGCGGACGCTGAGCGATCCGAAGTCCTTGGATTGTTTAAGTACATCTACTCGATGGGCCTGGGAAACGGCCCCACGATGGACTTAATGAGCCAGACGGGGCTGGATGCGCTGAGGGGTTCCGACATGCTCAGTCAGTGCACGCTGACCTATGACTCAGACATCGAGTACGACCCGAACTTCTTTGCCAAGAGCATGAAGAGCGCAGCTCAGGTTTTGCAGGCCGATATCGGAACTCGCATCTGTTACACCCAACACGGCAGTTTCGACGCACATACTAACGGAATCGCACTTCAAGAGAAGTTGCTCCGTGACGTCTCAGGGGGCATCCACGACTTTTACTCGGACATGAAGGAGCACAACGGGAGCGAGGACATCCTGATCTTGGCATTCTCAGAGTTCGGGCGGAGGGTGAAAGACAACGGTAACGGGACGGACCACGGCTCAGGTGGCGTGGCGTTCCTGATTGGCGACGGCGTTACTGGCGGGCAGTACGGCGAGTACCCGTCGATGGACGAGAAGGATCTCGTTGAAGGCGACCTCGCTTTCAATCTGGACTTCCGGTCTCTCTACACGGAGATCATGGACGACTGGCTCGAGGTCGATGCTCGTGAGGTCATGGATCGCGACTACGAGAAGGTCGGGTTTTTGGCGCCGGCGTAGGTCCCAATCCCATAGCCGCATGATGAAAATTGCGCAATGGGCAGCACTATCTTTACCGAGCGCAACACTGTCATTCCGAGCGAAGCACTCTCTTTCCGAGCGCAGCACTGTCATTCCGAGCGCAGCGAGGAATCTAATCGTCTTGCACAGGAACTGGTGTATTAGATTCTTCACTCCGCTGCGCTCCGTTCAGAATGACATGCCTCGGGGATGCGGTCAGAATGACATGCCTTGGGGATACGTTCAAAATGACGTGACTTCGGGATACGCTCAGATTGAGGATAAGTTCAGAAAGACATGACCTAGGGATACATGTTGGCTTGTATATTCGGCTCCAATGTCGACACAACCTAATTTGCACCATGCATCATATGGATGGAGAACAAGAGGTACGCGATGGATGACAATCTCAGAGGACTGGTATTAGGTTCGGGTTTCGCCGGACAAGGACACGCAGAGGCGATGCGATCTTGCGGGATTGAGGTCGTCGGCATGGTGAGTCGCACCGCCGATGTAGTGGAACGGGTTGCGACCGACATGCGGATACCGTATGCGTCGACGGATTGGGTCGCCGCACTCGACGCGCTCAAACCAGATATCGTTGCGATTGGCACTCCGGGCGGCGCTCATTTCGAGCAGATCATGGAGGCGCTGGAGCGCGGTTGCCACGTTTTTTGCGACAAGCCGTTGACGACGTCCGCTGAGACTTCAAAGCAGCTCTATGAGAAATCTGCTGAACAGGGTGTGAAGACCGCATACGCCGCATCATTCCGCTACCAACCTCACGCCCTACTGGCGAAGAAGCTGATCGCTGATGGTGCTATCGGAGAGCCGTTCGAGACGGAGTGCATCTCGCACTACGAGTTGAATCCGTTGATCCCTTGGGGATGGTCGCACCGGATCGACCTCGGTGGCGGACGATTGAGCAACAACTTCACGCACAAGCTTTCGATCGTGCTTCACGCTTTGGATGCGAAGTTGATCGACATCAATGGCGAAGCTCGGAACGATATGCACACCGCGCCGGTTGTCGAGGGCGTGCACGACTTTCGGGAGCGTGGGGATTTTGCCCCGAGTGCAGACGAGTTGGATGGACTCGAGTGGCGAGATGTAGATTCGGAATGGGCCTACTCGGTGATGGCTCACGTAGATCCGGCAATGGAGACGAGGCAACCGGTGTCGTCGATCTTCCGGCACGGTGGAATGCAACCTCGTTTCGAAGAAGACTACGTCGCGTTCTATGGGGATGAAGGGTCGATCCATATCGGAGGTGCATACGCGCAGGGGCCGTTGCACGTCAAGAAGCGCGGCTCAGATTGGGAACGCGTCGAAATGCCGTCGAGTATTACGGACGGTCTGCCGGACATCGAGGATGACACTCAGAGGAATTGGACCGTTTTGATGGGTGAGTTGGTGGCCGATATTCGTGGCGACGGGTATTGCGGCTATCAGACCTTTAAGGATGGTTGGCTTTTTCAGGAGTCTGTGGATGCTGTGCGCAGGGGTGATGGGTGGTTTGCGATGCCGTTGGAGTTCTGACAGGAGTAGATTTGCGCATGTGGCATATGGTTTGTGTGATTGGTTAAAGTTGGGTCAAGGGTCGAATGTGGGTTTATTCGGCTGTTTCAAGGAGGTATGCACATGACGGATTGGAGCACTTGTCCGGCGGTAGAGAGCGTGTCCGATCGGTTGAGCGGTGCTTGGGTGTTCACGGGGACGAGGGTTCCAGTGTCTGCACTTTTCGGCAACTTGGCAGAGGGGGCAACGGTGGAAGAGTTTCTAGACTGGTTTCCTGGGGTTGAGGAATGGCAGGTGAAGGCGGTGCTTGAGCACGAGGAGAAGAACCTCGAAGTTCATGTAAACCGCTGAACATGAAGATCCTGTTGGACCACAGTACGCCCAGGGTGCTTCGACGGTACCTTTCAGATCATGTGGTTGACACAGCCGCGGAACAAGGTTGGTCTGAGTTGAGCAATGGTGATCTGCTCAAACATGCTGTCAAGGAAGGTTATGAGGTTCTAATCACGACGGACCAGAACATGAGGTACCAGCAGAATCTTGACACTTGGCCGATAGGTGTCGTCGTTATTCTGTCGAACCGGTGGCCTTTGATCCAGCCGAGAGTCGGTGATGTTCGAGCAGCCGTCGCAGCGTCGAAACCGGGAGAGTTGATCGAAGTTGCTATCTGAAGGGTGCGCGACCTCGGGAAGGGTGACGGGTGGTTTGCGGTGCCGTCGGGCATCTAGGCTACTTATCCACTCTTTAGATCCGCGATGGAAGATCATCAAATATAATTGGACTCAGTTTTCCCGGTTTTGAGCAAACTCCATTTCATTTAAGGAGTGATAATGAATTCCAAAAATATGGTCTACGAAATCGAGATGGATAATCTGAATTACGACTATGGCTTTCGCGCCATGCGCGACATGTTGGCTCGAATGAATCAAGATGATTTCGAACGCCAGTACCAGATCACAGAAGCCGAAAAGGTAGCAGGTCGTACGCAAGGCGAACGCAACGAATTCGCAGTTGACCACTTGATTGAACTCTACGAGTATTCAGACTATCAAGATGCTGCCCATAGTATGGTTGCGGTAGGAATGATTGCTCCTTTCGTTGAATCGTTGTTCAGAGAGGCGTTCAGAGAATTCGACATAGAATTGCCAATGGGACATTTGGTTCGAAATATCATCAAGTCAATCTCAGAATTGGACTGGTGCGAATATATGCCAGAGGATCTTGAAGTCACGTTAACTGCTTTGTTTGCATACAGAAATAAGATGTTTCATCATGGTTTCGAATGGCCGTCAGATATACGAAATAATTTCGCTCAACGGCTTGAAAAATCAGGATGGCCCTCAAAATGGTTTTCAAGGGCATCGACCAAAGGTGACCCGTGGATGTTTTATGTGACCGATACATTCATCAATCATTGCATAGAGACTATTGAAAAGATCGAAATCGGCATCGAAAAGTTGAAGTTTGAACGAATGCGTGATCAGTTGTAGGTGTTTTTACAGACTATGAAATATCGAATAGACTAACGTTACATCGTCAGACGGCTGAAGTGGTCGGAACTTATCTCCGCGTTGCTTCGGTGGGTGACGTAGTTGTAGAGAATGGATAGACGATGTACCAACCTGAACCAGACCAAGACAAGGCGCAGAGGCATGCGAATCTTCTCTTGTTGTTCATTATCGGCGTTTTAAGCCTGGTGGCGATCTTTGCGATCAGCCAATGCTCAGCGACCGATCAGTCCTCACGAACCGTCTACGCCACTACCACGCGTGAAGTGACACGAGTGGTCGAAGTGCCCGTAGAAGTGGTGCACGAAATTGTGGTGACACGAGAAGTGGCGGTGCCTGTTGAAGTGACGCGCGAAGTCGAAGTCTTCAGAAATGTTGAAGTGCCGGTTGAGGTGTTACGGGAGACCGAAATCATCAAGAATGTCGAAGTGCCCGTGGAAGTGGTGCACGAAATTGTGGTGACACGAGAAGTGGCGGTGCCTGTTGAAGTGACGCGCGAAGTCGAAGTCACGCGTGTCGTTGTAGCCACACCCACGGCAACTCCGATACCGTCTCCTACTCATTCGCCTACGTCAACACCGACTGCTACACCATCGCCAACACCTGGACCACCATCAACCCCTGCAGAATTAGTAGAGCGGGTTCGAGACAGCGTAGTGCGAGTCGAAGCGGGAACCGGGGGATTTTTATCCTTCACATCAAGCGGTTCAGGGTTCATCTTCGAGGTTGAGGGAACCACTGCATTTGTCGCCACTAATCACCACTTAATCGACGGTAAAGGTTCGGTAGAAGTTCAACTTGGGGATTCGAGTACGTATGATGCACTAGTCCTTGGTTGGGACGCCGAGAGGGATGTGGCGGTTCTATCCATCTGTTGCTCGTCAGAGTTCGTCGCCCTCCCGTGGGGCGATGCCACTCCTTCTGAGGGAGAAACTGTGGTTGCCGTAGGATATCCCATTGGCGATACGGATAACCTCATAACAACGATTGGCGAGGTCCTGGCTCCTGATGACCTCAGCATTGAACACGATTTCATTCCGCATTCCGCTCCTCTTAACCCGGGCAACAGTGGCGGCCCGCTCTTCTCTATGCCGAGTGCCGAAGTAGTTGGGATTAACACCGCGCGGGGCACTGAAATCTTGGCATTTTACGCTGTGCCCTATCATGCAGTTGCCCAACAGGCTGCCGATTGGCGCTCGCAGTTGATCATCGAACCGACTGCAACGCCAATCTTCACGTCCGGTGATGCCGTATCCGAGTTCCCTACCTCATTCGAACCAGGAACGCACATTGTAGGCAAAGATATCGCACCGGGTGAATATAGAGCCAAATCTAAATACAGCAAGGGGGCCTGCGAATGGAAACGACTCAATTCCCTAGGGGGAGAATCCGGATCTACGAATGCTTTTTGGTGGTCAGGAACCTCTAATGAAGGGTACACCTATACGACTATTTTACCGACAGATTTCGCCTTTTCATCCGAAGGATGCACACAGTGGGAAAGCACGGATGCCATTCACGAGAATCCTATGCCACGGCCTATCGACAGTTTCGATGGAGGTACACATATCGTCGGCATACATATAGAGCCGGGATTATACAAATCAGGGGTGGCTACTAGAAGATGCAGATGGGTACGCCTGAGTTCTACGGATGGAGGACATTCATCGGAGATAGGATATGAATCTGTAGCAGAAGGAACTGTCTACGTAACTATCGAGCCGACTGACTATGCGTTTCATTCTGATGGATGCACTACATGGGTCAAGCAATGATCCGGTATCAATCATGGTTCTGACTACTGCGGCCCACGCTCGATCTCTAGCTCGTCAACCCTCGCTTGGCTCTCTGGCGTGCGCGCTGGGTGCCCCCCTTGCGCTATGCGCAGCGTGGAGATGTCCGTCCCCTTCGCTTCAGCGCAAGGGGGATGGTGCATCCTCGCAATCATTCCCACCCTAGTTCAAAACCCTCAAGGATGCCTCTGATTCAGAACGTTCGGTTAGAAACCGGATATAGCGAACCTAGGATTGTCATTGCGGACCTGACCTCGGACTGACGAACGCATGATCCGGTAGCGATCATTGTTGCTGACTACTAACAGCACCGTTATCCGACCTGGATCCCGTCCCGCCATCCGTTTGCCCGTCCCCATTCCAAGCTTCCCAAAGTTCAGGGAGAACATCTTTAAGAGGCTTGGCCTCGCGGAACCACTCCGCGTCGGCAAGAAACGTATCCGGGTCTTCGGCGACGGCCGCACGGATGGCGACACTCTCTTCGGGTGTCGGTGATATGTGATTAGGTTTGAGCTTCGGCATAATAACGTTCCTCTCGGTCATCGGCTTTTCGAAAGCTGATGATTCGTATTCTATCGCCACGCATTACGAACGCTAGAGAATGAAGACGATCATCCAAGTACCCATAAGCAACATAACGCTTTTCACCACGCCTGTCGCTGGGACGCACCACGGCGGTATCCCACTCAAACCGAGTAACCGCTACGAAATCGATGCCATGTTTATCGATGTTGGATTCCGACTTATTGGGGTCCCATTCGTAAATTAGGTTACGCGATTCGGACGATTCGCCACTTGGGCGCTCTGTACCATCTCGGAAAAACGGCATTATAGTTCCCTTGTACACTTTATTGTATAAACGAGCGTAGCATGACCGCCAAAACGACTAACGCACACCGCACAATCCTGCGCAAAGGGACGGCACCACGAACCGCGCCGACGACGACGACTGGGAACCGAAAACCTCCCGGGAAGCAACCCATCATCCCCCGTAAGAAATAGCGCCCAGCCCTCACAAAAACCGAAGTGCCAAGTGCGTGACGCTTCTAAAGCATCACCTACCTGGCACTATATTTAGTCTAAATCCTGTCTAAATCCTGATCACCTTCCCGTGGCAACACATCACCTTTGGATTCCGGCATCCGCCGGAACAACGGATTCGTGCTTTGAATGACATTGCGTGACTGTCGTGCTGAGCGCGGCATGAAATAGTCGGTTCAGATCTAAATCTGCGGCCCCCGCTCAACCTCTAGTTCGTCGACCCTCGCTTGGCTCTCTGGCGTCCGGGCTGGGTGCGGGCCCCACTCGTCGACGAGGCTTTTTCGAGGTTCGTCGCTTACGCGGATTGTGGCGTCGGAGCGTTCACGGACACTGGCTTTCAATCTCGTTCCGATGCCCGGGCGTTGGGGCGCGTGCAGGTAGCCGTCTCGGATGTCGAGGTTGGGGTCGACGATGTCGTTGTACCAACCTTTGAAGAAGGCTGGGACGTGCTCTTGCATCATCGCGTTGGGTGAGCTCATGCAGATTTGGGAGCAGGCGAAGATGTTGACGGGACCAGTCGCGTCGTGCGGCGCGAAGGGGACTTGGTGCGCTGAGGCGAGGATGGCGACTTTGTGGGTCTCGGAGACGCCACCAGTCCAGATCAAGTCAGGCATGACGATGCGCGCCGAACCGTTTTCGATGAATTGGCGGAGTTGCCATCTCGATAGGAGGCGTTCGGAGATGCAGACGGGTGTCTTGGTCGCGGCTTGGAGACGTGCGAGCGCGTCTGGATTGAGGAGCGGCATGAGGTCTTCCTGCCACATCATCTCGTATGGTTCCATCGCTTGGGCGATGCGGATGGCGACCGGTAGGGTCCATTTGCCGTGACCGTCGTTGGCTATCTGCATATCCATTCCGACTGCGTCGCGGATGTCGCGGATGGGTTTGAGCGCCATGTCAAGTTCTTTGGGCGATAGGAACTGACCGTCGGAGGCTTGGGCCAGTCCGATGGTGGGTCCGCCCTTCATTGCGGTGATGCCTTCGTCGAGGAGTCCTTTGGCCTGTTCGCCAGCACCGTGGAACTGCAATGATGTGGCGTAGACGCGGATCTTGGTACGCACTGCCCCGCCGAGGAGTTCGTAAACGGGGACGCCGAGTGCCTGTCCTTTGATGTCCCAGAGCGCGATGTCTAATGCGGAGATCGCGCGCATCTCTGCCCCGCCGTAACCGGCGTGATCAGAGAGTCGGAACATCGCCTCCCAGTGTCGCTCGATGGGGAACGGGTCGCGACCGATGAGCAGCGGGCCGAAGTGGTCATGTACAGCCGCTTCGACGACTGGTGCGGCGTAAAAGGTTTCGCCGAGACCGACAATTCCCTCGTCGGTGTGGATTTGGACCCAGAGGTTGTGCGGCTGCTCGGCAATGCGGATGGTTTCGATTTGGGTGATTAGCATGGCGTGGGCTTAAACTTCTTTGTGGAACGCAGTTGAAGCGTTGGTGTTGCGGTCAGTGTGAATAGGTTACTCGGACGGAGCGTTTTGTTTCGTGAGACTCAGCATCATCATCCCGGCATTCAATGAAGAGAGCTACCTGCCCGCTACGCTCGATGCGATTGAGGTGGCCACCGCGCATCTGCTCAACCGAGACGACGTTGATGTAGAGATCATCGTCGTGGACAACAATAGTGTGGATCGGACGGCGGATGTCGCTCGCGGCAAGGGGGCGAAGGTGGTTGACGAGGAAGTTCAGAGGATTTCAAGGGCTCGCAATACCGGGGCGCATCATGCCAAGGGAGATGTCTTGGTGTTTGTCGACGCGGATGTGTTGATGCCCCAATGTCTGTTGACGAAGATCAATTCGGTGATGAGCGATTCGGACTGTGTTGGCGGTGGCGTCGATGTGGAATACCATCCTAAACGTCGAACGATGCGAATCTACTTAGGCATTTGGCGCGTGTTGGTTCGCTTGACAGACATGGTGTAGGGATCGACGCAGTTTTGCCGTAAAGAGGTGTTCGATGAAGTTGGCGGGTACGACGAAAATGCATGGATCGGAGAGGATGTCGATTTCTATTGGGCTCTGAAGAAGCACGCCAAGCGCAACGGAGGGACTGCTCACGTAATTCGGGAACCAAGGGTGCGGCCGTCGAGTCGTCGTTTCGACAAGTGGCCGTTATGGAGAACGTTGATTTGGACCAATCCGCTATTCATCGCGTTGTTCCGAAGGCGAAAATCGTTTTGGGAAGGTTGGTACACGGACGCAGTGAGGTGAAACCGAAGATTTGGGGCTAAACCAACTCATGTCGTCTTTCTAACCGAATCAGGCGTGTTTATTGTTTCGCTGTTAACGTGTTGGTTAAGAGAATCACTGAGGCGACGGTGCCTATCGAATCGTCGTCCTGTTTACCAAATCTGTATGCCCGTTGCCGGGGAACGCAATCAAGGAGGCTGACGATGATCAAAACCATGGCGATCATGTCGATTTTGGTACTGACAGGCGTGCTGTTGGCTTGCAGTGGCGGTGGCGGTGGCGGCGAAAGTGAATCTGATTCGGAGGCTGTTCCTACCAAAGCTCCTTCTACCGGCTCAACGCGCGCTACGACCGAGCCTGGGACTGGGGCGGACGATGCTCTAACCGTGGTGGGCGAATGCACCGATGGGTTGATAATGCAGCCGGGCGAGGGCTGTCAGTTCAATGGCGATGAAGGCCGGCCAGCCGATGTGGTCATCTCGGTCGGAGCACAAGGCGAGATCTGTCGAGAAAAGGGATCGGTGATGATGTCGGGTTTCAACGTTAACGTGATTCAAGCTTGCGGCGATCGGTTCGAAATAGTCGATGTGTTCGAAGCGGAAATCGACTTCGTCGACAATGGCGACGGGAGTTGGACGGTTACTACACCGTGATGAGCGGCACTTATTCGGCTTCGGCTTTCTCGCCCTCGTACCCTTCAGTGCGCATTACCTCGGCGGCGCGATCGTGTTGTTGGATTTTGGAATCGACGGCTTCTTTGGCGCGTGTCCACGTTTCCCGACTCTCATTCACCCAACGATAGGAATCTCGGTAATCGTCTAGAAGGCCGTTTACTTCTGGCACGACGTAGCGGGCGACCAAATCCCAGCTCCTAAGAGTGTTTTCGCGGTTTGCCCAGTCGTGGTAGAAACCGATGACGCAACCGAATCCACCAGTTACTTCCTTCATGTCTCGGATCTTGGCGACCAAGTCGTCCGGCGTTCCGATGACGGCGGTGCTTTCGTCTGAGAACGCGACACCGTCGACGGCGTCATCGGGCGTTTCGTAAATGGGTCCGTCACCGGCGGCGAGAGTACCGACGGTGTAGAGGTTGTTGTGAACGAGGAGGCCTTCCTTAGCTTGCTCGCGGGCTTCTTTGCGGGTTTCAGCGATGTGCCAACTCATGACGATCCGCCAATTTTTGCGGTCGACGGTATTTCCGTGTTTAGCCGCGGATTCCTCGGCGAAACTCCACTGGGTAGGTAGGGAACGCATACCGGCACGCGTCATTGAGCCGATAGATAGGACTCCAGCTCGGTGTTTTCCAGCTAGGGTCATTCCGGATGGGCTCACCATTGAGGCGACAGCGAACTCCATGTCTTCTTGGAGCGGTCGGAGTTGTAGTTTGGCATCACGAAGTGTGAACCATTCGGATTCGTAGGTCACACGCTCATTTCCTTCGAAGAGTTTTCGGATCACTCCCATCGCTTCGTCTTGTCGGTCGCGCAGGAGCATCGGGTCGAAGCCGAGAGTGTGGGCGTCAGAAGGCAGTGCGCCAGGACCTGAACCGAATATCGCTCGACCGCGTGATTGGTAGTCGAGTTGGACCATTCGCTGGGCGACCATGAAAGGGTGATGGTACGGGAGGGAAACCACGCCGGTGCCGAGCATGATTCGGTGCGTTCGTTCGGCGACAGCAGCAAGGAACATCTCGGGCGAGGCGATCATCTCCCAACCTGTGGAGTGATGTTCACCGCACCAGAACTCGTCGTATCCGAGGTGGTCAAGAAGCTGGACGAACTCTAGGTTGCTCTGAAACTGAAGGAGCGGGTTTTCGCCGATGGGATGGTGGGGCGCTAGAAAGGCACCGAAGCGAAGATTTGACATGGTCTCCCTCTAGTGTCAGTCGAGCACTGGATACGAAGGCAATGGTAACCGCTTCGGAGGTTTGATTGCATCGGTCGTCAAACGGGCTGTCCGGACGCGCATCGAAGTTCCTGCCAATTGATGACTTAGGACGCCTCTGGCGGGTCGTGTAAAGCATATTCGACACAAACACTTCGAGTTTTCACGAATCGCGCAAACAGGTCGCGCACGCTTGGCGATTCGGTGTATGGTACGTTCACGCCCTATTTCTGGGAGGTCGTTCCCGTGCGCGGGAATCGGTCTCGATGAAATGATGAGGGCCCGGCAACGTATCGGAAAACAAGAATACCGGAGTGTCGAAAATGAAATCGATTCCTGAATTATCAAAGCGCAGATCGGTGGCAGCAATGTTGCTGGCCATCGGCGCCGCCGTTGCGATATTCGCTGGCGCGTGTGGGGAGACTGAAGTAGAAGTCACGCGCGTCGTGAAAGAAACCGTGATCGTCGAGGTCGAGAAAGTCGTCGAGGTCGAGAAGCAAGTAGAGGTTGAGGTTGAAAAGGTCGTTGAGAAGGAAGTCGAAGTCGTTGTAACGGCGACGGCGGCGATGTCCGACGACGCGATGATGATGCCTTCGGAACAGTCCGGCACATTGGTCGCCGCTCTGCAAACCGTCGGTTTGCCAGTCGGCACACCGGAGCTGTGCGTGCCTACTTGTTCGAACGAACAGTACTACTACAGTGTCTGGGATACCCCGGTTCAATGGTCCGCGGATGGCAGGGTTATCCCAGCCGTTGCCGAAAGATGGGAGCTTGCTTCGGACTACAAGAGCTTCACGTGGCACGTCCGACCGGGGATCCAGTTCCACAAAGGGTGGGGCGAAGTTGACGCTGAAGATTTCGCGTGGAGCACTAACACAGTGAATCCAAACGTGAACCCCGAGACGTTGCACGACGTCGGGGGAGACTTGACCTGCTGCTACGGCGAGACGGTTGCGGTCGACAAGTACACCGCAGTAATGGAGATCATCAAGTACGACAGCCGGCTTCCTGGTTGGCTGTTCTCGAACCTCCGAGACGCTTACAGCATCAGCAGTAAGAAGATCTACGACGAGCTCGGCCCGGAAGGCATGCGAGACGTCTTCGTCGGCACCGGCCCGTTTGAGATCCGAGAGTGGTTGGACAACGACAAGATCATCCTCGATGCTCTCCCCGAGCACTACAACCAGGCCGCACACATCGCGTCGGCGCGGATAATCGAGGTCCCTGAAGAGGCTTCTAGGATCGCGATGTTTGAGAGCGGTGAAGCGATGATTACCCACGTTTCGCTCCCGAACACTCCTCGACTGGAAGATGCTGGCGGCGTAAGGCGGTTGCTCCAGACGGTGATCCTGCACGCCGGAATGAACCCGAACTTCTTGGAGCGGACGAACCCGAAGACTGGCGAGACGCTCGAAAATCCGGGTTACGATGAGGCGAAGAAAAACCCGGAGGATTTCCCTTGGGTCAGTTTCTACGACCTCCCCGGTTCGGATTGTGACTGGGATGTTCTTCTAGAAGAGGTTCCTTCAGACCCGTCCAGCATCTGTCCAGAGATGGAGAATGCGCGTAAAGTCCGTTGGGCGATGGCGAAGGCTATCGACAAACAGGCATTGGCAGACGGCATCTACGACGGCCTCGCCTGGCCAGGTTGCAACTGGGCGATCTCAGCCAACGACACTCTCCACGACGATGCGTGGTGTGTCGACTACGATCCTGATGGCGCGCAAGCGTTGATGTCGGAAGCCGGCGTTGACGGCTTCACGATCGGATGGTGGGCTGGCAACGAACCAAGCGAAGCACATCAGGCGATCGCTTCGATGTGGAAAGACACGTTGAACATCGACGTCGAATTCCACCTCGGCCCGTTCACGACCTGGCACCCGACGTTCGTCGACCGGTCGTTCATCCACTTGGTGCACGACGGAGAACAGGGTGGAATGCCTGCCCACTTCGCCAAAGGTCGTGAAGCGCAGGCGTGGTTCGCCGGTGGCATTATGTGGAGCGGTGGTATTCCGTTCTACCAGCGGATCTACGGCGACATGCTAGGCGAAGAGGACATCCAGAGGCGCAACGAGATGGCGGTCCAATTCGGAAACCACGAAGCGTTCTGGCACTGGGACCCGGCAACCGTCGAATTCCCTGTCTACACGATCTACAACGGTGACGCCATCAGTTGGACTCCCAAGAAGGCCGCGATGCACACCGCGCCGGTCAACATGATCTACCCGCTTGAGGACATAATCATCAAGTAGGGTGCAAAGCCCGAATAACGGAAGAGCCTAGCTTGTTGCCAAGCGGGTTAGGCTCTTTCGTTGTGAACGTCGATATAGCTAACGGCGGACGACTCACCGAACCATGGGACAATTCATCGCCAGACGTGTGCTCCTAGGGATCATTGCCCTAATGCTCGCGATGTTGATCGTGTTTTCACTTTCGCGGGTGAAGGGCGATCCGAGGTATTTCTTCATCGGTGAAGACTCTTTGGGTATAGACCCCGCGGTCTGGGAAGAGTGGGGTCGGAGGTTGAATCTCGACAAGCCGGTGCCGATACAGTTCGCGCTCTGGATGCGCGACATCTTGACCGGCGATTTCGGCGACAGCGTGACGACGCAACGCAGGGTGTTGGACATCATCAGAGAGAAAGCTCCGAACACGATTCAACTGGGTGTCGTCGCGTGGTTGTTGGGCACTTTCGTCGGCGTACCACTTGGCGTGTTTTCCGCGACTAATAGGGGAAATACGCTCGACTACATATTCCGTGGTTTCGCCCTGTTCGGGCAGTCAGTGCCGATATTCTGGTTGGCGTTGGTGTTGATCTTCGTGTTCGCGGTCAACCTTGGATGGTTACCGAGCGGAACCAAAGGTGAGGGAGTCGCGATCAGGAACTTTGTGCTGCCCGCGGTGACGCTCGCATGGTTCCCGGCGGCTTCGTATCTTCGGATCACTCGTACCGCGATGTTGGAGATATTGGATTCCGAGTTCATCAAATTCGCTCGTGCGAAGGGTGTCGCGCAGGCGCCGGTACGCTGGAAACATGCTTTCCGGAACGCGATCATTCCGCCGCTAACATTGTCGGTCTTCGTGTTGTTCGGATTGCTCAACGGCACGATCATCATAGAGTCGGTGTTCGCGTGGCCGGGGCTCGGGCGGCTCGCGATCGATGCGTTGTGGGCGACGGATTACCCGCTGCTTGCGGGACTGACGATCATCTACGGTATGGCGTTCGTGGTCATGATTCTCTCGCTGGACATTATCTACGCTGTGTTGGACCCACGCATCAAATACAACTAGGAGAACCGGTATCAATACTGCGGTAACAGATAGAGGGACCGATAGTCAGGTTCTTGGCGCAATAACTGCCCAATCGCGACGTCCGTCGGTGATTGAAGTCCTGCGTCGTTATCCGGTTATACCGGCATTAATCATCGCGCTCCTCCTCTTCACAGCAGTCGCGGAGCAGTGGATTTTACCGCACAATCCGGAACGAGCGGATCTTAGAGTTCGACATACCCCTCCGTTTTGGATGGATCATGAAGATGCTTCTATCTCTTATTTCCTCGGTACCGATGCTTTGGGGCGCGACATCCTGAGCAAGATCATCGCAGGGGCGCGCGTCACTGTTCTAGTGGTAGTCGCGGCAGTGGGAACAGGCATCATCGTAGGAACAACGGTCGGTCTGGTGTCGGGTTTCTTCGGCGGAATCGTAGATGACGTCGTGATGCGGATCGTTGACGCGTGGAACATCCTTCCGGGTCTACTGATCATCTTGGTTGTCGTCTTGGTTTTAGGACAGGGGCTTTGGACTCTGATCGGTGTTTTAGCGATGATTTCGTGGCCGGGCGCGGTCCGGTTAGTGAGAGCTGAAACGCTGTCGCTCAAAAGCCGAGAATATGTGTCACTTGCGCGCGTCGCCGGTGCTTCGAACACCCGGATTATGATCCGACACATACTCCCTGGTGTCGTCAACATCGTGATCGTGACTGCCACGCTAGGAACGGGCAATATCATCCTTACTGAGGCCGCGCTTAGCTTCCTGGGTGCCGGTATCCCGCCGCCCGAGCCATCTTGGGGACGGATGATCAGCGAGGAGCGTCAATACATCGACGCCGCTTGGTGGACTTCGTTGTTCCCGGGTTTGGTGATCGCGATGGTCGTAATGTCAGGCAACTTCCTCGGCGACTGGTTCCGCGATCGGGTCGATCCGACGTTGCGGCAGCTGTAATTTCGACACGAAACGAAACTTTCGGTTTTGACGAATCGCGCAATTATGATGCGCACTCGTGACGATTCGGGTGTATGGTTGTCGCAAACCGTGTCGCCGGTAGGTGGTGATTCGTTCGCGAAACTTGCCCGCCCTACCCGCTTAGCATCAGGCGACAAAGATGAAATTGAGCACACTGGAGTGTAGCCAATGCAGATTCCGAAATTAGTACCGAAACGTAAGGCAGTTTCTGCCGCTTTGCTTTCGATCATAGCGGCGTTCGCGGTCTTCGCGATTTCGTGCGGTGGGACCGAAACCGTTGTCCAAACCGTCGTCGTCGTTGAGCAAGTACCTGGAGAAACGGTGATTCAGACCGTGGTTGTGGAGAAGGAGGTTCAGGTAGCGGGCGAGACCGTTGTTCAGACGGTGGTCGTCGAGAAGGAGGTGCAGGTCGCGGGTGAAACTGTGATTCAGACGGTGGTCGTTGAGAAGGAGGTTCAGGTCGCAGGTCAGACAGTCGTCCAGACGGTGGTCGTCGAGAAGGAAGTGCCGGTTGAGGTCGTAGTGGTTGAGGAAGTTGAGGTGGAGAAGGAGGTCATCAAGGAAGTGGTGGAAGAAGTGCAAGTGGTTGTGACGGCAACCCCCGAGGCGATGATGGAGGAGACGGTTGACCTGATCGACTTGCCGCAATCCAAGAGTCAGCCGGGCCATGTGATCTTCGCAGACGTTGGTTCTGCGTTGGGTAGCATCAGCGGCAACGGCGGAAGCCTTCCGGATGCCCCGCTTCAAGCTGACCGCTGGGGAGCCGGCGAACACCTGTTCACCCCTGGTGCAGCCGACTGGGACGTTGAGATGTTGGCAGACACGTGGGATTTGGCAGACGACTTGAGTTCCGTAACGATCACCATCAAGCAAGGCGTGCAACTGCACGATGGTTGGGGTGAGTTGAAGGCGGAAGACATGGCGTGGGTGATAAACCGCACAAACCCGGCCATCAACCCTGAGTCGATCGCCGCAAGTGCTGCAAACTTTACCGCTCTGTTCGGCGACACGCCGATTGAAGCGATTGATGACTACACGATCGTAGGTCAATTCAACAACTTCGATGTTCGTTGGGCAAGCAACTTCTTGAACCAAGAGGCATCGGGTGGATTGACCAGCATGGCGACGTCCAAGCGTGCCTTTGACGAAAACGGCAGAGAGTGGCTGAAAGACAACTTCGTCGGGACCGGACCGTTCCGCGTGGCCGACTTTAAATCTGGCACGAGCGTCACGCTCGAGAAGATTGACGGTGACCACTGGCGGAAGAATGCCGGCATCGACTCGTTTAAGGTTTTGGCGGTTCCGGAAGAGTTCACTCGCGTGGCTCTGCTGCAGAACGGTGAGTCTGACGTTTCGTTCATCGACCCGAAGGATCTGGCTCGGATGAAGCAGTCTGGATTCTTGGAAGTCGGCGCTGGCGCTGGTATCCAAGAGGGCGTGATGTTCCCGGGCAACTTGTGGGAGACCACGAATGCGCTTACGGGTGAGGCGATTGACTTCCCATCTCACGGCGTCTTCGTGCGGCCGATCCAATGGGTCGGTAACCCGCACCAACCTGATGATGGGGACAACCCTGCGGGAATTGATGACATGGAGCAAGCTCGGTTGGTCCGGCAGGCTCTGGCTCGCTCGGTTGATCGCGAGGCGATCGTCGAGCACGTACTGGGCGGGGTTGGCAATCCTGTGCACGTGACTTACTTCAGCACATTCAACCCGAACTGGGATTCTCAGTATGAGTATCCTTACGATGTCGATACAGCGAACAGCATGCTCGACCAGGCTGGTTATCCAGCGAACGATAACGGTGTCCGGTTTGAGATGCCGCTGTTCGTAGGTCCGGAGCTTGGCGGTGGTGAAGGCCCTGCAGGTGAGATCGGCGATGCGATCGCTGGTTTCTGGACAGACGTTGGGATCAATGTCAAGGTGCTCAAGTACGCGTATGGCGTGTTCCGGCCTGGACTGGTTAGCAGGTCGACCGTGGTGCCGATGCTGACGTCTTGTGACGACGGACAAGAGGCTTACCCATTCGACTGGCCTAAGGGTCTTGTGCAGACGACTTTGACGCGCGGAGGATTCAGTTGCGGTTTCGAATCGCCTGACATCTTGGCGTGGTACGAGGCAGCGGCTTCGGAACCGGACCGCAGTGAACGCATTCGGATCAACAAGGAGTATCTTGCGTACATGCACAACTGGGCTTTGTTCCCGGGTTACGTGACGGTACCGCAGGCTTACTATGCGAATCCGAACTACATTGCGGAGTGGCCGATGCACATCGGTGGCGGCTACAACTCGCCTGAAAACATCGTCCTGAAATAAGGAACCGCTGTTACCTCCCGCAGGTCGGAATATCTGGCCTGCGGGAGGTTTCAGATTCTTGTTACATGGTCGTCTAGTTGAGGCGATAATGGGTTCAACATGCGTCGCTATCTGATCAGGAAACTCATCTTCGCGATTATTACTTTGCTCGCGGCGACGATGTTCGTGTTCGGTCTTTCGCGGATGGCGGGTGATCCGTTGCTCCTTTTTGCGAAGCCAGGCGGGTATGGTATGAGCCCGGAGCGGGTTGAGCAACTGAGTCAGAAACTGGGACTCGACAAGCCACTGGTGGTTCAATATCTCGTTTGGTTGGGGAGGGTGTTGACCGGTGATTTTGGAGATACGATCGTATCGGAGACGTCGGTTCGGAAATTGATTTGGGAACGCGCGGCGCCGACGATGCAGCTGGCAGTTGCTTCGTTCATTCTGGCGATCTTGATGGGAGTACCGTTGGGCGTGATTTCGGCGGTCAAACGAGGATCGCTGTCGGATTATGTAAGTCGTACGATCGCATTGGTGGGTCAGGCGGCGCCGATATTCTGGGTTTGCATCATGGCGATCCTGTTGTTTGCGGTGACTTTGGATTGGTTGCCGGTGGGAACTGCTGGTCCGGATGACGTGCCGTTTTGGACTTGGGCGAAGTTCAAGTATTTGGTTATGCCGGCTTTTGCGCTTGGTTGGGGACCTGCGGCAGCGTTGTTGAGGTTGACGCGGTCGGCGATGCTTGAGGTATTGGATTCGGAGTACGTAACGCTGGCTCGAGCGAAGGGCACGAACTACAACATTGTTATCTGGAAACACGCGTTTCGTAACGCCATCCTCCAACCGTTGACGACATCGGCGATCGTTTTGGCCAGTTTCGTAACTGGAGCGGTGGTTGTTGAGCGGATCTTCGCTTGGCCAGGCGTGGGGCAATTGATGACTGATGCGGTGTGGAACAACGATTTCCCGACGTTGACGAGCACGGTTTTGGTGTTCACAGCGATTTTCGTTGCGACGAATTTCTTGGCCGATATGTTGTACGGAGTTTTGAACCCGGTGATCAGGTACGACTAGATGAACGCAGAGCAAACGGCTGGTGTGGCGGTACAGTCCGCGCCGACGCAAAGACAACGGTTGACGTTGTGGTACATTCTGCGCCGGTGGCCGATTCTGCCGGTGATTTTGATTGCCATTTTGGTGACGTTGGGTCTGGGTGCGGACTGGATTGCGCCGAACGACCCGATCGATCAATCGTTGCCCGATCGCAACGCCCGCCCGTTGTA
The DNA here is from genome assembly GCA_002239045.1 of SAR202 cluster bacterium bin127. Lineage (GTDB taxonomy): Bacteria > Chloroflexota > Dehalococcoidia > Lucifugimonadales > Lucifugimonadaceae > Bin127. Next base: position 105,107 of record MPNN01000008.1, read on the forward strand.
CCAAGACGACAGCCCGTATCTTTTTGGCGGCGACCATGTTGGTCGAGACGTGCTCAGTCGGGTCATACACGGAGCAAGAGTTTCGCTTTCCGTCATGGCCGTGGCGCTTTCCGCGGGCATGTTGATAGGAACGGGGCTTGGTCTGTGGGCTGGGTACGCTGGTGGTTTCGTGGACGAGATCATCATGCGCATCGTGGATATTTGGATGGGTTTCCCCTTCTTGTTGCTTGCGTTGGTCGCGGCGATAATTTTCGGCGCGAGTTTCAACACCATCATGGTTTTGATGATCTTGGTAGCTTGGGTCTCGTTCCCGCGCAACGTGAGGGCTGACGTACTGGTGCTCAAGGAGAGTAATTTTGTGGCTTTTGCGAGGATTTCGGGTGCGTCGACCACACGGATCTTGTTTCGCCATATTTTTCCCGGTACGATCGGCACTATCACCGTAATCTCTTCGTTGAGCGTCGGAAATCTTATCTTGTACGAAGCTACGTTGAGTTTCTTGGGGGCGGGCATTCCGGCGCCGACGCCGTCGTGGGGAAATATGGTTGCGGAGGGACGTGACTATCTGCAGACGGCTTGGTGGACTTCGGTGATACCGGGGACGGCGCTGTTTTTGACGGTGATGGCGTTGAACTTTTTTGGTGATTGGCTGAGGGATCGGTTGGATCCGCGGTTGCGGCAGTTGGGGTAGGGCTGCAATTGTCTGAACCGGGATGGGCGCATTCGCATTGGGTTTTGGCGGGAGTAACCACGTCGGTTATGGCAAAGGGCGACCACAAGGGTCGCCCCTACGGTGGTTTTGCGCGGTGTGCGGAGGAGGATTGGGTGTGTTTAAGTGACGGAGGTGATTTCCGTTGGTTTGGTTGTTATGGCTGCCCGGGTTTAGTGGTTGGGGGCAGTGGTTTTGTTTTTGCCGTTGAAGGGGATTGACACCTTTCGCGTGAGGTGCCAATCCATCAGGCGTTGCCGTTTTGTGCGAGATATTGGACTGCTAGCTTCCCTCGTCCGGTCACTGCCCACGTTGCCAGACCGTGGGCCCGGGTTGCGGCCTTGAGTTTGAGCTCGGCCGCTTCCCATCGGGTAGTTTTGCACATCCTCGTGCCGTAGCCGCGACCCGTTGGCGACAAGGGTCCGACGTCTGCCGAATTCACGACCGCTTACCCGGCCCTTGGCTTGACATTCGTGGCCTCCCCCTAGCCCCCTCCTGAAGGAGGGGGGATAGGTACTTCCCGGCCTGAAGCAGGTGGGATTGGGAGGCGTTCCCTTGTCGTCCATGGAATGGACGACGTTGGGGAGGGATGTCTTGCTGGCTCGTGTTGCCGAGGGTGCATTAGCCCTCGGCGACCGGGACTTGTTACATCGATCGCTTCGAACGGAACCGCTGAACGTTGCAACCGGCTCTAACTCGGTTGAGGGGCGTCGC
>MPNN01000005.1 GCA_002239045.1 SAR202 cluster bacterium bin127
TGCTGAAGCTGGTGTCCAGCGTGCCGTCGGCGTTGTAGCGTGCGATTGCGAAGTTGTCGTCGGTTCCGTCGTTGGCGAATCCCGCTGTCACGATCTTGCCGTCGGACTGGATGGCGACGGCGTTCGCCTCGTCGTTGTTGCCGAAATCGGTGGTGGCTTTGCCATCGGTGCTGAACGCGGTGTCCAGTGTGGCGGGCTTGACATCTAAGGTGAGGACCAGCTGTACATTCCTGCCATCGGTCCAGTCCAGGGCCGGGTCGTACGGCCAATTGAGGAAGCTAGTGGTACCTACCGTGGCGTCGCTGACCGCAAGGGCGGTGCCGTCCACATTCAGCGTCAAAGAACTCAAGGCGGTCTTCAGCTGCTCACCTGTGATTGTATCACCGATGATGACAGCAGTAAAACTTAACATATTAGTGGAGGAGTCCCAATATACTTGCTCTACGGTGTAGGTGGTGTCCCCGTGCCTGAATTCATTTTCCGTGAGGACAGTTGAGATTGAGCAGTTGTCCTGGCTTGGGAAAGTGTCATGGCAGCCGAAATAAACGTCATCGCGATCCACCGTCAGCGTCGCCGTCCACACGGCGGGACTCTGCGCCTGCGCAGACGCGGCTGGGAACAGAGACAGCGCGCCGAGAAGCAGCGCCAGGGCCAGGAGCGGAGATAGGCGGAGGAAGAGGAGGTAATTAGAACATAGATTGGAAATAGGGGGGGGGGTAACGGGCATGGCAACCTTCAGCAGGCGGCGCGGGGTGGAGACAGTCTCGGTCAGTTTCATCGAATCACTCTCATCCTCGGCGGTTCATTAAGTGTTTGCCATTCTATGACAAGATGCCGGAGAGCGTTCGACACGGCTTTTCCACCCACTGAGCGTTAGCCTTTTGCGGGGGGATGGCGTGCATAACTACCGTCATTCCGGCGAAAGCCGGCGCTTCAGCGGGCGGAACGCCGATCCCACACACGCCTTTGAACTATGATGCCCATGATTGGAAAAGATGGGAATGATGCCCCTCGCCCCTCTGGATACCCGCTTGCGCGGGTATGACGGGGGCTTGCGGGTATGACGGGTGTCGTTTTGAACTAGGATGCGAAGGATGGGGAAGGCTGATGCACTGGAAATGGGTTGAACGCAAATCACATCACTCATCCTGGCTCTCCCACTCACCCCTAGTAGCATTGAACGTGACCGGAGATCCCTGTAGCGAGGGTAATTGGCCGTCGCACAAGTCGCTAGGCCTCAACCAAGATTGCGACCATGCGCCGCCCTCCCTCCGGTCCACGCTTTCAAGTATACAAGGTTCAGACGAAGCGCGGGTATGACGGGGGTTTGAACTAGGATTTGAAGGATAGGGAAGGATGTTCCAGGATGGGGTGTTGTGGGAGAGGGGGTTGTTGGGTTGATGTCGGGCATCCCCTGCGTGCTGTGCACGCGTCCCCTTCGCGAGGCGAAGGGGAGGGGAATGGCGGTTAGTTGAATGGGGTTACGTTGCCACGTACGACTCGGAAGTTCTGCGCCCCCTGTAGTCCCGTACGCCCGACGAGTGCGCCATCGGTGACAGTGAGCAGCGTCTGCTCGTACTGCGATGCGCGTTCAAGAATCATGCTTCGCCTCATGCTGTCCATCTCTGACAAGACATCGTCGAATGCGATTATCGGATCGCGTTTGGCAAACTCAGTCACTAGAGATGCTTCGGCTAGTCGGAGGGAGAGTGCGGCGGTGCGGGCTTGCCCTCGTGACGCGTATCGGCGAGAGGGTGCACCGTCGATGTTGATGCGGAAGTCGTCCAAGTGCGGTCCAATTACCATGTGGCCGGACGATTGCTCCTTGCGCTTTGAAGCCATCAACCCGTTGTAGATGAGCGTACGTAGTTCCGTCCCTACGAGCTCGTTCGACTCGGCGGCGCGGGCAGCGGAACCAAGATTGGGTAGATAGGTGAGATCGAGAGATTCGCCCTCGCTCAACTCTTTGTGTATCGGTGCCGCTCGGGCCTGCAGCAGTTGCATAACTTCCCGCCGCGTCTGGATGATTTTGGTGCTCTCCTCGCAGAAACGACCGTCCCAGAATGCGATCTCTTCCTCGAAATCCTGGACCTCGAACGATCCGCGCAGGAGTGCGTTGCGGCTTTGGCGGACACGGTTCAAGCGGATCAATGTCTGAACGTATTCGGTGTCGAACTGTCCGATCAGGATGTCGAGATATCGTCGGCGAACTGCGGCGGCGCCGAGAGCTAGCTCGAGATCGCTCGCTTCGAAGATGACGACGTTGGCCCGCCCGACGAATTCGACTGGTGCGACCTTAACGCCGTTGATGCGCCACTCTTTGGATTGGACGTTGAGACGATTAAAACTCTCGGTTGAACCGGGTGTTACCTGAAGGTCGAATTGAGCGCGCACCGACTCGGGGCCATTGTTGAAGACACCTAAAGCGTGGACATGTCCGCCGTCACGTGCGATCGAGTGGTTTACGATCTCGCGGTCGTTGCTAGCGCGCAGCGACTTACCGACCGACAGCATGTGAACCGCTTCGAGCAATCCGCTTTTGCCGTGACCGTTCGCGCCAGTGAAGACTACCAACCCCGGTGAAAGGTTGATGTCGGTGTCGACGTGGTTTCTGAACCCGCTTAATTTCAGGCGAGTGAGATGTATGACAAACCCCTCAAATGCTTGGTAACAGGTGGCGACGCAATCCTCGCTACCCTGATATGCGTATCATAATCACAGGAGACCATTCTGTTGCACCACTCCCATTGAACGGCGTTCGCTCGTCGCTCGGCTCAACCCGATAATCATGCGCAAAATCCACATCGCCATCAGCGCAATCGCGTTGGTTATCTTCACGGCCGCGTGTGGTACCGAGTCCTCTGACCTACCAACTTCAACCCGCGCGCCAACCCCCTTCAATTCCCCCTTGGATCAAGGGGGAAGGCTAACGGCTACTGAGCGCCCTGCGGATACGCCCGAACCTGCCCCGACCGCGGAACCAACGGAGGCAACAGCGGACGCTACCGAGAAGCCTGAAGCGACGATGCCCGCGCCGGCAACCGAACCTCCTGAACCCACGGAGGAACCCGTAGCTGCCACTGCACCTGAACGTGACTTGGATATCGTCACGCTGCTGCCGTTTGATGGCATACCGGCGATCGACAATCCGGAATTCTTCTCGGATATTGAGACGGCCAACGAAAATTACAACGACGGAGAACTGGTACTCGGGGTTGAGATCGATGGGGATGCACGCGCCTATTCGGTGCCGTTGCTCAGCAGCCACGAGATCGTGAACGATGTTGTGGGGGGTAAACCGATCGCGGTTACGTGGTGACCGCTCTGCTTTACTGGGATCGGGTATTCCAGAGAGGTAAATGGGCAGACGCTAACCTTCGGCGTGTCCGGCAAGTTGACCATGAATGCGTTGATCATGTACGACCGGCAGACGCGTTCTCTTTGGAGCCACTTTCTTTCTGAAGGAATCGAGGGCGAATTCAAGGGTGTCAAGTTGACGAATGTACCGCTCGTGCTCACAACGTGGAAGGAGTGGAGGACATCCTTCCCGGAAACCAAGGCGTTGTTAAAGGGCGCGTCAAGTGCGGATCCGTACACCTACTACTATGCGCGAGGCGACGCGGGTGTCATCGGTGAATCCAATCGGGATGAACGACTTTACGGCAAGGAGCTTGTCCTCGGGTTGGGTTTCGATGACGGAGCGATCGCGTATCCGCATACGGCGCTACAAGAAGAGCAGGTCGTGAACACTGAAATCAACGGTCAGCCGATCGTCATCTACTACAATTCGCAAACCAACACTGCTACTGCGTATTCCAGGACGGTTGGTGAAGATACGTTGGAGTTTTCGTTGGAGACGGATGAAGAGGTCGATGGGGTTGCACGGAGATGGATCGTGGACGATGTTTCTGGTTCGAAATGGTTGCCTTTGAATGGGCAGGCTTGGAGCGGCGATTTCCAAGGAACGCGACTGGAATCGGTGCACGCGGTCAATGTGTTCTGGTTCGCGTGGAGCGATTTCTATCCCGAGACCGAGCTATACGGTCAATGAGCATGGACTTACGAGACTGGGTGCGTAATGTCCCGGATCATCCGACGCCGGGTATCCAGTTCAAGGATTTAAGTCCGATACTCGCTCATCCGCCGGTTTTTCGCGCTGCGATCGATTGGTTCACCGAACAGGTTCGCTCCATCAATCCGGATGTGTTGGCGGCAATCGATGCCCGCGGATTTGTTTTCGCTGCGCCGGTCGCGGATCGGCTAGGCATTTCGCTCGTGATGGTCAGAAAGAGCGGGAAACTCCCGCCGCCTGTCGTTAGGAAGGAATATTCGCTTGAATATGCCGAAACATCGACAATCGAAATTCGTTCTGACGCGATATCAGATGGTCAGAGCGTCGTCATAGTCGACGATTTGTTGGCTACGGGCGGTACCGCGATGGCAGCGGCGGAGTTGGTCGAAGGATTAGGTGGTCGCACCGTCGCACAGCTATCGCTGATCGAACTCGCGTTCTTGGACGGTCGGGAACGAATCACCGCTCGCGATCCGGAGTGTGAGGTAATCGCCAACATTGTTTACGACTGATCGTTGGCAAAACGTATCTCCATCAGACGCGCTCCGACGTACAGGCCCGTAAATTCGATCACCGTGAGGAGTGCGATGGAGAGCGTCGCTTCGAGGAAGAATCGCTCTGGGAATAGCAGTAGCAGGTAGTGGCGGAACGGGTCGAGTTGCCACAGGTCGTTGGCGAAACTCAGCAGGTGGAACTGGGTGAAGATCCAAGTGAAGTCGATGATTGCGATCACGACGACCGCGGCGATGAGTATGCCCCAAACGAGCGCGCACCATCGCAACCATCTGCTCAGCGAGGCGAAGAACTCGCGGCGACGGATGGTCAACCCAACGACGGCACAAATGGCGAGCACGATGCCGGTCCATGCGGAGACCGCGGCCACAAGGCGCATCAGATCCTTCACATCGATCATGTGGAGAATCTCACGCTCATCGAAGAGGCTCACCTCCCCTTGCGACGTGTTCACTCGCACATCCAGACGCTCCGCGTCGTTCGCGAAGTAGTCCTTGATTTGGTCTGCTGCGGAATCCAACTCCGAGACTGGCAATCCGGTCCGCTCAGGGATCCCGTTGCGCCACCAGTTGTACGTGTAAAGCCAGTCCGAATCGGTCACGTAACCGACATTGATGGCGATGAGGAATACCGGCAAAAGCACGGCGAATACGACACCGAGCATCAGCATCGCCCAGGCGGACGCCTTGAATCCATTCAATCTAGTCACGAGGTTTAATGCTAGTAGACCTCGCCACCACCGCGCCAAAATCACACGCCACTATTGTGAAGCAGGCGGCATACCCGAACTGAGATTCATCGCGATCTGGTTAGCTGTCTTGACGTTGTATTCGTTGGCCAATTTCTTGTGGTTAATCGCATCGACGATGGTACCGATGAAGCACAGTCCGGCCGTGAGCAGGTACAGAATCCCCAAACCGATATGACCGAGGACGAAGCGTTGAACTCCAGCGATCACAACGAATCCGATCAACGTGAAAAGCAGTATCGTTGTCTCGTCTTTACGTTGGTTCCGATACGCCATCGCAAACATCTGCTCGGATTCCTCCGGGATGTTCTGAACAATTCCAGATATCGCGGCCTGTTCTCCAGGCGAGATCTCAGGCAACAGCTGCATCACATTTGCCATAGTCAAAAACTCCTTATCGACTTAAAGCGGTTCATTTCAAGCGTCAAGACTCTCCAAAGGATGATCGCAACTGCAGGTATTCCTAGGATGTGCGACTCGATTGCCGAGAGCACGTCGCCGCGGAAGAGATACGATATCGAATGGCCAAGCCCGAATCCCGGGCTCTTGATGCCCCACACGTAGTACGGCCAAAATATCGTGAAGTGGAAATCGGAGTTCGGGTTGCCGAGCGCGAGCACAACTAGTGCTGCCAACCATATCGCTGCTTCTCGATCAACGTAGCGAAGCAGACTTCGCATCCCTCTAATACCCGAATCCATTCCTAGAGGTTACACGGCTAACACCCACCGACGACAAGGTCATCGCTAACAATGAGCAATCCCGTCCCACCTACTCAGAACGACCAGAACGGTTTCCAATTCCTAGTGGAAACCGTCCGCACCCTCCGAGACCCGGGCGGTTGCCCGTGGGATGCGGAGCAAACGCATCAATCGTTGCGACCGAATCTGCTCGAAGAAGCTTACGAAATGCTGGAAGCGATCGAGGATGGCGATGCGAACGCTTTGGAGGAGGAACTTGGCGACGTCATGATACAGATCGTTTTCCATGCCGACATCGCGCGTCGCAACGGCGAATTCGACGCCGATTCCGTCTGTCGAAAAGTGGCGGAAAAACTCATCCGGCGCCATCCCCACGTGTTCGGCGACGCCGAAAAACTCGATTCCGGTGAAGACGTGATCGACAGATGGGAGCGGATCAAGCGACAAGAGGCCGGCGGCGTGCGTTCCATCGTCGCATCCGTTCCCAAAGCACTGCCTGCACTCGCACAATCGACCGTTTTGCAACGCCGAGCGATGCGAGCGGGGTTACCAATCGCAGCCGATCCCATCAGTGGGACCGATTTTCCAGAGAGGACGCTCGGTGAATCCGACGACGATTTGGAACTTCGCGCCGGCCAATTCCTCGCTGCCGTTGTCCGTTCCGTGCAGGCGCAAGGGATCGACCCGGAGACAGCGTTGTTGAAAACCAACTCTGCTCTCCGCGAGCGTGTATTGCGAGCCGAAGAGTTAGCTGAAGGAACCGCGTTGGCCGAATTGTCCGGCGAGGAACGCGAGCGGATTTGGCAACAAGCCCGCTAACGAAACCGTTGCAAAACCACCGTCATTCCGGCGAAAGCCGGAATCCAGAGGGGCCGGGCAACGGAGTACAAAGCGAAACGCCAAGTCTAAACCCCCTTTAATTCCCCCTTGGACATCAAGGGGGAGGGTTGTGCACAGCACCCTAACGCGTCACATCCACTGCATTGCCGGAAAACGGCGTCACATCCCCGACAACCGTCCCGACTACACCTTTTCGATGCAGATCCGCCAACATCTCGTCGACTGCATCCTTGCGCACCGAGATGAGCAAACCGCCGGAAGTCTGAGGGTCGCACATCAGCAACCTGTCAATCTCGCCGATATCGTCAGCCCAGCACACGCTCGCCGCGCAACTCTCCAAATTCCGATGCGTACCACCCGGAGCAATGCCATCCGTCAGGAGCTCCACGACGCCCGGTAGCACCGGCAACGCGGATCGCCTCAATCGCCCCGTCGTACCGCTTGCCCGCATCATGGTCATGAGATGACCGACAATCCCAAACCCCGTCACATCCGTCGCCGCGTGCGCCCCGACCGACACCATCGCTGCCGCCGCATCGCGATTCAATCGCAACATCGATTCAACCGCCGTATCCAGAACCTCGCCGACCGCCTTACCGTTCTTCAGCGCGGTCGTAACCACACCCGTCCCTAACGGCTTCGTCAATATCAACACATCCCCCGCTTGAGCCGTCGAATTCTGAACCTGCTTCCCCGGCTCGACAACACCGACGACCGATAAACCATACTTCGGTTCGACATCATCCACCGTGTGACCACCAACGATGATCGCACCCGCCTCGGCGACTTTTTCGACTCCACCACGCAGTATCTCTGCGGGCACTTCGAAAGGCAATGACCTCGGAAACGCCGCCACATTCAATGCCGTGATCGGTCGACCGCCCACGGCGTAAATGTCCGACATCGAGTTCGCCGCCGCAATCGCACCATAGGTGAACGGGTCGTCGACGATCGGGGCGAAGAAGTCGACGGTGAGTACCAAGGCGACGCGCTCGTCCAAACGGTAGACGGCAGCGTCGTCGCCGTGTTCGAAGCCGACCAATAAATCTGGGTGCGGAACGGCTCCGTTCATCAGCCCGCCCAAAACCTGGGCGAGTTCGCCTTGGCTTAGCTTCCCAGCTCAACCGGCGCAGCTGGCGAGTTCCGTCAGCCGGGGTACCTTTTGGTTCATTTCTACGGGCTCTTACCAATCAACGAGACGACACAAACAACCTCGGTCTCGCTTCTTACACAATGGTACCCCCGCGAATCGCGATGTTCTCTAATCGCAATCGACTTAAAATTGAGACAGCTACCCACCACACTCCCCATACCCGATTCGGGTATCTCCGTTATGAAACAACTCCCACTCGCTGAAGTCCTGCCGATCTCGTCATCCGTCAACGATGCTGGGCGTTTAGCCATCAACGGCCTGGACGTTCGCGACATTGTCGAAGAGTTCGGCAGTCCGATCTACATCTACGACGAAACGACCATCCGGCACATGTGCCGTGAGTTCGTCGACAACTTCAGGCGTTTTTATCCTGACACCGAGATCGCCTATTCCGGCAAAGCCTTTTCCAACCCGGCGATTCTCAAAATCATCGAGCAAGAGGGGCTCCACATCGACGTGGTCACCGGTGGCGAACTTGCGTTTGCCATGGCCGCCGATTACCCGGCCGAGAAGATCAATTTCCACGGCAACAACAAGACTCGTGACGAGCTTAACGAAGCGGTAGAAGCTGGAATCGGACGCATAACCATTGATTCATTCCACGAGATCGAACTACTCAACGACGTCGCCCAAACTGCAGGAAAGATTCAGGCCGTAAACCTCCGTCTCTCGCCCAGCATCGACCCACACACACATCGTCTGACTAGCACCGGCATCCTCGACTCGAAATTCGGATTTTCGATCGAGACCGGCGATGCTGAAAAAGCAGTTGCCGCCGCAATGGCGCAACCCAACCTCGATGTTGAAGGCCTCCACTTCCATCTCGGTTCGCCACTGTTCGAGCTGGAACCGTATGAAGAAGCGGTCGAATACGTGTGCGCCTTTGCCGCCCGTATGACATATGTCCACGGACTCGATATGCGCGAGTTCAGCCCCGGCGGCGGAATGGCTATCGGATATCAGGCATCTAAACTGCCGCCGACCATCGACGAATACGCGAAAACCATTGTCGAATCGCTGGAATCTGCCTGCACCAAGTACGGCATTGATCGACCCAGACTCACGATTGAACCTGGACGGTCGATCGTCGGCCGGGCTGGCGTAGCCGTGTACACGATCGGTGGTATCAAACGAATTCCCAGCGTACGGACGTTTGTCAGCGTAGACGGCGGAATGGGCGACAACATCCGTCCCGCGCTGTACGAAGCAGAATACGAGGTGATGTCGGTCGACGATCCTCTCGGAGAGCCAACGCAAAAAGTCACCATCGCCGGCAAGTTTTGCGAGTCGGGCGACCTCCTCGCCAAAGACGTCGAACTACCGGACGTGAAAACCGATGACCTCCTGGCACTGCCAGCCTCTGGAGCTTATTGCGTCCCAATGGCCAGCAACTACAACCTGCAGACGCGCCCAGCGATAGTTCTAGTTACAGAACAATTGGAAGCGCGACTCATCCGCAGGCGCGAAACCTACGCCGACCTTCTCGCCACCGCGATCTACGAATGATGCTCGGCACACAGCAAAAGGTCGGGTCGACGGGACATTGGCAGACGATAGGGAATCCCGCTGCCATAGCGCTTCTCGAAGGTGCGATTAGTCAGCAACGAGTTTCGCACGCCTACCTATTCGTCGGCCCTAATCGCGTCGGCAAGCGCACGTTGGCAATTGATTTCGCCCGGGCGATGAATTGCAACGCGGCAGACATCGCTACGCCCGGTTGGGCGGAATTGGCTCCGGCGGTTCCGTGTGGTGAATGTTCGGCATGCGAACGTATCGCCAGATCGAACTTTGCGGATGTGCAGGTAATCACATCTGCCACGCAGACGTCGAAAGACACCGACGATAAGGCCGCACGGCGTCGCGTGTTGATCGGTATCGATCTCATCAAGGATCTCCAATCAGACGCGATGCTGAAACCCTATGAAGGACGGGTAAAGGTCTTCATCATCGACGAAGCGAATCGCATGTCTCCCGACGCGGCGAACGCGTTGCTCAAGACTTTGGAGGAGCCGCCTAGCCAAGTGCACTTCATATTGACCTCGCCAGCGGTCGAAATGGTGCCGGAAACCATCGCTTCGCGTTGCCATGTTGTGAGGCTGAAGTCGGTTGCAACTGATGTGATCGCGGGGGCGTTGGTCGATCGTTTCGAATTGTCGGACGATGAAGCCAAAACTTTGGCGAAGATGTCGATGGGATCACCAGGTTGGGCGATCGCGGCTCTCAATGATCCGTCGATGCTGGATGCCCGGAAACAATCAGGGGCGAGGATACTAGACGTTTTAGGCGCCGACCTCGCAGATCGCTTCGAATACGCTTCCCAGATGTCTCGCCAATTCCGGAGCGATCGCGCGGTTGCGTTGGAAGAGGTAGACCGATGGTTGGAGATCGTCCGCGACGTGGCGATGATCAAGAATGGATTGCGCGAGCACGTCGTCTATGATGACCGGATCGTAGAGCTGGATCAGATCGCGAAGACCATCAGCGAAGACGAAATTGCCCACGCCGCTTCGGCGGTTCACAAGACGCGAGATGCCTTAATGGTTAACGCGATACCGCAGCTCGCGTTCGATGGGATGATGCTGGGTCTGCCGGTAATTTCATGATTCACGGATCGTTGAACGGTTTGCTATGATCCGGAAAATATCTAAACTTAAAATCACGAATTGATAGATATGCTGGCCACCGAACACGTCCAACTCGCCCGAAAATTCCTCATTGACGCAGACCGCGAACTCGAAGCGGGTGACCACTTTCAAGCGTCAGAGAAGTTATGGGGTGCGGCATCGCACATGGTTATCGCTGAGATGCATCGCCGCGATTTGAAGCAAAGCGGTCACAGAGCGATGATCGACGCGATCGAGCAGTTTGCGGAAGATTGCGAAGAACCATCACTCAGCACCAACTTCGCTATAGCCGAATCGCTACACGCCAATTTCTATCACGGGTTCATGCAACCCCAAGACGTCCGCCGTCATCGCGGCCGCGTCCACGAGTTCGTGGAAAGAATGGACGATTTGTCGGACGGGCGGATCGTTGCCGGCAACTAGCCAGCTGCGGTCGGCAACGGCTGTTTCGCCAGCCACGGCATGACACGCAGGGGATGCACGAAATTCAACGCAACACCCCCAAACCACAACAACGATCCCCTCTCCCGCTCAGCGGGAGAGGGCTAGGGTGAGGGCAACCGGGCGGCAAAGGGGCGCTGGTCCCACGCCCAACCCCCATCCTTCAAATCCTAGTTCAAAAACCCGTCATTCCCGCGCACGCGGGAACCCAGAGGCGCGGTGGGCATCCTTCAAATCCTTCCCCATCCTGGAACATCATAGTTCACCCCCACCTCAACGCACCCCCGGAGACCAGGCGGGGTACCAATCATCAGCGTCGTTGTCCGTCAGCCGCACCACGCCCGAACCGTCCGCGTCCATCACGTAGATCTCATAATCGTACCCGTCGCGATCCGAAACGAACGCGATGCGTCGGCCGTCCGGAGACCAAGCGGGGCCCCAATCCTCAGCGTCGTTGTCCGTCAGCCGCACCACGCCCGAACCGTCCGCGTCCATCACGTAGATATCACCATCCCCGTCGCGATCCGAATAGAACGCGATGCGTCGGCCGTCCGGAGACCAGTCGGGGTGGGTATTAGTGTCGTCGTTGTCCGTCAGCCGCACCACGCCTGAACCGTCCGCGTTCATAACGTAGATATCATGATCGTCCCCGTCGCGATTCGAAGAGAACGCGATGCGACCGCCGTCCGGAGACCATGAAGGATGCAATTCCCTGTTGTCGGTGTGGGTAAGCCGCACGATCGCAGTACCGTCTGCGTTCATCACGTAGATCTCATAATTCCCGTCGCGACCCGAAACGAACGCGATGCGTCTGCCGTCGGGTGACCAGGAAGGAAAGACTCTCCTGCTGTCGTCCGTCAGCCGCACCACACCCGAACCGTCCGCGTTCATCACGTAGATCTCCCAATCCCCGTCGCGATTCGAATCGAACGCGATGCGTCGGCCGTCCGGAGACCAGGCGGGGCTCCCGTCATCGGCGTCGTTGTCCGTCAGGCGCACCACGCCCGAACCATCCGCGTTCATCACGTAGATATCCCTATCTGCGCCACCAGCACCGCGACCCGTACTGAACGCGATGCGGCCGGATGCCGGGGCGGTGTCAGCCGGTGCGACGTTTACCGACATCTCCTCAGCCCTCCAGCCCTGCTGATCCGTCGCCGAGGACTCCGAGGGTTCGCGCGTGCAGCCGGTATATCCGTCCGCGCAAAGCCAGCCGCGCACCAGCATCGGGAACTCCCCCGCACGCTTCGGCGTGATCCGCAGCACCAGCGTCCGATCATCCGACGTCGACCACGAAGCATCATCCGACTCCACCAGCAGGTACTCCGCCGCAAACTGTCGATTGCCCTCGCGGTGATAGATCATCGCCCCCGGTTGGAAAAACGCCACTTGCGACAGCCCCGTCGTGTAACTCACCACCTCAACATCCGCCAGCGAAGAAGAATGCCCGCCATCAGAACCACCAGATTGCGTCAGCGAAGGGAACGACACCGAAACGCCGCCATGCTCGCCCCCCGCCGCAACTCCGTGCATCCTCACCCTCAGCGTAAAACTCTCCCCAACCTCAACATCCGTCGCCGAGACCTCATGCTCCACCTCGAACGCCCGCTCCGCAGGCACGGCATCCCCTACCGCCGGAGACCAGGCGGGGACATAATCCTGGTCGTCGTTGTCCGTCAACTGCACCACGCCCGAACCGTCCGCGTCCATCACGTAGATATCCCAATCCCCGTCGCGATACGAAGCGAACGCGATGCGTCGGCCGTCCGGAGACCAGGCGGGGTCAAAATCCCAGCCGTCGTTGTCCGTCAGCCGCACCACGCCCGAACCGTCCGCGTTCATCACGTAGATATCTTCATTCCCGTCGCGATCCGAAACGAACGCGATGCGGCCGCCGTCCGGAGACCAGGCGGGGCTAAAATCATCAGCGTCGTTGTCGGTCAGCCGCACCACGCCCGAACCGTCCGCGTTCATCACGTAGATATCATCATCCCCGTCGCGATCCGAAACGAACGCGATGCGTCGGCCGTCCGGAGACCAGGCGGGGTACACAGCGTCGTCGTCCGTCAGCCGCACCACGCCCGAACCGTCCGCGTCCATCACGTAGATCTCAACATCGTCCCCGTCGCGATTCGAATGGAACGCGATGCGTCGGCCGTCCGGAGACCAGGCGGGGTACCCATCATAGACGTCGTTGTCCGTCAGCCGCACCACACCCGAACCGTCCGCGTTCATCACGTAGATATCATACTCATAATCATCCCCGTCGCGATTCGAATGGAACGCGATGCGTCGGCCGTCCGGAGACCAGGCGGGGTACCCATCATAGACGTCGTTGTCCGTCAGCCGCACCACGCCCGAACCGTCCGCGTCCATCACGTAGATCTCATCATCCCCGTCGCGCTTCGATACGAACGCGATGCGTCCGCCATCTGGCACCGGCGTCGCTGTCGGCTCGGGCGTCGCTGTCGGTGTCACCGGAACCTCTACCTCCCTGACCAACTCAACTACAACCTCCTTCTCAACAACCACCGTCTCCAAAACCGGACGCTCCACCACCACCGTCTCCACAACCAGCTTCTCCACCTCAACCACCACCGTCTCCGGCACACCCACCTCCACCGCAACCTCCTTCTCAACAACCACCGTCTCCAAAACCGGACGCTCCACCACCACCGTCTCCACAACCAGTTTCTCCACCTCAACCAACACCGTCTCCGGCACACCCACCTCCACCGCAACCTCCCGCTCCACAACCACCGTCTGCACCACCGTCTCCGTACCCCCGCACCCAACCATCATCAAACCCGCAAACAAACCCGCGAGCCCCACACCAAACCCAATAATCCAACCCCGTCGCAACATGTCGTCTCCTATCGACTCCACAAATCAAAATCCAAACAACACCGTAACACCCCCCGCCACTTCCCTCCCCTTTGCCGCCCCGTAGGGGCAGGTTTGAAACCTGCCCCTACCACCCAAACCATCAACCCCTCCCTTCCACAACACCCCGTCATTTCCATCATTCCAAATCATTCACATCATAGTTCACCCCGTTTCCCAAAAGTACCCCAACAACGATTTTCGACTCCCACAACAAACAGAACAAAGCAACAACAACAAAAATCCTTCAAATCCTTCCCCATCCTTCGCATCCTAGTTCAAAATGCCCCCGTTTTTGCCCAAAATAACAATTCCCACGCCAACAATTGACACAACAAACCGCAACAACAATAATTAACACTGTTAACTAATTAGGTTCTGGGGCGACGGCTCCGGGCAAAAAAAATCAAACCGGTCCCGAATCGGTGGAGAAAAAGGAAGGAGCAAAGCAATGAGAAACGTTTCGACTGTCTATCAACGACGCGCTCCCCAGCAACCCTCCACAACGATAGAGGTAACCGGCCGTGCTAGAAGCTACCGCCGCATTAAGGCTGAGTCGTCCAAGGGTGTGCACCTCGGACTTTACGCACCGACTGTCATCGACAGCAAGGGCTCACAGGCCGTACGTGGAGGCACAATACGGCTATCGGTAGACGCTGCTACCAGTAGCCCAGGGCATGAGCGGGCATGCATACCCGTGATCAGTCTAGGCGGCTTAACCACCGTCGCAGACCGTGCAGGCGAAGTCGGTATTCGTCTGAGTGCGCCGAACAACCCGCGCTTTGTCCGCGAAGCACGTCCAACCCAGAACCTTCGCCGCTTGGTTGCAACCTCGCGGCTCGAGCCTGTTGGTTACAGCCTCATCCCCAATGGTCATACAACCCCCCGCTCCAACAACGGCGGGGGGACGACACAAGACCATTCAAAAAGCCCGGACATCCACCAATCCGGCATACCGTCGCGTTCCAACATCCCCCGCCCAGCAACGCACCGCGTATATTGGGATGATGCTTGGTCTGCCGATCGTCGCTTAAACGTCGCCAAACTAACGACGCGGCGGACGTATGGATTGTGCTCACCCCCCTACGGTCCGCAAAGCCGTCGGCAAAGGCTGTTTCGCCAGCCACGGCATGAATGGCAACCATGCCGGATCGACGCGGTCGGCACTGAAACCCGCATACGGGTTCGGTCGCGGTTCGCGCGGTTCCATCCGCAACGTCATTCCCGCTTCGCGAGGCGTATAGCCCGCCTTGCGATGGTTGCAACGTTGACAAGCAGTCACGACATTTTCCCAAGTGTGCTGGCCGCCTTTGCAGCGCGGCACGACGTGATCCAATGTCATTTCAGAACGGCGTTGGCCGCAGTACTGGCATGCGTAGCCGTCGCGCTGGAACACTTCCCGGCGCGAGAGCTTGCGACGATGCAGGGGTTTGCGAACCATGTAAACGAGGCGGATCACCTCAGGTCGTTCAAACATCCGGGAGACTGTATGGATGTATTCGACACCGTATTGAACCGTTTCAGCTTTACCTTTTCCAAGTAGCGAAACAGCGCGGCGCACATCGCAGATGTTCAGCGGCTGATAGTTCTGGTTAAGCACCAATACCCGAGAACGTATCAGAATTAACGCGTGATCAGTCACGGTTCCCATTCTATAGCCGCCAATGTTGCGACGAGCGAACATTTCGAATCTGATCCCGTCATCGAGCGTTTGGGCGGTCACTCGACTCTGGCGAACAGCACCTCAATTGCCAATCCGATTTCGCGTGGGGCAATGGGCACGATCGCACCGCGGAGGTTTGAAAACGCCTCGACGAACAACGAATTCGTGAGCTGTTCATCGAGCCACGAGCGCGGGTTGTCGTTGAGGTAAATCTGCGAGTAAGAGACCGAGTAAGAAGCGCCGCCGAAATCCACTGCTCCTTCGGGTATCACGTAGGTGAAGATCGCCACCGCCGCGATTATCGCCGCGACTGCGAATAGGCCCAGAACACCTCCTAGGACCGCGCCGCCGATGTCGTTCACCCATTTCAAAGGAGTGACTTTGATGAATGCGCGAACCGACATCGAAAACCAACGAGCAATCGTGAATATCGCCGCTGAAAAGAGCACGTAACAAAAAGAAGTAACGATCGAGACGTAATTTTCAGCCAGACCGAGAAGGGGAATGATGCGGCTGACGATTTGCGAACCGAGTGCGATCGTGCAGTAGGCCGCGACGAGCCAGATCGCGGTGCCTATGACCCCGGTCTTGAACCCCCAATAAGCCAACAGCGCGATTGTGAGGATGAATATGCCGTCTAGACCGCTCATCGATTAGTCAGCGCGCGACGTAGCAACGCAGATTCGTCCTTACCTTTTCGACCTGAAACAACTCGAGCTCAATACCGAGCCCAAGGCGACCGTGAACACAAGCGTTGAGCCCTGCTGTCTATAATCGAATATTAGTTTCGAAGCGGATCGAAAACCTTTCCGATTGATGCGAGTTGTGTTGCAATGTCCGGTCCTCAAGGCTCCGCCTACTATTCATGAACCTCAACCAGAAAGCCGCGCCCATACAGATCGCACTAGACGGTACACCTGCATCCGGCAAATCGACTGTGGGAACGATGCTCGCCGATCGATTGGCCTGCGATTTCCTCGACACAGGTCTGATGTACCGCGCGATGACCTACTTGGCGCTCGAGAACTCACTTTCTCTTGATGATTCCGATGCGCTAGGTGTGTTGGCCGAAGCGACCAGTTTCTCTGTGCATCAAGGGCCGGAAAGTTCATGGCGATTGATGGTGAATGACCGTGACATCTCGAACCGGTTGCATTCGGAAGACATTAACCGCGACGTGTCTCAAGTTGCCGCCGTGCCCCAGGTGCGCCGTGCCCTCGTTCGAAAACAGCGCGAGATTGCATCTCAACGGTCGACGGTTATGGCTGGCCAAGACATAGGAACCGTCGTGTTGGTAAACGCACCAGTGAAGATCTACCTAAATGCCTCGGTAGCAACGCGAGCCGCGCGCCGGACCCGGGACACCTCCGGCAACTCTGAAGGTCATCGCTACGAAGTGGTGTTAAGTTCGATCAAAAGGCGAAGTGAATTCGATACCAATCGGGTCGATTCTGCGTTGCGACCAGCGGACGATGCGATAGTCATTGCTACTGACGACTTGACCGCAGACGAGGTAGTCGAAAAGGTACTCTCGTACATCTCCACTAAGTTGAATCGAACCGGCAATCTAGGAATGACAGGGAAGCGCACGGCATGAAGCCCAACCGGCAATGGTTCTTCCCGGTTTGTAACACCGCGTTCCGAGGGACGTTGGGTATGTTTGCCGACCTGCAAATCGAAAACCGTGACCGATTGACTGTCGGTGGCCCCGTAATCTACTACTGCAACCACCTGTCCAATCTCGATCCGCCGATTGTTGCCTCGGTTCTACCACGTCGCGTTCTATTCCTCGCCAAGCGTGAACTGTTCAACAACCCGCTCAATACATTCCTCCTCAAGGGATGGGGCGCATATCCGGTGAGTCGGTATTCAGCAGATTTGCGAGCACTGCGATGGGTTCGCGCCATGCTCGATGATGGTCGAGCGGTCGTCATGTTCCCAGAAGGCACCCGCAGCCGTAACCTACAAGGGTTGAAGGTTGGGCAGATCGGCACCTCGCTTGTCGCTGCACAAACTGGTGCGACTTTGGTTCCAATCAGTTTTTACGGAACTGATAACTTGCAAAATATCCTCAAGGTGCTTATGCCTATCGCCAAGATCAGGATGTCGATCGGAGAACCGTTCAAAATCAACGGTGATGTTTCTAGTCGTCCCGATCTTGAGCGCGCTACCGTCGAGTTGATGTCCAGATTGGCGTTGGGGTTGCCGGAAGACCGTCGTGGCGTTTATGCCGACCAAATCCCGGCAAGTTTCGAAATGACCAGTACTGTTGCCTCTCCACCACCATTGAATTCAAACCACGCGGGAAACCAGACGGAATATTCGGTGCCGTCGGGCAGCGAGTCGGCGTAAATCTGATATGTGTGGCATCGTAGGGTACGCCGGTTACGGCGACGCAAAGACTTTCCTGCTCCGGGCGCTGAACAATCTGGAGTACCGTGGATACGACAGCGCCGGGATCGCCGCGATCAATGGCCATGGCATCACCACAATCAAGCGCGCTGGCCGCGTCTCGGCTCTCGAAGAGACGATTAATGGACAGTTCGGGCAAGCGACCACTGGGATAGCCCACACACGTTGGGCGACCCACGGCTCGCCAACTGACGTCAACGCGCATCCGCACGTGAGCTACGATGGCAAAGTCGCAATCGCTCACAACGGAATAATCGAAAACCACGCCACATTGCGGCGCAGCCTAACCACCGCCGGAATCGAGTTCAATTCAGAGACCGATTCGGAGGCGATCGCGCACATGATCGCGCGTCACATGGATGATGGTGCTTCGCTTTTGGAGGCAACCCAAAGAGCGGGAAATGAGCTCGAAGGATTGTCCGTCATTCTCGCCATCTCTTCAAGCGAACCGGATGCAATCGTTGGAATTCGGATCGGTTACGCGGGGAGCTTGATACTTGGCGAGGCCAACGGCGCACGAGTATTGGCGAGCAACACCATGGCGATGCCGGCCGAAGTTACCGCGGTAACCCACATCGACCATTGCGAAGCCGTCCGCATCACTCGGGACCGCGCTGAGATTGCCGATGTGATCGGAGCGACGGTTGTCAAAGCGCAAGTTCCGTTGAAACCAGATAACCGCATCACAGAAATCGGCGAATACGAACATTTCATGCGGAAGGAGATATCGGAGCAAGCTGCCGCGGTCCAGGGCGCGATGAGGGGGCGGATAGATTTCAGTAAACCGCGCATCGATATCCCAGAGATTGATCGTATCCCGAACGAACTCGATCGCATCATCCTCGCGGGCATGGGCACCTCACATTTCGCCGCCATGGCGGGTTCCCGTTGGATTGAGCGATTGGCTCAGATACCTACGACCGTTGAATATGCCGGTGAATTGGCGGATCGCGAACCGGTCATGGGTCGGCGCGACCTTTTGATCGCGGTAACCCAGTCTGGTGAAACGTACGACACGCTGACCGCGATCGAAACGGCGAAACGTAAGGGAAGCGCAGTCTGTGTCGTAACCGCAAGCGCCCACAGCGAAGCGACGCGGATGGCTGATTTCGCGATCGACATCGGCGCCGGCGCGGAGGTTGCCGTTCCATCCACGAAGACGTTTATCAACAGCATGCTGGTGCTCTACATGATGGGGCTTCAAATCGGAAACGACAGAGGAAAGCTCAGTCAATTGGAGTTCGTACGGCAGATCGAATCGATCGTCGCGTTGCCGCGTGCGATTAACCGCACGATTGGACAAGAATCTGACGTCGAAGAGCTTGCCTTAGACCGTTTCAAAGATGTTGACAACTTGCTAATGCTCGGGCGTGGCGACCTTTTTCCAATTGCTCTGGAAGGTGCGTTGAAGATGAAGGAGACGGCGTACGTTCACGCCGAGGGGTGTTCAGCCTCTGAAATGAAGCACGGAATCAATGCGCTCATCGAACCTGCCACGCCGACCATTGTGCTGATTCCGAAGAATGGTGAGTTGAGGACGAAGATGTTGACAAGCATCTACGAAGTGCAGAGTCGGGGTGGTGAGGTGATAGCGATTGCTCACGAAATGGATTTCGAAGTCGAGGAATTAGCCGACCGTATGATTCCTATCGCATCAGATGATGAGGAACATTTCCCGTTCCTGATGACGATTCCATTGCAGCAGTTGGCGTATTACACGGCGTTAGCGCGTGGCATCGATCCCGACCGACCTCGTAATTTGGCCAAAACCGTCACGGTCGCATGAGCGAAGAGATCAACGCGACACATTCATCAGTCCGAGAACGCATCGAACAACGCGAAGAGGCGTTGTCGCCGTATGCGACCTGGTCAAAGTTCGCCATTCGTCAACGTGACGAAGAACCTTCGCCGATTCGGGCGGCCTTCCAACGCGACCGCGACCGCGTCGTTCACTCCAACTCCTTCAGACGCCTGAAACACAAGAGCCAAGTGTTAGTGAACCCGCAAGGCGATCACTTCACAACGCGCATGACTCACGTCTTGCAGGTATCGCAAGTAGGACGGACCATCGCCCGGGCGCTAAACCTCAACGAAGACCTCGTTGAGGCCGCTGCTCTCGCACACGATGTCGGGCATACACCCTTTGGACACATCGGCGAACGCGTTCTGAACGAAAGATTGCCTAACGGTTTTACTCATGCCGCACAAGGGGTTCGGACGCTCACAATCCTCGAAAAACACGGCGAAGGCCTGAACCTCACAGACGCTGTCGTGGAGGCGGTAAAAAGACACTCCAAACCCGAAGGCAAGTTCATCGCCGCTGATGCAGTCGAGGGTATGTCACTGGAGGCGCAGATCGTGCGTATCTCTGACGCCATCGCGTATTTGGCCCACGATCTCGCCGACGCTGAAAGAGACGGCACGCTCGAAACGAAGGATGTGCCGACCGAGATCCGTGATGCTCTAGGAGATGCTCATTCCACGCGGCTCAACGCCATGGTATGCGACGTAATCGACGCTTCTTGGGATTGCGCCAGCGCCGGCGGCGACCAGAACATTCAGCCATGGATCAGGATGACTGACGCCATGGGAGACGTCACGACGAAACTCCGCAACTTCATGTTCGAGCGTGTCTACCACCCGGCTTCGGCTTCTCCCGAGGGAGTCCGTGCGCGCAATGCCGTCGAGTTGCTCCACGACTACTACAGCGTTCATTTGGACGAGGTTCCTGGATGGATGCGAGTGATCTCGATCGAGCCGGAATACGCGGCCGCGGATTTCGTTAGCGGAATGACCGATTCGTTCGCCGTGATGGCGCTTGAACGCATATCTCCGGGCAGTACCGAAGGGCTGTATCAAGGCCGAATCTCGGTCCCACTGCACCATTGAGACCCGACACCAACAAGGACGCAGGGCCGTTTAGGCGCGAATGCCGCGGAGTGTTTGCATTCGCAAGAATCTCGTTTATACTTCCGTACGTCCCAAGGTTTTCGGGCGTATCAGGATACGAAGATAACTCGATATTCCGTGAAGTGGGACGTGGTCGGTGTCGGCAGCCAGTTGAATACTGGAAGGGAGAGCAGATGACCTTAGTCGACGAAGTCAAAGCTAGACTGACCATCGTTGATGTTGTGTCTGACTATCTTGCCCTCGACAATCCGTCGTCTCGCTCGCCCAAAGCTCTCTGCCCGTTCCATGAGGAACGAACCCCTTCCTTCAGCATCTCCCCAGAGCACGGAGCATGGCGATGTTGGGGAGCGTGCGGCGTCGGTGGCGACATGTTCGAGTTCGTTATGCGCCAGGACGGCATCGAATTCAAAGAGGCTTTGGAGAAGCTCGCGCGCAAGGCTGGGATTGACACCGAATTTCGTAACGAGGATCGCGACAATCGTCGCCGAACGAGATCTTCCGCCCTCCACGAAATCAACTCAATTGCGGAACAGTTTTTCACGAGACAACTAGAAGGTTCGCCGGGCGCTGAAGCGTTGGCGTATCTTGAATCTCGTGGCATCAACGCGCCTGTTGCACGCGCCCGAGGGATCGGGTTCGCACCTAGCGGTGTCAACTCCCTGCTTCCCTATCTGAAGTCAATTGGGGCCGACAGTCAAGCGGTTGTCCAAGCGGGCTTAGTGGTCAAAGGCAACGATGACGCATGGCGAGACATGTTCACCGACCGCATCACGATCTCGATCCGAGACCAACGCGGCAACATCGTCGGATTCGGCGCCCGCGCGATGGGCGATGCTCAACCGAAATATCTCAACACCCACGAAACATCGATCTTTAGCAAGTCGAAGCTGCTGTACGGACTGCACTGGGCAATAGATGCCATCCGAGCATCCGGCAAGGCAATCGTGGTCGAAGGTTATATGGATGTAATCGCGGCCCAAGAACGGGGCTTCAAAAATGTCGTGGCGTGCATGGGCACCGCAGTCACATCTCAACAGCTTCAATCCGTTTCGACGGTGTTGCCTGATGACGCCGACAACAACCCATCAACGGTGATTCTCTGTCTAGATGCCGACGAAGCAGGTCAGGCCGCGACTCTGAGAGGTCTGCAGACAGCCATCGCGGAATTCGGACGCTATTCCGCAAGCCGATCCTACACTCGGCGATCTCCCATCGACATTCGCGTCGCGGGACCAGTGGTTTCGGACCACGGCGAACCTAAAGATCCCGATGAAGCCATACGCAACAGCAGCGCCGAATGGGTCGCGTCGATAGACCAAGCCGACGAAATCATGGATTTCGTTATCCGCGCCAGCATCAGTAGCCACGACACATCGAGCGACAGCGGCCTCGACGCCGCGTTGGTCGAGATTGAGCCGTTCTTCGACAGCATCCCTCCGCACACGATCCGAGAACAACGAAAAATAACCGACCTCGGTGATCGCTTGGGAGTCGATGTCGAAAACATCACGAACGTGTTGACGCGCAAGAGATCGGCGCGGTTACAAACGAGCAACGAACCACGCGATACGCGTACCCCCCGCCAACAACGAACTCGACGTTCCGCGGATGTGCAGCCAGGAATACCTGCCATTACGGTTCAAGCCAGTTGGGAGATCGACCTTTTGGCATGCATGGTCCAGCACGAGTACGCCATTGACCACGCGACGGTCGAACCGTACCACTTCACCGATCCTGTCCGGATGCGTGTTTTCGAGAACCTAAAAGACACGGGCAACGTCGAAGGATGCGTCTCAATAATCCAAGGCGATGCTGAAGCGCTGGATCTCGTGAATCGATTGCGTGCTGCGTCGCTTGCGCCATCCGACGAATGGGAAGACGACCAGGCGGCGATAATTCAGATCGCCGAGAACTGTGCGAAACGAACGCGGCGCGAATACCTGACGCGCAACAAGAAGAAAGAGGTGCAGCTGGCCAAAGAAAACGGGAACATGATCCGTGATGAGGATATGGTCAAAGCGGTCGAAATCAACCGCGAGATCAGGGAACTGGTGACGCCGCAAAATGCGGAGTCAATCTACTAGGAGGCGCTCAACTTGTTTTATGAGAGCGACGAGCTAGAACACGAGACAGCAACCGAAGCAACGGTTGTGGAGTCGGACGACGAAGTCGACACCGATCCTGCATTTTCCAAAAACGTGCCAAGCACCACGCGCCGATCAAAGGCGCTGCGGCCATTGTCTGGTGGCGCCGCACTCGAAAACGACGAGGACGACGAAGAAAACGTCGCGTCGGATGACGGTGACGACGACGACGATGATGAAGAGGTCGAAGTCGCCGGCGCGACCTTGACTTTCGGCATGCTGGGCGGTGATGACGAAAGCGAAGGATTCGCCAGCAAAGACAACCGGGCGACCATGATCTTGTCCCCAGCGCCGCCATCAAGCACGATTTCGGATCTTGACAACTGGGATGGATCCGCCGCCGGCGCCAAACAGCGCGCTGAGGTCGTCACTTTGGAAAACGTGGCCGTCGATACTGACCTCACCGATGATCCAGTACGGATGTATCTGCGCGAGATCGGGCGAGTTGAGTTATTGACAGCGCAGGAAGAACGCGAATTGGCGCGCAACCTCGAACTGAGGCGAATCGCGGCAGGCATCGAAACGGACTTCCTCGCGGTACACGAAACCAAACCTTCGGCGACCGAGATCACGATCGAAGCGTTGAAAAGACTTTCACGGATGCAGATCCCCGCCAAGGCGATGGTTATCTACTCGGGTTTTTGCAACGAGGGAATATCCGAAACCTTCGGAGTGATCAATCAAGCACTCAAGAATCCCTACCGGATCAGAGACGTCAAATACATATCTGATATCTTCAACTGCTCGCAAGACGAAGCGGTCGAGATCATCAGGGACTTGACTAGACTGCCCGAAGACATTTTCCGAAAGGTCAACACTCCGGAAGCTCGTACAAAGTTCGAAGACCTCTCGGAGATTGCGACAACTGACGCGATCAGAGAAGCATTAGACTGCGATCCTCCATCGGCGAAGATCGTTGAGGACCTCATGGCGCGGATCGAAGACGTGCCCATATCCGAAGTCCTAACCCAACCGAGACTCCTAGAAATCGTTGCCGATCCGTACCGCGTGACGTCCGCGACGCCGATCCGCCGAGCGATGGGCGGTACTCGAAACGAAGCATTGGAGATCATCAAGGAGTTAGCACCCAACTTCGGACACACCGACCTTTCGCTCGTCGGCAAGAAGATATTTGACGTCTGGCGCGAGACTTCTCTTGCCGATCGCGTGAAAGCCTTACGAGATGGCTTGAAGTGCTCCGAGAGCTTGGCGGAAAAGTTGCTCGCGGTGGCCGACCCATTCGCAACTACGCATCTCGCCGACATGCTGATGTCGCCGCTCGTGCGAAAATGCCTCGATGAACCTTACTCGGAAGACAAGATTCGGTATTTGGCTAACCATCTCGATTGCAGCGATGACGAATCGAAAGACGCGATCCGCAATCTATCGCTCCTGTCGTTGTTGATTGCTAACGAGACGCCGGATGCGATCGAGTGCAATCCCCAACTTTTCGACCTCGAAGACGCGCTCGACAGCGATGCGATCCAGAAACTCTTCTACTACGGCCCGTTACTCGATGCTCATCTAACCACGATACGCAACCGAGGTACAGCATCGGATATTCACATCACCAAAGCTAATCTGCGCCTGGTGGTGTCAGTAGCCAAGAAATACATGGGTCGCGGGATGAACCTCTTGGATCTGGTCCAAGAAGGCAACATCGGCTTGATTCGGGCGGTTGAGAAATTCGATTACCGCCGCGGCTACAAGTTCTCGACGTATGCGACTTGGTGGATAAGGCAGGCGATCACTCGTTCCATCGCCGATCAGGCTCGGACAATTCGCATCCCAGTCCACATGGTCGAGACGATCAACAAGCTCCTTCGAATCAGCCGACGCTTGGTCCAGGAATATGGTCGTGAACCGACGCCTGAAGAGATCGCGGTCCACATGGATACGACGCCACAAAAAGTGAGGGACACCCTGAAGATATCCCTCCAGCCGGTTTCGTTGGAAACCCCGATTGGCGATGAAGAGGACTCCACGCTTGGCGATTTCATACCGGAAACTAACACCGATGGTCCAATCGAAGAAGCTTCGAACAACCTGATGAAGGAGAGCATCGTGACGGTGCTCGATACATTAGAGGTCCGCGAAAAGCAGGTGATCGAACAACGTTTCGGCATGAAGGACGGTAGGTCTAAGACCCTTGAGGAGGTAGGTCGGTATTTTGGTGTCACTCGCGAACGCGTGCGTCAGATCGAAGCCAAAGCCTTGCGCAAACTGCGACACCCGACTCGTAGCGAGAGCCTACGCGGGTTTTTTGACTAAATGACGCGTACTTCGATTACCGCTCGGTTACAGTTCCGCCGTTGATGTTGATGGCCTGACCAGTGATGTAGCCCGCGCGAGGACTGCAAAGGAATCCGATCAACTCGCCCACTTCTATGTCCTCCGCGGGACGTCCCATCGGCACTTGGGCGGCGCGACTCAACCACTCGTCGCCCCGACCCACAGGGTCCAATCGAGCTGTTTCAGTCATCCCAGGACAGACACAGTTGGCAGTTATCTCGTGTTCTGCAAGTTCCTTGGCGAGAGCTTGAGTGAATCCATCGACCGCGAAATTGGCCGCATTGTAGGCTGCCATGCGGGCTGTGCCGCGTTTCCCGGCGGTGGAAGAGATATTGACGATACGTCCTCCGTTGCCTTGTTTGATCATTTGTATTGCCGCGGCCTTTGAGCAAAGATAGGTGCCGACCACCTTCACATCCAAAACCTTCTTGAACACATTCTCCGCGACGTCAATAACCGGTACCCGATCTTCACCGTAAGGAGCCGCCGCGTTATTGATGACGATATCGACGCTGCCCAACTCTGTTGCGGTATCGTCGACCAGAGCCTGTACCTGATCCGCTCTTATAACGTCCATCACGACCGTCTTGGCCTTCACGCCAAAAGCACGCACCTCATCGGCGGTAGATTCGATGTCGCGCCAACCGGCTTCCTTTTCGTCCGGTGGAAACGTGGAGGGGTCGCGTCCGGTTCCCGTGACTACCACATCGGCACCCATGCGGGCCAGGACATTTGCCGTGGCACGCCCGATGCCTCGCAACCTGCCGGCGCCAGTTACGATCGCTACTTTGCCGCTCAACTCACGCTCTGAACCTGTCATCTTCATTGCTCCCGGGATTCTCGATTGGGTCTTCTCGCAATCGCTCAGGAGCAATTGTACGGAGTGAGAGTTCCGACTGGAGGGTTCAGGCGCGAAGCCTTGCGCGCCCACGGTCACGAACTCAGCGTCACGCGCCTGGCGAACCGAGAGTTACCGGAATCTCCATTATCTCGGCAGTATCGCCGGCACCTCGCACCGTTGTCACAACGACTTCGGTACCGTCGGGGTGCGTGCGTAAGAATTCCGTGAAATCTGTGATCCCGCGAATCGGAGTGTTGTCGATGTTTACGATGATGTCGTCCACTTTGAAATCGGCTGCGGCCGGCGAATCGGGGTCCACATATCGCACACCTAAACCCTCACTCACCGGTAACGCTCTCTGGAATGCGAGGTAAGGTGTCACATCAACCCCGCCAACCCCGAGATACCCAGGCTCTTGCCGTTCACCCAATACGACTAATCGGTTGGCGCCCTCCAAGACCGTATTGATTTCGAGCGCGAAATTAGCGCCTTGCCCGACATCAATGGTTCCCACGTTTAGCCCCACCACCTCGCCGGCCGAATTAACCAAAGCGCCGCCACTGCTGCCCACATTGATCGCCGCGTCGGTCTGTATCAAACCCTCAAAAATGTTGCCATTCGGGTCTGCGACTGTACGATCCAACGCGCTGATGACACCCCGACTAACACTCGGCCCGCCGCTCAGCCCAAACGCGTGACCGATTGCGACCACATCTTCACCGACCCGCAACGCATCAGAATCTCCGAAATCCGCCGGAACGAGTTCACTGGAATTCACGGCAAGCACCGCAATGTCGAGCAAACGGTCTTCTCGCATTAAAGACGCGCCTAATTCTTCGCCAGAAGCAAGAATCACACTGATAGCGTCGGCACCCTCGACGATGTGCCAGTTGGTAATGATCGTGCCATCGGATCCGAGCACGATGCCAGTTCCACTGCCGATTCCGTCACCGCGGCGAATTGAGATTTGGACGATCGATGGAATGGTCGCTTCAACCACTTGGGGGACCCACGGTTCGGCGATGTGGGTGGCAGGCGCAGGTTCGGTTTTAACGACGACTGTACCGTCCTCCGCAATGGGGGATGTATCACAACCAGATGCAACGAGGGCGATCAACAATGCCCCGCTCACCATCCACACCGCCCTCGACTTGATGCGATCTTTCAATCTCACTGCCTCCCTCCGAATCGCTTGCGTAAGTGGAAGAAGATGCCTGATTCGGATTATACTCGCTGCACATTCCAGCCCCGATTGAGTTGAGTTACAGAAAAACTAAATCCCGGATGCAGAAAATTACGTATCTCTTTCATCGTCGACCTTCGCGCATGTCGAGAATGAAACGCGCGTCAAACCGTTAAAATGATGTGTTGCACCTCGCAATCTCGTCCAACCATCGCAGTTACGACCAAATTTGATATCCGATCACCGAAGCCTTGAGCGTTGGCAGCCCCGTTCTGGGTCTGGAGGGAATTCCCGCTGAATTTCGTCAGGTTCACACTACGCAGGGTTTCGGGTGAAGCGACTCTTCTGATCGGGGCGTTTGTTGGTTCTCTAATTACGGCAACGGTGATAGCCGGCGCTCCAGTTTATCTTCGCACCTTGGAACAGGCCGGTGTTGAGGACACCATCGAATCCGTTAGCACGACGTACCAGCATCTTCAAATAAACACGTCTTGGCTACCGCTCGAGGCAGGTAAATCCGTTGAAGCCAACGAAGTCATCGCGGCCGCACAAGAGGAATACCTTGACGGTGCCATCACCGGCAGCACCGCGCTCATCAAAACTCGTCGAGCTAACTGGGGCAAAGAAGGCGAAGGGCTCAGAAGGCATAACGAAGCGTCGCGCGCAATGTTTCTGTCGGTCACCGGCGTTAATGAGCGCATCGTTTACATCGTTGGTCAGGCGCCCTCCGGTCACGTGTACTACGAAGACGGTATACCGACGGTCGAAGCAGCGTTGGTTTGGGACCGCGCTTCACGGTTCGACATCCGCGTCGGGGACGTAATCGACACTGTGCCAGAGGTGCGGGGCATCGGGCTGGTCAAAGTCCATATCACGGGCATATTCACGGTCTCCGACGCATCAGACGAATTTTGGGTCGGGCTGTCTGATCCGATCGTGCGTCCGTTGCCGATTGTTGATGGGCGCGAAAGCCCGATTGTGCTGCTCATCGAGCCGTCTGTCATGTTGGACACCATCGCTGAGGCCAATGCTGGGCTTCCCGCCAACTTTGGGTGGCATCTTTTTGTAAACAGCGATTATTTCAAGGAGTTGACGCTCAATGAAGCGATCGAGCGGTTGACGGATTTTGAAGACCGAATCGCTATTGAAATCACGCGCGCCGACGTGTTGACAGTCCTCGAAACGCGGCTCCAATCCTTGCAGCGCCGGATGTTATTTGCCCGCATTCCAATGTTGCTACTGGCCGCGCTGGCTATCACATCGATCGCTTACTACCTGTTCATGGTCGCCGGCATCATCGCAAGGCGCCGAGCGCCCGAAACATCTAGGCTTCGGAGCCGCGGCATCACCGTCCTCCAAGTCATTCGTTCATACGCTATCGAAAGCGTCATCATCGCCGGGGTACCGGCCCTCATCGCGCCACTCATCGGCATCGGACTAGTCGCGACACTCGGTCTACTTCCTGCTTATCGTAGCGTCTCTGATTCGCTATTCCTGAGCGTCGAGTTCGCATGGCAATCGTGGATCTGGTCAATCGGCGCCGGGATCGCCGTTTTCGCCATCTTGCTGCTGCCCGCCATATTGGGAACCCGACGCGGGATCATCGACCAATTTCAATCCGAAGCAAGACCCGATCAACCTCCATTCTTCCAGCGCTATTACCTCGATCTCATCTTCCTGGTAATCGGTTCGCTGGTCTGGTGGGAACTCACCACCCGCGGCTCGGTCATCGCATCGACGCGCGAAGGCGAAAATTCGGCGGATATCACGCTGCTCTTTTCACCCGCGATATTCCTGTTGGTCGTGTCATTGTTGTTCATGCGGCTCTTCCCGATATTGGCGCAAATTGTCGCGATTATTGGCGCACGCTTGCCATCGGTTGAAGTCACTCTCGGCCTGTGGCGATTGCGTCGCAGCCCATACTGGTACGTGTGGCCTGTGCTGCTGTTGGTTTTGGTCTCCGGGCTCGGCGTTGTGTCGGGTACGCTCGCATCCACATTGGCCCGCAGCACAGAAGAGCAGATTCTTTACGAATCCGGTGCCGATTTCCGGTTTATTCCTAATACGGCACCAAGTTCAGAAGTGGTCGCGCAGTCGCGGGAAATCGACGGCGTGATCAACGCCACGGAGGCATTTCGCGCTTCCGGTCGATTCGGCACCACGTCTCTGGGTTTTCCATTCAACTTACTCGCCGTCGACTCCCATCGTTTCGCCGAAACCGCGTGGTTCCGGGATGATTTCTCAGAAACCGAGTTCCAAGAACTGACATCCAAGATCGCCGTTGACGTGAAACCTGAACCGATCCATCTACCCGCCGATACGATCAAACTTGGAACGTGGGCGAAGTCGGAGCCCCGGGTCGAAAACCTCTTCCTGTGGTTAGTGATCAAAGATGCTAAGGGGCGTTCGCGCACCGTTACTCTGGGTCAGATCGAAAGCGAATGGACCCATCAGACAGCCGAAATGTCTAGTCCTCTCACAAATTCGGCGGAGCTAGTTTCGGTGCAGACCTTCATGCAAGCAGGGCCCGACGGCGCGGTACCGACGGTCGCGTACTTCGACGATGTCTACGCCGAAAACAGCCTTGGTGAACGCACCGTCCTCGTCGACTTCGATCAATTCGGCGAGTGGACGGGCATGCCGACATCAAACGGCCTCGATGTCATCTTTGGCATCGACGACGAACCGCCGGGGCTCACGGTTGAAGTCCCGGGCGACGCCGGTGCTTCCGTTGCCCGAGTCGAAATGGACCGGGGCAACGATCAAGGCGTCCGTGGCATCTATCGCACCGCGACTGGCGAGCCACTGCCGGTCATCGCCAGCGACGTCTTCCAATTCCAAACCAACACCGGTGTCGGCTCACAGTTCATCGTTCAGATCAATGGCGGATACGTCCCCGTCGAAATCAAAGACACCGTCGCGTTTTTCCCGACCTTAGATCCGGACCGAGCGCCGTTCCTAGTCGCCAATGTCGACTCGACGATAGACTTCCTCGAATTGCGAGGCCTGACCGCTCAACGTGCCAACGAGGTCTTCGTATCCATCGATCCCGACATGCACGACTCCGTGCTCCGTGAGATGCGTGACCTATTGGGTTTCAGCACTTACACCGATCGAGCGTCTCTATTGGAGGCATCGACCGTCGATCCGCTGGTGGTAGCCGGATGGCGTGGCATCAGCATCGTCTCAATCGTTATGGCCGGCATCGCCGCGGCGTTCGGGTATCTAACCTATCTTGCCGCCCACGAAGTCCGAACCCGCCGGGAATCGGCGCTCCTGTCAGCAATGGGCATGAAAACAACGTCGTTCGGCCGGTTGGTAATGATCGAACACGCGTTGGTCGCGCTACTCGGCATCGGGATCGGTGTCGTCAGCGGTTGGTATGTAAGCCGAATCGCTGTGAGTAGTCTGACATTCACCCAGTCTGGCGGAGAACTGCTACCGCCGTTTGTGATGCAGACCAATTGGATACCGGTCGCCGCGCTCGCGACCGTGATTATTGGATCGACACTGATCGCCGTATACCGCATCATGCGGCAGTACCGTTTATTGCCCATCCACGAACTCACACGAGACGCCAACTGACACCTCGACGATGCGCAACACGGTACAGCTCATGCTCAAACGGACAATCGCCAACTGGCGATTGCTCTCCGCTGTCATCATCGGCTCTGTCCTCGCCGGAACGATTATGTCCGCGACCGTTGTCTACTTCGAGTCGCTGCGGGACATCGCCCTCCAGAAGGAGTTGGCAGACCAGAACCCATCTGACCTAGACATCCTGATCGAAGCCGATCAGACGCCGATCAACAACGAATCACACGCCGAAATCACCAGCTCTATGGAGTCGTTGTTGCTCGGGCGAATGGGGCAGTTTACCACCGATTACGAACGCGCGATGCGAAGTTGGACCTTCTTCGTCGATGAACCGCCGGAGCTCGTCCCCTTGGGCGAATGTCCATGTCGGCCAACCGTCGCGGAGCCGGATGCATTCACCTCAGATGAACAGCCCCTTATCGAGTGCGATTGCCGTCGAATTCAATGTATGACCGTGCCTGATGGTCAACACGTCATCGACGTTGTAGAGGGTCGTTACCCGGAGATCGATGCCCAGCCTTCGCCCGGCTCTGACCTAACCGTTGAAGCTCTGCTAGACGAAGAATCGGTCGAAGAATTCGGATTGCATCTGGGCGACGTAATACCAGCTCGTCCACACTGGGACGAGGAACAAATCAACGTCAATGTCCGACTGACCGGCATTTATCGGCGGACACATCCAGACGCTCCCGAATGGCGCATATTCGACCAAGCATTCGGCTCTCGCAGCAACACGTTGCAGATTGCGCAGTTCGTGTTGCCGCAGCAATCGATGCTCGAAGCTTTGGGCGTCTACTTCCCGAACATGGGAGCCGAGTATGCATGGTTCCTAGACGTTGAGCCGACCTCAATTCACGCTACCGACACTCAACTAATCCGCCAAACGCTCGAACTAACCGCAAATGAACTCCGCTCGCAGGTAGACGGCTTCGTTCTCGATACCGAACTCGACAAGACACTCCTCCGTTACGAGGTTGAACTGTTCTTCAATCGTCTGCCGATGTTCATCGTACTCATCCTCATCGTCCTAGTCGTCGTTTACTACACCGCAACGCTCGCCGGGCTCCTCATCGAAGCCCAATCAGCAGACGTTGCGCTGCTCAGAGGTCGCGGCACCACGTCCCGACAGCTTTTATTGATGTTCGCCGTGGAAACGTTCATCATCGCCGCTTTCGCCATCGTGGCTGGACCCTTCCTAGCTACTTGGGGCGTCTCATTCTTGGGCACTTTGCCCTTCTTCGGTGAACTCAACGGCGGCGAGGCATTACCCGTAAATCTGACGCGGAGCGTCTACGTGATGGCGGGAATTGGTGCAGTCATGATCGTCATCGCGCTGATGATTCCCGCAATGCGCGTCACCCAACAAGGGGTCCTAACCGAGCGCGCCGGTCGCACAAGACCACAACGACTCGCGTTCATCCAGCGTTACTACCTCGATCTTGGCTTCCTCGCAGTCGTACTATTCCTCTTCTGGCAACTGACTCGCCAAGGCTCATTCGTAGCAACCAATCTCTTCGGCGAAAATACGGTGAACCAGGTAATCTTGGCGGTTCCCGCCCTGTTCCTCGTCGCTGCCGGCATCGTACTACTTCGCGTATTCCCAATGATGATGGATCTTTTGGGGCGGGTCTTGACAACCGGGATCGCATCTCGGATCATCTCGCCAGCGGTGGTGCTCGGCATCTGGCAGATGGCGCGCAACCCGGCGCACTACTCCAGAGTTTCACTCCTGCTGATCTTGACCGCCGGATTGGGAGTTTTTGCCGCAAGCTTCGCCGCCACGCTTGAGCGAAGCGCACACGACCAGATCCTTTACGGTACTGGTGGTGATATCCGCGTCCCGGGAATCTCGAATCGACCTGGAGGTCGTTCGTTCAACCTAGAAGAAGACCTCCTCGACGTAAAAGGCATCGAAGACGCCAGCGTCATTTACCGACTGCGTGGTTCGATAACTGCCGGATTCAACTTCGACCAATTCTCAGTCCTCGCCGTTGACCCAGATAAAATCGGCGACATAGCTTGGCACCGTCGGGACTTCTCCAAAAATGGCTACGCGGAGACCTTCCAAGCCATCGCGTTCGAATCGGACGAGGGTATTCCGCTCCCCGAAGATGCCCGTTTCCTGACCGCACGCGTCAAACCACTGTTCCCAATGCCCGAAGTCCGGTTCGTCGCTCGCCTCAGCGACGCCAACGATCGCTTCTACAGCATCGACCTCGGAACCCTCTTGCCGGAGGCGCGTTCTCGCCAGCGATTCCCCTGCGCGCTCGAGTTCGCGGACCCAGAGAACGATGAACTTCCTCTACCGTCTTGGTGCCGTATCGGTACATCTCTGCAACCCGCACCATTCGGGCGAGAACGCGTGCTGCTTCCAGTTGGGCCCCTGAAACTGCATTCCATAGGGGTTGCAACTTTTGATGGTGGACTCCGTAGCGGTGCGTTCGACATCGACGACATCTCCACGATCAGCAACGACGGCACCAAAATGCACCGCATCGAGTTTTTCGACGGGCAATCCGATTACACCTGGAATCTGATGCGACCCACGCAGGAATCGTTCGCCGACACGTTCGATCCCTCGCCGCTTCCCGCTGATGAAGCAGAAAACCTCGGCATCATGCGAGTCCGATGGGCGGCCGGACAGCTAAACGAGTTTCGGGGCATCTCTTCCGGCAACACCATTGAGAACATCCCGGTCCTTGCCAGCGAGACCTTGCTCGACAAGATCGGTGCCCGGGTAGGGGAGACCATAAATGTATCGATCGACAGCGAGCGAACTTCCCTCGATGTCGTCGGCATCATCGACTACTTCCCGACCCTGAATCCGGAGGAGAGCAGCTTTGTCATCATGGACTACGAAGCGGCGCACACTCTCGTTAATGCCCGTCGATACAGCGGCGAACGCGTCGCCAACGAAGCGTGGTTAAGCACCGAGGCCGGAACGCCGACGATTGAGCAGCTCGAGTTGATGAAAGAGGAAGCCGATGGGGCAAGACTTCGCTACACGGCGACATCAAGCGTACAGCGCAACATCGAACTACTGCGCCTTAGATCCGGTCCGATCGCCGACCGTCTCGCGCTTTTGGCCGGTGTAAGCGTCGACCCTCTAGTGTCCGAAGGTTGGAGAGCGCTTCTCGGTGTCGCATTCGTAACCGTGCTCATCGTCAGTGCAATCGGATTCGTCGTCCACACCCGCGTCGCGTTCCGCCGCCGTCTCGCTGAGTTTGCCCTCCTGCGTACCATCGGCCTGTCAATGCGTCAACTGCTGATGCTGATCCTCATCGAACAGCTAATCGTCATCGGCGTCGCAATATCAATCGGCATCTTTATGGGAACCCGACTGGGCGACACCATCATTCCGTATCTTGCCCGGTCTGGCCAAGACGCCAACGTCGTGCCGCCCATGACGCTTGAAATATACTGGACGGGGTTCGCGACAACGTTCGGCCTGCTCGCAGTCGTCTTCGCGATAGTCATCGCAGTCAGCCTTATTTCCGTCTACAACATGGCCATCCACCGCGTCATGCGCATCGGGGAAGCATAGACCCAATTACAACCCGGAGAGACAAGACTTGGAAGCGACGACACCCCAGGAGTACATCACTTGCAGCGGCCTTTACAAAATCTACAAAGCCGCAGGATTAGAAGTCGTCGCCCTCAGAGGGCTTGAATTGACTGTCTACGATGGCGAGATCATCGCCATCGTCGGGGCCTCCGGTTCCGGCAAATCGACTCTCCTCAACATCCTTGCCGGTTACGACTCGCCCTCAGCCGGCACCGCGCGCGTCGGTGAATACGATCTTCTCCACATGACCAACAAGGAGGTTGTGAACTACCGGCGCCACGAGGTCGGATTCATCTGGCAGGAAACATCGCGCAACCTATTCCCGTACCTGACCTCAGCCGAAAACGTCGAGTTGCCGATGGTGCTCACCGGCGTTTCTCAAACGGCACGAACCGAGCGCGCCAAAGAGCTCCTCGAAATCGTCGGGCTTGGTCACCGCCTAGGACACAAACCCGAGCAGCTTTCCGGTGGTGAGCAGCAACGCGTCGCCATCGCCGTAAGCCTCGCAAACCAACCGCCGCTGCTACTGGCCGACGAACCCACGGGAGAGTTGGATGACCTCACCGGACAGGAGATCCTGGATCTCTTCAACGAGGTCAACCAACAACTCGGTACCACGATCGTTATCGTGACCCACGACCCCGCGGTCGCCACGAGCGTCGGGCGTGCGATAACTATCCGCGACGGCAAGACCAGCACCGAGACTACCCGCACCATCTCGTTCCAACGTCGGGTAGGCGGGTCGGCGTCTGACACCGAAGAGTTCCTCATCGTCGATTCCACCGGCGCCGTCCAAATCCCACGAGAAATGCTCGACCAACTAGACATCAACCGCCGCGTCCGAGTTGGCGTCAATGAAGGAAAGGTGACGCTTGAATCAGGAGAATGATCACAGCAACGGCGCCCCGACCATCGAGGCGCTGGAAGTCACTCGTACCTTCCAACTAGCGGGCGAAGACGTCGTTGCGGTTAAACAACTGACCTTCAACGTCCACCACGGACAGTTCGTCGCCCTTGTAGGCCGTTCCGGCTCCGGCAAGACGACCTTGCTGAACCTTTTGGGCGGCCTCGACCACCCGACGACTGGACAGGTACTTTTTGAAGGCCGAGATATGGCCAATTTCACCGAGAAAGACTTCATCGAACTGCGTCGCAACCGCATCGGCGTCGTCTTCCAATCCTTCGCATTACTCCCACTACTCTCCGCGTACGAGAACGTAGAACTCCCGATGCGTATCGCTGGCCTATCCGCACGCGAACGCTCCGAACGAACCAACGACGCCCTCGAAATGGTCGCGCTGACCCGTCGTGCCCGGCACCGCCCCTACGAACTATCCGGTGGAGAACAGCAACGCGTATCCATCGCCCGCGCCATCGCAATGCGCCCCGACATCGTCCTCGCCGACGAACCGACCGGAGAACTCGACTCCAACAACGCCCAATCCATCTTCGGCCTCTTCCGCGAGATGGTCACCGACCAGGGCATGTCGGTCGTCGCCACCACCCACGACCACACCCTCCTAGACATGGCCGACCGCATCTACACTATGCAAGACGGTGAGATGCAATTGACCGAGGATCGGTTGATTTAAGGATCCGGCGCCGAGAAAACTGACCGGCGACCAATAGTGAATCTGTGGGGGCGTAGATTTGAAAGAAAACGAAGATCTAATCGCCGAGAACGCGGCGTTGCGCGAACGGCTGTCTAAATTCGCCGAGACCGGAATCCGCATCAACGAGAGTCTCCAATTCGATGCGGTTCTGCAAGGCGTATTGGACAGCGCGCGTGCGCTGACGGACGCCCGCTTCGGAGTGATCGCGCTTCAGGCGGAA
This sequence comes from SAR202 cluster bacterium bin127, assembly GCA_002239045.1. Lineage (GTDB taxonomy): Bacteria > Chloroflexota > Dehalococcoidia > Lucifugimonadales > Lucifugimonadaceae > Bin127. The sequence continues at coordinate 36,416 of MPNN01000005.1, forward strand.
GAGGGGGCGGAAGCGGACTATATTTCGTCTGGGATGACCGCGGAAGAAACTGGCAGGCTCTGGGAGATACGCGAGGGCGAGCAGATCTTCGATCACTTGCAAGCGTTTCAAGCCCCGACCCGTCTAAAGGATCTGCGTTCCTACTTCGAATCAGCGGGCTTCGACCATCTCGGTCTCCCAGCGCCCCACGGCGTCCCCTTTAGCTTTTTGGCGGTGCCGGTCCGGCACATGGGACGGCGCGTGGGCAGCATCTTTCTCGCCGCCAAAGAATCCGCCCCGGACTTCACTCCTGAAGATGAAGAAACGCTCGAGATGTTCGCATCCCAAGCCGCTTTGGTCATCGCCAACGCACGCACCTATCGCGCCGAACGTCGTGCTAGGGCCGATTTAGAGACCCTGATTAATATCTCTCCAGTCGGCGTGGTCGTCATTGATGTGAAGACCGGCGCGCCGGTTTCCTTCAACCGAGAGGCGCGCCGAATCGTCGAAAACCTGTTGTCACCCGGCGAATCACCCCAAGATGTGCTCGATACCATTACCTTCGTACGTTCCGATGGGCGCGAGATCTCGATTAACGAGATATCCATGTCGGAGCTGCTCAGCTCCGGCGAAACCGTGCGTGTCGAGGAAGTCGTGCTCAAGGTCCCAGACGGGCGCAGCGTCTCCACTCTCATCAACGCAACACCAACACGCGCCGCCGACGGAACCGTCGAGTCATGCGTCGTCACAATGCAGGACCTGACACCCATACAAAATCTTCAACGCATGCGCGCCGAATTTCTCGGCATCGTCAGTCACGAACTGCGCGCACCGCTGACCGCCGTGAAGGGATCCGCTACGACCCTGATCCAAGCCATCGACGATCTCGAGCCACCGGAGATGCTCCAATTCTTCAAGATCATCGACGACCAGACGGACCGAATGCGCGACCTTATCGGCGAACTTCTCCAAGTTGCCCGGATCGAGACCGGCACACTGTCGGTACGTCCGGAACCGTTGGAGCCGACTGACCTGATCGATGAGGCGAAGAAACGGTTCCTCAGCGCCGGCGGAAGAGACAACGTCGTAATCGCTCTGTCTCCGCAGCTGCCCAGAGTCATGGCCGACAGACGCCGCATCGTACAGGTGCTGAACAATCTTCTCTCCAACGCCGAGAAATTCTCTCTCCAATCTTCCCCCATACGCATCGAGGTGGTGCGAAAGGATCTGTACGTCGAGATATCGGTCGCCGATAGCGGCATCGGCATCTCGACCGACGCGCTCCCTCACCTGTTCTCCAATCTCGCGCGCCGCGGAACTACACAAGATCACGGCGACATCGGAGCATCAGGCCTCGGACTCCCGATCTGTAAAGGGATAGTGGAGGCCCATGGCGGCCGGGTCTGGGCAAACAGCGAAGGGCCAGGCAGAGGATCCAAATTCTCCTTCACCTTGCTGGCGTTCGAAGGGGCCACGATGGCCGCTTCGGTACCGCTGGTCGACCCGTCGCCACACGTCGATCAAGATACAAGCGATGAGGAAATGACGCGGATTCTGGTCATCGACGACGATCCGCTGGTTCTAAAGCAGGTCCGCAACACACTCCAAAAGGCGGGATACGCTCCGGTCGTCACTGGCGACCCTGCAGAAGTGCCGAAACTGATCCTCGAAAATGAACCCGGCCTCATACTCCTCGACCTGCTGTTGCCGGGAATCGACGGGATCGAGTTGATGGGACGCATCTCGGCCATTGTCGACGTCCCCGTCGTCTTCTTGTCCGCATATCGACAGGACGAAGTCGTCACCAAGGCCTTCGAATCGGGCGCCGTCGACTACATCGTGAAACCATTCTCAGAATCCGAACTCATCGCCCGCATCGGTGCTGCGCTGCGAAAACCCGCCGTATGGCGGAGGCCACAGCCACCCGAGCCATACTTCAGGAGCGGACTCTCCATCGACTTCGACAGCCAAGAGGTGACCAATTTAGGACGTCGCGTAGACCTCACCGTCACCGAATCCAAACTGCTATTCGAGTTGGCGGCAAATGCAGGACGTGTCTTGACATACGACGATCTCCTCTTACGCATCTGGCCCACCAAAAAGGAACCCGATCGAGGGCTCGTCCGAACCGTCGTCAAACGACTGCGCCAGAAGCTGGGTGATGCCCCCAAGCAACCGCAGCACATCTTCACCTCGGCCGGCATCGGCTACCGGATGATCAAACCGGAGAGCAACAACGACGGCAACGCAGACTGACCGCTGACGCCAGGCGTTTCCCAATCAGCATGGGAAATGCCCCACGCCTGTGAACTAGGATGGGAAGGATGGGAAGGATTACCACCGCCCCCCTGGATTCCCGCGTCCGCGGGAATCCAGGGTTTTTGAACTATGATGCGAATGATTTTGATGATGGGGTGTTGTGGGAGGGGGTGTTGCGTTGATGTCGTTCCCGCAGGTCCCGCGTCATTCCCGCAGACCCTCCGTCATTCCCGCGCACACGGGAATCCAGAGTAAAGAAAAGCACGCCATTTTCCTCCCCTTCGCCTCGCGAAGGGGACGCGTGCGAAGCACGCAGGGGATGCACGCGTTTGAACTATGATGGGAATGATTTTGAATGATTGGAAGGATGGAGGTAGTCGTTTGGGATGCTGCGGTGATTGTGAGGTTGGTGGTTTGGGTGTTTTTGAACTAGGATGCGAAGGATTGGAAAGGATCCCCACCGCCCCCTGGATTCCCGCGTCCGCGGGAATGACGGAGAAGAAGGTGGGAATGACGCGGGAATTGTGGGAACGCCATCACCGCAACACCCCCTCCCACAACACCCCATCATTCCCATCATTCCAAATCTTTCGCATCATAGTTCAACCGCGTGTGATCGGCGTCGTATCTGCGTTTTTTGCCCGCTCGCCATTAGGACGATTCTCTATTCATACTTAGAGACATGAGAATGGTATGGAAAAATCCCCATATGACATGAGCATGACATGGATTTTTGATGCATCATTAGTTATCTGAACGTCCCGATCTGGACAAGGTGCTGATCGGGGGATATGGACTTGTGACAAGTCACATCAAGCCTGAAAAGGAAAATAGACGTGATTAGAAATCTCGAATCACTGGTTAGGTTCAGGAACGCCATCGGCGTTATGCTGGCTATCTCGGCGATCTTCGCCGTCGTCTTAAGCACCATCTCTACGCCGGGAGACAGGGCGTTCGGGCAGGTAGCTGATGAGGACGCTATGGCCATTGAGGATCGTGCTAAGGCATGGTGGGCTAAGCTCGATCGAGATGGGCGGATAAATATTTTGGAGGGGAAAGAGGCGGATGCCGTTGACGATGTTCCAAATCAAATGGACACGCAAGGTCGCCAATATGATGACGGTGACGACGACACTGAACATGCTGTCGAACTCGCCTTGAAAGATTATGACGATTTGAGCGACGCCAACAAAGATGAAGTGAAGAGTTGGGTAGACGGTGCCGTCGCGGATCCCGGGGACATCTACGCGGTCGGTGATCATCTCACCGATGTTGATCAGGCATTGCGAGGATTCCAGAGCGTGGAGCTTTGGTGGATGTATTTGTCCTGCCAAGAGGCTCGAGTAGCTGTCGGTGAAGACAATGACGATCTGGACTTTACTACGGATCAAGACGGAGAAACGGCTGGTTTCCAAGCAGAATCCAGCGCTGTCTGCGACGCTACCTTGAACACCGCGGGTGACGCAGTTGAATCAACGAGCGTCAAGGCTTACGACAGTGTCAAGCCCTTGGCTGACGAAGTCGGTCAAGCCATCCTCGGTCTCGATGCCCCCGGCTCCCCCAGCAGCACCGACAACACCAGCGCCAAGGCGTGGTGGAATAAGCTCAACGCTACACAGATGGTCGATGCCCTTTATGGAGACGGCGCAGACGACGGCGACCCAACACGTACGCCGGCAACCGACGGCTCTGACCCATTCACTCGCCCCGAAAAAGCCCAAAAGATGTACGACGATCTGGACGACGCGACCAAGACTTTGGTCAACGACCGCTGGCAGTGGATCTACAACATGGGCGGCGCTAATGACGATGGCCTCGCTGAAGTCGTCTACTGGTGGAATTCCATCGGTTGTGCCGCCATGCTCGTGGCTGTTGGTGAAGACAATGATGCTGACACTACCAACGAATATTGTGCGATGTGGGACGGGCTTAATCCGTCTGACAGCTTATCCGGTGAAGGCCAGCAACGCCAAGCCCGAGTCCTCGAAGTTGGACAAGCCATCCTTGGCACTGCCAAGCCAGTGCCGCAAGTCGCCGATTGGTGGGGCACGCTCGACAATGACCAGAGGGTCAACGTCGTCTACGGCAACCCGCCGATGAGGGCACCTTGGAACCACGACGACGACGACACCACCGCCGATGAGAGTACCCCCCCCACCATGGTCGACAAGGCCGTCTTCCAGAAGCCGTACGACATGTTGGCCGGTTCCATCCCCGCTGCGGGTCTTCAAGATGGTGCCGCCACCAATACACCCTTAAGAGGGTCCGACCATTTGCCCGCCGCGACAGTCGAACTATTGGTCAGGCACAACGTGACGGCCGACGTTTGCAGCATGCCGAACGATGCTAACGGGGATCCTGATCCAACCTGTGCAAAGGACAGGATTAGCGCCAAGTCGATCGTCGACGCCATCGCGATGGAGCTGTTCGACCCGCCGACCGGGTTGCCCAATGGCATGTCTGGCGACGAGAGAACTGTCGTGAACGACGAAGATTTCGATTGGCCTTACAACGCGATGAACAAGCCGGCCAACGTCGCCGACTGGTGGGGGAGCACAGACTGCCGCGTGATGCGCTTGGCGGTCGGTCAAGACAACCAGTACCTCAATGCCGCGGTTGTCGGGGTTGATAACAGTAGCCCGGCAGACGGTGATTTCACAGACGATGGTGACGTTGCCCCTGAAGATGCCGAGACGAGCATCTACTGCAGGCACTTCCCTGGTGCGGCCATGGCAATGGAGGATGACCCGGACACCGAGGATGTCAACGAGTCCAACATCCTCAGCGAGGCGGCGCAGATGCGCGTCGTGACAGTCGGCTCTGCTCTGTTGGGTCTCAGCGTTTCCGAGAATAAGCTGCACGCCGCTCGCCCGTCGTTCAACGAACCTGCAACCGGCGATCCCCAGATCATGGGCACGGCGCAGGTCGGTGCCAAGCTCACCGTGAACACCGACCAGATCGATGACAAAGACGACGATCCCAACGACGAGGGCTTCGAGGGATCGTTCATATATCAGTGGCTGCGGAACGGCGAGCCGATCCCGGGTGCTACAAGTTCCTCGTACGTCTTGACAGCAGCCGATGTTGGAGCGACGGTCTCGGTCCGAGTGTCCTTCATTGACGGTGAACTCTACCCGGAGATGAGGACGAGCCCAGCGAGTCTCGCCACGTCGCCGATCGCGGGCTCGCCAGGCGAGATCTCCAAGATCGAGCCGTCGATCCGCGGCGTCACCGTCAAGGCTGGCGGCGAGGTGGTTCTGAGCGTGAAGGCGTACGGCCTTCAGGGCGCGCAGGATCAGAAGCTGTCGGCCGGCATGGGTCTTGAGTGGAAGGAAGACGATCGCTCGTTCGACGATGATGACAAGAAAACTCCGTGGGAGGTTACCTACACCGCCCCGTCGTCGCCTAGCACTTACACGATCACGGCCTCGTTCGCGAACGACGGTGACTGCCGTCCGCTCGATAAGGATGGCGGGGAAGAGATGCGCGATAAACTGTGCACCGCCACGTTCCAAGTCCGAGTGCAGCGCCCGTCGGTGCCTCAGCCTGAAGAAGAAGCGCCGGTGAACCCGCCGGGCGAGATTCCCGGTCTTATCCCGGACTCGGACGGCAACCAGTATGAAGTCTTCACGCCGGTTGAGGGTGGCACGTTCGACGGTGGCGAAGGCTACTCGATTACGGTCCCATCCGGCGCAGTCCCGAATGGCGAGTACATCGGGATCCGAATGTCGGACGACGGTGCGGCCTCGAACGTCGGACAGACACACCAGCGCTACACGCTCGGCGGCAACATGTACGGCGTCCACGCCGTAGACGGCTCCGGCTCCGCGATCAGCAGCTACGTCCTCGACGACCCGGCAACGGTCTGTATACCGCTCCCGGCATCCCTGCGTTCGAACATCTCGCACCTGTCGTTGGCGGCGATCAACAGCGATGGCTCACTGACGATCCTTGCGGCGCAGGTGCGATTGAACACCGATGGCGACACGATGGTGTGCGGCAACCTGAGCAACCTTCCGTCCTCCGTGGCGGTAGGTTCGCAAGGTGCTCCAGATGCCATCCCGACGGCGACGCCGATGCCCGAGCCTGAGTTGCCCGTCACCGGTGGATCCGCCCCGGCATCGAGCACGAGGGTTCTCTGGTCGCTGCTCCTCGGCATCGCAGTGCTAACCCTCAGCAGCGTGCTGGTAATCGGCAGGCGACGGCGCGAGAACGTGCGCAGCAACAAGTAATCACAACGAAGGGGCGGGTCGCGAAACGAGAAGGTACGAAGCAAAAATTACCAAAATGGGGGGGGCGGCCCGCGACCCCCCCCTACCGATGGGCAAGCCGGGGATGATGCCCCCCCCATGAGGAGTAACACCAATATGCCCGTATAGTCCGACAGTCCGGACGCCCGCCTCTAGGGGATAACACGAGGATGGGCGTCCGGACTGTCGGACTGTCGGTTCAGCGCGGTTGCTGCAGCCGATCTTCGGTCAACAGCATTTCGCAACATCTAAATAGTGTATAGGAAAACGAGGGTGTGGGTTGTGGTCAAACTGACACTCATTGATCGATTAACCTGCCCCCGTCATTCCCGCAACCCCTCCGTCATCACCGCGCACCCTCCGTCATTCCCGCGCACGCGGGAATCCAGAGTAAAGCAAAGCACACCATTTCCCTCCCCTTCGCCCCGCGAAGGGGACGCGACGTAGGGGCGGGTTTCAAACCCGCCCTCGCACGCAGGGGATGCCCGCGTTTGAACTAGGATGCGAAGGATTGGAAAGGATGAGGGGGGTAGTCGTCCAAGGTACCGCGGCGATTGTGAGGTTGGTGGTTTGGGTGGTAGGGGTTTGAACTAGGATGCGAAGGATGGGGAATGATCCCCACCGCCCCTACATTTTTGATTCGTTACGACATGGGCAGGTTTCAAACCTACCCTGTATTTTCGATTCGTGGCTGTAGGGGCGGTTCGCGAACCGCCCCTACCCGTGCGGCGAGCCTCAGATTAGGTCGTTCGTCTGCCGAGACGTAGAATCGAATGTATAGTATGTTCTAGATTCGAGGGGGCATGCAACGCTAAGTGCAGCCATAAGGGACTACACAATGGAAACGATCACATTCTTGGTACGGGTCGAGCCGGGTGAGGATGGATATCACGTAGCATCTTGTCTGAGCCTTCCCGGTTGTTATTCTCAAGGCGAAACGGTCGAAGAAGCCATCGATAACATCGTGGAGGCCATCCAGGCCTACACGGAGAGCTTGGCACATGAAGAGGCCGGGGATGACGCGTCGTCTATGCGATTGGTGAACGTCCCTTCAGCTCTGGCCGTTGCCTAGGCTGCCCGTCATATCGGGCGATGAATTCGTGGATGTGATGAAAGGCGCGGGATTTGAACGCGTGTGGACTCGAGGCAGCCACATGATAATCAAGAACGAAATCGGCATTCGACTGTCGGTTCCTCGTCACAAAGAGCTGGACCGCGGGACGTTGCGAGGGTTGATCAGGACAGCAGGATTGAGTAGAGACGATTTTATCGAGTTGCGCCGCTAGTCATTTGACCCTCGGGGTCCGTATAGCGGCTGTAGGGGCGGTTCGCGAACCGCCCCTGCCTGAGCGGTACCATCAACCCCTCACAAACACCGCAACACCCCATCATTGAAATCATTCGCATCATAGTTCAAAAACGGGCGCTAATCTAACGGTTGCTATATTCTTAACAAGATCAGAGACTAGTCAAGGATTTCCGACCATGTCTGATATTCGCCCCAATTCGCACGAACGTCTCCGACAAGTTGATCCAAAACTCTTAGAAGCTGCCGTAGCTCGCTCAAATCGTGCTCTGGCACGTCTGCAAACCCTTGCAGAGCACGGAGTTCGAGAAGCTCTTCAAGCCTACCGGCTTGATCGGGAAAACTCTTAGAAGAAGCCTTCCAACGAACTGGTTGTAATCGGAGATCGGTTCAACGTCGTTCCTGCAAACATTCCGTCATTCCCGCGCACGCGGGAATCCAGAGTAAAGCAAAGCACGCCGATCACATGCGCGCTTTTGAACTATGATGCGCATGATTGGGAAGGATGGGAAGGATCCCCACCGCCCCCTGGATTCCCGCGTCCGCGGGAATGACGGAAGTTGAGCACAACACCCCATCATTAAAATCATTCCAGATCATTCGCATCATAGTTCACCCCGCCTTAGCTCGCAACAACGCCGTCAACATCTCCCGCAGCGATCGTGGCGATGCCACCGCCACCCGAGCCGCCGACGGGCCGGACCCGATCTTCACCGTGTGTACCGTTGCATCAACGTGCTCGAACAGATCTTCGTCGGTGCGGTCATCACCGGTTGCCAACTCGAAATCAAATGGACCGAACTGATTAAGCACCAAGTCATAGGCGCGTGCTTTAGTCAGCCCTTGCTGACGTATCTCAACCACTTTAGCGCCGTGCAACACCTGAACCGGCTCGCCGCGAAGCGTATTCTCCAAAACCGACACTAGCTCCAACGCCTGCCAGTTGCCGAGCGTTTCCTCAGTCTGGCGGTAGTGCCACGCCAACGCCGTCTCCTTCTCCTCGATTCGTGATCCCGGCGTTCGTTCCACGTAGTTCACCAACACGGCTGCCACTTCTGATTTCCAGCTCGTGTCCAACACCCCTAACAACCGCCACGCATTCTCATCCGCCACCTTCATCCAAGCCCCATGTTCCGCAATCAAATCTATTGGGCAGTCGCCAAACCATTCCCCGAGCGTCTGGTGGTCGCGACCGCTGTTGATGAACACCATCACGTCGTTTCGCTGACCGAAACTGTTCAAGATTTCGAGTATTTCGTCAGTGGGCGTGGCGTCTTCGTATCGATCGGAGAACTCTCGTAGCGAACCATCGTAGTCCAGCATCACCAGCGAAGCCTCGGCTGTCTTGAAGTCCGCCGCCAAAGATTCGGCAAGCACGGATGAAGTCAGCATCGGAGGGACGCCTGCCGGCACCGCATCGGTATCCTCCAATGAAGTCATAAAGTTTCGGACCCAAAGGTGCACGTCGTTTTGGATAACCCGACTGCGCATCGGCATCATGCGTTCGTTCCGCTCCCCTAGGCTCATCTCCAGCGCGCGCTCTAATTGGTTGGCAGTCCCTTCAATATCCCACGGGTTAACACGCAACGCCTCTCCGAGCTCACTGACCGCCCCGGCAAATTCGCTGATCACCAGAGCTCCGCCACCGTCGTCGCGACATGCCACATACTCTTTCGCAACTAGGTTCAACCCATCGCGCACCGGCGAAACAAAACAAACATCGGCGACTCGATACAGCGCACCGAGCTCTTCCGGGGTTACCGTCTGGTAGAGATAGTTGATCGGGCTCAGCAGGGGAGAGCCATGAATCCCGTTGATTTCGCTTACCCGTCGCTCAACTTCGTTCTTGAGGTTTTGGTAAGTTTCGACTCCCACACGCGTCGGAACCGCCAGTTGCAGGAACAGGACCCGCTCAGCCCAGCGCGGCGACCGTTCCAGAAGCCGCTCGAACGCCCGCAGCTTAAGCAACAGGCCCTTCGTGTAATCGAGTCGATCGATGCCAAGAATTACCTGTCGATCGCCAACGTTGCGCTTAAACTGCGTAAGGAATCGCTCGGCCTCCTGAGAATAAGCCTTGGTGATGAACTCTTGCGTATCGATCCCTAGAGGATGGGCCTCCACCCGGACTTTGTGGTCGCGCATTCTAACCGAGCCAGACTGCGACTCGATACCCAAGATGCGCCGCACGCTGCACAGGTAGTTGTAGGTGTAGTCATACGTGTGCATCCCGATCAGATCAGCACCCAACATTCCCCTTAAAATCTCAACCCGCTGGGGGAGAATTCGGAACGTCTCATCCGCCGGAAATGGGATGTGTAGGAAGAACCCGATGTGCACGTCTAATCCGCGGTCGCGCAACATCCTCGGCAACAGCATCAAGTGATAATCGTGCACCCACACCACGTCTCCGGGTTCAGCCAAATCACATATCACATCCGCGAATCGCTGATTGACCCGTTTGTAAGCCTCAAACTGTTCCGGAACGTACGAACCAAACTCCGTGAAATAGTGGAAAAGCGGCCAGATGGCATCGTTCGCATAGCCGTCGTAGTAGTCGACGTAATCCTGAGGATCGAGATCGACCGGCACCAAATTCCGTTCTGCGAGCTGCCCCCTAATCTCCTCGTTCGGTTCCGCACCCGGATAGCCGACCCATAGGCCGCCCGAGCCTTCATGCAGAGGTCGCAACCCGGTGACCAACCCGCCGGAACTGTCGTTGAGGTTCTGTTCGCCGGTCGTCGGATCGACCCCGATCGTAACTGGCAGTCGATTCGAGACTAGTATCGGGCGTCTCAGCGTCCCCTCTTGCGTCCCTGCCATTCGATCAACCGCCCGATATCGCCGGCACGAAATGCACCTCGGTATCCGGTTCGAGCGGTTGTAGCAACCCCTGACGAGTGGCCGCGTATCCGACAACCGCGGCCAGCCCCGGCTTCAAACGACCGTCCTGCAAGAGATGATCCGAAATCCCCGGATATGCCTCTTCTAGGTTGCTGACCATCTCTCCCAAGGTCGCGCCCGGTACATCCAGCTCGCCTTTTCCGCCCGCGATCTGGCGCAATTCATACGGTAAAAACACCTTCGCCATGATTCGCGACTCTCCCGGCTATGCCTGACTTCACGCTGTGTATCGACCGCGCCCGAGGTGGGCGCGATCGAACTACTCGCGTAATCAGCATACCACCGCTAAGTTACGGAACCGTTGCAGAACCTCGATGGCACGCCCGCATATTGCACGTTGGCCCCGACTGCCGTCATTCCCGCCCGTATCGGAGTATGGGGTAGGACCCGAGGAAATGACATAACCTTACCTAAATTATGCGTTTCGATGATCCTCAAAAAAGGGGGGGGGGGGGACTCGTGCGTCCGCGCAGCGAGGATGCATGAAAGTGTATCCGATCATCTCGGATTGTCCTTGCTGGCAATCCCATTGATTGTCATCACCGCTCTCGGATTCATCCAACTCGCTTCGGCGCAGAACTCCGAACCAGTCACCTACCCCGGCGATCCGGTCAGCGAGGATGACAAGGTCTTCGTTACCTTGGACGGTAGTGAGAATGCCACTTGCGGCGTGACGGCCGCCAACAATATTCGCTGCTGGGGGGGGACCGCGACCGCGCCCATGTGGGCCGAGGGATTCACCGACGTCGCCGTGGGAAATTCTCACAGCTGCGGCCTCAGGCTGGATAAAACAGTTCAATGCTGGGGTGTCAACAGTTTCGGCGCCATCCAGCTGACGCCTCCCACGGAAAACGGCTCCCCCATACTTTTCAAATCTATCGATTCTGATACTGGTTACACCTGCGGCATTAGAGATGACAACGACGGACTTGTGTGCTGGGGACTCGATAGGAACGGACAAGCCTCTGGGAAATCGGCAGAAGGCGTTTCGTACGATTATCTAAACGATTCTTTCACCAAAATCAGCACTTCATCGTTGCACACGTGCGGACTGGTGGTTACCGCCGATGGAGACAGCGGTACCAACATGAGATGCTGGGGTTCCGACCGACAGGGTAGCTCCACCGTGCCACAAGCCTACTCATCGAACGTCTTCAAAGACTTGGACACTGGAGAGTTGGGCTTCACCTGCGGAATCATCGAAGGAGGTGAGAACGACGGGAAGGCCGTCTGCTGGGGCAGCAACGACAATTCCCAACTTGGAACCCCATTAGGGACCTCGGTCACAGAGATGTTCATCGGCGCGCCGTCGGTCGACTCCTTCACCCAGATATCGGCGGGGCGTCATCACGTGTGCGGCATCAAAACCGACGGAACAGTCACCTGCTGGGGCGCATCTCCGACAACAGATACCCCAGACTATGGTCAAGCGGATGTCCCCGCGGAGCACCGCACCTCGACGTTCGGCGAGGTGCTAGCTTCTCGATATCACACATGCGGCATACTTGACGGACGAAACGACCAGACCGCGGGAGAGGTCGTTTGCTGGGGCGTGGAGATTACTCACGATCCCCTCAATCCGCAGGTCACGAACGGCGGACGTGCAATCCTCCCAGACTCTTTCCAACCGCCGGTACACAAGTTCCCGCAGATCGCATCGGGTGCCTACTTCAACTGCGGCCTCACCGCTGACCGCGATCTGTTCTGCTGGGGAGACACGACCCTCACGCCCGGCTTCGAAGAGGGGCCGTTCAAAACACTCGACATCGGAGTGGAACACGTCTGCGCAATCAGGGACAGCGGACGCATCAGCTGTTGGGGATTCAACAATAACCTCCAAGCGTCGGGCTGGAGCCCTGGATGGGACCCTGACAACCCACCGACAACGCCCCTGTACAGCAGCACTGCGGGTGTCCCAAATTTGACGACTGACTACACCTTCAAGTCCGTGTCGGCGTCGTATTTGCACACCTGCGGGATTCTGGACGGTCAGACCGCCGGTCAGACGGCAGGGTCCGTGCTTTGCTGGGGACATAATTCAAATGGACAGGCGACTCCGCCCGACACTATGACGTTCTCATCGATAAGCGCCGGCTGGTACCACACATGCGGTCTCCTGGACAGTCAGAACGGGCAAGCAGCCGGAACCGCCGTGTGCTGGGGCGCGATCAACGACGTGGACGCTGACGGCAACGTCGTGCCGACGGTTTTCAGATTTGACAGCAGGGCTGATTTCGGGCAGGCCGATGTTCCCGAAACCCTCTCCTCAGTTGCCCTCAAATCGATTTCAGCCAACAGGTACCACACCTGCGCCGTTCGGGAAGACAACGACGAACTCGTCTGTTGGAGTCGTGCTCGGATCGGAACGGAGCTGATCGCCGCGATTCCGGATGAGATAGGCAGAGAGCGATTCTCCATGGTAGCTACATCGTGGTACGCCACATGCGGAACAACCGCCGATAGTCTGCTGAAGTGCTGGAGCGGAATATCGCATCCGATAATCAGAAACTTCGATCTCCCCTCCGATTACGTCGATATCAGATTCGTGGGAATCAGCACCGGTGCGAGACATGTCTGCGCTACCAGAGAGGATGGCGGCGTGGTCTGCTTCGGCGCCGACGCGAATGTCAATACGCCCGAGTTGGAGATATACGCGGGATCTACCATCGTCAACACCAGGCAGGCCTGGGTACCCAGATCGTTTCGGACTTTGCCGGAAGAACCCGTGGAATCCACTCCTACGCCCGGTCCACGGCCGACCGGAGATGTCCGCATCCTTCGCATCGAGCCTTACATCCGCGGGGTAACGCTGAGGCCGGGAGAACCGGTGCGCCTCGGCGTGCAAGTATATGGCCGGCAAAACATCCGCGACGACTCCTTGGGCGATCGGCCTGAAATCACGTTCGAATGGATCGACGGAGTCACAGGGGCAACAGAGCTTTCGGGCATCGGCGCGTTCGAAGAATCGGTCGCTTCCTACGAAGATCGACAAACCAACAGCCAACCCGACGACAGACGTGTGTTGTACAACGCACCGTTGGATCCGGGACGATACTTCGTCAAGGCCTCGCTCGACATCGGGACCGAATGTTTGCCCAAGAGAGACGGCGAGACGGACGAGGACGCGATTGCGCGATGCACCGCCATCTTCGACATCATCGTGCAACGCCGTAGCCCTGAAGAGCCCACCCCGGTTCCGCCGGAAAACCCGCCCGGCGAGATACCGGATGTGATCGTGGATGACGACGGCACGAACTACGAGGTCTTCACCCCCGAACTCGGCGGCGAGTTCATCACGGAGAAATGTTCGTTGAAAATTCCAAAGGGGGCGGTCAACGACATGGAGGTTATCGGCATCTCGGTGACGGAGCTGGAAGATCCCGATGAGCAGTTCGAGATCGACGATCCGCGCTTCATGACTGAGGGCATCCAGTGCGAGATATCGGTGGTCGACGCGAACGGCGAAGCGGTGTCCGACTATCGGTTGTTGAAACCCGGCCAGATCTGCATGCCGCTTCCGAAGCCGTTCCGCGCAGAGGCGGTGAACGCGCTGGTCGGCTCGATCAATCCCGATGCCACGCTGACGAGATTGACCAGCAAGCTCTTCTTTGTCAGATCGGCGGGCACATTAAATGTCTGCGGCAGTATCGGAATCATACCGGCGACCACAGTGGTCGCGTTGCCTGCGGAGGCGGCCGGGGAACTGCCTACTACGCCCGTGCCGACACCAGACGTGGCAGACATAGACACTGGTGGAGCATCACTGACCAGCGGCACTGCCGTATTCATCCTCCTGTTCAGTCTGGCAACCGCCACCCTTGGCATCGCCCTCGTGCTGGCCCGCAGAAGGCGCAATGCTCTCTGAACCGGGAATCTCCGGGCTTCAACCGGTTGAACCCCGACCGCGCACAACTGCCAAACAAAAAAGTAGGGGCAATCTCAACGATTGCCCCTACAAATCCGTCAGAAACGGACGTGTTTACTAACCGCCGTTCTTCGCCGCCAACGCTTCAAGTATCCGCCCCGGCTTCATCGGCTGCTCTTGCAACCGAACGCCGACGGCGTCGTTGATCGCGTTCGGGATCGCACCTAGCGGAGGCGCGATCGGGACCTCGCCAACGCCGCGCACGCCGAACGGGTGCATCGGGTTCGCAACCTCGACGATGTGCGTCTCCAGCATCGGAAGATCAAGCGATGTCGGCATGCGGTAGTCCAAGAAGCTGAAGTTGGCCATCGAGCCATCATCGTTCATGAAGTACTCCTCGTTAAGCGCCCAACCGATGCCCTGGGCTGCTCCGCCTTGCATCTGGTTCTCGACGTACGCCGGGTGAACTGCCTTGCCCGCGTCTTGGAACACGCTGTAGCGGACAACATCCGTCTTACCGGTGTCCGTATCGATCTCGAGGTCGCAGATGTGCAAGCCAAACGCGTTGCCCGCGGCCGCCAAATTCACCGACGAAGTAGTCGAGATCGGTCCGCCAGTGTCGCCCAAACGTCGCGCCAGGTCTTTGAAGCCCAAATTGAGCTCCGGATCCGACTTGCTGCTGAATACGCCGTCCGAGAAGGCAACATCGTCAAGGTCGATACCCCAGAGGATCGAGGCGCGTCTCCGCATCTCCTCAACCATCTCGGTCGCCGCTTCCCACGCCGCATAACCGGTCGCATAAGTCACCCGGCTTCCACCGGTAGTCCCGGTGTAACCAATCTCGTCCGTGCTCGGCACGCTAGGGCTGACATCGTGAGCATCGAGTCCCAACACCTCGGCCGCCTGCATCGCGATCGATGCCCGGGAGCCGCCGATGTCTTGTGATCCCTCATTCATCGCCACCGTGCCGTCGTCCTGCAACATCAGGTCGACCGTGGACTTGCCGCCGCCATTCATCCAGAAGCCGACTGCCAATCCGCGACCGCGCTTCGTGCCCGGCTTGGCATCGCCGAGAGATGAATTCCAGTGATCAGAAGCGCGCGCCTGCTCCAGCATCTCGACCAGACCGATGCGATTGAACATCACACCGTTGCCGTTTCGAGAACCCTCGGTCGAGGCGTTGTCGAGACGGAACTGCATCTTGTCCCAACCCATCGTGTCGCAGATCTCGTCCACGACGGTCTCGATAGCGAAACAGACCTGGGGTGAGCCCGGAGCGCGGTAGGCTGCTGACTTGGGCTTGTTGACAACGACGTCATACGCGTCGATGCGGGAGTGCGGCACGTCGTAAGCTGCACGGATGCAGTTGACACCGGCCCCAACTGCGGAACCGGGATACGCGCCCGCTTCGTACTTTATTGCTGAATCGAAGGCGAGAATCTTCCCTTCCTTCGACACGCCCATCTTCACCCAAACTTTGCCGCCCGGCGCCGGACCGCTAGCCATGAAGATCGCTGGACGATCCATAACCATCTTCACCGGCAATCCGCCAGACTTCTTGGACAGAATCGCCGCGACCGGTGCAAGGTACGTCTTCGTCTTGCCGCCGAATCCGCCGCCAATCTCGACCGACTTCGCAACGACGTCCGATTCCGGGACGCCGATCATCGCTGCCGTTTGGTCGCGCACGCCGAACATTCCCTGCGTGCTCTCCCAGACCGACACCTTGCCGCCTTCATTCCAAATCGCCGTGGCGTTGTGAGGCTCGATATAGCCCTGGTGCACCATCTCCAGCGAAACCTCCCGCTCCACCACCAAATCGCATTCTTTGAAGGCCACATCCGGGTCGCCGAACTGGTGCCGAACCGCGCTCGCCACGTTGGTGTTCGCAACCTCCTGTCCGAAGTGGTTACCGACCAAATCCTCGAGCAGTATCGTCGCATCGTCCGCCATCGCCTCGTCGACGTTTCGTACCGGCGGCAACGCTTCGTACTCGACCTTGATCCGGCGCACCGCTTCCGATGCTGTGTTGCGATCGACCGCCGCCACACCCGCGACCACATGCCCTTTGTAGAGCACTTTGTCGGACGCCATCACATTGTCCTGCGTGCGCCGCAGGTTCAACACCTCTTCGCCCGTCTCAACCTCCATATCCGCCGCCGTCGGGAAATCTTTGTGCGTCGTAACCGCAAAAACCCCGGGCATCGCCTCGGCCTCCGAGGTGTCGATGCTGACGATGCGGGCGTGGACCTGTTCGGTTCGCAGCACATCGCCCCAGATCAATCCCGGCAACTTAACGTCCGCACCATAGATCGCCCGGCCCGTCACCTTTTCAAGTCCGTCGTGACGGATCGGCCGCGTTCCAACGACCGAAAAGTTCTTCTTCTGCTCGAAAGTGGCTACCATGCAGATGGTCCTCCTGCTTTCTAATCTCTTGCCGCCTACGCCTGAGCAGACGCAACGACCAATTCGCTTGGTTTAGATCACTCGGGTTCGCTACGCGGCTACTAGCCCAACGCGATTTCCAGCCGCGTATAACCGTTCCACACTGTCGATCCCAGTGAACTCAATTGAATGTTACTGTAAATCCTCCAGCGATATCGCCAAAGCCAAGTTAAACGTACTTTACGTCCGTGTCCGTGTCTCTGGGATCAATCCCGCCGGACGAACCAACAGAACGACCACGATCAACAGCCCGATTACCGCCAATCGCAAGTTCGGATCGCCGAGGAATCCAGGTAGGAACTGCGAGCTGGAAATCACCGCCCACAACACAAACGCTCCCAGTATCGCCCCTCGGTGGTTACCGCTCCCGCCCAGAATCAGCATCGCCCAGATGATGAACGTCGCAAAAAACGGTTCGAACGCCGCCGGAGTAATCGAGTGCTTGGCGAACGCGTACAACGCACCTCCGATACCCATCAACGCCGCACCATACGCAAACGCCTGTAACTTGAACTGAAACGCATTCTTGCCCACCATCTCTACCGTGTCCTCGTTCTCCCGAATCGCCAATATCACCCGACCCCACGGCGACGCCGCCAAGCGCTGCGACACGAAGTACACAATGACCAGCACGATCAACACCAACGGCAAAAACACGAAATCGTACCAATGTGGATCCACCAAACCATCCATCACCCGGGGAATCCCATTCAGCCCCCGTGTTCCATCCGCCAACCAGCCCTCATTGGTGAACACCAACCGAATGGTCTCGCCCAGACCCAGTGTAGTGATCGCCAGATAGTCCCCTCGCAATCGGATCGTGACACTCCCGACCAAATAAGCCACCGCCGCGCAAACCGCCGCCGCGGCTATCAGCACCAGCGGAAACCACAAATCGAATCCGATCCGCTCCGAGCCCAGCGTGAACGCCAGATTCCCTCCCCACTCGTACCGCTGGTATAGGTCCGGATTTGGCGGTGGCATCACCAAAATCGAGGCCGTGTACGCGCCCAACGCAAAGAACGCCGCAATCCCGATATTGAACAACCCGGTGTGCCCGTAGTGCACGTTTAATCCGACATTAATGATCGCGTAGATGCCGGCAATAACTAAGAAACTGCCAATGTGCAGGATTATGCCTTCGAATTCGACCACGGACCCCTAGCTCCTGCTCTGTCCGAACAGACCATTAGGCCGCACCAACAGCAACACGATGATCGCCGCGAAAAACACCGCCGGCTTGTACGAAGGCTCCAACCAAGCCGTCGATACCTCTCCTACAACCCCGACAAATATCGCCCCCGCAAACGCTCCGTAGGGATTACCGATCCCTCCCGCAACCACCGCAGCAAACAACGGTATGAGCAACTTCCAACCCGAAATTGTCAACAACTGACCCTGACCCGTCGCAAACAAAATACCCGCCGCCGCCGCCATTCCGCCGCCGATCACCCAAGTCAGCAGATTCGTCCGCTCAACATCGATCCCAGTGACCCGAGCCAGATCCTCGTTGTCCGCCGCCGCACGCATCGCCTTACCCCACTTCGTCATGTTCAGGAACAGATACGTCGCCAGCGTAAGAACGATCGCCGCCGCCGCCACGAAAATCATGTCCGGCGGCACCCGCACCTGCACATCCTGAAGATAAAACAGGTCTACGGTCCAAATAAAAAACTTCTTCGACACCCGCGGAAAATGCTCAACCTCGGTCCCCCAGATGTACTGGATGAATCCTCGCAGCGCAATCGCCACACCCAACGACGCCAACGCCATGACCCCCGGCAACGCCCCACGCCTCCGCATCGTCCGATAAACCAATTGATCGACCACCACCGCGAAAACCGCCACGAACGCCACCCCGATCGGCAACGCGATAAACAACGTGTAACTAAACGTGAACGGCCCCACGGAGTTTTGGCTCCAAACCTCCGGCACCAAACTTCCGAACACGAAAAGCGCAACGAACGCACCCAACGTCATGTAGTCCCCGTGGGCAATGTTCGGCAAATGCAGATTCCCATAAACCAATGACAGACCCACCGCACCAAGCGCATACACCGACCCAACCAACAACCCATTCACAGTCAAATCCAGCTGCCAAATCAAAGCCCATACCGCGAGAGCGAAGACGAAGACCAACACCGACCTTTCAATCGCCTTGAACCCGCGTTCGCCGAATATCGAGACGACCGCATCGCGCAGCGCATTTGTATTGATGACCATCGATCCAGATATCCCTGAAGTGACCCTTAAATCTCGCTCTCCGCTTCGCCATTCGCCGCACCACTCAAACCCAGGAACACTCGACCGATATCCGGGTTTTTCAGCAACCCGCCAGCCGTATCCTCCGCGAAATTCCGCCCCCGTGCCAAAACATACGCCCGATCGCTGTGCCGCAACGCCTTGATCGCATTCTGCTCGACCAACAAGATCGAAACCCCAGACTCATTGATCTCCTTGATCTGTACCAGCACCTGATCCACGATCTGCGGTGCCAATCCCGCCGTCGGCTCGTCCAGCAACAACACCGAAGGCTCAGCCACCAAGGCCCGCGCCAACGCTAACATCTGCCGTTGCCCTCCTGAAAGCTGACCCGCCTTGCTGTCCCAACGCTCCCGCAGCAACGGGAACAATTCCTGTACCCGCTCCATCCCACGCCGAACGTTGCTCCGCATCGTGAACGCACCCATCTCCACATTCTCCCGCACCGACAACGTCGGAAACACATTCCCCGCCTGCGGCACATATCCGATACCCATCTCGATCAGCCGGTCCGCACGTTCACCCGTAATCTCGTCGCCATGCAATCGAATCGCCCCTGCCGACACATCCGCCAGCCCGAATATCGCCTTGATCGTCGTCGACTTCCCCGAACCATTCGGACCGATTATCGTGACCATCTCACCAACACCCACAACAATCGAGATGCCCCGCGTAATCAACGTCGGACCATAACCCGCCTCCAACCCCACAATCTCTAGGGCAGGGGAGACCGTTGCATCTGCCACTGCCTCGCTCATGCCGCGACACCTCCCAAATACGCATCCAACACCCGCCTATCGCTCCGAACCTCCTCCGGAGTCCCATTCGCGATCACCTTCCCCTCAGCCATCACAATCACTCGATCAGACATCTCCATGATCAACGGCACATCATGCTCCACAATCACCCACGTAATGCCGCGTTCATCCCGCAATCCCTTAATCGTTTGCGCGATATTTCGCATCAACGTCGGGTTAACCCCCGCCGCCGGCTCGTCCAACAACACCAGCTTCGGCGAAGCCATCAACGCCCGACCAATCTCCAGCAGCTTCTTCTGACCCGTAGATAGGTTCGCCGCCAACTCCTCCTCAAGATGCGTCAACTGCAAAAGGCCCAAAACCTCTCGCGCCTGGTCGCGAATCCGCTCCTCCTGCCTCCTCACAATCCCCGGAGCAAACAACGACGTGAACATCGCCTCACCCAGCTGACCCTCCGGCACCAAAGCCAGATTCTCCAGCACCGTCATCCGACCCAACTCACCCGGTATCTGAAACGTCCGAGCCACGCCGCGCCGCGCTACCGAATGTGGGGGAATCCCATCCAGCCGCCGCCCATCGAAAAATATCCGACCACTCTGCAACGGTACCATATCCGTGATCAGATTGAACATCGTCGACTTCCCCGCACCATTCGGACCTATCAACCCCGTGATCGTTCCAGCTTCAACCTCAAACGAGCAGTTGTCGACCGCGCGCAAACCCCCAAACGCGCAAACCGCGTCTTCAACCTGCAGAATTGGCTCTGTCAATCCAGATCCACGCCTTCACACGTCAGAAGATGCCGACGAAACTCACATATACAGCATCTTCTATACTTTCGCAATCAGATTATACAGCCGCAATATCCAAACTGATACCACATCGCGACACCGCCAATACCCCCATCTGAACACCCACCGAGACCATCACGATGACCAGCAAAAACGGCAGCAACAAAACCTCCGATCTCACACCCGAAGATGTCCTCGGCACCCAACAATCCGCCGAACTCCGAGAGATCCGGACCAAAACCGATGGCCCCGCAGGCGTCGTCCCATTTACCGCCGACTTCCTCACCAACAACCCCAGCGGCGACCACTTCGGCATGTCACAAAATGCCGGCATGGGTTGGAACCCCGCAGAACTCATGCGCAAGCAGTTCATCATCCTCGCAACCGCAGGCGGTCTCCGCGAGGAAGACGGCACACCAGTCGCCCTCGGACTCCACACTGGACACTTCGAACTCGCCTCAATGGTCAAAGCCGCCGCCAACGAATTTGACCGCCTCAACGGTCTGCCATTCGCGACCTTCTGCTCCGATCCCTGCGACGGACGCACCCAAGGTACCACCGGGATGATGGACTCACTCCCGTACCGCAACGACGCCGCCCAAGTCTTCCGCCGCCAAGCCCGTTCGCTACCAACCGCCCGCGGAGTAATGGGCGTCGCATCCTGCGACAAAGGCCTCCCCGCTATGATGATGGCCCTCGCTGGACTCCGCGACAAACCCGTCGTCATCGTCCCCGGCGGCGTAACCCTCGCCCCTAAATCCGGTGAAGACGCCGGTATGATCCAATCCATCGGAGCCCGATTCGCCCAAGGTGAGGTCACCCTCGAATATGCCCAAGACGTCGGATGCCGAGCCTGCGCATCACCCGGCGGAGGCTGCCAATTCCTCGGTACCGCCGGAACATCACAAGTCGTCTCCGAAGCCCTCGGACTCGCCATTACCCACGCCGCACTCTCACCCAGCGGAACCCCCGCTTGGTTCGACGTCGCCGTCCGATCCGCCCGCGCGCTCGTCATGGCCGAAAACCGCGGCATAATCTCCAACGACATCCTCACCGACGCCGCATTCGAGAATGCCATGGTCGTCCACGCGGCATGTGGAGGTTCAACAAACCTCCTCCTACACACACCCGCCATCGCCCACGCCGCCGGACGCTACCGCATGAACGTCGACGACTGGCGACGCGTCAACGACGATGTCCCCCGCATCGTCGATGTCCTTCCGAACGGCCCCATCGGACATCCAACTGCCCAGCTCTACGCCGCCGGAGGAGTCCCCGAAGTCATGCTCCACCTTCGTAACCTAGGGCTCCTCGACACCACCGTCCTCACCGCCACCGGCCAGTCCCTCGACGACAACCTCGACTGGTGGGAAGACTCCGAACGCCGTCAAGACATGCGTAACTACCTTAGAAACGTCGACGGCGTCGACCCCGACAACGTCATCATGTCAGCCGACCGCGCCAAATCCAAAGGCCTCACCAGCACCGTCACCTTCCCCGACGGAAACCTCGCACCCCAAGGCTCCGTCATTAAATCCACCGCCATCGACCCGACCGTCGTAGATGACGACGGCATCTACCGCAACACCGGCACGGCCCGCGTCTTCACCTCCGAACGTGCCGCCATCGCCGCCATCAAGACCCGCGACGAAGATTTCAAGATCAAAGCCGGCGACATCATGATCGTCAACTGCGGCGGTCCTCTAGGCACCGGCATGGAAGAGCTTTACCAGATCACCGCTGCGCTCAAACACCTCTCGTACGGCAAACACGTTGCCCTTATCACCGACGCCCGCTTCTCCGGCGTCTCCACCGGCGCATGCATCGGACACGTCGGACCAGAAGCCCTCGCCGGGGGCCCCATCGGACGCGTCCGAGAAGGCGACCTCGTCGAAATAATCATCGACCGCACAAACCTCACCGGTTCCATCAACCTAGTCGGCGAAAACGACACCTATCACGGCACCGACTGGGGAACCCAAGAACTCGAAGACCGACCGACTCCAGAAAACCTAGAACCTCATCCGCAAATCCCCGACGACTCGCGGCTCTGGGCCGCTCTCCAATCCGCGTCCGGCGGCATCTGGGGAGGCTGCGTCTTCGACACCGACGCCATCATCGAAACCCTAGACGCCGGCAAAGAAGCCCTCGCCAACCAACGTCAACCTGTCGCGTAGGGGCGCCCCTTGTGGTCGCCCTCACGCAGAGGGTGCCTCACTCCTGCGCCCGTGTCAACGCCGCAACCGAGTCGTCGACGTGCGACGGTGATCCCACCAAGATCAGCACATCGCCCGGCTCCAGAATAAGGTCGTCGTGCGCATCTACGATCTCTGATGTTGCACGCCGTCTAATGGCGAGCACGTCCGCTGTACCCGTCGATAACACGCCCGAGGCGCCGATGGCCTTATCCGCAAATGGCCCGCCTTCGACGACACCCACCTCACCCGTCGCGACAGGCAATCGACGCCCTTCAACCTCGATCGCCGATTCGACCATCTCCCTGGATCCGATCCCACCCAAAATCTCATCCAGCATCCGCCGCGCGGCAATGTCATGCATCGAAACCACCTTCGTGGCACCTGCGCGCAGTAACTTAGGAGCCGAGTCCGGCAACGTCGCACGTGCAACAATGGTCAGATCCGGTGCCATCACACGAGCCGTCAACACCGTCATCAACGTCACCGAATCCGGAGAGGCCGCACAAACCAGACTCGCCGCTTTCGCAATCCCGGCCTGTTCCAACACCTCGTCCTGCCCAGCGTCCCCGTGGATCGCGGTGCAACCATCCTCAGATGCGTCGCGGACCAACGAAGCGTCGGTTTCGATGACCACAACCCGCGCTCCCTGCACCGACCGCAACTGAGCCGCGACCGCCGAACCAGTATTGCCGTAGCCGACAACGATATGATGCCCGCGCAACCGACGCAGCATCGCCACGGTTCCGCGTTGCCTCAGATTCGATACCAGCTGTCCAGAAATCAATTGCTCCCCCAACGTCGCAAACGTGTAAGCAAACGCTCCGACTCCGGTAATGATTATCACCATCGAAAAAACCCGACCCAACTCGCTCAGCGGCCTTACTTCCTCGAACCCAACCGTCGACATCGTGATCACCGACATATACGCCGCATCCATCCACGACCAATCCTCTTCGATCACCTTGAAACCAACTACCGCGATCGCCAACACCGTCAGCAACGCCGCAACTCCTCGCGCCAAATCAAACCGACGCCGACGTATCAATCGGCGCGACTCCGATGGCGCTGTTACTACTAGCGGCGGCATCTCTAAAACCTCAAGCGTCAACGCGACGCATCGACGCCTCACGGGCCGCAATCGCGACCGTTAGCGCCTCTTCAACCGTCTCCCCCGTCACCGTAATATGCCCCATCTTACGACCAACCCGATAACCGGACTTGCCGTATAGATGCAGATGCGTTCGAGCCATCCCAAGAACCGCTCCCCAGTCCGGATTACCGCCTGCCGCCTCCCAGACATCGCCCAGAAGATTCACCATCACCGTCGGCGACCGCAATCCAACGTCACCCATCGACATCCCGACCATGATCCGCGCCAACTGCTCAAACTGTGACGTCACGCAGCCCTCAATCGTCCAATGCCCCGAATTGTGCGGACGCGGCGCCAACTCATTCACCAAAACCTCACCATCCCGCGTCACAAACATCTCCACCGCGATCAACCCAACAACATCCAACCCCTCAGCGACGCTCATCGCCACCCGCTCAGCCTCAACCCTTACGGCATCTGAACACCGCGCCGGCACGACCGACGTGTCCAAAATCCCGTCAACATGCATATTCTCAGTCACCGGAAACGCCCGCATCTCGCCTTCAAGACTCCTGGCGCATACTACCGAAACTTCCATCGCAAAATCTATAAGACTTTCAACGATCACCGGCGCGTCAACGCTTCCGCCCAACTCCTCGAAGGCACTCGCAACCTCAGCAGTATTGCGGACCACCCGCTGACCCTTACCGTCGTAACCCCAACGCACCGTCTTCATCACCACCGGCAAACCAATATCGTCAACCGCCGCCACCGTCTCCTCAACACTCCGGACGATCCGATACTCAGGAACCGGGATGCCCAAACCCGACAACGTGTCCTTCTCAATCTCCCGGTCCTGACAGACCCTCAACACCGACGGAGATGGATACACCGGCTTCACCTCCGAAATCACCTCAATCGCCGTCGCATCCACATTCTCGAACTCGTACGTAACCACATCCGACCGCTCCGCCAACTCCCGCGCCGCATCCAGATCGTCATACGCCGCCGCAATGTGATGGTCCGTAACCTGCGCAGACGGACAATCGCTCCCGGGATCCAACGAAACCGAACGATACCCCATCGCCCTCGCCGCCATAGCCACCATCCGACCCAGCTGCCCACCGCCGAATATCCCGATCGTGGAGTTAGGAGACATCATGTGGAACCATCCTCATCGAGTGCTGTGCGCAACTACCGTCATTTCGGCAAAAGCCGGCGCTTAAGCGGATGGAAAGTCCATCCAACAGTGCGGGGCAACGGAGTGCAAAGCGAATCGCCAAGTCTAAACCCCTCACCTCACTCACCCAAGTCATCCTCACTAACATACGTCCCAGCCAAAACCTCCGCCGTAGCATCTGCGCTACGCTCCTCCAACCGCGCCTGCACATCTCCATCATGCGTCCCAATGATCTGTGCGGCCAGCAACCCCGCATTGACTGCACCCGAACGTCCAATTGCCACCGTGGCCACTGGCACCCCACGCGGCATCTGCACGATCGAAAGCAAGGAATCCAATCCGCTCAATGCACTACTCTCCACTGGCACCCCGATCACCGGCAAAACCGTATTCGCCGCCACCATCCCCGGCAAATGCGCCGCACCGCCCGCGCCCGCGATGATCACCTTTACTCCACGATCCTTCGCTGACTGAGCAAACTCCGTCATCAAATCCGGCGTCCGATGTGCCGAAACGATCCGCACCTCGTGCGCGACGCCCAACTCCCGAAGCACATCCGCCGCGTGGCGCATCGTAGGGAGGTCCGACCGGCTGCCCATAATCACCGAAACCAATGGCCCATTTGCGTTCATGCTCATGCTCATGCTGAAAATCCTAACGCAAACATCGACGAACCAACGTCTCCTTCGCTTGGCGAAACGGACACAACGTAGCGGAAGGTTTCAAACACGTCCCTGCGAACACAGCGAAGGGGAGGCGTGCGAAGCACGCAGAGGATGACCGAAAATCACAGCCCATCAGCGAAATCCGCGGTTCAGACATCCATTCACCCCATATCACCCTCTCCCCCATGGGATAGCGCAACGCGCCAGTCCCCTCTCCCGCTCGGCGGGAGAGGGTTAGGGTGAGGGCTCCCGCCAAAAATTAACATTGAACCAAACGACCAATCGAAACCGGTATTTTCCGATCAGTTGAACCCATGACCACCGAATCCCAACCTGTCCCGCCTGAACAAGAAGAGCATTCCCGTGCGATGGTCGTCTTCGCGCACCCCGATGACGCGGATTGGGGATGCTCGGGCACTGTCGCAAAGTGGTGTCGACTCGGATGGGAGGTCGTCTATGTGATGTGCACGGATGGATCGAAGGGGACTGAGGATCGATCACTTACGGCCACTCAACTCAGCCAGATCCGCAAACAGGAACAGACCGATGCGGGGCGTGTGCTGGGTTTGAAGTCGATTGAGTTCCTCGATTTCCCGGATGGTTACCTCGAACCGACGATCACGCTGCGTCGTGAAATCGTTCGGGTGATCCGGAAACACCGTCCGCACATCCTGATCACGACAAACCCGACTCGCGACCTCTCGCACTCTAACTACATCGGCCATCCCGATCACTTCGCCGCCGGCGAGGCCGCGCTCTCAGCCGTATTCCCTTCAGCCCGCGACCACCTCTGGGACGAAAGCCTGTTGTCACAAGGCCTCGACTCTTGGAAGGTCCACGAAGTTTGGGTCATGATGTTCGGTGAAGGCAGTTCGCATTGGAACGCCTTGGAAGAGGAAGACGTCGAAAAAGCGATCGGCGCAATCAAGTCTCACGCCAGCCAGCTCGACGAGCCCGAAAACGTCGACAAGTGGATGCGACGGTGGCGTTCCGAAAACGGCAAAAACATCGACGCCCCGTTCGCCGAAGGCTTCAAACGTTTCCAACTCGTTCCCGGTTTCACCCCCGACGACGACGAGAATCAGGGCGACGACGAAGACTCCGATTAGAGCGCTGGAACCTGCTATAACCAACTCATGCCCAGCGAGCCAAAGCAAGATCCCACAGCTGACCGACTCCCACCGGCGTCCGAAAGCAACCGTGCTCGACAGACTCGCTCGCGGAAAAACATCACGCACCCGATCGCCTTTGAAGACGAAAACCTAGAAAAAAACTACAACCGGAAACGAAACATCGCTAAACGAGACCGAAAATCACCCCAACGCAAATCCGAACTCCGCCGCCTACATTAACCAAGTAGGCGATCAGAACCCATAAATCCTTTTCGCATTCTCCCCGAGCAACTTCCCGCGCTCCTCTTCCGTCAACCAATCGAACCCCTGGCGCACCAGTCGTAACTCCTCCGCCAGCGAAATCCAACCATTCTTCTCCCTCAGGTACCCCGGATATCCGGTCCCCCAGATGCACCGCTCAATCCCAAACGCATCAATCGCCATCATCACCACGCCATGCATGTCGCCGAACGGGTAACTCTCAGCTGATCGATTGTGCACATCCGAGATAGTCATCACCACATTCGGAAAGCGAGCCAGCTCTAAAACCGGTAGATACGCCGTCCAACCATCGCCCGCCATCCAAGGTTCCGGATACATCATGTGATCGATGATCCACGTAATCTCTGGGTAAATCGGCACAACCCGCGCCATCTGACCCACATTCCCAACCCGATTGTGAACCTTCACGATCCCACCACGCTCCTCGATCGCCCGAAACATCGCCCCATTCCTAACCGGGTCCAACACCACATCATCCGGATAATAATCTGGGTGAAAACGGAATCCCGAAACCCCAAACTCATCCATCCACCGAGCCGCAACCGAAGCATTCTGCGGATCCATCGGGTCTACAAGACCTATTGATCGAAACCGACTCCGATCCGAATTTGTAGATTCCGCGACATAGGTATTGTCCCAAGTCGAACCGCTTGATTGAACCAAAACCGCCGCATCAACACCGTTTTCATCCATGTCTTCCACCAACAACCCCGTCGGACCAGCCTCTTCCGTAACCGCCGTCCAGCTCGGAGCCGTCGGGCCAACCGGCGCTATCGGAGGCAACTCCCAAACATGTACATGACAATCGATGATCATTTCTAACTCCCTCAACTATTTCGTTACGAACCAGAAAACTCACTCGCCGCCCAACCGCGCACCAATAAGATTCGGCCGCCCGACAACAAACTCATCAATCGACATTGCCCGCTTCCCGGCCGCTTGCACCTCGACCAAACGAATCGCCGCACCATCGCCCGCACCCACACAAACCCTCTGGTCGTCGCACCGAAACACAACCCCCGGATCGATGCCGGCTGGGACCCGCTCCCGTACTACCAACTCAACATCGATCAGCTTCAGCAACTCCCCATCCCACAACGAGCTAGTCCCGGGCCATGGATGGAAAGCCCGGTTCATCCTCACAATCCGTTCCGCCGCCGCATCCCAATCGACAACTCCATCCTCCTTACGAATTAAACGCGTCACCGTCGCACCCGCTTCATCCTGTGGTTGGGGTAACAACTCACCAGAGGCCAAATCATCGAGCACATTGGGAAGCATCCCAGCCCCAACCTCGAAAAGATGGTCGGTCAAACTATCGACGCGACTTTCCAACGTTATCTCGACGGGCGCAGATTGCGAAAGAACCGGCCCCGTGTCCATCCCTTCATCCAACAACATCAGCGAAACTCCCGTGAACGCGTCTCCTTCGAGAATCGCGGTGCTGACTGGACTCGGTCCCCGATGCCTCGGCAACAATGATGGGTGGATATTGACTGCGCCGAGTTGCGTAGCCGACAGAATCTCACCAGGAATCAACCGCCCATACGCGACGACGACAACAACATCCGCCTTCGCCGATCTTACCGCCGCTATTGCCGCGGCGTCCAACCGATTCGGAGTGATCGTTGGAATTCCGATTTCTTCGGCGAATTTCGCGACGGGGCTGGAGATCGCAATTCTGCCGCGACCGGCAGGTCTCGCCGGTCGCGTGCAGATCAATGGCACCTCGAAATTCGCGTCGAGAAGGGCGCGAATTGAAGCAATCGCGGAGTTTGGCGTGCCGAAAAATACGGTTCTCATCTGGTCAGATTTTCGCACAATCCACACGCCATGTCGATTGGCGATGCCTCAGTCGGGCAGCAAAATCGAAGTTAGTGCGACAACGGTGGGTACGATGCGGTTTTCACTAGCCACATAGCTTGCCAAACAGACACTGAATCGAGACTTTGGACGCGTGTTCAAACGGGAAATTTCGCTTCAAAAACGCCCCAAAATACGCCCTTTTCGCGTTGCCAGTTTTCAGGAAACTCGATATGTTAAATGATGTTGACTTTGTTTTCGGGCTCTGAGGAGGCGGCCCGAGAGCCAGACAAAAAGTAACTTGCGCGAAGCTGCAACCACGTCGTTGCGCTCCGTCGATTCTTTGTTCGTACACGAAAGGATGATGTGTGCCTGACGCCCTTTCAGAAACCAACGCATGCGCGTTGCAGAGACGCTGGAAAACCGTACTCGGGATGGTCGAGATCCAGCTCGGCAATCAAGCCGATTTCAATGCATACCTAGCAAATACTCAAGCGACATCCGTCGCCGATGGCGTGTTGCACGTCACCGTTAAAAACGGCTTCATCGCCGCGTGGATCCGGCAACGTGTCATGCGAAGCTTGCGGCGCTTCACGGCCCAAGTTTTCGGTCAGGATATCAAGATCGAACTCGAAACGATGGCATACACCAGCAGCGACGTATTGGTCCGTGAAGGACTTGCTGGCGACTATACGCAATGGAGGGATGTTCGAATGCGACAACAGCGCGCGAACATGGCCCGTGAGAACGCGGTCGCCTTCCCAACAATCCCGAACAGCACGTTCGAACGGTTCGAGAGCTCCGATTGCAATGCCCAAGCGATGAGCGCTTCCCAGAAGGTCGTCGAAAACC
Source organism: SAR202 cluster bacterium bin127 (assembly GCA_002239045.1). Lineage (GTDB taxonomy): Bacteria > Chloroflexota > Dehalococcoidia > Lucifugimonadales > Lucifugimonadaceae > Bin127. Next base: position 66,414 of record MPNN01000005.1, read on the forward strand.
CAGGCACAGAGTTCAATCCGCTTACCATCACGGCTGAGACCGGGCAAGGCAAAACCCACCTGCTCAACGCAATCGCCAACCAGATGCGTCAGAACAATCTCAACGTCGTCTGCTTGACGGGTGAAGAGTTCGTAGACAACTATGTCAAATCGTCACGCGCCGGAAACGTCGACTTAGTGCGCGGTCGTTACCGAGGTGTTGACGTACTCCTGGTGGACGGCATCGAAAGGTTGATCGGCAAAGAGAAGACTCAGTCGTTCTTCCTCAACATCGTTGAACACCTCATTTCGAATCAGAAGCAACTAGTCTTCACGTTCAATAGCTCCTATCCGATGCTTGACCTCGGCGACGAGATTACGTCGCGCTTGGCTGGCGGACTCGAGATTGCAATTGAACCACCTGATTTCAAGCTAAAGCGATCGCTTCTGCACCGGTACGCGAACGAAAGGCACCTAGATTTGGCAGCCGAAGCGTTGGACTATCTGTCAAATCGAGTAACCAGAAACGTCAGGGAGATCATCGGCGGTATCGCTCGTGTCGATGCGCATCTGAGGTTTTCGAACCCTGCTCAATCGGCGACACTACCTACTCAAGCGGCTGCAGTATCCACCGTAAACCTCGCGGTCGCAATCGACGCGGTACGCGACCGGGTAAGTGCGCCAGAGCCAACCATGATGGCGCCAGAAGGCGTTCTCGATGCGGTGGCAGTTGTGTTCACGATTGACGTTGAGGAACTGCGTCGGGCTGGCAGAGGCAACAGATCAGTAAACGCCGCGCGGGATTTGGCGATCTATATGCTGCGCGAGAAATGTGGTCTCACAAGTTCCGAGACAGGTAACTTAATCGGCGGTAGGCCGCATTCGACGGTGCTTGCAGCGCTCGCACGTTACTCGGAACGTCGCCAATCCGACCCGCAACTCGCTGAAGCGGAACGACGCGTCGAGCGAATGCTGCGTCAACCGTCGTGAATCGACGCTTTATCCGACTGACCCAGGTGCCTGAAAAAACTGTTGACGGTACCACCTGAGCTCATCAATGCTCTCCAGCACATCGTCCAGCGCGCGATGTGACTTCGCCTTCGTTGGCGGTTCTTTGGCGTCGGGATGCCACCGGCCGATCAGTTCCTTGATCGAACTAACATCGATCACGCGATAGTGGAGATAAGATTCCAACTTCGGCATCTCGCGCTTCAAAAATAACCTGTCGACCCATATCGAGTTGCCGCACAACGGCGCTTCCCACTGACCGACCCACTCTTTGACGAAATTCAATGTCTGGGTTTCTGCTTGGTTGATGCCGATCTTCGAAGCCCTCACCTTGTCCATCAGTCCCGATTCAGTGTGTTGACGGGCCGACCAAGGGTCGATATTGTTGAGGTCATCCACCGAGCGATTGATCGCGATGTCAGGACCCTCCGCCAAGATCTCAAGGTTCGAATCGGTGACTACGGTGGCGATCTCAATGATGACGTGTTGTTCCTCTAGGCCGGTCATCTCGAGGTCGAGCCACACCATTCGCCCTTGGTTTTGTTTATTCGTCGCCATTAATCTCCGAGGATACCAGTGTCGGCGAGTTGAACGACCACCGACACACGCGAGATCACATTGAGACTGTGCGAGAATCGGCAGATAAACGGCAACGAATAGATTGCGATGTGCATTCGCGGAAACGAAGTGAAAACCATGACGTTTTGCGACAGAATCGAAGTGGAATCTTTGGCTCAAAGAGAGGCGATGATGCGTCATCCCTTCGTCCTCGGCATCGGAGACGGTTCGCTCTCCGAAGCGCGTTTCAAACATTTCATGACCCAGGACTACGTGTATCTGATCGACTACGCCCGATGTTTAGCCATGGGCACGGTGAAGGCGCCCGACCTGGGGACCATGAGTTGGTTTGCAGGCGCGGTCGATCATATCCTCAACACCGAGATGGAACTTCACCGCTCATATTGCGCCGATCTTGGGATATCCACCAATGAGTTAGAGGCGACACGACACGCGCCAACGACGTACTCATACACGAGCTACCTTTTACGCGTTGCCCAGATAGGAAGTTTTGGAGAATTGATCGCCGCATTGGTGCCCTGCATCTGGGGATACTGGAAAGTTGGCGAAATGCTGGCCGACGTGGGTGAACCTCAAGATGCCCCGCACTACGCCGAGTGGATCCGAATGTATGCCGGCGACGAATCGCGAACCGTCGCGCTCGAGGCTCGTTCCATCTGCGACCAAGCCGCCGAAGACGCAGGCCAATCGGAACTTGACGCGATGCGCGAGGCTTACATCACCTGTACACGCTACGAACGCGCGTTCTGGCAGATGGCGTGGGACCTCGAGGAATGGCCAGCGTAACCATTTTCGTCAGAGACCGATCCGTGCTATCGCCAGCTTGAGTTGCGTTACTTGACCGCAACTGATAAACAGATTAACAGCATGTACCACACTACCAAGCCGACGACAGATTTTGAACTGCATTGCGGCGACGCATTTGAAGTTCTTCGCGATGTCTCCGACGACTCGGTAGACTTAATCGTCACTTCGCCGCCTTACGCTGAGCGGAGGAAATCGAGCTATGGGGGTATTCACGCAGATGTCTATGTGGAGTGGTTCTTGGGTATCTCCGAAGAGTTGCTACGGGTCCTAAAACCGAGCGGCAGTTTCGTTCTCAACATCAAGGAGCACGCAGTGAAGGGTGAACGCCATCCTTACGTTCTAGAATTGATACTCGCGTTGCGTCGCCAAGGATGGCTGTGGACAGAAGAATATATGTGGCACAAGAAGAACAGTTACCCGGGAAAGTGGCCGAATCGCTTTAGGGACTCGTGGGAAAGATTGCTACATTTCAACAAAAGCCGACGCTTCAAGATGAACCAAGATGAAGTCATGGTGCCGATGGGAGATTGGACCAGCAACCGATTAGGAAACTTGAGCGAAACTGATCGGGTTCGCGACGAGTCCAAAGTTGGCAGTGGATTCGGCAAGAAAATCGAAAATTGGGTTGGTCGAGATATGGCTTACCCTACGAACGTGTTGCACATGGCGACGGAATGCGGAAATCGTAGCCACAGTGCCGCGTTTCCCAAATCGTTACCGACTTGGTTTATTCGATTGTTCACTGATCCCGGTGACGTGGTCTTAGATCCATTCGTAGGATCCGGCACTTCAGGGATTGCCGCAATCGAATTGGGTCGCAAAGCTATCGGGATTGAGATAAATCCTGAATTTTGTGAAGCGATCAACGCGCAACTAAGCCAACCCGTTCAGCCTGCGATACTCGATTCTGGTGAGCAGTTCGAGTGAACAGTCACATGCCTCAAATCAACATGGTGACCGACGCCCAGGTCCAAGAGTACGTCGAGAACAATATCGGTGACTTCCACAATAAACGAGTCGACAGACTGAACGGATTGCAGCTCGATAAACTGCTGCGCCGGAAAAATCCCTATCTGTTTCGCGCGAAGGCGATCGCGACAGCCCAAGACCTGATACAACCGATGCTCGACGCTCACCTCAGCTCACAAGAAGAAACGATGTTCGGTGATTTTCTCGAAGGATTGGCAAGGCATGTGTGCGGGCTCGCCCGAGACGGTCGCGTTTCCGGTATCGAAGGTGTTGACTTGGAATTCGATGAAGACAACAAGCGTTACATCGTTTCTCTGAAATCAGGACCAAATTGGGGAAACTCAAGCCAGATACGGCAGATGCGCGCTGATTTTCGGAGGGCGACGCAGATATTGAGGCAAAGTAACTCTGGATTGCACGTGCAAGCAGTCAACGGTTGTTGCTACGGCCGCACTACTAGGTACTACGATCGCGGAGATTATTGGAAACTTTCCGGCCAGAAATTCTGGGAATTGATCACGGACGATGCAGCGTTTTACACGAGAATTATCGAACCATTGGCGCATCGTTCCAAAGAACGCAACGACGAGTTCATGAAGTCGTACGGTAAAGTGATCAACCGATTTGTTGCGGAGTTCATCGGGAAATTCGCGGACGCTAATTTTGGAATCGACTGGGGATCATTGGTCGAATTCAATTCGAAGAACGATTCGTGATGGGTATGCCTCTCACTCTTCGAACCCGACCGCTATAATTGCATCACGTCTCAACCGAGCGGGAGTAACTCAGTGGTAGAGTATCTGCTTCCCAAGCAGAAGGTCGCGGGTTCGAATCCCGTCTCCCGCTCCATCCAATATCCCCGAGCGTCGATCCTACCGGTCTTGCACCGAACCATCGAAACCGATAGGGGTGTCCAATACCTTCGGCTCTTCGCCGATGTTCGCCAAAGCTTCCTCGTTCAATTCGACGCCTAGCCCCGGACCTTCGGGAACGGTCAGATAACCGTCAATCAACTCGAGCGGTTCAACCAGAAGTTCAGACTTGGGTGGATCGGATTCGCCCGTGTATTCTTGCAAAGCAAAATTCGGTATGCACGCGTCGAGTTGAACGCACGCGGCGGTCGAGACTGGCGATAAGGGATTGTGGGGAATCACTTTAACGTGTTGGGCCTCGGCCATGGCGGCGACTTTCTTGCACCCGCTCAATCCACCGCAGAGACAGAGGTCAGGGCGCACGTACGCGCATCCACCGTTCTCCAGCAGTTGCTGATACTCGAATATCGTCGTGAAACGTTCACCAGTGGCGATGGGGATATTGCACTGCGCTTGTACCTCCGCCATTCGCGCTGGGGAGTCTGGCAACATCGGATCTTCGTAGAAGAAGGGATTGAATTGTTCGAGTCGCCGCCCGAGCCAGATCGATTCTGCCGGATTCATTTGGCGATGGATTTCTACGCAGATGTCAACGTCTGAACCTACCGCATCTTTAACCATTCCCACGCGCTCAACCGCTTCATCGGCCCATTCGGTATACGACTTGTGCAAGTAATAATCTCGTGGAAAGGGCGTGAAGCGTACCGCTGTGAAACCTTGCTGCTTCGCGCGCAGGGCATCAGCTGCCAGTTCCTCGCCCGTGTCGCCATCGACATGCATGTAGCAGCGCACCCGATCTCTTGTCTTGCCGCCCATCAGGTCGTATATCGGTACGCCCAAACGCTTACCCTTCATGTCCCAAAGCGCGATGTCGATTGCGCTCAATGCGCCTTGTACAACCGATCCCATGAAGTGAGACGAACGGTAGAGGTACTGATAGTGATGCTCGATCAGGTTCGGGTCTTTGCCGATCAGGTAGTCGGTCATCACATCAACCATCGTCTTGGTCGGACGTTGCCAACCGTGGACGCCGCCCTCACCGATGCCGACGAAGCCGTCCTCGGAGTGAATCTTGATCAGGAGCCAACGGCTCCACAATAACGTCTCAACCTTCTCGATTTGGGTCATTGGAATTTCCCTGTTTACTGCGCCTTGTCGCGGTCGCGTTAAAACCGCGACCGTCTCAGCGATTGCAGTTTATCGGAAACAAACCGATAAATCGTCTATGCTTGCGTCGAAGAATCCGGAGCCAACGCAACATGCCGAAGCGATGTCTCTGGTCAAACTAGCAAAATCGAGGAACCAGAATTGCGAATCCTAATCACTGGCATCACCGGCCGCGTTGGGGCCAACGTCGCCAAACACTTCGTCGATAACGGTTACGAAGTAATCGGTTTGGTCTGGCCGGGTGACCGTCAATCCGAGAAGGTCGCTCAGATTGGTGCCGACATCGTCGAAGGCGACCTCGCGACATTTGAAGACGTTGCTAAAGCAACCAAAGGCGCTGATGCGATTTTCCACTTGGGTGCGGCATTCCAAGCTGGCGGGCCATTCACGTCAGAGCAGTACTTCGACATCAATGTGAAGGGCACCTTTAACGTCCTCGAAGCCGCTTCAGCGTCAGATCGGATAGAGCACGTGATCGTAACGAGCACCGATGCGACGATGGACAAATATCCATCCGCGGGCATCGTCGAACCGATACGCGAGGACTCGCTGCCGTTGGTGTCGACGGCGTGGTACGGCTACTCGAAAGTGTTGACCGAGCATCTGGTAGATCGGTATGTCCGCGCCGAATCACTGCCTGCGACGGTGTTCAGGTTTGCCAATGCATGGGGTGCCGGGGAGGTCTTGGACTATGCGCAGTTTTACTTGAAGACCTACATGGATCAGTTTGAGGATTCCCGTGATGAGGAACTAAGAGCTGCGTACGATGTGATGTCGAATGCATACGACGGCGAACCTCACCTGATCCTCGCGGCGGACCGCAATGGCCGGCCGTGGAAGAAGCACTTCGTGGAAGTGCGGGACATCATCCATGCCTACGAAAATGCAGTCGGCGTGCCGACCACCTTCGGAAAAACATACCAATTGGCGTCGAGCGAACCTTTCCGATGGGAGGTGATGATTCCGTACATCGCGGAGAAACTGAACGCGCCATACACGGCCGTCAATCTGCCGATCACGCCCACGTACTACGAATACGACCTGTCAGCCGCCAAACGCGATTTCAACTACGACCCACCTCTGTCGCTATTTGACATGATCGACGAAGCGATCTCACACCGACAGACCGGCAGAGGGTCGATTATCCCTACAAAGTTCTGAACCGCTGCATCGCGTAGTATGTTCCGAAAGCAAAGCCGATCAATCCCGGCAAATGCACAACGATACCCGCACCGACGAGTAAGTTCGGAAAGACACCATCAATGACTTCGATCACCATTACTTCGGCGACGTAGAAGAGGAGCGCGAGAACCGCGGCCATAATGCGCAAACTGGTGGCGTATTTCCTGCCCGAGATGAGTTGCATCGCTTGCGTGACAAGCATCACACCAGCAAACTGCGCGACACCCACTACGATCAACCAAATGCTCGAGTTGGTGCCTTCCAGGATTTCCAACGACCACAAAGCGGTCAGGATGACGGCAACTATGGCGCCGACCCCGATGGAGACCAAACCGCCAAGGACGCCGATGCGAATCAAATCGCTCTGGGTTACCTTGAAGATCGCAGGCCCGCCGATTGATGCACAGTCAGGACATTTCGAACCAACCGGCGCGTACACCATACAGCGCGGGCAGATCGGGTCGGAACACTGCGCGCAACGCAGGTTAGTCTCGACTCCAGAGTCGCGTGGACACTCCGTCATGTTGAGTTCGACGTCGGTAGCGTTTTGGCTCATCAGTATGCTTCGGACTATGTGGTTTGGTCAGGTCGGTTGTGAACCCAAAGATCACGTGATGCGATATCACGATCGAACACCATTCGGTTCCAAATCAATCTCACAGGCGTCAACTCTCCATAACTTAACAACGATTCTTTGAATCCACCGGATGTAGTCCGCCGGATTATCGTAATCACGGCGAAACCGATCCCGTAGATTGCCACCCAAACACCATAACCCGCCCACAGCGCCCAGATTGGGAGTAGCAGTGTTGCAATCAGCCATCCCACCGCGGAATCGCGCCACGGCGTTAGCGAGAACAAAATCCCGGGGATCGCTGCCCAAAGTATGAATAGCGGGATCCCGAAACCGACTATCGAACCAATGCCGACCGATATTCCTCGACCACCAGAGAACTTGAGGAATATCGACCAATTGTGTCCGCACAAAGCCGCCAACCCAGCGACTGCTTGGGTCGCAGGACTGAGGTCCAAGACGGCTGCTCCGCCGACGTAGACAGGCAGTAAGCCTTTAACGAAGACATCAAACAAGGCAATTGGGGCTACCCATTTCTTGCCGACGTGCACCGAGACATTGGAAGCACCGACGTTGCCGCTTCCATACTCACGGATGTCGATGCCGGCGACCATCCGTCCGATCACGTACGCCGACGGAACCGATCCGATGAGATAGGCCCCTACGATGAGAGCGATGCTTAAAACTGTGTCTGACATCTATGAGGTCTTCACAACTTGGATTGGTCAAGTTCGTAACCAACGCCGTCGATTCCATGCATGTCGACGGCACGTTGATACAAGGCACGGACCGTGCCGGGAGGTGGGCCATTCATACCGGGCAGGATTTCATTGACCGTGTCGTTCGCGTGGTAGTCTGAGCCGCCGGATTTGATTAAGTCATAACGCTCGGCAAGTGTTGAATACCGTCCGATCCTATCGCTACCATATTTCTCGGCGTACACTTCGATTCCGGCGAGCCCATGCGGCGTCAATGTTGCCAATGTTGCATCGATGTTGGCGACGGTCCGCGGGTGGGCAACCGTTGCGACGCCTCCAGCATCGTGAACCAACTCTAGCGCGTTGGTGCCATCGAGTTTACGTCGCGCAACATATGCCGGTCTGCCCGGCGACAGGTAGCGAGAGAATGCATCAGAGACCGTTTCCACATATCCCCTAGAGATCATGGCCCTGGCGATATGAGGTCGACCAATCGCTCCGTCCGCGTTGGCAACCACTTCGTCCCAAGATACTGGTAACCCGATATCGGTTAGTAGTTGGACGATCTGCTCAGCTTTCTTCTCACGGTCCCGAAGGAGCGCCGAAAGCTCGGTTTGCAGTTTTTCGTTGTGACGGTCGATGAAGTGGCAAGTTAGATGGATTTCATCGCCGTTGACTTCTGCGCTCAATTCAATGCCCGGAATAAACGTGATGTCAGGATGCAGTTCGCTCGCGGCTTCGGCCTCGTCCAATCCCGATGTAGTGTCGTGGTCGGTGATGGCGAACAATCGCAGCGACGATCTGCTGACAATCTCCACGATTTCGGCAGGAGACTTCACGCAGTCCGACGCGTTGGTGTGCAAGTGTAGGTCCTCTTGCACGGGCCATTGAGGAGCGCCCACCAACAATGCGTCGGGGTCATGCCGCGCACCAGTGTCAGAAGGCGTCATCGATTTGCGGGTCTAAACGTTTTGATTCATTTCCGGCACGACGTGACCATCTGGTTCAACTCGCAACCGCCTCCGCGCGGGATTCGCGGATGACCACCACCCTGATGAGACCGGGGTATTGGAGTCGCTTCTCGATCGCTTTTGCGATGTCGTTCGAAAGATAGCTGGCTTCCGCATCGTTGAGTTTTTCGGGGTCTACCAAAACACGCACTTCCCGTCCGGCTTGTATCGCGAAGACCCGTCGGACGCCATCAAATCCCCTGGCAACTCCCTCGAGTTCGTTCAATCGTTTTAGGTAGTTTTCATTGCTGTCGTTGCGTGCTCCCGGCCTCGCTGCGCTGATGGCATCGGCCGCCGCGACGATGAACGATGCATGAGTCGTCATCTCGCGGTCGTGGTGTTCGCGAATCGCGACTACGATGTTGTCGCGGATCCCGTACTGTGCCGCGATGTCGGCACCGATTTCTGCGTGAGGTCCCTCGACTTCATGAGTCAGTGCTTTGCCGATGTCATGGAGGAATCCAGCCGTCTTGGCTACTTGAGCATTGTCACCAATCTGAGAAGCCAACATGCCTGCAAAGTGACCAACTTCGATGCAATGTTGCAGCACGTTTTCACCGTATGAATAACGGTACTTGAGCCGCCCCATTAGCTTGGTCAATTCGGGATGCAGCCCCCTTATACCGACGTCCAGTACCGCGTCTTCGCCCGATTTACGAACTGCGACATCCACTTCTTTTTGCGCTTTTCGAACCGCGTCTTCGATTCTGGCGGGTTGGATCCGCCCGTCTTTGATCAATCTAACCAATGCAACGCGGGCGACTTCGCGTCGGATCGGGTCGAAACACGATATGGCGACTGTATCGGGCGTGTCATCAACGAGCAGATCGACACCGGTATTGGCTTCGATCGCTCGAATATTGCGCCCTTCGCGACCGATGAGGCGTCCCTTGACATCTTCGGAAGGGATCGGGATGCTCGTCATCGACGCTTCGCCGACAACATCTGAAGCTAGGCGTTGCATAGACGCGGCGAGAATCTCTCTGGCGCGTTCATCAGAATCGTCTTGATATTTGAGTTCCGCTTCGCGGTATCGGCGCTTGAACTCGTAATCGTTCTCGTCCTCGGCGCGTTTCAGCAGGATCTCGAGAGCGGACTCTTTTGACATCCCTGAGAGCCGTTCGAGCTCGTTAGCGCTCCGTTCACGAAGTTCTTCATCCGTTTGCTTTAATCGTGATTCAAACGCCTTCAACTCAGTTTGCTGGCTGTTCAGTTCCTCAGCGGATCTGTCGATCCTACGTTGGATTCGCTGTAGGTCACGCCGATCGCGGCGTGCCTGTCTTGCCGTATTCGTCCTCTCGGTCTCGATTTCTTTCCTGTATTCTTCTGCTCTTTGCTGTGATTCTTTGAGAATCTCGTTGCTGCGAGTCCGCGCCTGTTCAATCTGTTGCGTCAGTGCATCCTCAGTCGCTCTGATGGCTCGAGAGTTGAGGCGCGAATTGCCCCAATAGCCGATCGCCATGCCGACAATGAGAAACACCAACGCAGACACGCTTGCTAGGCCGGCTACGAGGGCAGGATTCATGGATCGACTCCTTGTTGTAGCCGCAGTTACCTGCGTCTGAATCGCGTCGGTAATGGTTCAGTTGAACCTATGGGTTACCCCGGTTTCGTACGATCTGGGAGTATCGACGCATTGTCAATCACCCAGTAGTTTGCCAAATCGGCTATATTTCGGGGTAAACCCGGTTGATTACCCAACGGGATTCACTTCATTGCTTCTCGTTCAATCTTACGCACGGTGGTTCAGATAGGCAAGACGCCTGAACGACCACCTCTGAGTTAGCAAAATCGCAAATGCGCGGTTTCAGACGACTCGAATGGACGAACAACGCTCTTGTTTCGACGAAATGCGCCTAAGAAGTCGACTCCTCGTCGTCTTCGCTCGTGTCGCCTTCGTCTTCACCTTCTTCACCTTCTAGACCTTCGTCCTCTTCTTCATCTTCAACGATGACTCTCGGCGGCTGTATCCACGCTATACGCTCGTCGGGGTCGCTGGCGAGCGCCGCGTCGGCAGGCAATGGCAATTCCGAGGCCAAGATGGCGACGTCAAGAGAATCGAGTACCGAGCAATCAGCCAGGAGTTCATGTGGGATGCTGCCCGGACGAGCTGCGAGCACAACTTCGTAAACGCCTTGGGTTACAAAACCTGCACCTCCGCGTGTACCAGTAGCTTCTTCTTGATTTATTAGCACTACCGGGACCGGGGCTTCGACGGTTTGAGTCACATCAACACGTAGAAAGTCGACGTGAAGCACATCTCCGGATACGGGGTGCGTTGCGACTTCGCGAACCAGAGTGACGTCCTGGTTTCCGGCGACCGATTCAACAATGACAGGAGTCGTCCTGCCGGCTTCACGAACTACGTTTATCAACCGTCGACTTTCAGCTTGGAGTGAAAGTGGAGCCTCTTTGAGTCCGTACACGTGGATCGGAATGATGCCTTGTGCCCGGAGGGCGCGATTCTTTTTGCCCATCGTGGTTCGAGTGTCGGCTTGCAGCACCAGGTCGGCCATTTTTCGGTTACTCCCGTTACGGGGTTGATTGTTTGGGCGTTACGTATCGATTTGATACGCGTTTTCTTGTGAACGACGACGCGATCCATTGAAGGTGCGACAAACTTCGATTCTAATCTCAAGGTGCCGACTTTCCAACTCTCTTGCTCCTAAAGTGGGTTCAGTCTAACGATTGGTATACTTGCGACATCAGAAAGTTGGAGCGTCGATCTGGCGATTCGTCTCAACTCACGGCGAACATCTTTAGCGGCGCCGTACCCCCGTTTGGTTTCCCGCCATGCTGATTCCGATGAAAGTGGACTATGCAGTCCGCATGCTCGTATTTCTGGCAATGCAGCCGGAAGGTGGTCTCACGTCAACATCCACCATCGCTCAGCAGCAACACATCCCTGAACCTTACTTACTGCGAATCTCAGCCGACCTCGCGCGTTCAGGTCTGATCGAGTCCCGAAGAGGTCCCGGCGGTGGGGTTCGTTTGGCGCTTTCTGCATCGGAGATCACCGTTGGCAGGGTCGTCGATTGCGTTGACCACAGTTTTGCCGCGATCGATTGTCTGTCGGAACCGACCGCTTGCCTTATCTCTGGGGCATGTTCGCAACGAGAACTTTGGGGCGATGTCGAGAAAATGTTGCTTGACTATTTGTTCCACATCAAGATCGCGGATTTGGTCGAGAAGCAACACGAGCTGCAGGGCATCCAAGAATTGGCCCTAGAGGTCGGAAGCCCCAACTGATATTTAATTTGATTTCCGAATGGTTGGTACCCGACCAACCGATGACGCAAGTGACGACCTAATCGGCATTCTCAACACGGCTATGCGATAGAATCACGGATAGCATCGCAAGAAACCCCAATGCACCAGATTATTCAGAATTTGCGACGGTAGCTGTCAATATCGAGCGAGTCGAAGGTCGTTCTCATGCAGAGCACAAATGGATCAGTCAACGGTAGCGCAACCGCCGCGCCTCCACTAACCCCGGCCCAGGTACAAAGATACAGCCGACATCTGATCATGCCCAACGTCGGCAGCGCCGGACAGCGCGCCCTCGTAGGCGCAAAAGTCCTCGTCATCGGCGCAGGCGGACTCGGGTCTCCAGTATCTCTTTACCTCGCGCTCGCCGGAGTGGGTACCATTGGCATCGTCGACTTCGATGTCGTCGACGTTAGCAACCTCCAACGCCAGATCCTTCACTCCGACGCCGATGTCGGACGCCGCAAGGTTGAATCGGCCAAGGAAACCCTCCAAGCCCACAACCCCGAAGTCAACGTCATCATCCACGAGGAACCTATCAACGCCGATAACGCGATGGACATCATCCCCAACTACGACATCGTAGTAAACGGCGCGGATAATTTCGCGACCCGGTACCTCGTAAACGACGCCGCATACCTAGCCGACAAGCCCCTCGTCGACGGCGCAATCCTCGTCTTCGACGGTCAAGCGACCACGTACATCCCCGGTCAAGGTTGCTACCGCTGCCTTTTTCCTGATCCTCCGCCCCCCGGCGAAGTCCCCAACTGCGCAGAAGCAGGTGTCATCGGAGCGCTCCCCGGACTCGTAGGATCCATCCAAGCCCTAGAAACCATCAAGGTCGCAATGAACATCGGCGAAACTCTCGCCGGACGAATGCTCATCATCGACGCCTTGACCATGGAGTTCCGAGAGATCAAAGTGCGCCGCAACCCGGATTGCAAACTTTGCGGTGACGATCCCGAAGTCACCGAACTCATCGACTACGAGATTTTCTGCGGCATCGCTCCGCCGCAGGCAGTTGCCTAACCCCAACTCATCGCGGCAGGTGAGGGAAGGCCACCAATAATGCAACTCGCGGAACGCGGCCTTGTAGCTCGCGATGTCACACACGAAATCGGCAACACGCCGGTTGTCGACATCTCTCAATTCAGCCCCAAGTCCGAAGTCCGCCTTCTCGCAAAGCTAGAGTCCGATAACCCGACAGGCAGCGTCAAAGATCGTGTCGCGCTCTCCCTTATCGACCAAGCCGAAGACGACGGCATGCTGAGCCGCTCTACTGGCGGCGTAATCCTTGAGCCGACCAGCGGCAACACCGGCATCGGTCTCGCGATGATCGGAAGCCTGCGCGGCTACGAAGTCAAGGTCGTCATGCCCGAGAGCGTCAGCGCCGAACGCGTCCAACTCCTCGAAGGCTTCGGCGCTGAGATCGTCTTCTCCGCCGCCGAAAAAGGCACCAACGAGTCGATTAACGTCGCAAAGGAACTCGCCCACGAAAACCCCTCGTGGTTCATGCCGTATCAATATGGCAACCGCGCAAACCCCAATGCCCACTACAGAACAACCGGACCCGAAATCGCCCGCGTCGTTCCGGAGGTTGACATGTTCGTCGCCGGCCTCGGCACGGGTGGCACCCTGATGGGCGTAGGCCGCGCCCTCCGCGAACACAATCCGGACATCAAAATCGTCGCCGCCGCACCGCATCCCGACGACAAGGTTCAGGGTTTGCGGTCCATCGAGCATGGATTTATTCCGCCGATCCTCGACCTCGATGCGCTTGATGCCAGGATCATGGTCGAGGCCGAAGAGTCGTTTTACTGGACGAAGAAGCTACTGTTGGATGCCGGCATATTTGTGGGTGTTTCTTCGGGTGCGGTGTTGGCGAGCGCGATCAGGGCGGCGCGACGATTGGAGAGCGGGACGATTGTAATGCTGTTCGCAGATGGTGGCTGGAAATATCTCTCTACCGGCATTTACACGCGCGATTGGAGCGATATCCAGAATGAGGTGGAAGGACAGACTTGGTGGTGAACAACGTACCAACCGACGCCGAGAATCTGTGTTTCTCGACCGCTAGTGACATCGCGGCATGGATTCGCAACCGAGATGTTTCGGCCCGAGAGGTGATGACTGCACACCTTAATCAGATCGAGCGCATCAATCCCACTGTGAACGCAATTGTGACGTTGCTCGATGGGGATGTGTTGTTGAATAAGGCGGCCGAGGCTGACAGAACTTTGGCCAAGGTTGGAGCCGATGATCTTGGGCCACTGCATGGTCTTCCCGTGGGTATCAAAGATCTGCAACCGACGGCCGGCATTCGAACCACTTTCGGGTCGCCGATTTTCGAGAATTTCGTGCCGAACGAGGATTCGCTTACGGTTCAACGCTACAAAGCGGCCGGGGCCATCGTTATCGGCAAAACGAACACTCCGGAATTCGGTGCCGGATCGCAGACGTTCAACGAGGTTTTTGGGACGACGTTCAACCCGTATGATCTCACGAAGACCTGTGGTGGGAGCAGTGGCGGGGCATCAGTAGCATTGGCCTGCGGGATGATGCCGATCGCCCAAGGATCGGATTTTGGTGGCTCATTGAGGAATCCGGCTGCTTGGTCAAACGTTGTCGGGATGAGGAACAGCATCGGGACCGTGCCGGTACACCCTGCGCCACTCGGCTACACGTCCGAGTCGGTGACGGGCGGAATCGCTCGCACGGTAAAGGACGTCGCTCTTCAATTGACCGCGTTAGCGGGGCCGGATCCGAGGGTACCGAATTCGTTGATGCAACCGGGCTCGGTTTTTGGCGAACCGTTGGAACGCGATTTTGGCGGGGCGCGGATCGCTTGGAGCCGGAATGTTGGTGGGGCACCGATTGGACCGGTGATCACCAAAACGCTGGACGCGCAACGTCAGGTTTTCGAAGACCTGGGTTGCGTCGTGGAGGATGCAGAACCGCCGTTGGAGGATGCTGGTGAGATATTCCACGTGCTGAGGGCGGCGATATTTGCGCATCAGCACGAAACGAATATTCGCGACCATCGAGATTTGGTCAAGGAAACGATAATTTGGAACGCGGAGGAAGGTGCGCGAATCTCGGCATTGGATGTAAAGAAGGCCGAGGAACGTCGTACCGCGCTGTATGTGCGAATGGCGGATTTCATGAGTCGATACGATTTCCTGATGTTGCCGGTGACCTCCGTTCCACCATTTTCCGCTGATGAGGAGTATCCGACCGAGGTCGACGGCAAACCGCTGGCGAACTACCTTGAGTGGATGACGCCGTGTTCGTCGATCACCGTTACAGGACTACCGGCGATTTCGGTCCCGAGTGGTTTCGACGCCGACGGATTGCCGGCTGGACTGCAGATCGTGGGTCGGCAGAAAGCCGATTTTTCGGTGTTACAGATGGCGTTTGCCTTTGAAGGTGCGACGGAGTTTTGGCGGCGCCGGCCAGCGATCGTTGAGTAACTAGTGCCGCGCGCAATCTGAAAGGGAGTAAACCTCCGTGAATCTTGAACTTGATGGAAAGTCGGCTGTTGTTACTGGAGGCAGCCGTGGGATTGGCAAGGCGATCGCTTGGGAGTTGGCGCGCGAGGGGTGCAATGTGGCGATCTGCGCGCGCAATGTAGATGCGCTGGAGGCAACCGCGAAAGAAATCGCTGCAGATACTGGTCGCGACATATTTGCGATTGAGTGCAATACGTCGGACACGGCCTCGGTTGACGCCATGGTTGCGCGGGCGAATTTCCAGTTGGGCGGCATCGACATCTTGGTCAACAACGCCGCTCGACCGCTGGGTCAGGCTCGCGTCCCGGGAATCGAAGGCGTGACGGATGAGGCGTTCAACGATGACATCAACACTAAGGTGTTGGGATATCTGAGGTGCGCAAGAGCTGTAGCACCGATCATGAAGCAGCGAGGATGGGGACGCATCATCAACATCAGTGGTCTCGCGTCGCGCTCAAGCGGGTCAGCGGTGGGTTCGATGCGGAACGTTGCCGTCTCGGCTCTCACGAAAAACTTAGCGGATGAATTGGGTCCGCATGGCATCAACAGCGTGGTAATCCATCCGGGCGCAACTCGGACGGAAGCGACAGCCGGCGTAGCCGCGGCACGCGCGAAAGACCGCGGAGTTTCGGTCGATGCCATTCTGGAAGAGATGTCGGAGAGCAACTCGTCGCGACGAATCATCGATGCGAGGGAAATCGCATATATCGTTGCGTTCGTCGCCTCACCAAAAGCTGTTGCAATCAACGGAGACGGCATCGCAGCTGGTGGCGGCGTCGGAACCGCAATCCATTACTAAATTAGGCATGGGTGCGAGAACCTCGCATCGAGACAGTGGGAGGAACTTACTCTAGAATCGAGTATGCAGCCTTTTGATCTATCCCGCTAACTGGTGGCGGGAAGTTGCGACGGGGTTGCATGTTTCGAGATTGAGCCCGAACTAAATGTCTGAAAACGAAATCGTCGTGCGCGGCGCACGCGAACACAACTTGAAGAACATTGATGTTCGTATCCCGCGCGACAAATTGGTCGTCGTAACTGGTGTTTCGGGTTCCGGAAAGAGCAGTTTAGCGTTCGACACGGTCTACGCAGAGGGACAACGACGTTATGTCGAAAGTCTTTCGGCGTATGCGCGTCAATTTTTGGGTCGGTTGGAGAAGCCAGAGGTGGATCACATCGATGGATTGAGCCCGTCGATTTCGATTGATCAGAAGGGCGTTTCAAGAAATCCTCGCTCGACGGTCGGAACGGTCACGGAGATATACGACTATCTCAGGTTATTGTTTGCACGCGCAGGTCGCCCCCATTGTCGAAACTGTGGCCAACCCGTTCAACGACAGACCGTGCAACAGATCGTCGACTCGATAACGCGTTTGGATGAAGGCTCGCGCCTGTTGTTGCTAGCGCCAGTGGTCAAGCATAAGAAGGGTGAGCACACGGCGATATTCGAAGGTGCGCGACGTTCCGGGTTCGTCCGTGCGCGCGTCGATGGTGAGGTAGTTGAGCTTAACGAAGAGATCACGCTCAACAAAAACAAGTGGCACAACATCGAGATCGTAGTTGACCGGATCATTGTGAGAGACACGACGGAGCGGGAGCGTTTGACCCAATCCGTCGAGACAGCGTTGAGGACCGCTGAAGGGATGTTGACGGTTGCCGTGCTGAATCCGACTGAACGATTGATCGAGGAGTTGTCGTCGGGTGCGAAGAGCGCTGTCGTCGCGGGCACGATCAACAAACAACGACGCCGCAAAAAGCAGGAGAATCGATCGCAAGACATCGCTTATTCTGAACAGTTCGCCTGTCCTGATTGCGACATTTCGATGTCGGAGTTGGAACCGCGAAACTTTTCATTTAACACTCCATTCGGTGCTTGTTCCGATTGTTCGGGTATCGGTTACCGGCTGGAGATCGACCCCGATCTGGTGTTGCCGAACAAGGCGATCGCACTCGAGGATGGGGCAGTAGCGCCTTGGAGTCGGGATGGTAAGAATTCCCAATGGGCTTGGGGGCCGCTGAACGCATTAAACGAACATTTCCAAGTCCCATTGGACAAACCGATATCGGAGCTTGAACCGGAACACCTGAAACTGATTCTGTACGGATCGGGTCGGAAAAAAGTTCAGTTGACGCATCGGACTTCGTCTGGCGCAGTATTTAGTTGGAAGGGGCAGATTGAGGGTGTAATCCCGAATTTGCAGCGCCGACATTCGAACACCGAGTCGGAGAACGTTCGAAACGACATTGAGCGATACATGTCGCAGCGGAGGTGCAATACCTGTGATGGCGATCGACTCAAGCCCGATGCCCTTGCAGTTACATTGCTGGGGATGAACATCATGCAGGTCACGCGGCAATCGGTCGCGACCGCGTTGCAATGGGTGGACGCATGTCGGAACGGTAAGTGGACTGACGACGAACGACCGATCACTGAGGTTTTGACGGGTAGGGAACTTTCAATCGCCGATCAAATACTCAAAGAGATCGAATCGAGGTTGGGCTTCCTTGCTAGAGTCGGTCTGGAGTACTTGACCTTGGACCGATCAGCCGGGTCATTGTCCGGCGGCGAAGGACAGAGGATTCGGCTCGCTACACAGATCGGTTCCGGTCTGATGGGAGTGCTCTACGTATGTGACGAACCATCCGTCGGATTGCATCCCCATGACGGCGATCGGCTAATCGCGACGCTGAAGAGTTTGCGGGATGTTGGTAACACCGTGTTGATCGTGGAGCACGACGAGGCGGTGATGCGAGCTGCCGACCACATCGTCGATCTGGGTCCCGGCGCTGGCGAACATGGCGGGCACGTGGTGGCGGAAGGCGATATCGAAGCCATAATGTTGGCCGAAAGGTCGATCACTGGGGAGTATCTGAGCGGTCGGAAGGAAATCGCTACACCCAATGAACGGCGGAAGAAGGGAGAACCCGCGTTAAAGGTAATTGGGGCTCGGGCGAACAATTTGAAGAATGTGAATGTTGAGATTCCTCTTGGTGTGTTCGTTTGCGTGACTGGAGTATCTGGTTCTGGCAAGAGCACGTTGGTTAACGAGATCGTATTGAAGCGTTTGGCTCAGCATTTCTACCGGGCTAAAGATCGGCCCGGTCCCCACGACGACGTTTTTGGGTTGCCGCTGATTGACAAGGTGATCAACATCGATCAATCGGCGATTGGAAGAACACCCAGGTCGAATCCGGCGACGTATACCGGAGTATTCACACCGATCAGGGATCTCTTTGCGTCGATGCCGGAAGCTCGCGCCCGTGGCTACACGCCGGGCCGATTTTCATTCAATGTGCGCGGCGGGAGATGCGAAGCGTGTTCAGGAGCGGGATACACGCAGATCGAGATGCAGTTCTTGCCAGACGTGACGGTCCCGTGCGAGGTTTGTGAAGGCGCGCGGTACAACCGCGAAGCGTTGGAGATCCTGTTCAAAGGCGCATCTATTTCAGACGTGTTGAACATGACGGTCACTGAGGCACACGCGCTATTCGAGAACATTCCTACGATCGCCAACAAGCTCCGAACGTTGATTGACGTGGGACTGGGATACATACATCTGGGTCAACCAGCCACGACGCTTTCGGGCGGTGAAGCGCAACGGATCAAATTGTCTTCGGAGTTGTCGAAACGGAGCACCGGCCAGACGCTGTACATCTTGGATGAACCGACAACTGGTTTGTCGTTCGACGACGCGGACAAGCTGTTGACCGTGCTGCATAGGTTGGTAGACAACGGAAATACCGTGTTGCTGATTGAGCACCATCTCGACCTAATCAAGAACGCCGACTGGATCATCGATCTCGGTCCCCATGCCGGGGATGATGGCGGCGAGTTGGTCGCGGTCGGCACTCCAGAATTTATCGCCTCGGTCGACCGATCGTACACAGGTGCGTACTTGCGCGAAATCTCCGGTATCGTGCCAGATGAAACTGCGGAAGGTTCGGATGTGTCCGAGTCCGGTGTTAACGGTGTGCACGACGCGGAGCTTACCAACGGTCGCACCGAAATCAAGATTGCCGATATCTTGGATGAGCACCCAGATCTCGGTGTTGCGCCTAAACCATCGAGGAATGGCGCAAGGACAAGAGGTCGGCGGCGCCGACGGCGGACAGCAGGTCGAAGAAGTTGACGAGCGCCGTCGATGCGATCCCCAATCTTCCTTGCCCACCAGAGTTCGTTCAAGATGGGTTGATCGGAAATTCCTGTTTTGGTTGTGGTGCGTGGAACGAGCACGGACTGAACATTAAATCGAGTTGGGACGGGGACTTTTCTGTGTGTCGATTCGTGCCACAGGCCCATCACGCCGCGATGCCCCACGACATTGTCAACGGTGGCATCATCGCAGCGGTCATGGATTGCCACTCAGTGTGTACGGCGATCGCTGACGCGTACCGGCGAGCTAAGCGATTTGCCGGCGACGGCAAACGTCCACTGTTGTGGTACGCAACAGCTTCATTGCATGTGGAATATTTGAAACCAACGCCGTTGTCGATGCCTTTCACTGTCAGAGCAAAAGTTGTCGGCGTAGAACGACGACGAACCAAATTGCAGGTGGAGTTGGTCAGTGATGATGGGACTACCACTTGTACCGGCGAGGTCGTCGCGGCTCAAGTTTCCGATCGCTGGGCGCGGGCTTCGGGATATTACGGCAGAGGCATGTAATCTCGCAGAACCGCGTGCCTCGATCGAGATTATCATTTCAGACACCATGCTCACACGCGAAGAACTTGCTGCTCGAGTCGACGCCCTGCCGCGCGTTGACATTGCCCACACGCCGACTCCGTTAGAGGAGATGCCGCGATTAAGGGAACGGTTGACCGATGATGGGCACGTGGTTCCACCGATCTATGTGAAGCGTGAGGACATGACTGGGTTGGCGTTCGGTGGCAACAAGGCTCGGCACTATGAATTTGAGATGCCTCACATTGTTGATGCAGGTTATGACACCTTAATCAACATCATGGACTATCACTCGAACAACGCCCGCATGACGGCCGCGGCGGCCAATAAATCCGGTTTGCGGTATGTGTTGGTGTTGAAAAATGCAGCAAATCGGAAGGTCCAAGGCAACCTTTTGATTGACAAACTGTTGGGTGCCGAAATGCATCTGCTCGATCAGTTTCAATCTGAAGACGCCGACGATTATGCCGCCAAGTTGAAGGAAAAGTTAGAAGCAGACGGCGCCAAGGTTTACCTGCTGCAAGAACACCTCTTCCCGCGAGTGGTTGGCATGGTGGGTTTCGTTCGGTGCGGCTTGGAGTTGTTGAGCCAGATCGAGGAACTGGGGCTGCAACAAGTTCACATTTACGGCGTCGCTGGACGTTCTTTGTGCGGACTCATCTTGGCCGCTAAGAATCTGGGATTAGATTGGCGTTTCACCGGCGTCACGGTGAATTACGACATGCCCTTGGACGACTACATCTTTCAGCATGTCGAGGATATTCGAGGCTTCCTCGACCTTCCCATGACATTCGCCGAGGCGGACATGCGCGTTCTGGATCAATTCGTCGGTGAAGGTTACGGTCTCATGACACCTGAGGTCGGCGATGCGATTCGCCTGGCCGCGCAGACTGATGCCATCATTTTGGACCCCAACTACACCGGAACGGTGATGGCGGCACTTCTCGATGACATCCGGACGGGCAGCGTTTCTCCGGAGGAATCCGTCGTGTTTCTGCATACCGGTGGCTTGCCAGCACTTTTCACTTTCGCCGACGATTTGGCAAATTAGGCGCGGAGCTTACGGTTTGGCACCTCGGATCAGACGTATCCGCGCTGCGAAACGTCGCATCCTGAACTCCTGAGGATCGAACAACCGCTGTTGGTTGCGGGTTTTGAGGTATTCGGTCCACTTGGCGCACAACATGGCGCCGGCGAGCACGATGATTGCTTCGACGTAGACGAATATGAAGAACATCATCAAAGCCGCGAGACTGCCGTAAATCGAGAGAAGATGTCCAGCGTTAAGTTGCAGGTAAACAGCAAAAACATGCTTCACGACTTCAAAAGCGACGGTCGCGACGAGTGCGACGGGCAGGATCGCTTTGATGTGTGTCTTGGTGTTTGGTACCCACGCGTAGATAAACGTCAAAACCGTGTATGTGATGGCCCACGGCAATACGATTCCTACGATCTCGAACAATGAATATCGGATCGTCGCGGTGTCGAAAGCAAAGAAAACCGCGATCTCCTCTAGGAATGAGAACACCGTGAAGACGACGAAGGATGTTAGCAACAACAGGCTCGCGATCATCATCAACGCGACCTCAACCACCCGCTGCATGAAAAAACCGCGGCGCCGTTCGATTCCCCACACGATGTTGATGCTCTGGCGAACCGCTGAGAAAACGCCCAAAGTCGAAATGAAAAGCACAAGTCCACCGAGGCCAGATGTTAGCGCCGAGTTAGTGACCGCATGAGTTATGAAATCCTCGACGAAGGATGGTCCGGATGCCGCCTCGCTGAGCACAGGTATCTGTGTCAGGATGGCATCATGCAGTAGTTCATGGAACTCCCCCTCGCCGATCGTCAGGTGGATCACCGTAATCATGGCGATTGTCAGCGGCAACAGCGACAAAAAGGTATAGAACGCGATCGCTGCTGCAAGGAAGTGCGCTTTGTAAGCGACGAATTCCCTGACAAGCTGAATCACCGGTGACGCCAGGCGTTCAATAACGCGAACGGTCGCAACGAGGTCACCTAGGAACGAAGCGCCGCGTCGGCGTAGTTCGTCGATCCTATCTACGGTGGGTATGTGCAACACGACCCGCGGTCTCAACTCTCCGGCAAGAATGCCAATCGATCGGAATCGTTTATCCGCTGAAGATTGTTTATCAATAATCGATTCTGGCGTCGTTGGTCATCGACGCGTAGATGATTCGACCATTTGGCGGAGAACATCGCACCTGCAAGAAGAATGATCGACTCGACATAGACGAACAGGAAAAACATCATTATGGTGCTGATGCTACCGTAGATCGATGCCAACAGCCCATCCGAGTTGCGGAGGAAGAAAATGAAGACGTATTTTGCGATTTCGAATGCAATCGTGGTCAAGACGCCAACACCCAAGATATCAGCAAACTTGACCTTCGTGTTCGGCAACCACCAGTAGACCACGATGAAGACCAAGAATGTGATCGCCGAAGGGATCACATAACCTGCGACGACGAGGAACCACTGATCGAACGGCGCGCGTTCGGTGGTAAGCAGTTGTGCGAGTTCCTGAATGAATGAAAACACCGCCGACAGCAGAAGCGACAGAAAGAGGAGTGAAGACGCGATCACCATCATCACGAAGTCGATAGCGCGTTCAATCAGGAATGGGCGGGGACGTTGTATGCCCCAGATAACGTTGACGCTTTTGCGAATCGAGCCGAAAACACCCATGCCTGCTATGAACAAGGTCAATCCCGTCAAGCTAGACGTGACGGCCGGATCATTACTCACATTCTGAACAAATCGTTCTACGAAAGAAGGGCCTTCAGTTTCGGCGAGAACTGGAATCTGGTTCACGATGCCACTGATTAGGCGGTCTTCGAAACCCTCTAATCCGACGACGAAGCGCCAAAGGGTGATCAAGGCAATCGACAGAGGGAAGATCGAGAGAAAAGCATAGAACGCGATGGCGGCGGCCAAATAGTGTCCATTGACCGACATGAAGTCATTGACGTTGTGATAGACGAACCAGAATGCATGTCGCACAAACCCGAATGATCGGACGAACAGAGAAGGTTGTTCAGCTGTTGCCAAAGTTGCAGTCTCTACGAGACCGAGGTCAGCTATCGTGTTGTGAACGCGGATTTACGTCCGATCAGTCAAGTTCGCCGTTTCGGAACGCCGAGATGTAGTCCATCGCGAAGTCGTCGCGGCCTTCAAGCAGGTTGATTGCGTATTTTACGCGCGGGGATTCCATGTCGAGGTTCATCGCGCGATCAATCTTGACCTGGATAGGGTCGATGATACCTGAATCCGCCCCGGCTTCAACAACCAGCTTTACGAACGTCTCGTTGACAAGGGCTCGTTTGGGTAGTCCAAATGAAACGTTGCTCATTCCGCCCGTGATATGGACATCGTTGCCAAAACGATTTCGGAGCTTCGTGACCGCTTCGAGAGCGTGAGGGCCGTATGCCTTGTCAACGGAAACCGGGAAGAATAAGGGGTCAATATACATGTCCGCAAACGCGACGCCTCGGTCGCTCGCGGCGTCGACGACACGGGTGGCGTTCTCGAGTCGCTCGTCGGCATTTTCTGGCATGCCGCTCTCCGAAGCCGCGGAGATGATGCACTTCGCGTCGTGCTCCGCGATCAGATCGAGGGTTTCCAGCCGTTCCAAAGCGACGGAATTGACCATCGGCCGCCCCGCGGACCTGTCGTAAGCCTCTAACCCGGCTTGGATTATTTCAGAGTTCGACGAATCGATGCTGGGTGGGATATCGGCGACCGATTGAACGAACTCGACGAGCCACTGCATCGCTTCGATCTGTTCGCCGATGCGATGGGAAAGTTCGTCGACGTTTAGATCCAAATATGCCGATCCGGCCTTCGTTTGTCTTTCGACTTCGTGCCTGACATACGCTTCGCCCTCGGCGGCTTCGGCTCCGTCGCAGTTGACACCCTTCCATATGGCGATCATGAAGTGCTTCAGATTGCCCTGTTGGTAGGGTTGTGTCTTCTCGAAAGATTCAGGCACACGCACGAAACGGGTTTCGCCGTCGACGCGATACTTAACGGCCTCCGAACCGTCATCGAAGACATGCCCCCTAATGCCGCCGCGTTTCACGACGCGGGTGCAGTGAATATTCTCTCCGATGATGGTGAAGTCAGGTGTGATCATTGTTCTGATGATGGCGTCGGTTTCCTAGGAAATTCGTTAGAAGAGCGAACGAATCAATTCTCATACGGCACGACTGTTGATGCAAATGAAAACGTGATCCACTCGTCATCCAGTTTAATTTGCCTTGAATCTCAGCAAAGTTAAACGCCAAAAAGCCTCGATGGCGATCTGAAGTGACATTTTGGACTTGCCAGCCGTCCGTTCCACGAATGTGAATGGATGTTCGACGACGGTCAATCCGCTTCGCTGCGTCCGATGGGCTACTTCAGCTTGGAACCCAAAACCGGTGATGGTGAGCCGATCAAGGTCTATGGCTTCAAGAGCGTTGCGGTTGAATCCCTTGAAACCACCTGTAGCGTCGTGAATCTTCAGTCCCAAAATGGCTCGGATGCCGTAATTTGCCCATTTGCTAAGTAGCACTCGTGACTTCTTCCAATTGGGGTCCACGGCACCACCATCGCTGTACCGGGTTCCGACAACGACATCAGCGCATTGAAGCAATTCGATCATACGAGGGACCTCGGCAGGAGGATGCGATAAGTCGCAATCCATCTGAACGATGCGCGCAACACCCGCGTCTAATGCGATCTTGAATCCGGCGATGTATGCGGTTCCCAATCCCAGTTTGCCGCCCCGATGAGCCACTAAGATCCGTCCTGGGTGTTCGTCCGCAAGACCGTCAGCGATCTCGCCGGTTCCGTCAGGAGATGAATCGTCCACGAACAGGATGCCGAGGTCTTCGATCTCCAATTCGATGAGCTTTTGGACGATAGTTCCAATGTTTTCGGCTTCGTTGAAAGTTGGGATGACGACGGCGACTGTAATGTGATTCTCGAATCTGCCGACGACGCGGATTCCTTGTGCTCGTGTCTGTGGCATCAAATGATCCGTACGATTCTCAATCCGCTTCCAGTTCAAATTCAGAGTGTAACGCTCTCGCGGCTGTAGCCACGTGTTCCTGGTCGACGATGCACGTGATGCGAATCTCTGAAGTCGTAATCATCTCGATGTTTACATTAGCGTCGGCGAGTGCCCGGAACATGCGAGCTGCGTATCCCGGCGAGTTGGTCATACCAGTACCGACGACGCTGACTTTGGCAAGTCCGTCCCGCGTGGCAATATCGCTGTAACCCACTTCGGTGTTTTGCGAAGTTATCTCGGCAACTCTTTGAAGGTACTCTTGACCCACCGTGAACGACATGTCGGTGAGTCCGTGAGATGAAACGTTTTGGACTATAACGTCGATGCTGATGCCCGCCTCTGCGAGCGGCATCATGATCGCCGCGGCGATACCGGGGCGGTCCGCGATTCCGTGTAGCGTGACTCGGGCGACGGAACGCTCAGTTGCGATGCTGGTGATGCTCTTTCGAATCTCCATGTTGCTGTTTTGGTCCTCAAGATTGCCGATTTTAGTTCCCGCAGCGTGCGGGTTGAAGGAAGAAGTGATGAGCATCGGAACCTTGTGCACCGACGCCATCTCGATCGATCGAGGGTTCATCTTCGCGCCAAGAGACGCCATTTCCAGCATCTCTTCGTAACCGATTTGGGGTATGACTCTGGCGTCCGGCACAAGGCGCGGGTCAGCGGTTAGGATGCCGTCGACATCGGTATATATTTCACAAACGTCTGCCTCGATCGATGCTGCAATCGCTACGGCGGTCAAATCTGATGCGCCGCGTCCCAGTGTGGTCGTGTCGTCAGCGGGTGTGAGGCCTTGGAATCCGGCGATAACTACAATTCGTCCACGTTTGATTTCCCGAAGCACGCGGGCAGGTTCAATGTTGGCGATGCGCGCTGAACCGAACGTTTCATCGGTCTGAATGCCTGCTTGCCGACCGCTGAGGCTAATGGCATCGTGACCTAAACCTCGGATTGCGATGCCCATCAAAGATGCGCTCACTAACTCTCCGGTAGATATCAGGGCGTCGGTTTCGCGCGGGCTAGGCGAATAGTCGCCGGACAGACGATGTGCGAGGTTCAGGAGTTCATCGGTTGTGTCGCCCATGGCGGAGACACAAACAACGAGATCGGCACCTTGCTCGCGGCGCGCGGCAACTCGTTTGGCTACCTTTCGCAGTAGTTCTTCGGTGGCTAGCGAACTGCCACCGAATTTTTGGACTACGACTTGCTTCGTTTGCGGCATTTCGAATTCAACTGTCATGTTCGCATTGGGATTCAATCCGCATCCCTTCGTGTGAGATGTCGAGAATCAATGCCTTTCCAACGATCTGCGCTTTCCTCGCGTTTTCTGACATTTCGTAACAGATCGTCATGAAACGATCGGTAGCTAGTGCCATGACAGTCGGTCCCGCGCCGGAAAGAAATACGCCGTGAGCGCCGGCATCGAGCGCGCCGCGCGCGATGGGCCGGAATCTTGGGAACAGTTTTTCGATGCGTTGCGGTTGATGCAATCGGTCATCGGTGGCGTGTCGTAGAAGCGGCCATTGGCGCGTTTCAAGTGCGTGAACCAGCATGGCGGCGCGACCGACATTAAAAACGGCGTCGGAACGCGGCACCACGTCGGGCAATATTCCTCGGGCTTCCTTGGTCGCCATCGTGAAATCTGGCACGAATACCACGGCTTTCAACTCGTCGGCGATATTGACGCGGCTGACAATCCAGCTACTGTCTGGGCAACCGTCATCAACGTTGAATCCGATTTGGCAACCTCCGTACACCGCGGGCGAGACATTGTCCGGATGACCTTCGATATCGGCGGCGATGGTGAAGATACGCCGCTGAGATTCTGCCTCCGCGATATCAAACCCAGCGAATGCGAATGCGGCGGCGATGCCCGTAACTGTGGCCGCAGATGACGAACCTAAACCGCGGGCCAGCGGGATGATGTTGTGGCAATCGAACGCCAATGGCATCGGGTCGACTCCAAGTTCCCGAAATGTTCGACGGGCGCTCGAAACGACTAGATTACTTTCGTCCCTCGGTAGCAAATCTGAACCTTCGCCGGAGATCGTAATTGAGGAACTGCCGAAAGTGACGTTGGTCTCGTTCCAGAGATTGACCGCCACGCCGATGCAATCGAAACCGGGTCCGAGGTTTGCGCTTGTCGCAGGCACTCGGATAGTCGCGCGTTCGAGTTTAGGCTCGGGCATAGTTTTGGATGCGTGCGGCGTTGTTCTCGGAGACGGAGGAGCGTTTCAAACTATCGCTTTGCCGGTAGGCTCGAGTAGGGGCGAAAGTCAAATGACGCGCTACCAAACTAGTATAATGCGCTATTCGTGGCGACTGTTGGGCGCGATTGTTCGCACAACATTGAAAGTACGCGACGCAAAAACGAACAGAAAGTAGAGCGTTGAAACGATGGCCGTAGTGGTTCTTTTGGCTCCGAAAGAGGATGCGCGCGGTAAAACGCGTACCGTTGAGATGTTGGAGGAGGCGGAAAAGCATCCCGACGTCGAGTTGCGGTTCGTAGATTCGAATCAACCACCCGAAGACGTGTTGAAAGAGTGCAAAGACGCGGTCGCGCTGATACCCGCAGGTGGGCGTGGTTTGCTCGACGCTGAATTTGTCTCCAAATTGGGCAACCTGCGTTTGATCCAAACCTTTAGCGCCGGCACCGATTGGCTAGACAAAGCAGCGTTGGCCGAACTCGGTGTGGCCGTCTCGAACAACGGCGGCGCGAACGCAGTGGCGGTTGCTGAACACGCAGTGATACTGATGCTCTCGGTTGAGCGCAAGATTGATCGACAGATCGAATCAGTTAAGAATGGAACTTGGATGGCAGGCGTGGGCGGTGACCGCACCGAGTTTCACACCTTGGTTGGAAAGCGGGTTGGAATCGTTGGCCTTGGTCGTATCGGGTCGAGAGTCGCGAAACGGTTGCAAGGCTGGGAGTGTGAAGTCGTCTATAACGACGTCGTGGATTACGACGATCAATACGTTGAAGCGGCGGGAGCTAGGTTCGTTGAACTCGATGAATTGTTGGAGACATCTGACATCGTGAGCCTCCACGTTCCGCTCGAGCGAACGACGCGGCACATGATATCTGACCGAGAATTCTCTTTGATGAAAAGCACCGCGATTCTGGTTAACACATGTCGTGGTCCGGTTGTGGATGAAGCGGCGCTGAAACGTGCATTGCGAGACGGGCAGATTTTCGGAGCTGGATTGGATGTGACAGAAGTGGAGCCGATTGAGCCCGATAACGATCTTCCGAATCTTCCCAACGTGGTTGTCACGCCGCATTTGGCCACCCGGGCGTTGGAATCGGAGCACAACGCAACCGCTTATGCGCTCGCCAACGTAGCCCGCGTGGCTCGTGGCGAGGATCCGGAGTGGGTCGTTCCGCCGGTGTGAGTTATGGATCGCGGAATGGGCGCGGTGTGTGAATCGCATTTAACATGGAACTAGCACGTGCACCGTTGATGGTGAGTTTGCACTCGGATGTTGCGCCACGTTGCTACTGCACCGGACTTGCGTGATTCACTAAAACACGAGACCGAATACGTTGCTGCCAGCGACGATAAACCGCGGGAGGCCTGCGGTATCTTCGGTGCATATACCCCGGGACACGAAGCGGCCCGAGCTGCGTTCTTCGGAATCTTTGCACTTCAACACCGCGGGCAGGAAAGCGCGGGTATCGCATCATCGAATGGCTCCTCTTTGGGAGTTACGGCAGAAGTAGGATTGGTCTCGCAAGTCTTTGAAGAACAAGATCTGCAAGACTTGCGTGGGCACTTGGCCATCGCCCATACCAGATACTCGACCACGGGGTCGAATCGTCGCCAAAACGCACAACCGCTTCTGGCTTACGGGCCCCGAGGCGCGATCGCGTTGGGACACAACGGCAATGTGATCAACGCGCTGCCTCTGCGCGAATACTGCCGAGAGCAGTACAACAGTGTTTTCACTGGTACCTCCGACAGCGAGGTGATTGCCGAGTTGTTTGCCAAGACACCAGGCGACAACTGGTTCGAAGTTTCGGACCGAGTGATGCCGATGCTGAGTGGTGCCTACTCCCTGATCATGATGACCAAACACGAGCTGATTGCGGTCCGCGACCCGCTCGGTGTCCGTCCGTTGTGTCTGGGGAGGTTAGACGGTGGCTGGGTATTCGCATCCGAGACCGCAGCTCTTGACAATTTAGGTGCTGAATTCGAGCGCGAGTTGGAGCCTGGCGAAGTCATCGTCGTCAATCGTGAGGGTATCGAAACCTGGGTTTGGCCCAAGGCTTCGGTTGCTCACAAGATGTGCATATTCGAGCAGATCTACTTCGCCCGTCCAGACAGCATCCTTGATGGCAGCCTAGCTTACGAGAATCGGATGAGGATGGGTGAAATCGCCTACAACGAAGAACCAATCGAAGCGGATCTCGTTATCGGCATCCCGGACTCATCGACGCCTCACGCGGTGGGCTACGCTGCTGCTGCCAATATCCCATATGCAGAGGGATTGGTAAAAAACCGTTACGTCGGCAGGACATTCATCCAACCGGATCAATATATGCGGGAAATTGGCGTTCGAACTAAGTTCAACACCATGAAACAGGTAATCAGCGGCAAGCGAATTGTGGTCGTAGATGACACGATTGTCCGTAGCACTACAATCAGGCACGTCGTCAAGATGTTGCGTGACGCAGGTGCCAAAGAGGTCCACGTAAGGGTAGCCGCGCCTCCGATAAAGTCGACGTGTCATTTCGGAGTTGACATGGCGACATTGGACCAGCTCATCGCCGCCAACTACACCGTGGACGAAATTTGCGAAATCATTGGTGCGGACAGTTTGAAGTATTTGAGTTTGCAAGGGTTGGAACAAGCGGTTTCGGCTGGTCGGAATGAGTATTGTCGCGGATGCTTCACCGGCAAATATCCAATCGACGTCCAACTTGAGATGGATAAGTTACGCATGGATCGGTTGGCCGCTGAGCCAGCTGGTGTCGCCTGATCGCGGATGAAGAACGTATCAGCTAGTGCTTATGCGGCAGCCGGCGTAGATTTGAACGCCGCGGCACGCGCAAAACTTCGCATCAGCGATATCGCGAAATCGACTTATGGGCGCGGCGTAATGTCGGCTCCGGGAGGGTTCGGAGGGGTTTTCGACGTCGATCCAAATAGCGAATATCTGACGGTTTCCAGCACCGATTCGGTCGGTACCAAGTTGCGGATCGCTCAAGCGATGGGACGGCACGACACGGTCGGCATTGACATCGTTAACCACTGTGTCAACGACATCCTGCCAGCTGGCGCGGAACCGATGTATTTCCTGGACTACATAGGACTCGATGGATACGATGATGATTTGATCGCTCAATTATTGACGGGCGTTGCAAGGGCATGCGTTGAAAACGATTGCGCTCTAATCGGCGGAGAGACGGCATCGTTGCCCGGAATCTACCACGGTGATGATTACGATTTAGTTGGATTCATCGTCGGCCGAGTGAAGCGTGAAAATCTGCTGCGACCCGAATCGACGGTGGCAGGCGATGTGCTAATAGGTCTGCCGTCAAGCGGCTTGCACACCAACGGATATTCGTTGGTGAGGTCAATCTTCAACACCGACTACGATCCGAGTGCGCTGCGCGACATCTTGCCGGGGAGCCACCAAACGTTGGGCGAAGCGCTTTTGGAGCCACACAGATCTTATCTTAAACAGCTGCAACCGTTTTTGGGTACCGTAAAGAGCATGGGGCACATAACTGGCGGCAGTTTTGCGAAAAACGTTCCCCGGGCGTTGGCTCCAAATGTCGGGGCTGTTCTTGATGCGAGCACATGGTCACCCCCAACGCTTTTCGCCTACATCCAAGAACATGGGAACATTGAAGACGAGGAGATGTTCAACGTTTTCAACATGGGAGTTGGCATGGTTGTTTGCGTGGCTCCTAGTCATGCCGAATTTCTGTTGACCGAATTGAGTGATGCTTGGGTTATCGGTGAAACGATTGAATACGAAGGTGTGGGTGATCGGGTTGAGTGGTGCGCCTGATCGATTCGAAATTTGTGTGATTCAGGTTGGCGAACCAACGGGGTGAAATGTCCGATTCTGTCAAAAAAGTTGCGTTGTTGAGCGCGTACGACCGGCGCGGTTTGGTAAGTTTCGCCAAGCTACTCGTCGACTGCGATTACGAGGTGGTGTCTACCGGCGGGACCGCCGCTGAGTTGCGCGCCGCTGGGATCAAGGTTGTTGAGGTATCTGAACTCACGGGTGCGCCGGAAATATTGGACGGACGCGTCAAGACCCTGCATCCGAACATTCACGGGGGATTGCTTGGGGTACGCGACAACGAAGATCACGTTCGCCAAATGGCGCAACTTGGGATCCGAAACATCGATGTTGTCGTGAACAATCTCTATCCATTCGTCGAAACTGTTCGAACCAAGGACGTATCGTTGTCCGACGCCTTGGAGAACATTGACATCGGCGGCCCCGCCATGACCCGGGCGGCGGCCAAGAATCATCCCGATGTTTTGATTGTGGTTGACCCGGACGACTACGAACGCGTAGGGCAAATGATCCGCGATGACACGGTGACACCGCGAGAACGCCGCCGTTTGGCTGCGAAGGCTTTTCAACACGTCGCGGCGTACGACACGGCGATTGCGGGTTATCTCCGAGAAGATGGCGGCACGGTTGAGTTGCCTGAAGAGCTCACGTTTGGCTACTCATTGGTTGCTAAACCTCGCTACGGTGAAAATCCACATCAAAATGCCGCGATCTATTCTCTGCCCGGCGCGACTGGAGGAGTGGTAAACGCGGAGCAGCTGCACGGCATTGAAATGTCCTACCTGAACTATTTCGACGCAGATGCGGCGTGGTCAGTCGCGCGCGAATTCGCGGAATCCGACAAACACGCTGCGGTAGTGGTCAAGCACGCAAATCCCTGTGGTTTGGCGGTCCGCGACCATCAGATCGACGCATGGGAAGCGGCCAGATTGGGTGATCCCGTGTCAGCGTTCGGTGGTATCGTCGCCTTCAGCGAGCCGTTGAACAGCGAAACCGCGGACAAGATGAGGGGATTGTTGCTGGACGTGGTGATTGCGCCAGATTACGACGATGAGGCATTGGATATTCTTCGAACACGGCGAAGAACACGGGTATTGAAGGTGGACGCTGACGCCCCGGCGATGTTAGAGGTGAGATCGGTTGCTGGCGGTGCGCTGGTGCAAGAACCCGACAGTCTCACTGGCGACGCGTTTCAAGACTTCCAAGTAGTGACCGAGCGTGTGCCGAGTCGCGAAGAGGAGGTTGATCTAAGGTTCGCGTGGCGCGCGTGCAGATTCGTGAAGTCCAACGCGATTGTCTTGGCGAAGAATTGCGCGCTCGTCGGAATGGGCGCGGGTCAACCCAACCGAGTGACCAGCGTCAATCTGGCAACCGGCGTAGCGGGAGTTGATTCTTCAGGAGCGGTAATGGCGTCAGACGCGTTTTTCCCATTTCCGGACGCCGTCGAGTTGGCGGCGAAGGACGGTGTAAGAGCGGTTGTGCAACCGGGTGGTTCGGTGAATGATCAAGCGGTGATCGATGTTGCCAACGAGTTAGATATGACGATGGTTTTTACAGGACGCCGACATTTCTATCATTGATAGATTGGGTGGCAGATTCAGATCAACGTGTCCAAGATTTCAGTCGACATAATCATCCCGGTGCTGAACGAGGAGCATTCTCTGCCCCGTTGCATTGCGACATTGGATGAGCATCTGACCAGTAGTTTCGCAAACGACTGGAACTGGAACATCACGATTGCAGACAACGGCTCCCAAGACGCAACGCCGGAGGTAGGACGTCAACTGTCAAGCCAATACCCAAACGTCAGATTGACGCGGCTTGAACAACGTGGTCGAGGTAGGGCTCTGAAAAAAGCGTGGTTGGAGAGTTCCGCGGATGTCAGATGTTTTATGGATGTTGACCTCTCAACGCGCTTGGAATCGCTCGGGCCGCTGGTCGAAGCGATCGCCAAGGAAGGATACGGCGTGGCAATCGGATCGCGATTGTTGCCGCAGTCGCGTGTGGAGGGACGAACCTTGAAACGCGAGATTGTGTCAAGGGCGTACAACGCGTTGATCCGATTGATGTTTCCTAGGAAAACGTTCCGAGACGCGCAATGCGGGTTCAAGGCGGTATCTCGAGAAGTGGCGGACAACGTTGTGCCTCATGTCGAAAACCCTGGTTGGTTTTTCGACACTGAGTTGCTGTTGTTGAGCCTTCGGGCCGGATATCGAATCAAAGAGATCCCAGTCCACTGGATTGATGATCCAGACACGCGGGTCCGCATTGTTTCAACCGCGAGCGAAGACATAAAAGGCTTATTGAGGGTGCGATTCTCACCCGCCGACGTTAAGCGCAACTAGCCGTTCGATCGATGTGATTGATTGCAATACGCGGTAGTTGAAAACTTCCTGATGTAACCTTGCACTGATTTGAGGGAACGATAATTTTCTGCGATGCTAACGCCATCCGAAGAGCTTGAACTTTCGTCGCCGACATTGCGTGGCGCAACGGTTTCGATTGATTATCACCACGCCCAGGCGATTCTCAGAACCGAGCAGCGCAATCCGATCGTGGTTTTTGAGGTCTATGCGGGCGCGACGGGTGTGTTATCTGGAGTGAACGAGGTTTTGCCGTTCCTCAGAGCCCGACTGCCGGTTTCTAGTTCTGCAGTGTATTCGCTTTCCGACGGTGATGAAATCAAAGACGACGAGACGATCCTGCGTGTCGTTGGGCCTTATGCTGCGTTCGGCATGTATCGTGACGTGATCACCGGGATATTCGCTTCGAGTATCGGGTGGGCGACCGCGGCACACGAATGCGTGCAAGCCGCTGGTGAAACGCGTGTCATGGTCAGTGGATCGCCATTCATTCATCCCGATGTTGTCGATTCGATGGAATATTCGGCCTATGTCGGAGGGTGTGCCGCAGTATCTACACAAAAAGGCGGCGAGCGCACTGCTACGGTTCCTCAGGGATCGATGCCGCATGACTTTGTCTTGATCTGGGGCGCGGCCGACCGTGCGATGACGGTTTATGACCGGCATAGCAGGTTGGGTGCACAACGAGTGATGCCGGTTCCCACTTCGGGCGATACGATTCAGGAGGCTCTGGACGCAGCGTATGCGTTGAGCGGGGGTACCAGTAACCCGCTGCGTGGCGTGAAGATGAGCGTCCCTGCCAATCTCGGCGGTGGTTCACCAGATCTGGCGAAGGAGTTGAAGGCCCGACTGACGGATGCTGGCTTCGGCTCTGTCGACATTTACGTCGCCGGCGAGTTGACGCCGGAATCAATCCGAGATTATCGGGCCTCGGGTGTTGAAGTTGGGCTCTACGTGGTGGGACGGTACATCGCGGCGGCGCGACCTGCGCCGGTTGAAGGAGCGATCAAAGAGATCGACGGGCGGGCGGTGGCACCGCGTGGAATGGCTCCCGGGCGCGTCGAAAACCACCGGATGTTGCAACGCGAGTTGAGCTGATTCGGACCGACTAGTCTTCAATCGACGGAACCAAGTTTCGTCGGAATGTTAGGTGCACAGCCGTCGAATTTCTGGCGGTTAGCTTCGCCCAGTCGGCAATCCTGATACCTGGCAACCAAACGATCTGCCCACCGGCGGGCGAGACGACGATCGGGATGCGATCGCGCCATGACGCGGCGATTTTCGAGTTGATGAGGAAATCTGATAGATCGACATCATTGCTCATTCCGAGTGGATGGAATCGATCGGACTCTTTGCGATTGCGAATGAAAAGACTACCTGTTGACAACTCGTCGCGGTTTAGCCACGCTTCGTCACTGGCGGTTCCGTGAAATTCATTAGGCGGCGTGGAGATATCTGACGTGATGGTGTATCCGTTGCCCAAGTCGGCTTGACCTGGCAACGGAAGTGTTATCGGTTGCGCGATGGCGTCAGGGTAGGGGACGATGTCATTGGCTCGATCCGCCGCGCGCGCCATACCGATGTGGCGGTGATCGGTCCAGAATACGACTTCATCAGGCAAGTTATAGCTGGCGGATTTGCCAATTGAGAGTAGGTTGAGCATTTTGTCGATGTGGGTCTGTTCAAGCTGCGTTTCGGGTTCGGCGCTGTTTCGGTACATTTTGGCGAGGACTTCGGCGGCGACGATGGAGTGCGAATCGGCGACGGGGATGCGGAGTAGGGTGTTTGGGTGACCCGTGGAGGCGTGATGTAGTGCTTGGTCAGCGAGCTTATCGATCAGGTCGGTATTGCTTTGCATAATCTCGGCGAATCTGACGATCGCCGAAACGGCTTGCGGGTTCAATGTTTCGAGTTCGGGGATTACGCGGTGGCGAATCCGGTTTCGGGCGTAACGGGACCAATCGTCGTTGGAATCGTCGTGCCGGGCGGTGATATGCAGGGCATTTAGGAAGCGATCCGCTTGATGCCGTGCGATCTGCAACATTGGCCTGACGACGACGACATTGCGGCTCGTTGTGATCTTGATTGATCGTCGATGTGTCATGCCGCCAACACCGCGGATGCCGGCACCACGGGCCAAACGAAGCAGGATGGTCTCCGCTTGGTCGTCGGTGGTGTGGGCTACAGCTACGGCGTCGGCGTCGATACGTTCGGCGGTCTCGGTGAGGAACTTGTATCTGAGACGGCGCGCGGTGTTCTCATCTAGGCGATCGGTACCATGATCGGCGCGTCCAACGATTAGCGGTATGTCGAGTTGGGTGCAGAGATCACGGACGAACTGTTCGTCTTGTTCGGAATCATTGCCGCGCGCGCGATGATTGTAGTGCGCGGCAGTGAGCGATTTGTATCGATTGGGAAGGTGAATGAGACCAAGGAGGAGCGCGGTTGAATCGATGCCACCGGAAATCGCGCAGATAATCGAGTCATTAGGCTCGATGCGCGTTTTTGATATTCCCGCCTCAAGTTGTCGTAGGAATGTGCTTTGGTCTCGCTCAGTTGGCATGCGACTTGGGAGGCGCGCTAGGTGGTCGGGTCGGTAGTCACATCCGTCGCGATGTTCTGGATTTTCAGACGTTCGATGCGGTTTCCGTTCATGGCGAGTACTTCCATGTAGATCTCGTCTTCGTAAGTGGTGTTTTGCCCTACCTCGGGCATGCGTTGGGCTTTGTCGATGAAAAAGCCAGCGATAGTTTCGTATCGTTCGTTCGGAGGGACTTCGATGCCGGTTTCGTCTTCGGTTCGCTCGACCGATAGCGCGCCGGGCACGATGTACGTGTCGTCGTCGAGACGTTCGACCGCTTTTTGCTCTAGGACCAGGGTGTCGTCGTCGTCACCACGCATCATCTCGAGAAGGCCGTTGAGTGTGACGAGTCCGTTGATGCGTTTCTCCTCGTTGTGTGCAACGGCCAGGTATTGCTCAGTCCGGATCATCTCGGTGAAGAGGTCATCCAATTTCGTGGTGTCTGCGAGAACGAGGATGTCGGTTCGCATTAGTTCCGTAACTCTGGTGTCGAGTTCGTCGTCGCCGCCTTCGGCGATGAATTTCATTACGTCGTTGGCGTAAATGGCACCGACAAGTTGATCGAGATCGTACCAGTAGCCCGTGCGAAGCGGTTCACCTCGTTGGATCACGAATCCAGGTTGGGTTCGATGGGGCTCTGCAGTCGTACTGACGTCATCGACGTGTTCACGGTATTTTTGCAGGAATGTTCGGAGGGTGTCGTTTTCGTTGAGCCATACGATTTGACTGGTGTGGACGCGCACGCGATGGTCGCGAAGATCGCGGGCACCGAAATCGATTAAGTTGTCGAGCATCTCGCCATGGGTATCGTCGAAGAGTCCTTGTTCTTGGCTTTGATCGATGATGAGGCTAAGTTCTCCTTGTGTGTAGCCAGGCCGGGCGTCGAATCCGGATACGCCGAAGACGCGGAGCAGCCCGCGAGGCAGGAGCGTAAAGACCCAAACAATTGGTTTGGACGCGGTCATGATCGCGAGGATGATGTGGGCGACAGCTAGGGACCATGTTTCAGGTGCGAGTGCGCCGAGGGTTTTCGGGGTCAGTTCGCCGACAACGTAGACCATGACGGTCGCTACGGCGGTGGAGATGATCGTGGTAAGGACCGTGTTTTCGCCGTGCCCGATGGAGTTGATGATGAGACTCGTGGAGGCGGTTGCGACCAGGACGTTGAAGAGATTACCTACGAGGAGGATGGTGGCGAAGAAGTTTTCGTGCCGTTCTAGGACGCGCATGACGGCATTGGCTCGGCGGTCGCCGTTTTCGGCCAAGTGCTGAATATGCGAGGGTCGGGCGCTGAGGAGCGCAGATTCGGCGGCCGATATGAAGGCGCTGCCGAGCAGGGCTCCGCAGATAAGGAGCGCGTTGATTACCATGCGCTAATCATAAACGGGAGGAATGAACGCACCAAGGTCAGTGCGTTCATTCACCTGCGTTAACTGTGGTTGGTCGTGCGATGAAAGGCGAAAAGTTGGTGCCTACTACGCCTTTTGCGTCTCCGGCA
The DNA here is from genome assembly GCA_002239045.1 of SAR202 cluster bacterium bin127. Taxonomy (GTDB): domain Bacteria; phylum Chloroflexota; class Dehalococcoidia; order Lucifugimonadales; family Lucifugimonadaceae; genus Bin127. Next base: position 104,270 of record MPNN01000005.1, read on the forward strand.
TGGTGATCCCGCGGACTTGGGCGTCAATCTCGTCGCGCATGTCGGCGTGTTCCTTGAGGAAGACGCGGGAGGCTTCGCGGCCTTGTCCAAGGCGGGTTTCACCGTAGGAGTAGAACGCACCGCGTTTTTGGAGGATGCCGTGCTCGACGCCGAGTTCTAGCAGGTCGCCCTCGGTGCTGATGCCTTCATTGAAGATGATGTCGATCTCGGCCTGCCGGAAAGGCGGCGCAACTTTGTTTTTGACCACGCGGACGCGGACGCGGTTTCCGGTGATGTCTTTGCCAGACTTGAGAGATTCTTTGCGGCGCATATCGAGGCGGACGCTGGAATAAAACTTCAGTGCGCGACCGCCAGGGGTGACTTCGGGGCTGCCGTATACAACGCCGACTTTTTCGCGGAGCTGGTTGATGAAGACGCAAACGGTCTTGGTCTGGTTAACGATGCCGGTGAGTTTCCTAAGGGCCTGCGACATCAATCGTGCCTGCAAGCCGACTTGGAAGTCTCCCATGTTGCCTTGTATCTCGGAATTGGGCACCAATGCTGCGACGCTGTCCAAGACAATCATGTCGAGGGCACCTGAGCGGACCAGATGTTCGATAATTTCGAGAGCTTGTTCTGCAGAGTCGGGTTGGGAAATAAGAAGTGAATCGATGTCGACGCCGATGGCCTTGGCGTAGATGGGATCCATTGCGTGTTCCACGTCGACATATGCGCAGACGCCGCCAACTTTCTGGGCTTGGGCGACGGCGGACATTGCGAGAGTGGATTTTCCGGCAGATTCGGCGCCGTAGATTTCAATGATGCGACCGCGTGGCAGGCCGCCGATACCGAGGGCAATATCGAGTGATAGCGAGCCGGTGGAGATGGCGTCTACGTTACGGAAGCTATCGTTTTCGCTCATGAGCATAACGGCGCCGCGACCGTAGTTCCGTTCGATCTGAGCGATCGCTTCTTCAAGCGCTTTTTCCCGTTTGCTGGCTTGCTTGGTGGTCGGCATTTTGGGCTCGTTTTCGGCTGGTTCGGATGTGAGGCTCTCGATGATCTCTTTTTCGAGAGTGGCGGTTGCTTTGGTTGCCATTCAGATATTCCTTAATGTTATGCGTTTGATCCCGCGTTGGTTGCGGTTACTTCTTGTGGCACAAGTGTAACATCCAAATGCCGCATGCAACGCATGTGGCGAGAAATATTAGGAAAATCTCGCCTAGGTTGCCCTGAGGTGGCGGGTGCGTTTAATCCAGCACCATATCCGTTACCAGAGGGATGGGGGACCATCGCAAAACTACGTCATTCCGGCGAAAGCCGGCGCTTCAGCTGACGGAACGTACATCCAGAGGGGCGGTGCAATCGGGGCGAGGACGCCGAAACGGTCGCTTCGTTACCCCGATCAAGGGTTTTGCAATGGTCTCAGAGGGACCGGGCACGAAAACAGGTGGAAGATTGACGTGCTAGTTGGCGCAGTACGCGAGCTACGCGTTTTCGTGGGAAACGACGTGCGTTCTTTCTGTGGGTACCAGCGTCTGTGGGAATGACGCGAGGCTACCGGGAGCAGGAACTCTATAAATAGTGAACGCCGCTCCCGGTCGAATACGACGATCAGTCGTAGATGCTGAAGTTCAGTTCTTGCTGGGTGTGGACGTCGATGAGGGCTGATCGTCCATTCTCGAAGTTTTCGCGGTGGGCTTCGCGGATGGCAGGGCCGATCCCCGTCGGCTCAGTCACGGTGATGCCACGAGCGCCCATTCCTTCTGCGATCATCGCGTAGTCGCCAGTCATATTGCCAGCGTTGTACTTCTCCATCGCAACTGGCAGTGACTTGTTGTACCCACCCATCGTGCCGTTGTTGAGGACGATGGTCGTGATCGGGTTGCCGGACCGGACCGATGTTTCGATGTCAAGGCCGGACATTCCGAACGCGGCGTCGCCCATGAAGTTGACGCAGAATCGGTCGGGCATAGCCATCTTTGCGCCGATCATGAGGCCGATGCCGTATCCGAGGTGCGTACTCTTGCCCCAACCTATATAGGTGTGCGGACGAGTTGCCATGTAGAACGGCATCATCTGATCACGCGGGTGGCCAGCGTCGTGGGTCATCACAGTGTTTTCGTGGTCCACCGCGTCTCCGATCTCCTTGAGCAGGCGATACGGGTTGATCGGGACCATGTCCGAGTTGAGCAGGCCTTGCCAGTCGGCATCCCACTCGGCGCGGACTTGAGCGATCGATTCCTGGACGGAGGTATCGCCGCCACGACCGTCTTCACCGATTCGCCCCTTGATTTCGTCGATCAGGAGTCGGAGCGTCTCACCGGCGTCGCCGACCAATCCAAGGTCGGTGGTGTATTCCTTCGAGATGTCAGCCGGGTTGTTGGTGCAATGGATCAAGAATTTGCCAGGCGGAAGGTCGATGCCGTAGTTTGTAACGCTTAGGCTGGCGCCAACGGCGAAGAGTACATCGGACTCCTTGAGCCAAGTCCAGACGGGTTTGGGCGCGGTGCGGTTGGCCGCTCCAAGCGCGAGTGGGTGGCGTTCGTCAATTGCGCTTTTGCCCGGCATCGTGGTCATGACGGGGATCTGAGTAAGTTCGGCGAGTTCTCGCAACTCTTCCGTGGCACCAGCATGTAGAACGCCCTGACCGGCCCAGATCGCGGGCATTCGAGCGTTGAGCAACTTATCGGCTGCGTCCTTTATGTCGCTAGCTGACGGTGCGAATTTGTGGGTCGAGGTCGGTCGGTAGTCTTCGACGCCAGTCACTTCATCACCCATTGCTTCGCGTTGCATCTCGAGCATCACGGGGCCAGGGCGGCCGTTCTTTAGCGCTTCGAGGGAGCGGCGCATCAGCGCGGGAATGACGTCAGCAGAAGTTACGGATGCAGCGAACTTGGTGATGTGTTGGTAGTTGCGAGGGCCGCTGAAGTTCGGAGCAACTTCGGTTTTGTAGTTGCCGGGACCGTCGGGCAGGAAGAGTACGGGAACGCTGTCGGCCCAAGCCTGCGCGAAACCTCCGAACGCATTTTCGACACCGGGGCCTCCCTGGCAAGCGAAGACACCGTATTTGCCTTTGGATGCCATCAGGCGGGAGTAGCCGTCGGCAGCCATTATTCCCCCACGCTCCTGTCGGAAAACGATGGGGCGGATGCCCTCGTTAGCAACGGCTTCGATTATTGGATTGGAAGGGAAACAAGCGAGCCATTCGAACCCTTCTTTCTTGAGTATTTTCGCAACAGCTTCGTAGCCGTTCATTGGTCGACGTCCCTTCCTTCGGACAATGTGTCATGGAGGACGCCGCGTCAACGCGCGTTCGTTCCCCAAACAACAAATTTTAAGCGTGAATCGACTGCCGCGGGGATTGGGATTCTTGGGAGGCGATAGAATTGATTCGAGTTTGCCGACCACTCTGACCGTCAACGTTGGGCAAGCGGTTGCACCGAAAAAATCATCGAACCAAGTAACTGCGTGTTGTTGTATTGCATCGACCCGTTCGGATTGCTTAGCGTAATAATCACTCAGGGACGCTACGCGCGTTGCGGTGTCGAATCGAACGGTTTTAATCGTTCACCAAGGTTCGATGTCACGTGGCGGTTACTGGCACACCCATGGTTTCTTTGAGATCGTGAAGGACGAAAATATGTTGCGTGAGATACACGACGAATTCGAGTACAGGCCTCAGGGCAGACAGCCTATCGGCATCGGAAAGGTCAACATCAAGGTTGTTGGCGTAGGTGGCGGCGGGTCTAACGCCGTTAACCGTATGTATAGCGATCCGATCGATACGGTCGACTACATCGTCATGAACACCGACGCCCAAGCGTTGGAGTTGGCGACTGTGCCGACCGGTCTGCGCGTTGGTGACACGACTGCCCGGGGCATGGGTGTTGGTGGCGACCCTTCGCAGGGCCGCATCTGCCACGAAGAAAACCGCGAGGAGATCGCGGAAGCATTGGACGGCGCGGATCTGGTTTTCGTTACCGCTGGGATGGGTGGAGGAACTGGCACGGGCGGCGCACCGGTTGTAGCTCAGATCGCAAAGCAACTAGGCGCACTTACTATCGGCGTCTGCACCATGCCTTTCGGGTTCGAAGGAACGCACCGAACGGCGAAGGCCGAAGAGGGCGTCGCTGAGCTGCAGAAATATGTCGACACGCTGATTCGTATCCCGAACGACCGATTGCTCGACGCCGCGGCACCAGACACGACTACGCAGGAAGCTTGGCGGATGGCCGACAAGGTCTTGAAGGATGGCGTAGAGGGCATCGCACGAGTAATTATTGAACCGGGCGAGGTCAACTTGGACTTCGCGGATGTCCGCGCAGTGATGACGAACGCGGGTCCGGCGTGGATGGGAGTCGGACAGGCCTCGGACTCGGAGCCAGGTGGCGCACTCGATGCAGTTCAACAGGCGCTTGAGAGCCCGTTGCTGGATGTTGATATCACGGGTGCTCAACGCGCGCTGGTGAACATCACTGGCGGCCCGTCGATGCGAATGTACAGCGTGCAAGAGATCTCCAGCATCGTCCAGAGCAAGATGACATCGCAGTCCAACATCATCCTTGGTACCGCACGTCAGGCGAATATGGGTCCCAACATTCGCGTGATTGTTATCGCGACCGGTTTCCCGACCGACGAAGAGCAGCGAATGATGGACACCAAGATGATCGAGAAGGCGATCGAGGACCCCGATTCGATGAAAATCCCGCCATTCCTACGCAACCACATGATGCAGTTGGAAAAACGCGGCCGGCAATTCTAAAAGTCACCCCGCCAAGCAGGTCTTCAACCCCGGGCGTTGTTCAGCAACGCCGCGAAACCGAAAAACACGCGACCGCGTCGTCTGAAACTCAGGCGACGCGGTTGTCGTCTATGTAGTCCCAGTTGAAATCCATTCCCAACCCATGGCCCTGAGGCAAGAGCACGTTACCGTCGTCGTCCATCGGATCGCACGGGGAGTTTAGATAGGATGGTGTCGCTTCATAATCGAACTCTGGTCTCAGTAAACCGCGTTCGTAAAAAAGGCACGTCTCTTCCGAGGTAGCTCCCAAGATCGCCGAGTTGCCGAACCATCCGCCGTGCATCTCGCATGGGACACCGAACGCCTCATAGACGTCGACCGCTTTCTTGCATGCGGTGATGCCGCCGAAATTGACATCGATCCTTCCGATATCTGAAGCGCCTTGTAATACCCACTCGGCGCGAGAGTAATGCATCCAAGTCGCGTGTTCCGGAGCGCAGACTGCGATGTCTAGCTCGTTGCAAAGACGGCGGTAGGGCTCGACGCGAAACTCATGCATTGGGTGTTCGAGGAAATAGTAGCCGAGGCGTTCGAGCTCGCGTCCGACGTATATCGATTCGTCGAGGGTGTAGATGCCCCACGGATCGAGCATGAGTGTCATCTCGTCGCCGACGGCATCATGAACCGCTTCGCAGACTTCGATGTCCTGTTTCGGGAACGCTGGACGCCGGGGCGCGGGTTGATTGGTGATCGGGTTCCAATAGATGTAAGCGTGGACCTTGAACGCGGTGTAACCCTGGGCTTTGCATTCAAGCGCGAATTTGGCGTAGTCTTCCGGCGTGCCCATATTTGGGAAGGTGCTGGCGTAGGCACGAACTTTTTCGCGCGCTTTTCCCATGAGCTGCGAAGCCGACATGCCGGCGTATCTGCCGGCCAGGTCCCAAAGCGCGCAGTCAAGGTTGCCGATTAGTAATTCATGGAAATTGTGGTTGTCGCGCATCAGGTTCCATAGGTGTTCGCGACTCAATGGGTCTTCACCAACGAGAAGGTTTTTCACCATGGCCTCAACTTCCGACGGGAACGCACCTTGGAAATATCCACCCATGCCGCCGGTGTTGTAACCGCTGACACCTTCGTCGGTCGAAATCTTAGTGATGGCGTGCACAGACGGTTGAGGGTCGTCGCGCCACTGACCGTAACCCCACTTGGTGCCGACGGTATTGCTTTGGCTCTTAAAGGTGATAACTTCGATGTCGGTGATGCGCATTGTGGACCTCGGCTCTAGGCGAAATCGATACAAGTGATCGGTGGCACCTACTTTAACTGGAACCGTAGCATCTAGGGTTCTTGGTTGCGGAGCACGCGCGCCAGACCGCCAACGATGAGCGGCGAGTTACCCATAAGCACCGCGCCGAAATAGGCACCGGCGACACTGTTTGCGTTCGTAACGAAATCGGCGGCGAATGTGGCGTCTTTGAAAAGGACGAATCCGACGTACGCGCCGATAACGCCTAACACCAGCGACAGAGCGATCTCGAAAGGCTTTACCTGGCTAACCGATGTGCCATATCGCTTTACGATGACGAAGCCCAATGTTGCGCCGATGGATTGCATCACGACCGCGTTGAGCATCAAAAACGTGGTGCTGCCCGTCAACACCCAGGTGGTCACCATTACCGAGCTAAGAATGTAAAGGCCGAATCCACCAACGGACGAGAGGAAAAATGCGGCCGCGAGCTGAACGATATAAGCGCCGATTTTGTAGTTGCCACGCCAGATCACGTAGGCGAGGAACGCGGCGAACGCGATCAGCAAAGCCAGGGGTATGTATTCAGAGAAGTGTGTCTGCATATATTCGGATCAGTAATCCGCCGTTCTATTTCAACGCGGCAAGGCGTCGAGGATCGCGTTCGCCTGCGCCGTCGGTCCATTGAGCCGTGGGTCAGCGACAACTGTGAAAGCTTCGGCCAAACGCTCGGAAAGCGCGTCGGTCGCGGGAACCGCTGCAAAGCGGTACTGAGGCAACAATCTGTTTATGCGATCTGCCAAGGGGCCTTTGCGCGACCTTTCAAGTGCTGTTCTCGGCGATGCACCAAGTTCAACGATGGCGACCTTCGCCCGAAAGTCGCAGCTTGGACCGCCGTTGAGGTAATCGCCGATGGTTTTGCCGATGTCCTTCGTGGCTTCGATATAGACCGGTTCATCATCATGTATCACGGCGATAACCCCCGTTTTTCGTCCCAGCATCCATGCACTATCTTCGGTCATCGGCAGCGTGTCGCCTTCAAGCAACCTCTTAAACAGTGGTTCCCACTTGCCGAGATGGGCTGGTGTGAAGACGGACATTTTGCAACTGGGGCTAGAATTCTGGTACGAAGTTGTGAACTCCACTTATGGGGAACATGGTATCAATCTGTGCGACTGAACCGGATTTGTGCTCGGTGACGCGCCCTGCTCGTTGCAGGTCGGCGAGATAGTGGGCGCCCATGTAGATGGCGCCTAAGGACGCGACTGGAAGCGTCACGTCCGGCGATTGGTCGGTCACCTCACATGTCGCCTTTCCGTTAGAGCCGACACGCAGCGCGTAATTTCCTTGTGTCCAAGGGCAGAATTCATCCTCGATTTTGATAACGACCTCACCGGCCGCTGAGTATGTGCGCCCAGTCAAAGCCTTGATCGGATCGAGGATTCGAATCCAGAGGGAGTCGTAGGGTTCGAATGAAAGTTTGCGCGGGTCGGCGAGAAGCCACAGCAAATTCGACTTCCTCGGGTGGTGGTGCACTACCTCGCCAGCCAAGTCGATGTCGAGCAAGAATCGCCACAATGCGGCCTCCGCAGCGGTGGTGGAGGCGATCAGTTCGATTACCCGTACCGTGTTGTCCGAGTGCATCGCCTCCATCTTGTGCTCGATTCGATAGGTCGCATAACCAAGGGGTTCGGTGTCTTCGCGGTACACAACGCAGAACGCTTTTCGCTTGCCAAAACCCGGGATCCGACGTCGGTCGTAAATCCAATTCCAATCTGCTTCGGTCCGGAGCATCATTCCGATGGTTTTTTCGGCGGTTCTGTTCCACACGACGGGCGCGACTTTCTCCATTGTCGCAATGTCGGCGAAACGAACCTCGCCGTTGATTTCTGGGGTAGAGCGGAATCTTGCGTCTCGTACGTCGATCTTGGCGAAGACCGTCTCGCCCGAGATGCCGAATCCGAAGCGACCGTAGATGTTGCTCTCGCTTGCCCAGAGTCCGGCGATCGGGTAACCGGCATCGCGTCCCTCGATCAGGAGCCTCCGCATCATTTCTCGCAGGATGCCGCGGCGCGTATGCGTCGGTAAGACCGTGACGTCGGTAACACCAAAGAAATCAGATTTTCCGCCCGGAATGGTTAATTCGTACGGTTCCCACAACGTCGTACCTACGATTTCGTCACCATCGAACGCGCAGACCGTTCGATGCAACGGATCGTCGACTTTCCGATACTCCAACTCTCCTTCTTGCGGCAAGAAATGCCCACTGAATCCACGCATCTCGGCGACCGAAAACCGCAAACGTTCGTGTTCGCGTGCCGGTCGAAACTCGATGCCAGTCAGACTGTCGGAATGAGGATTCAAGGCTTGGGTTCTCTACTATGCGATCTGAGCACTAAAAGTGATACGGATTCCAGCCGGCGGGGTTTGTCCTGAAGATGGCATCCGCGCGCAGCGCAGCGTCCGAGCTACGCGCCGATACCTCGACCAACCCGAGGCTGGCCAGCATCGAGCATTCGACTGCACCGGCGTACATTGCGGCTAGTTCAGCCTCGTTCATGACAAGGTCTGGCGTGTCGGAGGTTGGGCGGCAATTCGCCCCTTCGGTGCCAACCTCGACTGCGAGGTTCCGCGGCTGTTTGGTTTCCGCGTCGATGATTTGCAGCGTCAGCGAGTCGTCGACAGGGTATGTGCGTCGCTCGAGCATGGCGGGCATGTCGAGAAATTTCATCCAGATGGCATCGGTAAGTGTCCGGCGCAATCGGCGCGGCTCTGCCAGCATCCATATCAACGGGTCATCAATAGGACGAACGTGCGCCTTGAGATTGTCGACAAGTTCCAAGTCGAGAAGATATCGCCACAACGCGGCATGCGCCGCATCAGTCGCCGCGACTGCTTCAACCACATGCACCGTGCCTCTAAACTCATCCTCCGGATTCTTTTCGATGGTGTACCTCGCATACGCCAGCGAATCTTCGCCTTCCACGTAGACGACAAAGTACTCGTCCTTGGTGTGGACGGGATGGATCTCATACTCCCATCTCTTTGGCGTTCGAGTGATCATCCCAGGGCGAATGACGCGCGCACGGTCGTACGCCTCCGTCATCAGCGGAATAGCCTCATCGCGCTGTGGTTCCAAGAAGTGACCTGTCCAAGACGGGAAGTGCGCGTACGCCGTGTGCCGCATGTCGATCTGCCAGTTGTAGGCAGGCATCGAGCTACCGTATCCGTACCGGCCGTAAAGGTTGCTCTGACTCGCCCATAACGTCGTTGCTAGGTCGCCCCGTTCCCTAGCGTCATTGTGAATGCGGTTCATGATCTTCCGGTAGATGCCTCGTCGCCGATGGCTGGGAGAGGTCCCAACATATCCAACGCCCGCTATCGGCACCTGCGCGCCGCCCGGAAGCGTCATTTCGAAAGAATCGACGCCGCCACACCCGACGATCCTGTCCCCGTCTACACACGCCAACAACCGGTCGATTTCCACCCGGTGTGCACGCATGAACACCGTGTCGTCTGGTGTCGTGTGGAAGCCCTGACTCGCCCTGACGGCGATGCGCCACTTCAGGAACTCTTCGTCTCTTACTTGGCGAATTTCCATAAAAACCCGTGGTAGAACTTTGTCTTCGAGGCCCAACGGCCAGACAATCAACGATATAACTGCCCTCAACCAAGATGTCTGTCAAGCCAGTCGAATCGTCCGAATTCACAACTTTGGAAAACGAATTCCAAGGTCGCATCGGAACGCGCGTCATTCACCTTCGAAACACAACATCGACCATGGACGTGGCGCGAACGTTGGTCGAAGAGACCGACGAATTGGAGACATTGGACGGGACAGTGGTAATAGCCGATCAGCAGACGAGGGGGAGAGGGCGATTCGGTAGAAGATGGGATTCGAGTCATGGCGAAGACATTTTGGCTTCCGTAATACTGTGCCCGCGTTTGGCGATCACTGGCGAACTGACGACTATGGCCGCGTTGGCGGCAGCGATGACAGTGGACGAATTGACCAAGCGCAGATCAGTTATCAAGTGGCCGAACGATGTGTTGATCGAGGGCAAAAAGATCTGCGGCGTGATCGCGGAGAGCGCCACCACGGGAAGTTCTTTTGTCGGCGTGATAGGCATTGGATTAAACGTGAATCGTCTTGCGGCCGACAACGTCTTGCAGAATTACGATGCCACCAGCGTTCGGGAGGTCTTGAGTCTCGAAACGGTGGTCGATAGGCGTAAAGTCCTGCGTGTGTTATTGGCTAATTTGAACGAACTCTACGACGCATTGGTGCGGGGCGAATCGATCATGCCAGAATGGCGAGATCGGTTGAGCGAGTTGAATTCATTCGTCGAAGTCACAATGGCTTCTGAGCGAAACGTCGGAGAGATTGTTTCGGGTGTCGCGGAGGATGTCGATGAATTCGGTCGATTGTTAATTCGGGAGCCGAACGGTCATCTGCGCGCGGTAGCCGCCGGCGAAGTGACAATGAGGGTGGACCGCCACGACCGTTGAGCAACGAATCTCGGTCCGTGTGACCCCGCGCGCGTCGGTGGACGCGGTCGTCGCATGGGATCCTCAATCGCAGGTTTTGTCGGTGCGGGTGAAGGCGGCACCGGTAGACAATGCCGCGAACGAGGCCACCATAAAGGTCATTTCGAAGGCGTTGAAGGTGCCCAAGTTCAAGGTCCGGATCGTTGCCGGAGCGAAGTCGCGAAACAAGACCATCGCGATTGATGGTGATCCATCGGTTTTAACGCGATTGAAGTCAGGGTGAATTTAAGTCGCCGTCCTCGGGATCGGGTCCCCATCCTCGGATGAGGTCGGGTCTGCGCGCCATGGTTCGCTCTGCGGCAACGCGTTTTCGATACTGTTCAACCTCTTGGCGATTTCCGTTAAGAAGCACCTCAGGTGCGCGGCGCCCATGAAATTCGAGAGGACGCGTGTAGACGGGACCCTCCAGCATCCCACCACTCGCGACCGAGAACGACTCGCTGATGGTGGAATCGGCGCTTCCAAGCGCTCCAGGCAAGAGACGGGTCACCGAATCTATGACGGCCATCGCTGGTATCTCGCCCCCTGTCATGACGAAGTCGCCGACGCTGATCTCGAGGTCGACGTACTCTTCGATAAAACGCTCGTCTACTCCTTCGTAGTGACCGCAAACTAGAGTGGTGGCGGCGAAATCTGACAGGTCGTTAGCGATTTTGTGGTTCATCGGGATGCCCTGCGGCGACATCAGGATCGTCTTGGGCCCGTGACCGGTCCCGTATTGATCGTTGATGGAGTCGACTGCCTTGGCCAGCGGCGGCGCCATCATCACCATGCCCGGGCCCCCGCCATAGGGCGGAGCATCAACGCTTCGATGCTTGTCAGTCGTGAATTCGCGCGGGTTGACGAACTCGATCTCTATAATCCCGTTCGAAACCGCGCGCCCAATGATGCTTGAAGTGATCGGACCATCAAACATCTCGGGGAAAAGCGTTACGACATGAAACTTCACTGGTGACGATGTTGGCTTTGGATCGGATGGTCACCCGCGTGAGTATCGCGAATTATTTCGACGGCGTGGGCGAGAACCGGCAAAACCACCTCCAATGTTTCGATCGCACCTTTGGGATTGCCGGGGAGATTCACGATGAGCGTGCGTTCTGCGACACCCGCGACGGCGCGCGAGAGCATCGCCATGGGGGTGATTCGGAGGGATTCGGCTCGCATCGCTTCAGCGAGTCCCGGTACCTCATATTCAACGACGCTCAGCGTAGCTTCCGGCATCACATCGCGCGGGCCTAAACCGGTGCCTCCGGTGGTCAGGATCAGTTCGATGTCGGGTTGCGCTGACCACGCGCGAAGTCGTTCCATCAACCTGTCTCGGTCGTCGGGTTCCAACGCCCTTTGGCTCAGTGCGTGGTTGTGTCGAGCCATCAATTTGACAACGGCGTCACCGCCGATGTCTTGTCGTTCACCTGCAAATCCAGAATCGCTGCTGGTTAATACTGCGTATTTGATGCTCTTAGCCATTGGACGGGACGAAGGAGGATGTGCCGAGTGTTTTTCCGATGATAACGCGTCCTGAACGCGTCACACGATATGGAATCACGAGAAGGGCGAATCCTAGAATCCGAAGACAATACCCAAAATCTAAGTAGGGCGACGCAATGGACCAATGTTCGATCTTTGCGGCGACGTTTTGGGCGTAAGCGGCAATAATCGCCGCGGCTTGGCTACATGATTGTGAATGGCCAATTGGCAACGACCAAAATGAGCGCAGACGCATCCGGCAGCAACCCGGACTTTCACGAGCCTGTCATGCTTTCTGAGGTATTGGATGCCCTTCAGATCATACCGGGAGGACGCTACTTAGACGCGACGGTCGGTGAAGGCGGTCACGCACGTGCCATTCTTCAGGCCGCATCTCCAGGTGGTCAGCTGCTCGGCATTGACGCTGATCCCGAGGCTATTGCTTCAGCTGAAAAACGTCTGGAGCAGTTCGGGGCTTCCGTTCGTTTAGTGAATGAAAACTTCGTTGAGATGCAAGCGGTCGCGACGCGCTACGGATTTGCGCCCGTGCATGGGGTTTTGATGGATCTTGGGGTATCGTCGCTGCAACTCGATCGCGAGGCGCGCGGATTTTCGTTTCGTCGACCAGATCCGCTCGACATGCGGTTTTCGGGCGACAGCGAGTTGGATGCTAGCCAGATAGTCAACACATATCCGGAACGCGAGTTGGGCGATCTGATCTACCGGTATGGTGACGAGCGCGCTTCTCGTCGGATTGCGTCGGCAATCGTGAGAAACCGGCCGATCAAAGACGCGCAGCAACTTGCAGAGATTATTTCGTCGGTAAAGCCGCGGGGACGGCGGCACATCCATTCGGCCACTCAGACATTTCAGGCATTGAGGATCGCCGTAAACGACGAAATGAAGGCGTTGGAGATCGGGTTGGAACAGGTGGTGAATGTATTGGGAATGGGAGGACTGATGGTGGTGATTTCTTACCATTCAATAGAAGACAGGATAGTGAAAAACTTCATTCGCACCGCCGCATCGGACTGTGTTTGTGATGCCGACAGCCGCCGCTCTCCCGTATGCACGTGCAATCACGTGCCCACATTGGAGCCGGTTATCAAAGGTGCGTTGATGCCAACGGCATCGGAGGTCGAAGCGAATCCGCGTAGTCGGAGCGCCAAACTTAGGGTAGCTAGGCGGATCTAACAGCAACCGAGCTGCGGCTCGCATTAACGAAGGAGCGTCGAACCAGATGTATAACGAGGACATTCGACTCGCTATCGATGTCGGTAGCAGCAAAGTCTGTAGCGTCGTGATTCGACGGGATAACTACAACGAGCCGGAGATTTTGGCGATCGACGTGTTGCCCAGCGAATCGATCCACGACGGCGACGTTATGAATCGAAACCAAGCCACGGCGGCCGTCCGAGCATCGGTGAGCGAAGTTTCTGACCAATGCTCGTTGAGTTTCACAAAAGCCTACGTTGGTTTTGGCGGCAAACACGTTGGTTCTTATTCCGGGTGGGGCAAAGTCTCAGGATTTGATTTCGCGGCCGGAGTGACCGAGGAGGACATTGTCGAGGCGGTACGGCAAGCCGCGTCGCAACGAGTGGAATCAACCGACCATCTGCTCTATGCCACACCAACGGCGTATCGCGTCGACGGCGACACTGAATTTCGTAAACCGCCAGTTGGAATGCATCCCAACAGCTTGGAAGTGCAAGCGCTATTGGTGGTTTCCGATATGGCGCACTATCGCACCGTGTTCGATGCCGTTAGCAGCGCTGGCGTGACACCAATCCACGGTGGTTCCACCCTGGTTGCCGAGGCGGAGTATCTTCTCAGCGCCTACGAGCGCGACGCCGGAGTCGTGCTGATCGACATCGGTGGTAGCGATACCGAGATCGCGGTTTATCACCATGGTCAAGCGGTATTGTTCACTTCATTGCCCATCGGCGGATTTCACTTTACCAACGACATCGCGTACGCATACGAGTTGCCGTTCGAAAACGCCGAAGCGGTCAAACTCGCCGCCGGGACGTTAGTGGGCGACACCATGGGTTTCGACGATGAGGTCGATCCGAGTGCGTTGACCGGATCCGAAAGGGTGCTGGACGTCGAGCGTTCATTGACCAGGGTGTCTGTTTCGAATCTGCTCAAAGAGAGAGCAGATGAAACCATGGCGATGTACAAATCCCGGATATCTCAGGTACCGGGGTTGCCGGAAACCGACTTCCTCACCGTCGCATTTACCGGAGGTGGTTCCAAGTTAAGCGGAATCACAACGTTCTCGAAATTGGCGATGGGACTGCGGGGCCGTGTGGAGGTGCGCAAGCCCACCGGCATCAAGAGTCTGCCAGACGACATTAGCGACCCGGCGATGTCGGGTGCAATCTGCATGGCGATGCGTGCTTTAGACCGAATAGATCGCGACAACCATGTCGAACGTAAGCCAATTACGATCTTGCATTCGCCACCACCTGAACCAGAAGTGGAGCCTGAGACCGCAAACGCCGTGCCGGGTGTAGGCGCTCGGATACGTTCGTTACTTGGGCGATGAACGGTCGCCAAAGGCAACAAGTACCCACCGAGATCGCGCGCGTTGCAACGGTCCGCTGGGTGTAAAGTTAGATTGAACGGCACGGGGCATCCTTGACACATATCAATTTGTTGGACAAACGCAACGACTGATGGCTCGCGTGTCAAAGGACGTATCGGTTCAAGTTGTCAACATCGTTATCAACGTCGATCAGAAGTAGACGAAATCCCTCGGTCAACATCAAGGTAGTTGGAGTTGGCGGTGGCGGTTCTAACGCGCTCACGCGAATGTACCGAAGCCGTATTCCCAGCGTCGAGTACATCGCGGCGAATACTGATGCTCAGGCGTTGGCCCAGACGGAAGCATCGATGCGCCTTCGGGTCGGCGACCGTATCGCTGGCGGATTGGGTGTTGGCGGCAATCCCCAGATCGGACGGGAATGTTTCTTGGACAGCCGTGAAGAGATTCACGAGGTCTTGACGGGTGCTGACCTGGTTTTTGTTGCCGCTGGAATGGGTGGCGGAACTGGCACGGGTGGGGCGCCAATTGTTGCCAACATCGCTAAGCGAGAATTGGGATGCCTAACCATCGGAGTGGTCACAAAACCGTTTCCCTTCGAGGGGTACCAGCGTGATAAACAGGCGGCAGAAGGGTTGGCTCGTCTCGCTGAGGAAGTCGACACGATGATTGTCATCCCGAACGAGCGACTGTTGTTGGTATCGGCTCCTGACACCTCGGTCGAGGTAGCGTTTCGGATGGCTGACGAGGTATTGCGACAGGGAATACAGTCGATCACGGAGTTGCTGTTGTTGCCGGGAGAGATTAACTTGGATTTCGCCGATCTCCGGACGGTGATGCGTGACGCCGGGCCAGCGTGGATGGCGATAGGAAAGGGAAACGGTATTGACCGCGCAGACGCGGCGATTTCGTCGATGCTGAGGTCACCGTTGCTCGAAGTCAAGATCAATGGTGCAACCGGAGTTCTGCTGAACATCACCGGCGGCCCTGATCTGATGATGGCCGAAGTCCGCAAGATATCGGAAACGGTCAAACAACAGGTGGATGCCGACGCCGAGATCATCTTTGGCACGACGCAAGACCTGCGAATGGAAAACGAGCTCAAGATCACGATCATTGCAACCGGATTCGAAGACATCTCAGAGATCGATGCGTATGGCGAAAAAATGGTCGAGAGAGCTGAATCTGAAATGCAATCCCGTAGCAGTGCCAACCGGCGAATTTCGGATCGTTCCCTAGAACGCGAGTATCAGCGGTTCACGGAAGATCGTCGTTAACGACCAGTCGCGTTACGATCCACGACGTAATGCCCGATCATGGCGCGTCTATCTCGTCGCGCACCGCGGCAGGACCACGCGGAATCACCCTTGGTCCGATGTTTCAGATTCTTGACAAATCTCCGAATCGTCGGGAAAAATAGAGCGCATCTATTGCTGATTTGTTGTATATTTTGCGCTACTAGCACTAGATATAGTGTTGGCGAGTTGGTAAAACACAATGGAAGGGCTTCCGTCGAAGAAGTGAAGCGCACCTGCGATGCATTGCCCAAATTGCAGACATCCAGACACTAGAGTGATCGAAACTCGGGTGAGGGACGAGTCGGTTCGACGGCGGCGTAAATGTAACGAATGTGCTTTTCGTTTCACTACGCTAGAACGTGTGTACAATTCGAAGCTGATGGTTGAGAAACGCAGCGGCAAGTTGGAGCAGTTTTCCGATGCCAAGCTCACGCGGAGCATCGAGATCGCTTGCGCCAAGCGCTATTTGCCGGTTGGGGCGATCGAGGAGATTGTGGACGATATCCATGAAAGAGCCTTTAACAACGGCCGAGAGCGCATCGAATCTGGTGTTATTGGTCAGATGGTGCTCAATCGGCTCGTATCGCTCGACCACGTGGCGTACATGCGTTTTGCTTCGGTATACAAGGACTTCGACGACATAGATCGTTTCACCGCCGAAGTGAGCAGCCTCGAACAGACAGAGTCGCAGGAGTCTCGACTGCAAGGGGCTCTTTTGCCCAGCCTTGCCCCCAACGGCAACGGCGGACCGGCTCGCCGAAATTGAACGTATTTGATGGGAACTTTAGAACTATTAGGATGGCTGACGAAACGTGACCAATTGGTGAATGGAAATGGCTCAAACTACATCTAGCAAATGGCTCCTTGACGTCGCTGGCGACGGATTCTCTGCAACAGAGATTTCGGAAAACGCGAAGGTGATTCTCGAGAAGCGATATCTGCTCCGGGACGACAACGGCAATATCGTTGAAGACGCTCAGGGCATGTTCCGACGGGTCGCGTACGCGGTCGCGAAAGGCGATACGATTTACGGCGCGACTCCGGACCGGGTTGATCAGATCGCAGACCGCTTCTATGAGTTGATGGCAAGCTTGGATTTTCTACCCAATTCGCCCACGATGATGAACGCGGGCACGGGGCAGGGAACACTTTCTGCCTGTTTCGTGTTGCCGTTGGAGGACACGATGGAAGGCATCACGCGGGCTTCTCACGACCAAGCGATGGTTCAGAAATTCGGCGGTGGCACTGGCTTCTCGCTCTCTGAACTGCGACCCAAAGGATTTTCAATCTCAACGACCCATGGCAAAGCGTGTGGCCCCGTCGAGAGTTTGCGTTATCTCTCAGCGACGTCCAAACTCGTGACACAAGGCGGCAAACGCGATGGCGCCAACATGGCGGTCATGGATGTCCACCACCCGGATATTCTTGAGTTCATCTCATGCAAGACTGTTGAAGGAGACATCCACAACTTCAACATTTCTGTCGGTGCCTCCGACGAGTTCATGCGCGCCGTCGCCGACGACACAGATTACGCGCTACGTTTCCGGGAAAATCCGGCTGACCTGGACAGCGAAATGGTTGAAGTGGACCGGCTAAATGCGCGCGACGTTTTCGAAAAAATCATCGACGGAGCTTGGCGAAACGGCGAACCGGGCATGATCTTCCTCGATGAGGTAAACCGAAATAGCCCGGTTAAAGACATAGGTTTGATAACTTCAACGAATCCCTGCGGCGAGCAACCATTGCTTCCGTACGAATCTTGCAATCTAGGTTCCATAAACCTGTCTAGGTTCGTCATCGGCCAACTTGCAACTGGTGTTATCGAACGTAGCCCGGCGCAACTCGATCTGCTACGGCCCGAATACGCTGGCATCCAAGCTCATTCGCTACGGAAACTGCCTGGAGTTGATTGGGACCGATTGGGTCACGCGGTCAAACTGGCAGTCCATTTCCTTGACAACACTATAGACGTCAACGAGTACGCGATTCCCGAGATCAG
This sequence comes from SAR202 cluster bacterium bin127, assembly GCA_002239045.1. Classification (GTDB taxonomy): domain Bacteria; phylum Chloroflexota; class Dehalococcoidia; order Lucifugimonadales; family Lucifugimonadaceae; genus Bin127. Next base: position 122,096 of record MPNN01000005.1, read on the forward strand.
AGCCATGAACCTGCAAACCCGCAAGATCGGTTTGGGCGTCATGGGTTTCGCCGACATGCTTGTCAGCTTGGGCATCCCGTACGACTCTCCCGAAGCTGTCGTGATCGGTCGCGATGTTATGCGATACATCATGGAGCAGGCCGATATTGCTTCGGCAGAACTCGCCGAAGTGCGCGGTCCTTACGGTGCATGGCACGAAAACGGCGTGAAGCACCCACGCGTCCGCAACGCCTGCCGGTTGACCGTTGCCCCGACCGGCACGATCTCGATGATCGCCGGATGCTCCAGTGGAATCGAACCCATATTCTCCCTCGCATACCGCAAGCACAACATACTTGGTGGCGACACCACTCTCATTTACGCCGACGCGAACTTTGAACGAGTAGTGCGTGAACGAGATTGTTACAGCACCGACCTTTTGGACGCGCTCTCCGACGGAGATTCATTGCAAGAACGCGTCGATGTTGATGAAGACGTGAAGGATCTTTTCCACGTCGCATCCGACATTTCCCCTAGAGACCACGTCTTGATGCAAGCGGCGTTCCAAGAAAGCGTCGACGCAGGAATCTCCAAAACCATCAACTTCCCTAACGAAGCCACAAAGGGCGACGTCGAGGAAGCCTACATGTTGGCATGGCAGACGCGTTGCAAAGGCATTACCGTTTATCGCGCCGGCAGTCGAGAAAAAGAGGTCTTGACCGCCGGGACGGGCGAAAACGAAAAATCTGAGGATGTCAAATCATCAGGCGAAAACGGCGTGGTCAACTACGTCAACCGTATGCCCCGTCCCGCCGTACTTGAATCAAAGACCGTACGGGTCGAGACCGGACGTGGGAAGATCTACATCACGTTGTCATTCACCAGCGACGGTCACATGTTCGAGGTCTTCACTAACCACGGCCGGGCCGGCGGGAACGACAGCGCGATGGCAGAGGCACTCTCGCGCATGATCTCGCTATCCCTCAGCTCCGGAGTATCGCCTAATGCTGTAATCGATCAACTCCGATACATCGTCGATAATCCGATAGTGGTCGGCGGAAAACACATCTACTCGGTGCCCGACGCCGTCGCACAGGTGCTGGAAGAGCACGCCTTTTCGCCGCCGCAAGGGATTATGTCCCAAGGTGTCGATTCCAGTCAGATCGCCTTGCTCAATCCGCCGAGATCCGACGAAGTCGGCATGCCGCAGGTTGCGCCGACCGTTGCCAATGGGCGGTCTGGCGGCGCGCCATTCGCCGAGAGCTGCCCCGAATGTTTCGCCCCCAACATGGCATACGAAGAGGGTTGCATGAAGTGCTACTCGTGCGGCTTCAGCAAATGTTGATCTATTCCTGAACCGAGCACGTCTCGCGAATACCTTCCGAGGGCCGACGCCAAGTGAACAATTCCACAAAACCCCTGTTGGCCCTCACATTGGGCGATCCATCCGGCATCGGACCTGAAGTCGTTGTAAAGGCGCTCGCCGATCGAGAAGTCAACGACTCCGCGCGCATGTTCGTCGTCGGCACTGAACAAGTGGTTCGTCAGGCAACTGCGGAGGTCGGTATCGACGTACCTATCGAATGCATCACCGCGCCTGAACAAACCCCAGACAGCACAGAGGTGATCTCCGTTCTCAGCATTGGAGATTACGAAGACTTTGAATTTCCCCAGGGCCAACACTCCACCGACTCCGGTCGCGCTTCTCACCTTTGGGTCGAAACCGCGGCGAATTTGTGCCTAACCGGCGACATCGACGCGATGATCACCGCTCCTGTCAACAAAGAGTCGTGGCAGATGTCCGGCGCCGCCGACCTCGGACACCAGGAGGTCTTCAAACGCCTCACCAACAGCTCAACCGTTTACACCATGCTCGTCAGCGGAATCTTGCGATGCATGCATCTGTCAACGCACAAATCACTCCCAGAAGCCTGCGCGTTCGTCACAACCGAAAACATCTTGACGGCTGTGCGTATCACCGACGAGAATTTCAAACGTTGGGGTTTCCGCAATCCACGGATCGCTGTCGCCGCGTTGAATCCGCACGCCAGCGACAACGGTCTTATCGGCGACACCGAGGCCACCGAGATTGCGCCGGCGATCGAGGCTGCACGGTTGGGAGGCATCAACGCCACCGGGCCACACCCCGCCGATTCAGTCTTCAACCAAGCCATCGATGGAATGTACGACGTCGTCGTTGTCATGTATCACGATCAAGGACACATTCCCATCAAAGTACACGGATTCGAAGAATCGGTCTCAGTCAACCTTGGTATTCCATTTATCCGCACATCGGTTGACCACGGCACTGCTTTCGACATCGCAGGCAAGAACATGGCCCAATCCACCAGTATGGTCGAAGCCATCAAACTCGGCGTCGCCCTCGCGACACGACGCGGCATCGCCTAGCCCTCCCACTCAATGCGCAAGGGGGAACTAAAGGGGGTTTAGATTCAACTCCCCGTCGAAAGATAGTGCCGAACCCCGATCCGCCAGACCTGCAGCGAGATCACCAATACACCGACGCCGATTGCCGGCGCAACGTATTGGAACCATATCGGCGTTCCCAGCGGGTCCGGTATCCCCATGATCGCTAACGCCGGGAAGTAGCTGACGGTTGCCAAGGGAATCCCGAACGTGAAGAAATTCCGGAACCAAGGCCGATAGATGTTGATCGGGTACTGTGTCGTCTCCACACCGCCGTACGTCACCGTGTTCATCATTTCCAATGTCTCGGTAGTCCAAAACGCCAGCGTAGCCTGAAACACGATCAAACTGGCAAAAAGAGATGCACCCCCAATTACCGATGCCACCAGCAACGCGGCGTTCGGAATCGTCCAATGCAGATCCAACCCCGTTGAAGCCCAAATCAAGGCCACAATCCCCGGCGTCAACCGACTTATTCGCCGCAACGTCAATTCCTGACCCGCAAGCTGTAGCGCCGTTGACCTGGGCCGAAGCAGCAATCTATCAAAATCTCCCGTTTTGACCATGTCGCCAAACAAGTCGAATCCAGTGGTCAACGCATCGGCAACGGCGAATGAGACGTTCACAATCCCATAGATGAACGCCACTTGGTAAACATTCCATTCCAGGAGCGATCCGAACCTGTCGAACAGGATCAATATCGCCGCAAACTCACCAGCCGTAACGATCAATCGCCCGCCAAGCTGCATCAGAAACGATGCCCGATACTGCATCTGGGCGCGCACCGATACCGTTAGGAATCGACCGTAAACATACAGTGAATCGACCACGCTCATCCTCCCTGCACCACGACGCGTCGCAACGCTCGAGACAACGCGATTCGACCTGCGACCACAAACGCCAAGATCCAGAACAGTTGATGCGCCAAATGCTGCGGAAGATCCGACGCTGGAATGTGCCCCAGATACAACCGATATGGCGTATCGACCAATCCTCTGAACGGCATTGCGTTGATCAACGGCTGTGACCAATCCGGAAATAGCGGCAATGGCACCAACATCCCGGAGAAAATCAATACCAATCCGAATGTGAGTTGCGTAATCCCATCGCCCGTGATCGTCCACAACATCGTCACATTTAGAAACGTCGTGATCGCGCTACTTAAAACTATCGCGGCACACATCGAGATCATGAACGCGGCACCGGCCGCCACTGTCGCAGGTGGTGCCATACCCATCACAATGAACGCAAAAACCAACAAGGGAATCGATCGCATCAGCATCGGTGCTGTCCGCCAAGCCAGCGCACGGCTCATCCAATAGGTGTGGAGGTCCACCGGTCGAACCAGCTCATACCCGATACCGCCAGAACGAATCAATGAGCGCAGGTCCGTATCAATATTCCACGGCAATGCCGCAAGAAAGGCCTGGCCTAGCCAGATATACGTCTCGACGTCACGACCACTCATCGGTTGCCCAGTAGTCGTCGAACTGTAGAAAGCCTGGAAAATCATGACGCGGATGATCCCCCAGACAATCTGTGTAACCAATCCGGCCAATGCCGCAGAACGGTATTGCAGAAGACTTCGAAACCTAGCGCTGATGACTGCCCAGTAACTAACCAACGCCATTACCTTCGTAGAAGCGAGCGATGATCTCCTCGATCGGTGGATCTTCCACGAACAAGTCATCAACATCGTTGTGGGCGGTGAAATCCGATATCAACGCGGCTGCCGATATCCGCTTCGGATCGAACCTGATGTGAACCCGCCTACCGTTCATCATCGCAAGTTGCGCCGCCGGGTGAACCTTCGGCGAACCCGCATCGGTCATCTCAACCACCAGTGATCGTTCGAAACTCATCTGCTGGCGCAACGCGTCTAAGCCACCGTCGTAGAGCAACTTACCGCTGTTGATGATCATCAAACGATCGCAGATCGCTTCGATATCGTTCATATCGTGCGTCGTCAAAATGACTGTCGTCTCCCGCTCCCGGTTGAAACGTTTGATGAACTGACGAAATGCAACCTTTGAGACCGCGTCCATGCCGATTGTTGGCTCGTCGAGAAACAGTAACTTGGGTGAGTGCAGTAGAGCACCAGCCAGATCGCAACGCATGCGCTGACCCAGACTCAACTGCCGCACGGGGGTATCAAGACAAGATTCGATGCCCATCACCGCAACGAACTCATCGAGGTTCTTGACATACTCATGCCTCGGCACTCTATAGATGTCCCGCAATAGATCGAACGATTCGATCACGGGTAGGTCCCACCAGAGCTGCGTTCGTTGACCAAAAACCACGCCCAGATGACGCACGTGCCGGCTACGGTCCTTCCAGGGCACAAGTCCCAAAATCTCACATCTACCAGAATCCGGCACCAGGATGCCGGACATCACCTTTACGGTCGTCGATTTGCCCGCTCCATTTGGCCCGACGTATCCCAATAATTCGCCAGAACCGATCTCGAACGTCACACCATCAAGCGCCTTGACGGTTTCGTACCGTCTATGCGCCAAACCCCGGAGCGCGCCGAAAATTCCTGTGTCTCTTTGCGACACTCGAAAATGCTTCACTAAGTTTTCGACGATTATCTGCGGCATCGGGAAATCGGGCACCTACTCGGTCGCTTCCGAATTAAACGTATCTTTCAGAACCGTATAATCATCACCGTCTGAACCACCCGTTCCGAAAACCGGGACGGACTTCATCGAAGATAACCCACGAGGCAAACGGATTGAACGTTTCATTCATTGGCGGCGGAGTTATGGCCGAGGCAATAATCTCCGGAATGATCAAAGCCGAGCTCGACGTCGATATCACCGTCAGCGAGCCGATAACTGAACGCGCCGCATACCTCAAACGAACCTATGCCGTTGCAATTGCCAACAACATCGACGCCGTTGGCAGTGCAAACCTCGCCGTCTTATCAGTCAAACCACAACAACTAGGCGACGTTGCCGATGAAATTCGCGACGTCGTTCCTGCCCTCAAAAAACTCACCTTCATGTCGATAATGGCGGGGGTCCAATCAAAGACCATCATCGATCAACTCGGCTGTGACCGATTGATCCGAATTATGGCGAACACTCCAGCCCAGGTCGGCCTTGGCGCGACTGCGTGGACAGCATCTCCTAGCGTAACGTCTGATATGCGCGAGTTCGCCGTCAAAATGCTCGAATCATTCGGCGAACAAGTCTACTTCGACGACGAAAAACTCGTTGACATCGCAACCGCGCTCAGCGCGAGCGGTCCCGCATACGTCTTCGTCTTCATCGAAGCGCTCGTCGACGGCGCTGTGCAACTTGGCATGTCAAACACCGACGCCCGAGCCTTGGCTATCCAAATGGTGTTGGGCAGTGCTGCGCTTGCCAAGGAAACTGGCAAACACCCCGCAGAACTTCGCAACATGGTCACCTCGCCAGGAGGAACCACCGCGGCGGCGTTACACGCAATGGAGTTGAGCGGCTTTCGCAAGGCATCTATCGATGCCGTCCTCGCCGCGTACGGACGCGGCGAAGAACTCGCCAAGTTAACAGACAAGTAACTCCGGCGTTCGGTCAAACCAGCCGTCGAAAGCAACGTGGCTGGTGAAATATACTTGTTCAGTTGGCGCGCACGCCTGACCTCTCCGACCCAATCGGACCGGGCCGCGGGCCGTTACACCCAGTTCAGAACACCGCCGCCGCAGGAATCGTAACGCCATGAATCCGACTGAAATGCTGAAGACCCGCCCTACGGCGCAGATCGACGAGTTTCAGCCGGGCGATACCGTGACCGTCAACATGGTCATTCGTGAAGGCGACCGCGAGCGCGTTCAAGCATTCCAAGGCAACGTCATCGCTGGTCGATACCGTGACAGTAAGGTGCCCAATCCTGGAACGACCTTCAAAGTTCGCCGCGTTTCGTACGGCATTGGTGTTGAGCGCATCGTTCCGTTCCATAGCCCGACACTCGAATCCGTCAAGGTAACCCGCCGAGGCAAGGTCCGACGCTCCCGCCTCTACTACCTTCGTGGCCTCACCGGTCGCCACGCCCGCATCAAGGAACGACGCTGAAGTCCGGCGCGTCACCCGCTCGTTGTCGACCTTAGCCGACGTCTGAATTCGTCGGGACGACTAACCTTTGTGATACGCGGGCTTGTGCCGTAACGCAACAGGTTGCGTGCTCCATGTCCGGGTCGTTGAGGACGCATCAAACCATGTTCGCCGAAGTCGCAGTTGACTTCTCAGACCGAGACCGTCGCCGGACGTACACATACTCCGTGCCCAAAGGCAACGCCGTACAACCGGGCGATCTCGTATGGGTACCGTTTGGCTACCGCCCGATTCAAGGGATCGTAACTTCCGTCGCCGAGTCCACCGAAACCGAGAATCCGCGCTCCATCGACAGTGTCGTCGAGGGAGGCCCATTCATCTCGGAGCACCTCATAGCAACCGCGATCTGGATCGCCGACCACTATCGGACCAACACATTTCGTGCCTGCGTCGCGATGCTCCCACCCGGAGCTAATCAGCAACTCCACATCTGGGTGTCCCGAAGCGAACTGGCAAGTCGCGTCGATCAACTCCTCACCGGCATTGGAATCACTGCCGATCAACACGCCGTTCTCAACGATATTCCTACTCAAGGTCGTGTTCGTCGCGATCGCCTAGTGAGAAAAATCGGTAGGTCCAATGAACGACACCTCGACGCCTTGGTCCGAACCGGCATCGCGGTGGAAGAATCAATTTGGGAACGACCCCGCGCAAGCGCAGTTTTCAAATCCCACATCGCGCTGGCCGCAAATGAAAAACCTACCGACGAGGTCATCGCGCAATATCTCAAGCGTCGCGCCTTCCGGAGAGCAGACCTAGTTCGACACTTGGCGTCGGTGCCAAACGCGATCCCACGTGCCGATCTGACGAGTGTGTTCGGTGCCCACATCGTCAAAGCGGTTCTCGACGACGAAGTCGCCCAAATCGAGCAGGTGCGCGTAGAACGCGACCCGCTCGCCGACTACGCGGTTCAGGACGCCATCAGTCATGAACTGACGCCTGAACAGCGCACCGCCGCTGACGCAATCTCCGAAAGCATCCAGTCTGGTACCGCTGGTGCATTCCTTCTCTTCGGTGTAACGGGCAGCGGCAAAACCGAGGTATATCTTCGCGCCGTTGAAAAGTGCATCGAGGTCGGACGACGCGCCATCATCATGGTGCCAGAGATCGCCATGACTCCACAGACGTTGCAGCGTTTTGCCAGCAGATTTCCTGGTCAGATAGCTCTTCAACACTCCGGTCTGTCCATCGGACAACGATTCGACCAATGGCATCAGACCAGATCAGGACGCTACAGCGTCGTAATCGGTTCACGTTCGAGCATCTTCGCACCCGTCGATAATTTGGGTTTAGTCGTCATCGACGAAGAACACGAATGGACCTTCAAACAGAGTGACCGGGCCCCGAGGTATCACGCCCGCGATGTCGCCGAAAAGCTATGTGCAGAGTCAGGCGCGACGCTCGTCCTCGGTAGTGCGACACCAGACATTGGATCCTATCGGCGCACAACCGACCCCAGCGCATCCAATCGCATCGCCCTTCTACGGCTCCCGCGTCGTATCAATGAAGCACTCCGTTCGGCGCCGCAGACTTCACGTTCACATGTATCAAGCATCCCCAATACGGGTTACGCAGAATCTCAAATCGTGGATATGCGGATCGAACTTCAAGACGGTCACCGCGAAATGCTCAGCCGACCTTTGTTGAATGCTCTGAGAGCTAATGTCGACCGCGGAGAGAAATCGATCCTATTCATCAATCGGCGAGGCAGCGCATCGTTCGTTCAATGCGTTTCGTGCGGCACCATCCGAACCTGCCCTAACTGTCAAACCCCGCTGACTCTGCACCGCAACCATCGCAGCGGTGGCGGAAGCCGGCTCCAATGTCACTACTGCAGCTACTCAATCGGTGCCGCGCGGCAATGCCGAAACTGTGGCGGAACCGGTGTTGCCCGCCGAGCCGCCGGGACCGAAGGAGTAGAAGAGGTCGTCCGCGGATTCTTCCCCAATACACCAATCCTCAGATGGGACTCTGATACTGCGCGCAACGCGGCAGACCACTCCAAATTGCTCGACGAATTCCAGAGCGAAGGGAACCACATCCTCATCGGCACTCAAATGGTTGCCAAAGGTCTAGACATCCCTACCGTATCGCTCGTTGGCGTAATCGCCGCCGACATCGGACTTGCCATTCCTAGTTTCAGATCTGCTGAGCGCACTTTCCAGATACTCTCCCAAGTCACCGGTAGGGCCGGGCGCGCCGACACCCCTGGCATCGCCATCATCCAGACATTCCAACCCGACCACTTCGCTATCACCGCCTCCGCAAATCAAGACTTTGAAGACTTTCATCGCCAAGAGATCGAAACAAGAAGACGATACCGACTTCCGCCATTCACGGTCTACGCGAAACTCTCTTACGGTGCATTCGACAATCGAGATGCCGAAATGGAAGCGCGCAGCGTCCGCACCCGTATCGACCAACGCCTCGAAAGAGAACCCTCGCCAAATGTCGAAGTCGCTGGTCCCTCGCCTTCGTTCCCAGCACGCCGAGCCGGGCGATACCGTTGGCAAATCCTCCTAAAGGGCCAAGACCTCACCCAAATCTTGGACAACGTACCGCTGGGCCCGGGTTGGGTCACCGACGTAGATCCCATCGAAATGAATTAACCATTGACCTCCCCTTCGCCCTGCGAAAGGGACGCGTGCGAGCGAAGCGCAGCACGCACTGGATGTACCACAATCGCCGCATAACATCGATTTCGCCGACATGGGATCCGAGGCGATGCCCAAGCCGCACGACCTCTCACGTCCAAGGTTAGAATCTCCTACACGCGATGCCTATCCGAGAAATTCGTTTATTCCCAGACCCGATCCTACGGCGAAAGTGCCGCGCCGTACGACGCATTGACGACGATGTCCGCAAGCTAGCTTCCGACATGGTAGAAACCCTCATCGATGCCGATGGCGTGGGGTTAGCGGCTAACCAAGTCGGCGTCCTCAAACGCGTTGTCGCCATACATCTTCCTGAAGAAGAGCCGTACTGGATAGTCAACCCGGAAATCATCAAACAGCAAGGCCAACGAGAGATCGACGAGGGTTGCCTTTCATTACCCGGATACGTCGGACTCGTCAAAAGATCCGTCAGTGTAACCGCACGGGCACTCGATCAAAACGGGTCGAAATGGAGAGTGTCTGCCGAAGAGCTGCTCGCTCAAGCTCTCGAACATGAAATCGACCATCTAAACGGCATCATGTTCATGGACCATCTCCTCGAACACGAACGACTCCGTGAGGTTGGGGAAGAACCCGAAGACGGTGAAACGCACCTTCACGACGTTGACTACGATATCGAGGCTCATCACACGGACGGAGATCACCAACACGACAGCGATGGATCCCCGGATCTACTCGTCGCTAAAGCGAAACTAAGTGAGGTTACGCCCGGTCATTCGATGTCCGAATTGGCTTACGACCTCCAAGATCGAGATCGAAACGTCGCTGAAGATAGTGGCCACGCAGGTTCGTGACGGGAATTGTGATGCGGTTGGCGTGCGGGGATGGTGGCGCCTCGATGCTATACTTTGATGTTTGAGGCTTCGATCCAACACGTTGTATCGAAGTCATTTTTGTGACTAATGCCCAGGCTGATGTCAGGGCTCATGGACAGACCAGATTCACAGTGGACAGTGAACCGCAAGACGACCGCATAGCGCAGTACCGCGCGCCAATGCGGCGGGACGTGCGCTATCTCGGTTGATTTCAATTGGCACGTGATCTAAGAGGTCTAGTCTTTGTAGCGGCGCTTGTAATCATCGCAGCCGTCTTCATCGCGATCCCGCGCATCAACTTCAGCGTGGTCAATTTCGAATTCGATCGCGGAAACGATGACGCATTTTTGGGCCTTAGCCTAGGACTCGACTTGCAAGGTGGCACGCACCTCGTCTACGACATCGTTGCGCCAGACGGCGAGGCTCCAAGCGCTGAGGACGTAGACGCCATCCGTACCATCATCGAACGTCGTGTAAACGCATTCGGTGTCAGCGAACCGACCGTCCAAGTACTAGGCAATCCTCCCAATCGCATTCTTATTCAACTGCCGGGCCAGAGTGAATCTTCGTTAAACGTCGCTCTCGAAGGTGGTGATGTGACGATCGACAACGTCGAAGAATTCTTCCGCGCAGACCTCGCCAAACAAGACGTCGAGGTTTTCGAAAACGAAGATGGGTCGATGATCGTCACGTTTGACGAATTCGATGGCCGCGACGCAGACGTGTGGCGGACCCAATTCCAAGAAAAGTATCCGACCACGCTGCGAGCCACATTCGAGTACGAAATTGGAGTTCCTGAGATTGCGCAAGAAACCGACGCGGATACGGATGCCGATTCACACGCTGCGGGCGACGACGCCGATATCGATGCCGAAACCGATGCGCAAGGTCAACACGTCGATGATCAAGATCAGTCCGCCCCAGACTCGTTGGATCCGACGACGCAGCTCCCAGACCCCGTCCGAATTGCGCCTACCAGAGAAGATGTCCAAGCCGCATTTGAAGCGGCCGGTTTTTCGGATGTCGCGGTGGGCGATGGAATGGACACGCTACTTTTCACAACTGACGCAGGTGGTGGCTTCAGCCAAGTAGACGCGATCTATTTCGAGGCCGAATTTACTGGTCGATTGCAAGATAGAACCGTTGATGACCAAGGCAACATCCTGCCGTCCGATATCGAAAATCTGACGAGGCAACTAGCCGATGTCGGCAACTTCGCGTCAATACGGGCGCCTGGTAACATCTTGCAGTGGACAGTATCCGGTGGTGTTCAAGAAGCCAAGGCCCTGATTGGATCGACCGCTCAGCTCGAATTCCGGGAGCGCCAGTGCGGCCCGATCTTGCCACCGAACGACGTGCCGGTCGAAGAATGGCCTCCAGACGGCCTATCGGATACCGAGTGGCTTTTGCTGAGATGTTCGTCGCCGCTCTATTTCACCGAACAGGCAACCAACATATCTGCTGACGACCTCGATGACGCGTTCCCGTCGATCGAAGGCACGCCTCCGGCACCGGTTGTGACGATCGTATTCAACGAATCTGGTCGCGACGCCTTTTTCGAAGTTACTGGCCGAGTTGCGAGGAACCGCGATGTATTGGCAATCTACCTCGACAACGTCGAGCTCGTCGCGCCGACAGTTAACACCCAAGGCGGACAAGGCATCGCCGACGGTCGAGCAATCATTTCCGGCGGCGATTTCACCACTGAACGTGTCAGAACTTTGGCGATCCAGTTGCGCTCTGGTGCATTGCCGGCGGAACTAGAGCTGTCCGAGGAACGAAGTGTAGACGCCATCTTGGGCGCCGATTCATTGCAACGAAGCCTCGTAGCCGGTGGCATCGGCATGGTGCTGCTCGTGATATTCATGATCACTTACTACAAAGTGCCCGGCATCGTAGCGAGCATCTCGCTGGCTTCCTACCTCGTCATGTTGCTTGCAATCTTCAAGCTTGTGCCGGTGACGATGACGTTGTCAGGTGCGGCAGCGGTCATCTTGTCGCTTGGTTTTGCGGTGGACGCGAATGTCCTCATCGCCGAGCGCGCGAAGGAAGAGTTGCGGGCCGGACGTGATCTTTTGGCCGCCCTCAACACCGGTTTCGAACGGGCATGGCCTTCCATCCGAGACGGCAACATTTCGACGATAATCACCGCGGTCGTGCTCTTCTGGTTTGGTGACCGATTTAGCACCAGCATCATGCAGGGCTTTGCTCTGACCTTAGGGATTGGCGTGCTGCTGAGTATGTTTACGGCCTTCTTTGCTAGCAGACTGATGTTGCGACTGATTGCGCGGACGGCGGTCGGCAAGGCAACCGGAGTGTTCGTGCCGGTGGCGGATCCGGGGGCACAGTCCTAAAGGACTCGGGAACAACATGGATTTTGTAGCACTCCGCAAGATATTCCTCCCGATCTCGGTGGTTTTAGCCGTGGTCTCAGTTGTGCTGCTATTCGCACCCGGGCTCAACCTCGGGATCGACTTCGTGTCCGGAACTAGCACAACCTATGACTTTGTTGGCGACGATCCGGGATCCGACGCTGTCAACGATGCGCTCGTCGCGTCTGGTCATCCCGAAGCGATTGTGCAAAATCTCGGCGAAGGACAATACCTAGTCCGAACCAACGATTTGGGCAACGAAGGCAAGAATGTAATTGACGCCGAGTTGACGCTCCTGACGGGCACCGAACCGACAACCCTTGAGACCGTGACAGTCGGAGCATCGGTGGCCGAAGGTACAGTGCGCAACGCCATCACCGCCGTCGCGGTCGCGGCGGTGTTCGTGATGGTGTACATCATGTACGCATTCAAAACGGTGCCTGGTTCGTACCGCTACGCAATTTCGGCGGTGATCGCACTGCTCCACGACGTGTTGATCGTCCTTGGGCTTTTTGCCGTTCTAGGCGTCGTTCTAAGCGTTCAAGTTAACGCCATCTTCATCGTCGGCATCCTGACCGTCATTGGTTACTCGGTCAACGACACCATCGTCATTTTCGACCGCGTTCGTGAAAACGTACTGCTCGTGCCGTCGAGAGATTTCCGCGTGACTATCAACGCTTCGATCAGAGAGTCGATTATCCGGTCCTTGGGCACCAGCCTTACGACGGCGACCGTGATTATTGCGATGCTTCTGTTCGGCGGTCAAAGCCTCCGAGATTTCCTTATCGTCCTATTGTTGGGCGTCATCATCGGTACCTACTCCTCGATCTTCGTAGCCGCTCAAGTCCTGGTTTCGTGGGACGAGGGAGCCCTCGGAAGATTCACTCGAATATTGCCGCGGTTCCGTCGACGGACAAGTTGAACGTGCGATCGCGCTTTCAACGCGATTTACACTTTCACTAACCAAGCCCCCAGCCCTAGGGCGATCGCGAACAACTCGAACGGACGGTGTTTAGATGCTTATCGGTGCTCATGTAAAAACCACAGGCGGCGTTGACAAGGCCGTTGACCGCGCAATAGACATCGGTGCTGAGTGCATGCAAATATTCGCCGCATCTCCGCGTATGTGGCGAGTCACGCCGATCAAGGACAAGCCGCTCGAGAACTACCGCGCAAAGATGGCCGAAAGCGGCTTAGGCCCGACCATCGTCCACGCAAAATACCTAACCGCTCTCGGATCCCCCAATCCCGAACTCGTAGAAAAGAGCCGCAAGTCTCTCGCCGAAGAATTAACCCAAACCGAGCGTCTCGGAGCGTTGGGATTGGTGTTTCACCCAGCGAGCCATCGGGGTGCCGGATTGGATGCTGTTTTCCAGCAGTTCGTCGAAGGCGTCAACATCGTACTCGACGCAGCACCCGGCGACGCGCTGCTGATGTTGGAGACCTCGGCGGGCTCCGGTGACCACATCGGATCGAAATTCGAGGAGCTAGGTCGTCTAATCAAGGCCATCGACAATCCGCGGGTCGCGACGTGCTTCGACACGCAGCACGTCTGGGCTTCCGGTTACAACATCGTCGACAAGGACGGTCTCGACGAAACCATGGATGAGTTTGATCGAGAGATTGGCTTAGATCATTTACGTTGCGTCCACGCCAACGATTCCATGCGTGAACGCGGGTCCTCCGTCGACCGACACGACAATATCGGCGAAGGATTGATTGGTCGAGATGGGTTCATGAACATCCTCGCGCACCCCGCATTTGCGGATGTGCCATTCTATTTGGAAGTCCCGGGATTTGAGAAAGACGGTCCCGACAAACCGAACGTCGATGCATTGAAGGCGATCCGGGAAGAGGTATCTTCCTGATGTTTGCACAGACCGCAGGATGACTCACCGAGTATCGACCGAAGAGTTCGACGGCATCGTTCTCGATGCGCTCGAAAGGCTCGATCCCGAGTTTTACGAGCGACTGCAAATCGAAAACGTCGACATCGTAGTCGAGGCAGAACCGGCAAGCTTCAAACTCGTCGAACTCGGCCTCAAACCTGACGAGACTCTGTACGGTCTATCAGAAGGAGTTTCGCTCGTGGATGGCGGTTCCCACTCGGCGTCGTTGCCATCCAAGATCACGATCTACCAACGACCGATCGAGGAAGCTGTGTCTTCGTACGATGATCTCCGCGAAGAGGTCCGCAAGACCGTGTGGCACGAGGTAGGTCATTTCCTCGGATTCGACGAAGAGGAAGTTGCGGAGATGGGTTTGGGATAATAGCGCGATCAGAGCCGCTCTGTCGCAAACAAACCTTCGCTCAGGACAATCGCCCGGTCGCCGTACGAAATCGTCGCGGAGCGGAAGGCCCGCAAAACTGCGATGAATCGCGACATGCGGGAATCGTCCTCGTGCACTTCAGCTTGGTAGGCGGGTGCGCCCCAAAAAGTGTGTTGGGAGCCTTGCAGAATCGTTCGTTCCAGTTCATTTAAGGCCTTTTCGAATGTCTCTCGAGATTGGTTGTTCAATGGAGCATTGTGGCGATCGGCAAACCACACAGACAACATAGTTTCGCCATTCGGCCCATTTTCGAGATCGGTGACAAGAAACGGTCCTTTTTGACTTGAAAACAGACTTTCGACTGGCTCGCCGGCCGCGGCGGTCTCTCTCAATGCGGCCTGCAACGACCTGAACAGAGACGACAGATTTGAAACCTTTAACGGTTGTTGATGCAGGATGAGCGTGAGTTTGTCCGTCGTCGGCGTCATCTCAGTTTCCTCATGTCGCCAACGCGCATCGTTATATTGTCGCGATCGAGTTGCTCAAGCAATGCGAGCGAATACTTTCGGCTCGTACCGAGCAGGTCGCGGACGTTGTTGATCGAGATCTCGGAGTTGGACTCGCAGAAGTCGACTACGGTTTCGAGCATCTCGTCGTAGACCTCGGCCGCGAATACGACATCGGGGCCAGCGCTGACGACTTTGCGACAATCGGCGAGAGCGCCCAGCAACTCCGCGTCGATCTTGTTCCAAGCCGGAGGCGAGTATTGATGCTCTCGCAACACGCCCAAGAACCGGTCCACTTCGCCTTGTTGTGCTTTGGTGAACTCAACGCGGTGATCTGCATCGCAGACCGCCGCACCGTGCTGGAATATCGCACCGTCGTCCACCAGTCGTTGGACGATTGCGTCAAATCCGCTGGCGGAGATTTCGAGACGGTTTCTTAGTTCCTGCCGCGGCATGCCTCGGCGCAGCGGATAGCGACGGTGGTAATCCTTAAGTGCTTCGAATGCCCGGCGCTGTAGAGATGCGAGGCTTGAATGCAAAACATGAAGCGCTCCAGCGCCATCAGTTAGACGGACGACCTCGTTGCTCTTGATCAGTTCGATTAGGTCATTGTCCACTTCGCTCCGCGACAGATGTGCAGCGGTCGCGATCTGGGCCGCGTCAGCGATGCCTAGACGATCAAGCGAGTGCTTGATGACATCCTCGGATCGACCTTCGGACAGTATCTGCAAGTGTTCGATGACGGCTGAATCATTACGTCGGTGGCGTGGCGCATCGGTTACCAACGCGATGCCACCTCCAAGCGTGTCGTTGCTATCGCGCAACACGAAATGATCACCGTTCGCGATTGGACGAGACGCATTCATCTTGATCTGCGCCCAACCGCTGTCTCCGGCGTTCAACTGGTTCGCGCCAAGCAGTCGGACCGTCGCCGGCTCTTCCCAAGTTCCGCCGAAAAGCGTGACGTGGTGGTTGTGTTTGATGGCGCGTTTGACGCCTGAGATAGCTCTCAACGATGCGTCGAAAACCGAAGTCGTGTTGAACTGCCCTCGTCGCACGAGGGCTTCCCCTCGTTCGATTTCGGTGTGAGAAATCCCACTAACGCTGACCGCGACGCGGGTGCCGGGTTGGGCAACTTCGATTTCAGAATTGTGGCTCTGCAATCCTCGGATTCGAGCGTTCTCTCCCGATGGTAGAAGAGCGACTTCGTCACCCACCTTCAAATTTCCGCCATCTAAAGTGCCTGTCACGACGGCACCGAAACCAGCAACGCTGAACGAACGATCGATGAACAACCGAGGCCGTTCATTGCCAACGCGGGGCGGTTTGGCTTGGACAAAGTCCGCGATCATTTGCCGCAATTGATCAATGCAATCTCCGGTTTCGGACGAAACTGCAACCATGGGGGATCCTCCGAGCGACGTGCCTTCCAACATCTCGGAGATTTCGATTTCGACAAGCTCGATCAAGTCAGGATCAGCGATATCTGACTTGGTAATAACGATGATTCCGTCGCGAACATCCAACAAATCCAAAATCGCCAAATGCTCTTGCGTCTGTGGCATCGGGCCTTCGTCGCCAGCAACGACCAACAAAGCTAGGTCGAAGCCACCCGCACCCATAAGCATCGTCTTCACGAATCTCTCGTGTCCGGGCACGTCAACGATGCTCACCACGCCGGCGTCCGCCAAATCGAGCCACGCGAATCCCAATTCGATGGTCATTCCGCGCGCTTTTTCCGCGTCCAAACGGTCTGGATCGATTCCAGACAACTTCTCAATGAGTGTGGACTTGCCGTGATCTACGTGACCAGCTGTTCCAACGACGAACATGTTGCGTGTGATTTTGAATCCGCGGAATTGACGATAAGTATCGATTATCGGACGAATCTGGGAATCGGTCATTTCACCGGTGTTGCCGCGTGAAGTAATCCCGAATCCGCTTTAGGTTCGCAGTTCCAATCGAACTACAAGAACGAGCGGGAACTCTCGCCAGAACACACCAGACAACGGCGACTTCGCTTGCGAGTAGGCTTCTGGCGGGAATCGCGGCTCTTCGAATCCGGTCAACGCAAAACCACGATCCAAGAAAACTCGAAGGAGTTCACTTATCGGTCGATGGAAATAGCGGTGAGGTTTTGGTTGCCCATATATGCCGATCCCGAGGTACGGCCGTGTGCGCAAATAGTCTGGAACCCAGACGGCGAATCGTTCTTCGACTCCGTCCGCGGTGAACTCGCGTTCCAACGTGTTGCGAGTGCCGTCCGAGTTGAAAACGGGATGAAGGACGCTGAACACGAACCTGCCACCTGGCTTCAGGAGATGCGCAAGCGAACTCGCCAACGGCGAAACAACCGCCATGTCCATCAATCCCATCGTGCAAACTGCGGCATCGAATTGTGTACCCGATATCGCCGTCATCTCCTCGATGTCGGCAGCATTTGCAACGCGGAAATCGATCCGGTCTTCATACCCGACAGAACGTCGTTTGGCGCGTTCGATGAAATTGCGCGAGTGGTCGAACGCGACAATCTTCGCGCCGGTTTTCGCCATGCGCCGCGTGAATCGCCCGGCTCCACAAGCGACATCTAGCACCTGTTCGCCAGGTTTCAGATCTAGCAATCGCTCTTGTGTCGGTTCGATCAGGAAGTCTTGCGCGGTGTTTCCATCGCCGATCTGATCATCCCACCAACCTGCGATTTCATCCCAGATTTCGACGGCTTCGTCGAGATGCTGTGGGAAATCGACTGTCTCAATGTCGGATACGTCCGATCCACCGCTATTCATGGCTAGTTCAACCTTCGTCGCTGTCCAAGATGAACCGTTCGAAGACATTGTTGCCCAACAATCTTCCCCGTCGAGTAAGCCTGATGCTTCCGTCAGAGTGTTCAATCAAGCCAGCTTTGGTGAGGTCATCGATTTCGGTCCCGTAATTGAACCGCAACGGCGTCCCAAAGCGGTTACGAAACTCCTTATGCGAAACACCTTCGGACAACCGCATGCCCAGCATCATGGTTTCCGACATTGCCATCGACTGCGATGTCACCTCTACAAAGTCAATCGCGAATTCCCCCTCAACAATGTGGAACGCTCCAGCATCGTCATCGCAAGATGCCTCACCCATCGTTTCGATGTATCGCCGCGGAGATTTCATATTGGCGAACCGTTTGCCGAACATCGAAGAATGAGCGCCTGGCCCAACGCCGAGGTAGGGTTTGTTGAGCCAATACGCTAAGTTGTGTTGCGATCTATAACCCGGTTTGGCCCAATTGGATATCTCGTAGTGTTCATATCCGGCATCACCCAGCAGATCCACTGCTAACTCGTACATGTCTGCTGTCAAATCATCGCCCGGGGTTCGCACGTCGCCGCGTTGAACATCGCGATAGAGCGGTGTGCCAAGCTCGACTTGCAGACCGTACAGTGACAAATGCTCGGTGCCAAGCTCGATCGCACGCCGTAATGTGTTTTCCCAGACCGCAAGCGATTGTTTTGGTAGTCCGAACATCAAATCGATGCTGATGTTGGCAAAACCAGCATCGCGCGCTGCCTCGACCGCGGCGGCGGCTTCATCCGAACCGTGTCTTCGGGACAACGCCACGAGTATCGGATCAACGAACGATTGGATTCCGATGCTGATGCGATTGAAGCCGGATTTGAGCCATACCTCAGATTTGTCGCGATCAACATCGTCCGGATTCGCTTCCAAAGTGATCTCAGCATCGGACACGATTTGCATTGAACGGTCGATGCAGTCGAGTAGCCGCGTAATCGATTCGCCAGGCAAATACGACGGCGTTCCGCCACCGAAGAAAACAGTCGCCACGCGGGGCCGATTTAAGCGCGTACCCCACAGCGCGATCTCGGTTGACAGCGCATCGACGAACGAAGGCATCAAGTCTTCGATGCCTTCGTAAGTGTTGAAGTCGCAATAGTTGCATTTTGAAAGGCAAAACGGAATGTGAACGTAAAGCGCAATAGGCGCGCCCAAATCCACCGGTTTCTCACTCGCCTCAACAAGGGCAGAGTGACTCGTGGAAGATATCGACATGTCTACTACGCGCCTTAAATCGCGACGCTCGACTTCGGATCAAGGGGGTGTCCAGAGCCCGCCTGATGATGGCTGACCGGCGGAGGAACCAGCGTCCGGCGCTTGACCGGCCTGCATTTCGGCGCGCTCCATCATCTCGCGACGCGCTTCTTCCATCTTCGTGCGTAACCAACGCTCGAGCTGGTCGAGCTCTGGCGGCGAAACGATGAATCGTTCAATGCGATCCGGTATCGGCAATTGAGCCGATACGGCAAATACGACAGCCGCATCATCGTCCTCGATCGCATCGTTCAATCGTTTCTGGAGATGCTCATCCCGAGCACCGGCAGCCTCGACTTGACCAGACTGCACGACCTCCCGCACCTGTTGCGACACCAAATTCTGAGAAGCGCATTGGCCCCAATCAATCAACTGCGCAAGCAGTTCGGCATCTTCAAACTCCTCGATAACGGCACCGGAGGCAGTTAAACCTCTTACCAACGTGCTTGCTTGCGGATTCATCTGCTGCAACTGAACCAAGGCGTCCTCGCCTCGGCCGGTAACCGTTTCGACGAATACGCGTCTGATTGCGCCAGATGTCATCGCTTGGCGATCTAGCTGAGCTTTGACCGCTGACCAGTAGTTCGACAGCATCGCGTCGTAACCTTCTAGGCCCGGGAAGGGTTGCACAAGTCGAACGATGAAAAGGGAACGGGCCATTGTGTATGCCTTTCGCTGTTATCTACTTGGTTTCCGGGACGTCGGATTTAATCACGAAACTACACCGAGAACAAGAAATTCGCCATGTCGCCGTCTGCGAACGTGTAGCTCTTACCTTCTTGCCTTAGCAATCCCTGTTTGCGGGCTTCCAACATGCTACCGCACCGCAGGAAGTCGTCGTATGCCACCACTTCAGCGCGAATGAACCCCCGTTCCATATCGGAATGCACCAACCCAGCCGCTTGTGGAGCGGAGGCGCCGGCCGGAAAGTGCCACGCGCGCACCTCACGATCCGAAGCGGTGTAGAAGGTCTGCGTGTTCAAGCATCTCAGCGACGCATCCATCAAAACTTCGGCGTCGTCACGTTTGATGCCGAGATCGGCGCGTAGTTCCGCAGCTTCATCGTCATCCATCCCTCGTAACTCCTGCTCAATCGTGCCACATATCGGCACTAACTGAGTTTCGCAATCGATAACCGTTTCGCCGAGGTTTTGGACCGCTTCAGACTTCAAATCGTCAGCACTTAAACCGATCTCATCTTCTCCGACGTTCACGGCGATTACCAACGGTAACGCACTGAGGACGAAGGTGTTGGTAATGACTCTGGCCTGCGCCTCGTCCAATTGCAGCGACCTTATCGGGGTACCGTCTTCCAAGCCGCTCTGGACACGTTGCAGTGCTTCGATATTCGCCACCGCTTGAACTCGTTCGGCGGATTTCATCGCTTTGATGCCTGATTCGACGCGCTCGACACGACGATCGATCAGTGCGATGTCCGCAAAGAGTATCTCGAAGGTGAGCTTTCCAAGATCGCGTATCCAATCTACCTTGCCGTCGGGATGTGGAGTGGCGGGGTCTTCGAATTTCCTAACCACCGCCAGCAATGCTTTGGCTTTTTGCAGCGAGTTGACGGTTTCGCGGGGCAATATAGCCCCCGCCGAATAGTCGACGGGCATGTCCCAGAACGTCATCTCTGCGCGCACCTTGCGCCGGGCCGCGAATGCGGTATCGAGATAGTCAAGCCGAGCGTCAGGTTTAGCCCCGACTCCGATGTTGACAGGTTTAGCGGCGCCGTACAGACCTTTGTCTACCGATCCACGAGTCAACGCATTGAAGATCGTGGTTTTACCGGAAGCGGCGAGGCCGATGATGGCTGTGGACATAGCGTGCTGACGGTTTGAATTCGAGTGACGGGCAAAGTTTGATTATAGAAATCGAGATCAACACGGATTGCACTTAATCGCCAAACGTGAATCGCGAATGAATACGCGATAGATTGGATTATTCTGGATTCCCATGATCAGGTTGATACATGGTGACGATGAGTTCTCCATCGCCAATTCTTTGGCGGCGCATCTCGACGCTCTGGGTCCCCCAGATTTGCGCGCGCCGAACGTTACCGTATTTGAGGGTCCAAACGTCAACATGGCCGAAGCCTTTGCTGCTGCGTTGATTTCCCCGTTCCTTACCGATCGTAGGGCAGTCGTTGTCAAGGGGATGTTGAAAGCGATGGACACCCGCGGTGAACGTGTCCGACGAGACTGGGAATCATTCGCTGACAAGATTGCGGCTGAGGCCGGCCAGATCACCAACGATCTCATCTTTGTCGAAAACGTACTCCTTCGCATGACGTCTCGACCACTTAAGACCTTGGCGTCGTTCGCAAATGTCGAAACGCATCGAGTTCCGGATCGGCGAGAACGCGGCGAGTGGATTCGTCGGCGCTTCGAATTTCATGGCGTGCGCGCATCTGCGGCTGCGATAAGCAAATTCAACGATCTCGGAGGAGACGACGTTCGCCGACTTGATAGCGAGATCCAGAAACTGGTGATCTATGCCGACGGACGCGAACTCCAACCTGCTGACATCAATCTCATGGTCGCGGACACGAGCCAAGATCGAATCTTCAACGTTATGGATGCGATCATCGAAAACCGCCACAATCTCGCATTGAGCGGTGTCCAAAACTTGATCGCCAACGGAGAATCGATTGAAGGGATCTTCTCTCTGCTCACGAGGCAGGTTCGGATTTTGATCGTCGCTGCACACCTATTGGAAAGGGGTGCGAGTAGTGCGCAGGTCGGTCAACGCCTGCGTATCAACATGAACTGGTTGGTGGACAAAACTTGCAAACAAGCGTCGCGGATTGGTTCGCGACGTTTGCAAACCATGCACCTCCACATGCTGGATGTCGATACGAGTATCAAGACGGGACGCGCCGATCGTCGCCTCGCAGTGGAAATGTTGGTTTCCGGATTAGTCGGGCGCTAAGGGGAAGATCAGATGCTTATCGTCCAAGCGGCGACCGGCATGAAATCTATCGAACATCCAGATTCGTATCCTTGAACTAGGCATGATCAGAAAAACTCAATCTGTTTCGATATTGATCGCACTGTTGGCGATGTCATCGGTTGCGGCCTTTGTCATTTCGGCGTGTCAGCAAGCTGAACCTACGCCGATTCCGACCCCGGTGCCGCCAACGCCGACCGAAGTCGTGATGTTGCAACCGTTCAATACGCCGACAATGGCACCTGAGCCAACCGCGACGTCGACCGTGACGCCGACCGCCACGATTCCTCCGACTCCAGCAACCCGAGAAACCGTGAGCATGTACTCCGCCGCGCACCGCACTCTCGACCGTGGAGAGTTCAAGGATGCCGAACGACGTTTTTCGACGATTGTGGAGATCGAGCCTGAATTCTCACGTGCATGGGCAGGGCGAGGTCGGGCACGGATGATGCAGGGCGAATTTGATGACGCGATGGTCGACTACGACCGAGCGATTTCGCTGCGCCCTCGAGTTGGTTCTATCTACGGCGAACGCGCTCTCGTAAGGGTTTCAATGGGCGATTTCGGCGGCGCCAAACGAGACGCATTGCGTGGACTCGAATTAGACGATGAACTGGTGAATGCCCATCTCGTCATGGGGCGCGTACGAGCCACCGAAAACGACTACGATGCCGCATCTGAGCATTTCCGCAACGCCATAAAGCTTGCGCCCGACGACGGTGGAGTCTATTGGTGGCGCGGCAGGTATCACCGTGACATTCTCCTCGACGGCGCGGCAGCGTATTCCGACTTCACTTACGCGATTGAATTGCAACCGGCGCAAGCCACCTATTTCTTAGACCGAGGCATCTTGCTCGCGCGCGTCGGTAATTTCGCGGAAGCCAAACACGACCTGTTAGAGGCGATCTCCCTTTCGCAAGACCCCAAGTTGCCGAGAGTGATCGAATCCGCCGATAGTTGGCTCGAGATCATAGAGGAAAGAGCCCCGGGCGTCGAGCCAGTCGCTCCGCCACCAGCTCCACCACCGATCGATTGATCTCGAACCGCACGTGCGGTGCGGATGACTCCATAGATTGGAACGAACCCACAGTCCGATTCTCAGGCTAACCGGCAAACGTAAATCATCTCTTCGCTTTCGCTCTCCAATGGCGAACCATCGAAATCGCCGAATACTTCGATCAACCGCATTCCTGCCTTGCCGAGTAAGTCCAAGGCTTGTTCGTGATGCAAGTACCTAAACTCCACTCGTAGTTCCTCGCGATCGATTATCTGCCCTCGCGAGTCGAGAGTTTCGATGATCTGGGTGCAGTGGTTAGTTTGGATCGCGGTATCGAAATCGTTGATCCCGGTAAGTACGTGCCTGATACCCGGTTCATCATCGTCGATTACGCCAAGCAGAAACTTCTCGCCGGGTTCTCCGTTGATTAAGTCATCGCTAGGGTAGAAGAGATTGAAGATGCACACCGCTTCAGGAGCCATGTGCTGAGCGCAACGTTTGAGCGCCTCGAGTTGTAAATCCGCGTCGGTTACGAGAGCGAGGGTATGCGCCGGGATAATGACGAGATCGAAATCCTTTTTCCCAAGATCCAGCCCACACATGTCAGCTTCAATCAATTCGATTGAACCGACCACCGGCGCATCGCCCAGTTTCTGACGAGCGCGATCGAGCATCGGACGATTTAGATCGACGCCGACGATGTCATGACCCATAACCGCCGCCGGGATCGCAATGCGACCAGTACCGACTCCGAGTTCGAGGACCGATCCGCCCGATCGGTCGATGGCGTTCAGATAGAACTCCAACTCGCCTTCTGGTGCCGCTTCGTAGAAGATGTCGTAGCGCTCGGCCCATCGGACGTAGTCCATAGCATCTTCTGAAGGAGCCACGTTGTTTACACTATCCTTTAACGTTGCGCCTCGAATAGCAGATGCCGGGTGGAGGCGCAATTGATCGGCATCGAATCTCTAGTTAAACACGGGTTGTGCGAGATTGCCCAAGTCATTAGCATCACGACAAGACCGCCTAGGCACCGAGACCGCGTTCCTCACGTTGGCACGCGCACGGGAGCTTGAAGCCCAAGGCAGGCACATAGTTCACCTCGAAATCGGCGAACCCGACTTCGATACGCCAGAGCACATCAAGGACGCGGCCAAGAATGCGCTTGACGACGGATTCACTCACTACGGCCCGTCCCCGGGCGAGATGCCGGCCAGGGAGGCGATCGCAGCACACCAAACCGAACGTCAGGGATACGACATCGCACCGGATCGCATCATCGTCACCCCGGGTGGAAAACCGGTGATGTTCTTCTCGATACTCGCGCTCATCGAAGAAGGCGACGAGGTCATCTATCCAAACCCGGGTTTTCCGATCTACGAATCGATGATCAACTACGCGGGAGGCACCGCGGTGCCGATTCCGCTCGAGGAGCGCTTCGACTTCTCGCTGGATGTCGACCGATTGGAGTCCTTGGTTACGGACAACACCAAGTTGCTAATCGTCAACTCCCCGAACAATCCATGCGGAAGCGTGATAACTGACGAAGACTTGGAGCGCATCGCAAAAATCGCCGTCGAAAATGATCTCGTAGTGCTCTCAGACGAGATCTACAAGGATATGTATTACTCGGGTTCTCACACCTCGATCACTGAGTTCGACGGTTTGGTAGAGCGAACCATAATCCTTGACGGTTTCTCAAAGAGCTACGCGATGACTGGGTGGAGGCTCGGTTACGGCGTATTCCCGGAATTCATGATGGACGCCGTGACCAAGTTGATGACCAACAGCGTCTCGTGCACATCGGTCGCGGTTCAGATGGCAGGTATCGCAGCGCTTCAAGGCCCCCAGGATTCCGTCTCGGAGATGATGACCGAGTTCCACATTCGGCGCGACCTTGTGGTCGACGGGTTGAACAACCTGCCCGGGGTAACGTGCCGCACTCCTGGTGGGGCGTTCTACGCCTTCCCGAATATCAGCGGTACGGGACTCGACAGTCGCACATTCGCGGATCGCGCGATGGATGAGGCTGGCGTGGCGTTGCTTTCAGGCACCGCGTTCGGTGAGTATGGCGATGGGTACGTCCGCATCTCGTTCGCCAACTCGCAAGACAACCTTCGCCTCGCGATCGACCGCCTTGGCGAAATGCTGTCGTAGTTAAGAATTCTTCACTCCGCGTCGGGGCCGTGGGATAGCGAGTCCTTTACCGGTACACTGCACGCCTTCATCAAATCGCGCGTGTTCGCCTTAGCAATGGCACGCAACACATGTATGGTGTTATGTCGCACTTGCTTTTGAACGGCTGAGACAACAATTTGCGAGTTCTCGTCGATCAATCCCCAAAATGGTGGAAGTTCGGAGCGAGCGATCAAGTTCTGGGGTGCCATTATGTAGTGGAAATCCGCGCAGGCGAGGAAAGCCGGATCGTGGAATTTGGTTGAAAACCTGGCGATGCTTCGTTGCTTTGCCGCCAATCGTTGTTCGATCTCTTTGTCGTCCCGCAACGCGGCGGTATAGGTGGGATGTTCACGCCAGTCCGACCCGTCTTCAGCAGATGCGACTGCATGATCTCGCGCATCGTTAAGTACCGTGGCCGTTAGATTAGCCGCGTCCTGTAGCGCCGAGAGTTGAACCAAAGCCAGTTTACGGTCCTCGTTGGACTTGTCATCCCGACGCAGATCGGCCCGCGAAGACTTTACCTCAACGATGTAGACGACGTTGTTTTTGCCAATCCCGACGAGATCGACAATCCGGCCGCCTGGTCCTTCCAACTTGACTTCCATCCCAATGGCGCGACACCCGGCGACCGAGTGTAACCACTGCCACGCAGCCCATTTCAATTCGTAAGTCAGATCGGTCTCGGTGCCAGATTTCAGAGCGCGTGACGGCGTGACCTCGCCATCGCCGATATCCGTTGACCTTGTCTGTTCCGGTGATTTCGTCATTTTTGCTGCATTGGACAATTGTCGGAAAATATTTGTTGCAGGACTTGCATTTTACTAGAAACGACGTGCTATGATGGTAATTGAACAGAAGTGCTATCCGAAATCAAGCCCATCGTAGCGGAATTGGAGACTGACATGACGATCATACGAGATGGACGAAATACAAAAGACGCCAAGGACTTCACGATTGTTGGAGTTGGAGGCGCAGGTGCCAAGTCTGCAACCGAACTCGCGAAAGTGCTGGGAAGTCCCGACGATGTCATTTCTGTCGATCGCGAGATGGATGACCTACGTTCCATCAATGTGGGACGGCGCATCGCAATCGGTTACCCGGTATTTGTCCACAGTCAAAAAGGCGAATCCGACGACGAACTCGCTGATGTGAGCGACTTGTTCCGTCTTAAAACCGCAATTGGTAAACCGCCTATCACCTTCGTGATGGCAGGACTTGGCGGAAACACTACGTTGGAACTCATGCCTTCTGTGATCCGTACCGCGATGTCCACAGGTGCGACGGTGTTGGCAATCGTCACGTTGCCATTCGCTTTCGAAGGTCGAACGCGTTCAAACATTGCAGGAATCGCGTTGGATCGAATACTGGAGACCGGATGTCCCTTGGCCATGGTTGACGCAGATGCCGCGTTGTCGAACGTGGCGATAGCTGGAGATCTCGCGTCAGAGCTTGCGGCTGCAAAAGCTCGAGTTGTCATGAATGTTTTGTCGGCTTCCGGCGTGGCAACGTTCGGCACACTCAACACCGCGCCAGAATTGCTCGACGCGATCAGCGGCACCGGGCCAACGTTCATTTCTTACGCGTCATGCGAAGACGTCGTCGATTATCGGAAAGCGACTCGTGAAGCGATTAAAAACCCGATAACGTCTGGCCTCGAATTGAGTGAAGCCGACTGTGTAAGCGTCATCGTCTCAGGACCGCGAGATATGTCCGTCAAAGCGTTGAATTCGGCGATCGCGATAGTTCAAGGAGAAGTCTCAGAGAATGCGGTCTTGTCGACTTCCTTTGTGGCAAGTTCCGATGCATCAAAAGGAAATCGAATGAGGATCAGTATTTTGGCAGGGAAACGGTTAGAGCAAACCCTGTCCGTCTCCGCCGGGCCAAGTCAGCATGTAGGCACCTTAAGGTCCGGTGATCACCAGGATGTCGATGATTCGAGATCGATCGGAGAGGATGTTGACGACCTATTCGGCGCGCCGGAATGGTTGATTGACAATCCGAGTGAGCGGGACCGAGTGCCTGTACTGCTGTAGTTCGATCGCTATCCGCCATTTTGTGCGCTCACGTTCGGCAATTCTGTGAGCCACTCTTGGAACGGCAGGGAAGGGCGTCGTTGATTAGACGATTGCGTTGGAGTCCCGGGTTCGATGCCTCCTTACCCAGGTGACAACCCAATCGCAACGACATTCTCCTTCCCCGCCGATCGGTCGTCGCCCATCTTCCATTAGGGACCGACCTTTCCCGGGCCAGCCGGGTTGTCAACCGTCAAATGCTTCGCGATCGTGTCGTTGAATTTCAACTCGGAGTCGTCCTCTGGTTGGAAACCGAGCACTCGACGTGCATTCTCTAATGACCAGAACGAACGTGTGTTAGCACTCAGGCCGTACACGATGACCCATGGCACTCCATGTTCGTTGGCGATGTCAGGTGTTTCAATCGCCTTGGCGAAAAGCTGCTGGAGGTCCCGCTCGCTGAAATGTGCACCGAGACCGCGTTTGTACGTTGACTGCGCGGTTCCGCCGTGCGACGGGTCGCGATTGGACATCAATGCCTCCGCGTCGGTTTCGCGTGGATTCCCGATGCGGACTTGCACGACCTCGAGTTTGCGTCCGAAGGCACCGCAGGCGTACGGATGCGCAAGCAACTCGTACGCTGCCTTGGCCCAACCGTAAAAATTGTCGGACAGCGGCATCTCATCTTCGAAAACCATCTCCTTTTTGTGGTTGTGGATCAGCGCGTGTTCGTACCAGTCAGCAGCATGATTTGAGCTTGCGACCACGATCCGGCGCACACCGCCGTCATAGGCGCAGCGATAGACGTTGTTCGCCATCTGGACATTTTCCAATTCGGTAGCGAACCGATCGATCTGGGGCACCGCATCGCCGTACACACCGCCGGGGCTTGAACGCTTGTAGGCGAGGTGGATAACGGCATCTTGCCCATCAAAGTGGTGTTGATACCGGGATCGATCCGTGTCGATCAGGTCGACGATCTCAATCCCCTCCACCGAGTTGCCGTTCGCGTCGGTGTCCATCGCGTCGATGAGCGTCAGGTCGTACCGATCGCGGTACGTCTTGAGCATCTGCGCCGCGATGTAACCGCTAGCACCGGTTATCAGAACTTTTAGCTTGTTTGGCACGTCTCAACCTCCTTGGCAAGGTCGCAGCGGGCCATACAGACTATCAATCGTCCTGTTGCAGGCCGCGCGGCGTAATTTTCTCGTCTGAAGTCAACGTTATCGCGTACGTCCCGACCATGAGATCGTGCAATGCCCGGTTGTCATGCCGAAGGATGAACAAATACCCGACGTAAAATATCGCAGTCGAGACGATTGTCGATAATGCTCGACCGAACGCCAATGGAATTCCAGGAACGTTTCCGTTCGCGTCCAACACGTAGACGCTTAGCGCACGTTTGCCGACGGTTGTACCCAAAAGACCCACCAGTATGCCGTTGTAGACGGTCGTCACAAATAATGCGAGTGCCAGCCCCGAAAACACATCGGAAACGGACTGTGATTCCGATTCTGCGGAATTCGCGGCATTGATCTGTGGAGCGTCCTCTACCGAACCCAAAACTGGCGTGGCGGTTGGCAATGCAACTTGTTGGCTTGCGTTCTCAAGTTCGGCAGTTATCGCTTCGTAGTCGATGTAGGGTCGGCTGAGAATCAACGGAAACAAAAGGCTCAGGATGACTATAGTGATCGCGTTGTCGATCAAATACGCGATCAACCTACGGCCAAAACCAGCCGGAGGACCATAACGGGTTACAGCATCTGGGTGACCCCGATCAGTTTCGGTTTCAGGTTCCGTTTCGGCGTAATACGGCGGACGTTGATACTCCCATTGAGTCTCCGGTTCAGCTTGGTCAGAACTATGGGTTTGCCAATCCGGTTCATCACTTGTTGAAACGTCAGATTGTGCATCTGACCAGACTGGATCCGTTTCTGGTGCCGCCTCTGCCGAAAAATCACCAGTCCCGCCAGCCTCATACTGCGGTCGAGGGCGACCAAGCATTATGTTGCGGAGGTCGTCAGGGTGTGGCGTGGTTGTCGGCGACCCATCCGCTGCGTTCGGGTTCGACGCGGAACGGTCGTCTTTCGAGTCAGGCATATATTCAATTATGCGAAACCTCGCAACGGGATGCGCGACAATTGCGCGATACCCCTCCACGTCAATTGGATCGAACGGAGAAACAATGACCGCATCTCAAAACACTGCAACTTCGTACGCCGGGAAGGTTCGCGCACCGGAGTTTCCAGACGGTCTCGAGTGGATCAATGCACGTGAGCCGGTAAATCTCTCCAATCTGCGCGGCAAAATCGTTATCCTCGATTTCTGGACCTACTGTTGAATAAATTGCATGCACATACTTCCGCAGTTGCGGAGGCTGGAGAAGAAATACGCCGACACACTCTTCGTAATCGGCGTTCACTCGGCGAAATTCGATACCGAACGCGCCACTGAAAACGTGCGTGCCGCCGTCAACCGTTACAACGTCAATCATCCTGTTGTCAACGATGTGGAGTTGCAAGTAATGTCGGCATTCGCTGCACGGGCGTGGCCAACTTTGATGTTCGTCGACCCCGAAGGCAAAGTCATTGGCCGACACGAAGGCGAGTTCCAATTTGAGGCCATGGACCGAGTCTTGACGGCGATGATTGACGAGTTTGATCGTGCCGGGGTACTTGACCGTGACCCAGTGCTTTTTGAATACGGTTCGGAATCCGGAAGTCATGGCGCCTTGTCATTCCCTGGCAAGATATTGGCTGGTGACGACGACAAGCTGTTCATCGCCGATTCAAACCATCATCGAGTCGTTGTAGTTAATGGAGACGGCACTATCGATGAGACAATCGGCAACGGTGAGAGTCCGTTGGCGGTTGATTCATTTGATCCGCAACCGGGCGTACTCAATCCCGTTGGCAGCGAATGGGACTACGACGCGTCGCTCTTCGACAATCCCCAGGGCATGGCGTTAGATGGCGACACGCTCTATGTGGCGGACGCTGGAACACACACGCTAATGCGCGTTGATTTGAAGGCGCGTAAAGTCGCGGTCATCGCTGGCACTGGCGAACAGTCGTTGATCCGGCACACGGGGGGCGAGGCGACGTCGTTCCCTCTGAATTCACCATACGACCTTGAGTTCTCGAAGGGCACACTCTACATCGCCATGGCCGGGGCACACCAACTTTGGCTGATGGATATCGAAGCGGGCATGATCGAACCATTCGCTGGCACTGGTGCCGAGAACATCGTCGATGGACCCCGAATGGAATCCCTGCTCGCCCAACCTTACGGATTAGCCCTAGATGGCAACAATCTGTTTTTCGCCGATTCGGAAACTAGCGCCATCCGCGTTGCCAAGATCGGTGATGGAGGACGAGTCATCACCCTCACTGGTACCGGGTTGTTCGCGTTCGGCGATTCTGACGGCATCGGCAAAGAGGCCTTGTTGCAACATCCTCAAGATGTTGCGATGGCACCTGACGCGATATACATCGCCGACACATACAACCACAAGATCAAACGCATGGATCTGTCGACGCTACGCGTCACAACTGTCGCAGGCGATGGCACTCAAGGATCGATCGACGGTGAGGCCATGAGCGCAAACTTTGATGAACCGGCGGGAATTGCCTATCGGGATGGGATTGTCTACGTGGCTGACACGAACAACCACCTGATCCGCAAATTCGACGTGGAACTTGGGACTGTCGCTACAGTCGAATTGACTGGTGTTTGAGAGAGGTTGATCGTGCCGAATCGTTTAACGCAAGAGACCTCCCCGTATCTGCTCCAACACAAAGACAACCCGGTCGATTGGTATCCGTGGGGCGAAGAGGCGCTGTCGAAAGCGAAAGAACTTGACCGGCCGATATTCTTGAGCATCGGCTATTCGGCGTGCCATTGGTGCCACGTCATGGAGCGTGAATCGTTCGAGAACGGTGAGATCGCCTCGCTGATGAACGATTTGTTCGTGAATATCAAAGTAGATCGAGAGGAGCGTCCTGATATCGACTCGATCTACATGTCGGCGGTCCAGTCGATGACTGGCCACGGCGGATGGCCGATGTCCGTCTTCCTTTCGCCCGACGGCAAACCGTTCTATGGAGGGACATATTTCCCGAACGAGGATCGCGGAGGAATGCCATCGTTTCCCCGGGTGTTGACCGCAATCGCGGAAGCCTACCGTGAACGGCGTGATGAGATTACTCATACCTCGACCCGTATCGTCAACGCCATTTCGGCGCAATCGAGCGCTCGGATGAGTGTCGAACCGATCGCGCAAACGATGTTCCATTCGGCGTATCGTCACTTGGCTCCAGAGTTCGATTGGCAACACGGGGGAACTGGTTTGCAGCCGAAGTTCCCACAACCGATGATGTATGAGTTCCTGCTCGCGCACGCGGAGTTGCAGGGCAACGAACCTGCGCAGGAATTCGTGGAATTGACGCTGACTAAGATCGCACGCGGCGGGATTTACGACCAGGTCGGCGGCGGCTTCCATCGTTACTCGGTCGATTCGGTGTGGCTCGTTCCGCATTTCGAGAAGATGCTCTACGACAACGGCCAGTTAGCGACTCTCTATTTGCACGCGTGGCAACGGACCGGCAATCCGTTCTTCTCCAAAATCGTCGAGGAGACTTTGAACTATCTGGATCGCGAGATGCGGCACAGGCCTAGCGGAGCGTTCTACTCTGCGACGGACGCGGATTCGGAGGGTGAAGAGGGCAAGTTCTTCGTGTGGCAGACGCGGGAGATGGAAGAGGTGCTGGGACCGGACCTGGCTCGGGTGGCGATGGTTTATTGGGATGCGACGCGAACGGGAAACTTCGAGGGTCAGAACATCCTCAACATGCATCGTCCCGACGAATCGGTAACGAATGAACTTGGAATTTCGGTGGATGAGTTGACGTCGAAGATCGGCGAGGCAAAGAGATTGCTTTACGCCGCGCGCCTGCGGCGCGTTCCGCCAATGACCGATGACAAAGTGATCACTTCGTGGAACGCATTGGTCATGCGCGCGTTTGCCGAGGCTGGTGCTGCGTTCAACCGTGAAGATTGGGTTGCCATCGCGGTCCAAAACGCCGAGTTCATTCTTGATCGTCTGGTGCGGGACGATGGCCGGTTAATGCGGAATTGCAAGGCCGATTCGGGAGTCCCTGCGAGCATCCCGGGTTTTCTGGAGGATTACGCGTATCTTGCCGACTCGCTTACCCATCTCTACGAAGCCACGTTTGATCTCCGATGGTTGGAATGGGCTGAGGAACTTTGTGACGCGATGATCGAGTTGTTTTGGAACTCGGCAGATGGAGTCTTCTACGACACCGGTTCGGATCAAGAGGCGTTGATCGTCAGACCTCGAGACACATTCGACAACGCTCAGCCGTGTGGCGGTTCCGCAGCTTCGCTGGCACTCTTGCGCTGTGCCGAGTTTACAGGCAACGTCGATTTGGAACGCATCGGCGCGGCAAATTTGCGATCGATGCGCGATCTGATGGAAAGGGCGCCATCCGCTTTTTCGTGGTGGCTACAGGCGGCGCAGTTCTATGCCTCTGCGATTAATCAGGTCGTGATTGTCGGCGCGCGGGACGATCCGGCGACTGAGGCGTTGCTGGGGGAAGCTAGAAATGGTTTCAATCCCGATCGCATTGTGGCGTTGGTTACGCCTGGGGATCTAGATCACGAGACGTCTCTGCCACTCTTTCAAGGTAGGCGGATGATTGACGGGCTGCCGACGGCTTACGTTTGTCGGAACTATGCGTGCGAGCTGCCAGTCAACGACGTCAAGTCTTTGCAAACGCAGTTGAACCAAAACAACTGATAGAATCGCAGGCACGACGAGATCTTTCGTAACAAATACATCCGCGACGAATGCGGACGATTCAGCCGCGGCTTCCGCGGAATCGAACACAAACGACGAGTACCTGATGCCGATCTACGAATACAAGTGCGAAAACGGCCACGTCTTCGATGAGATGCAGAGTTTCTCGTCGGAACCGATCGCTACGTGTGACGACTGCGGTACCGCCGCGTCCCGAATGCTATCGGTGCCAATGGTGCTGTACAAGGGATCGGGTTTCTACACCACCGACTACGGTCGAAACGGATCGGCTTCGAGATCTAAATCAGATTCCAACGGCGAGTCCTCTTCTGCTGACTCGAAACCTAAAGAGAAGGCGAAGAGCAAGTCTTCTTCTTCCGCTTCTTCTGATTAACTCGGGTGGCGTCGATTGCGCTTCGTGATTCAACGCACCACCGGAGCTCGGGTCACCGTAGACGGAGAGACGACGGGTGAGATTGAGAAGGGTTTGGTAATACTCGTCGGTGTTACTCACGACGATGAGCAAGCCGATATCGATTACCTGGTCAACAAGACGATCAATCTACGTATATTTAGCGCGGTCGATGGAACTTCCGGTTTCGATCTTTCATTGTTGGACGTAAGCGGATCGGTATTGCTAATCAGTCAGTTCACGCTGTTCGCAGATACCCGCAAGGGACGGCGTCCTGGATTTACCGCATCAGCGCCGGGGGATGTCGCGAGTCCGATTTTCGATGATGTTGCCAAATCGTTCGAGGATGCCGGCGTGGGTGTGCAGCTAGGTGTATTCGGGGCGATGATGAATGTCGAACTGGTGAACGAAGGTCCGGCGACGTTTCTGTTGGATTCGACGGACCGGCACCGGTCGCGGCGACGAGGATAGGCACCGTTACGCGACGCTGAAATCCAGCGAGATGTCGAGGGCGGTAACGGAGTGCGTGAGCTCGCCGACGGAGATGATGTCGACGCCGGTCTCCGCGATTTCTCGGACGTTGGCGAGACTAACGTTGCCCGATGCTTCCAAAATGGATAGGCCGACGCGATCGTTGACGGCGGCGCGCATCGCATCGGGTGCCATGTTGTCGAGCATGACGATGTCAGCCCCAGCGCTCATCGCATCGACGGCGTCGGGGACGGTTTCGACTTCGATCTCGATCTTCATCGAGAAAGGTGCGTTAGATCGGGCGTGACGGATGACTTCGCCGATGGACAGCCCTTGTGATGTCATCGCGGCGATGTGGTTGTCTTTGATGAGGATGCAGTCGGCGAGGGACATGCGGTGGTTGCCGCCTCCGCCGGTTAGGACGCTGTATTTGTCGAGGAGTCGAAGGCCAGGGACGGTTTTGCGGGTGTCAACGATGGTGGCGTTGGTGCCTTGTACGACGGCGACGTATTTTGCGGTTAGGGTTGCGATACCGCTCATGCGTTGGAGAAGGTTGAGGGCGGTTCGCTCGGCGCTGAGGATTGCGGCTGCTTTTCCGGTTACACCGGCGATTGTCATACCGGGTTCGACTGGTGCGCCATCTTGTATATGGGGATCGAATTTGGCGTTCGGATCGAGGGTCTGGAATGTTTCCGCTGCGACTTGGATTCCGGCGATGATTCCGGGTTGTTTAGCTACGATGTGGGCGGTAGCCTGGACGTTGGAATCGCCGACGGTTGCGTTGGTGGTAGCGTCGTGAAAGGCGGAATCTTCTTCGAGCGCGGCTAGGACGACGCGTCGGATGTGGCTGGTCGAGAGGGACATCCGCCCTTGGCCTCAGTTTTGTTGAGCGAGGAACTCTTGGAGAACTTCCTCGGAGAAATCGGCGTTGGTGAAGACCTTTGATACGTCGTCGAGTTCTTCGAGTTCGTCAAGCAGACGAAGGGTTTGGACGGCCTGCGATTTTTCGAGACTGACAGTGTTGTTGGGGATCATCGCCAATTCGGCGGATTCGACGCGGACGTTTTCGAAGGCTTCAAGCTCGGTCTTGGCTTTGGCAAATTCGTTGAATGGAAAAGTGATGCTGACAAGCTCGTCTTCGATGTCGACATCTTCGGCGCCGATGTCCATGACCTCTAGGGCGATCTCTTCAGGATCTGCGCCTTCAACTTCGAGAGTGACGAGGCCTTTTTGTTCGAAGTTCCAAGAGACGGAGCCGTTGGCAGCCAGGTTGCCGCCGCCGCGAGTGATCTTGGAGCGGATTCCTGAGGCGGCACGGTTGCGGTTGTCCGTGAGGGTTTGGATGATGAATCCGGCGCCGCCGGGTCCATAAGCCTCGTAGACGAGTTCTTCGAGCGCGTTGCCGTCGGCACCTTTTCCAGAACCTTTGGCGATGGCGCGCTCGATGTTGTCCTTCGGCATGTTCTGAGCCTTGGCGTTGTCAACGGCCAACCTCAGACGGAAGTTCATTTCAGGGTCGGGTGAACCTTCCCGCGCAGCGACGGTAATTTCGCGAGTGAGTTTAGTGAAGAGCTGACCACGTTTGGCGTCGGCCGCGCCCTTTTTGTGCTTGATCGTGCTCCACTTTGAATGGCCTGACATTTACGCCCTCCTCTCCTCATGAAGCGGTACCGGATGTCGGCGAATGTTATTCGACGTCGATTCCGGCGCGCATGTTTGATTTGGTTGCGGCGACCCGTAGGAGCGATTGCATTGCGTGGACAACTCGACCACGGCGTCCGATCACTTTGCCTTTGTCGGCGTCGGCCACCTTGAGGTTGATGTTCAGGCGCCCGTCGCTCCACTGCGAACGAACTTCGACGGCATCGGGTTCGTCAACAAGTGCGCGCGCGATGTAACCGATCATATCGCGCATTTCGGTTTCGCCTTCGATTTCACCGATGTCTTCGTACGATTCGGATTCGTCCTCGGCGTCGTATTCGTCGTCAGCAGGCGCTTCGGCTCGAATTTCTTCGGTTACGATCTCATCGACGGGTTCATCTTGGACGACCTCGTCAACGATTTCGTCGTTTTCGGGCTGGCGTTGGTCTTCACGCATTGGCTTTGACCTTATCGAGAATGCCTTTAGATTTCAGCATTCTTTCAACCGACTCGGACGGCTGAGCGCCCTTGCGGAGCCAATCGAGGATTTTCTCTTCGTCGAAGTCGATCTGTGGCGGGTCGGGGAAGGGGTCGTAGAAGCCGACCTGTTCGATGTATCTGCCGGCTGCAGCATTACGCTGATCGGCGATCACGATGCGGTAGTACGGGCGACCGCGTGAGCCGATTCTCTTGAGTCTGATTCGAACCATGTATCTCCAAGCGGGTTCTTTGGGCGATTCTTGTATCGCGAAGGTAGTGTTTGAGCGCCTATTCGATTTGACGCAGGCGCTAAGTTCCGATTTTATCGCACGCAGGGGGTGCGCGTATCCGCACCCTCGGATGACGCGATGTTTGAACTAGGATGCGAAGGATTGGTAAGGATAGAAAGGATGGGGTGTTGTGGGTCCCGCGCCCGCTGGCCGTCCGGTTGCCCTCACCCGCGCCCCCTCTTAATCTCCCCCTGGGAGGGGGAGCGATGGTTGCTAGCGGGAGAGGGGACGGTAGTTTTGCCGCGCACGACCGCCGTCATTCCCGCGGACGCGGGAATCCAGAGGCGTTTGAACTAGGAAGTCAAGGATTGTGAAGGATGGGGTGTTATGAGAGAGGAGTGTTGCGTTGAATTTCGGGCATCCCCTGCGTGCTTCGCACGCGTCCCCTTCGCGGAGCGAAGGGGAGGAGATTGGCGTGGTTTGTTTTGCTCTGGGTTCCCGCGTCCGCGGGAATGACGATTGTTTCGCTGGGATGAGGCGGGAGTTGATTTGCTAGCCTTTGGTTTTAGTGATACTTAACGGCATTCGATGGAGTGCATGTTTTGCAGGTGACAGTTCTGTTTTTTGCTGGGGCGCGGGAACGCGTTGGGACGGGGCGCGTCGATGTTGAGGTTGGGAGTGGAGTCAGTTTGGGTGATGCGGTAGACGGGGCTTTGGGTTTGGTTGGCGGAGGTGTTGGGCTGCCCTCTAATGTGATGTTGGCTCGGAACGGGGTTTATGTGGATCGGTCGGTCGAGGTTTTTGACGGCGATGAGGTCGCAGTCATTCCGCCGGTTAGCGGTGGTGCGGGTGACGACGACGAGTCGGCGCGGGTTTGGGTTACCGGTGATGCGATTGATGGGGATGAGGTGGTAAGGCTGGTGGGTTCGGATCGGGATGGTGCGGTGGTGGTGTTTCATGGCATCACGCGGGACCACAATGAGGGACGGAAGGTGTTGTGGCTGGAGTACGAGGCGTATTCTCCGATGGCGGAAGACATGATGACGCAGATCATTGGCGAGATGCGAGACAAGTGGAGGATCGGTGAGGTAGCGGTGTGTCATCGGACCGGTCGGGTGGATATCGGTGAGACGAGCATGGTGTTGGCGGTCAGTGCGGCGCATCGGCGTCCGGCTTTTGAGTCGGCGCTGTATTTCATCGATCGGTTGAAAGAGGTGGTGCCGATCTGGAAGAAGGAGTACTTCGATGGTGGCGAGGTCTGGATTGGGGAGACGCCGGGGTAGGGGAGAGGAGGGTTCGATTTCGAGCGTCCCCTGCGTGCTTCGCACGCGTCCCCTTCGCGCAACGAAGGGGTGCTGTGCACAGCATCCGAAGGCGAGGGTTGAGTTGGTGTATCAGGTTGTGGGGTTATATTCTGGAGGTTGTTCTGGATATTCCAAATTGCGTTGGGCAGGTTTTTTCGTCTGGCGTGTCAATCCATACCGACCGGGCGTTTTTTTGCGCTGCGTGAATTGTGCCGATGACCCTTACTGAAACAGCTGTAGATAATGTTGTGCAGGTGACCGATCTGGTCAAGATGTACGACGAATTGCGCGCGGTTGATGGGATCAGCTTTTCGGTGAAGCGCGGGGAGACGTTCGGTTTGCTCGGTCCGAATGGTGCTGGTAAGACGACTACGATGCGGATGATGGCGGGATTGTCGCCGGCTACTTCGGGATCGATATTTGTTGCTGGGTTGGATGTTGGTAGATCGGGTCGCGATGTGCGGAATGAGATCGGCGTGGTGACGCAGCATGATGGGTTGGACAATTCGTTGGTGGTGCATCGTAACTTGGAGCTTCACGGGTATTTGGCGGGGCTGTCGTACCGCGATGCGATTCAGCGGACGAAGGAGGTTTTGGGGTTTTTCAACCTTGAGGGTCGGGCTAACGCGAGCATCCACGCGTTGTCGGGCGGGATGAAACGCCGGCTGGCGATCGCGCGGGCGATGATGTCGAGTCCGCAATTGCTCGTGATGGACGAGCCGACGACGGGTTTGGATCCGCAGAGTCGGAATCGGGTCTGGGAGCAGCTTGGGGCATTGAAGGAAGCGGGGGTGACGATCATCATGTCGACGCACTACATGATCGAGGCGGAGACGCTGTGCGACCGATTGGCGATCATGGACCACGGGAATATCCTCGACATTGGGGAGCCTGGCGAGGTGGTGCAGCATCACGTGGGCGCGGAGGTCGCGGTCCTCAACTTAAGCGAAAACGTGACGCGGGAAGAACGGGCGGTATTGAGACGTCGGTTGGATGAGGAGAAGCGGAACTACAGCGAGGTTGGTCCTCGGGTCTTGGTGACGGCGCCACGCGATACCAAGCCGGATGTTTCGACGCTTGTTGGGTTGGCGAAGATGCGCGTTACTTATCGTCCGGCGCACCTGGAAGACGTATTCTTGGTGCTTACGGGCAAGGAGTTGAGGGACGAATGAGCACGGAGGTCGCATTCTTTACGCAGACGCGCGCGGAGCTCAATACGGTCGCCGGGATTCGCTTTCGGAGCATCTCGGCTCTGTGGTTGCGGCACTGGTTCGCGTTTATCCGGTTCTGGAAGTATGCGGTGGCCTTCATGTTCATCGAGCCGGTGGTGATGATGATCGGAGTTGGTGTCGGAATTGGACGGTTGGTGCCGACAGTACCGGGTACGGACATACCGTATCCGGAGTTCGTGGCGCCCGGGATCATCGTCGGGAGTGCGATGTTCGTGCCAATGGTTGAGTGCTCGATGGGCGTGTACAACCGGATGGAGGCGCAGCTTTACGACACTCAGCTGACGACGCCTTTGTCGATTTTCGAGGTGTTGATTGCGGATATTTCGTTCGGTGTGACCAGAGCGTTGATCAGCATGGTGTCGATCACGACGATCGCTTTGGCGTTCGGATGGATCAACGAGTGGACGGTGGTATTTGTGATAATTCCGGTGTTGTTAGTGTCGGTACTGTTTGGCGGCGTCGGTTTCTTGTTCTCGTCTACGGCGCCGCACGTTGCCTTCGTGACGCTGGTGTTTACGGTCGTGGGAACGCCGATGTTCATGTTCGGCGGCATCTTCTACCCGTTCTCGGTACTGCCGTCCTGGGCGCAGGCGATTTCGAAATTCATACCGTTGGCACCGGCGGTCAACTTGAGCCGGGCGTTCGCGACGAACAACATAACGGGCGAGCTGGTTTGGGACTTTTTGTTCCTCGTCGGAATGATCGCGGTGGTCCTGCCATTGGCGTATGTGTTGTTGCGTCGGAAGCTCATTTCTTGAAAATTGGACCCCCATCGCTTTCGGCATTTCCCCAGTGGGATGCCGTGCACAACGGCCGTCATTCCGGCGAAAGCCGGCGCTTCAGCGGACGGAACGTCCATCCAGAGGGGCGGGGCAAGGCAGTGCAAAGTGAAACGCCACGTCAGGAGACGGAAAGGTGCCTGAGGGTTAGAATGGGGTTATCTAGCAGCGGAGGGTTCGCATAGAGGCCTAGTGCGCCCGCCTGCTAAGCGGGTTGGGGGTGTTGAGCCCCCTCGCGGGTTCGAATCCCGCACCCTCCGCCATATCGCGTCAGGCGCAATCTGAACGGACTGTGACTGCGTTGACCTCCGAGCCGGATCGCTCATCCGGGATTGATCTATAGTTCGAATCTGTTTTGGTG
Source organism: SAR202 cluster bacterium bin127 (assembly GCA_002239045.1). Taxonomy (GTDB): domain Bacteria; phylum Chloroflexota; class Dehalococcoidia; order Lucifugimonadales; family Lucifugimonadaceae; genus Bin127. Next base: position 162,191 of record MPNN01000005.1, read on the forward strand.
GGGCGTGTTTCACATAGATCGAACCGACGGTGGATTCGAGGTTGTTTGCGCGTTCGCTGTTGACGGTTGCGGAGATGGCAGGGGCTGTTCGGTAGCGCTGGGAAGGTGTCGGAGGTTTGAACTTACGGAATGTGGAGTTTTTGTGTCGGTTGAGGAGGTGATCACGAGGGGTGCGAGTCCGAAGGATATAGGTGCGACCTCGGCGGAGCGGTTGGCGGCATCGCGCTCACTCGTTGGAGGGCCATTGCGGGTTGGCGCTGTGCCATTCGCACGGCTGCCAGTCGGCGGAATGGGTTGAAGGCCGTTGCATGAGCGGGTCTAGAGGCGAGGGCGACCTGGAGGAGTTGTCGTTCTTCCGCTTCGCGTTCGGGCGAGAAGCGGACGAGGAATACGAGGACGGCGGCGAAGAGGACGGCGACTCCGATGATCATGAGGGCGTCAGCGGTGGCGAGAGATTCCATGCGGAAGAGGAATCCGAATGCGACGGCTCCGGCGTTTCCTCCTGCTCCGACGATGCCGGCGACGGAACCCAGGGCGCGCCGGTTGATGAAGGGGACGACCGAGAATGTTGCGCCTTCGGACATCTGGACGAAGAGGCTGAAGACGACCATGGCTCCGATGGCGAGGAAGAGAGTTGCCATCTGGGAAAAGATGACTAGGGCGATGCCTTCTAGGAGGAGGACGATTCCGAGGAACATGACGCGTCCTCGGAGTCCGAATTTGATACCGAATTTATCGCCGAAGGCGCCTCCGAGGGTGCGCGCAAATATATTCATTGCACCAAAGAGACCGGCGATGAAACCTGCCATTCCGATGCTGAGTTCGAAGCGGTCGTGGTAATACAGAGCTGCGATGTTGTTGATTGTTAGTTCGACGCCGAAGCATGCTCCGTAGATGATGAATAGAGCCCACACTCGAGAATCTTTTATGGCTTCTTTGAAGGTCCCCTTGACGGCGGATGATGGTGGCATCTCGCCTTTTTCTCGGAGATCTTTGTAGTTACCGGCGGGAGAGTCTTGGGTGAAGATGTAGTAGGCGATGCCGACGATGACGAGGGCGACGCCGGGTACGACCATGGCGACTCGCCATCCCCAGATTTCGCCGACGCCAAACATGAGAACGAGCGATAGGACGATGGGCATGGCCATCTGAGTGACACCGCCACCGAGGTTGCCCCATCCGGCGGTTGTGGCGTTCGCGGTACCGACTACGTTCGGTGCGAACATGACGGACGTGTGGTACTGGGTAATGACGAAGGATGCGCCGATGACGCCGATGGCCAGGCGGAAGAGAAGGAACGTCTCGTAGTTCTGGGCGAGACCGATGCTCATGACCGGGATCGCGCCGAGGATGAGGAGAGCGCTGTAGGTGATGCGGGGGCCGATTCGGTCGCACAGCCATCCGATGGCGAGGCGCGCGACGATGGTGATCGCTACGGAGGCGATGATGGTGTTACCTATCTGCGTCTGGGTGAGGTTCAGGTCCTCCCTGACGATCGCCATGAGGGGCGCGATGCCGAACCATCCGAAGAACGCGAGGAAGAAGGCGATCCAAGTGAGATGAAAGGTCCGCATTTGGGGCGCCTTCAGGGAGAAGAGCGAGATGCTTGCAGCTTTTTCGTTTGATCCGAGGTTCGTCGGTACAGCCATCTATGTTTCCTTTCTGGCTTGCGCTTAGTTTTTGGCACAAATCGGCAATAGTTGGGTTGAGTGGGTAGCCTCAGCCTGAACGTGGAATCGGTCTGGGCGGTTCGATTGATTGCTGGCCGTTCAGGCGGGGACCAGCGCGAATCGCTTAGAGATTTCTCGGACCATATGGCCCATCTTTGGATGCTCAGGGACGATGTCGGGACTGACGCCCATTCGTCGTAGTGCGGTAGCGCAAGTGGGGCCGATAGCGGCGACGGTCGTGTTTTGGATCGCGTTGGTCAGTCCGTGTTTGACGCCGAGTTGATCGGCGATTGTCATGAGGTGTCGGACTTGGATTTGGCTAGTGAACGCGATGACGTCGACTTTGCCGTCTAAGACCTCGTCGATCAAATCCGAGACTGGATCGAGGTTTTCGGGCAGTTCCCATCTGTAAACGAACAGCTCGAAAACTGTGTTGCTGAGCGTCGCTAGGAGTCCAGTGAGTTTTTCATTACGCTCGCCGTAATGGATGACCGCAACGTTGGGGGCGTCCACCGTTGGGGCGAGATTGATGTCGCAGAGGGTGTCGATGAGTTCGTAGGTTGTGTATGGGGACGCGATTTGTCGGTAATTGGTTACACCTCGCTTGCGTAGAGCACCTACCGGTTTCGGTCCTCGGGCAACGCATGTGGACCGGTTAAGGCCGTCGCGGAGTTCCTCTTCTCTGCCTAGGAGGGCGGCCTTTTTGAAGAGGGCGTCAACGCCTACGCCTGTTTGCAAGACGCAGACGTGGATGTTCTTGACAGTCAATGCGTCGATCAAATGGGCGATTTCAAGCGAACAGTCGGTGGGTTGTTCGCGGAGTACGGGCGCCGAGATAACATGTGCTCCTCGTACCTTGAGTTGCTTCGAGAGATGGTGAGCGTCGCGGCTCTGGAGTATTCCGACGCGCAGTCCGAGTATCGGTGCTTTTGGGGAATCGTTCATGTGACGTTTCTCCTCGGTCTCTCGATGGTGATCTCGATGTTGTTTTCACCGTTCACGTCGACGGCGTATGTCTTAAGTGATTTGCAGTCGTTGCCGATTGGATTGCCTGTCGTGAGTTCGAATTTGAAGGAGTGCAAGGGACACTGGAGTTGCCCATCGCCAGTGATGCCATCGGCCAGTGGACCGCCCTTGTGGGGGCACAGGGATTGAGTGGCGAAGAGGTTGTCGTCTCGATCACGAAAGATCGCCACCGGGATACGGCCGACCATGAATACGCGGCCTTCGCCGACCGGGATCTGATCGACGGGTCCGAGGTCGACAGTCGACGTGGTTTTCGCTGGTGAAGAGGTCAACTTTTCTTGACCGTCGCAGAGGTTACGGGTTTGGTCAGGAACTGGCTTTCGTGGATCGGGTTGAGGCCTTCGAGCCACGGGTCGACGTAGGATGCGACGGTTGACTGCATGGCTTCGTCTAGGCGTGCGGGTTCGGCGTTGGTTTCGTCCATCAGGAGTTTTCTGATGGGTTCGATGCCAATGCGTTCGACGAAGCCGTAGGTGCGTTCGAGGTATTTGGCGTTCTCTCGGTAGTACTGGAGGAAACGACCCATCACTTTGATGGCTTCTGAAGGGGAATCGACGACGGCTAGGACATCGCCTTTACGCACGCTGGCACCGGCGGCTCCTCCCACGTAGATTTCCCACTTGCCGCCTTCGATGGCGATGACTCCTACGTCCTTAACTGTTGCCTCGGCGCAGTTTCGGGGACACCCGGAAACTGCCATCTTGACTTTGTGCGGCATCTCGACGCCTTGGAAGCGCTTTTCGATGTCAATGCCGAGTTGGGTGCTGTCGCCGAGTCCGAATCGGCAGAAATCGGTGCCGACGCAGGTTTTGCAGGTCCTGAATGCCTTGGTGTAAGCGTGGCCGGAGGGCATTCCCAACTCTTTCCACACGTGGGGAAGGTTCTCTTTGGGGATGCCGAGAAGGTCTATACGTTGTCCGCCCGTAATCTTGACCATGCCGGCGTTGTATTTTTCGGCGACATCGGCGATGCGTCGGAGCTCTGCGGGGGTTGTAATGCCGCCGAAAATGCGGGGGACGACGCTGAATGTACCGTCTTTTTGGATGTTGGCGTGGACGCGATCGTTGATGAATCTGGCGTCGCGCTCATCGTCATATTCGTCGTCCCAGATGGTCTTTAAGAGCGAAGCCAGGCCGATCTTGCTCACCGGGTCTTCGCGTCCTCCGGCCAAAGTGTTGAAGACGGCGGAGACGCTTTTGAGGCCTTGGGATTTAATTGCTTCGATTAGTTCGGTCTTGCCCATCGGGATGCTTGGGACGTAGTAGTGAGCCGAAGGATCTTCGGCGATGAGTCCGTCGGCGGCGAACTCCAGTACGGCTTCCACTTGTGACTTGCATGAACCACACCCTGAACCCGCCCTGGTCGCGTCGGAGACGGATTTGTAGCTCCGGTTGCCGGCGTTTACTGCCTCGACGATCGCCCCCTTGGTGACGCCGTTGCAGTTGCATATCTGAGTTTCGTCGGGGAGCGTTGCGATGTCATCGGCGAGTGATTCCGTCATGATCGGGAAGAGGAGTTCTGCCCGATCCTTTGGAAGTTGCTCGTCGCGGTCGAACGCCTGGAGGAGCCGTGGCGCGGTGGTTCCGTCGCCTAGGAGGATTGCTCCGGTGATGTGTCCATCTCGGACGATTAGTTTCTTGTAGACGCCCCTGCTAGGTTCTACGTACGTGACGACCTCGTCCCGCTCATCGTCGGCGTGGACGTTTCCGGCCACTGCGAGTTCGACGCCCATTACTTTGAGCTTCGTGGAGGTTCGAGACCCCTCGTAACGGACGTGGGGGTCGGTCATGGTGAGGCGTCCGGCGAGGATTGTTGCCTGTTCCCATGCCGGGGCGACGAGTCCGTAGGTGACGCTGCGGTGTTCGATGCATTCGCCGATGGCATAGATGTTGGGGTCGTTCCGACAAGATAGGTCGTCGTTGACGAGGATGCCTCGTCGGGTGTTTAGTCCGGAGAGTTTCGCCATGTCAACGTTCGGCCGGATGCCGGCAGAGACGACCACCATTTCGCAATCGAGTTTCGTGCCATCGTTGAATTCGACACCGTTGACATGGTTATCCCCGGTGACGCCCGTTGTGACTCGTTGGGTGAGTTTTTCGAGGTGGAAGGTTACGCCCATTTCCTCGAGGGTCTCCTTGAGGAGCCCGCCCGACTCGGCGTCGAGTTGGTTTTCCATGAGGTGTTTGGCGAGGTGAACGACGTGGACCTCCAGACCCCTATTCATCAGCCCGCGTGCGGCTTCGAGACCGAGCAGTCCACCGCCGATGACGACGGCCCGGCGGACGTTCGCCGCGTGGTTGATCATCTGCGTGCAGTCGTCAAGAGTGCGAAATGCAAAGACGCCGGGAGCGAGCGCTCCATCATCGGTGTACAGGCCGCTGATTGGCGGCATGAAGGGAAGGCTGCCGGTCGCCAGGACGAGTTTGTCGTACGGCATGAGGTGGCCGCCCGAGGCGTAGACTGACTTGGATTGCCGATCGATTCCGATGGCTTTGACGCCTGCGAAGAGCGTGATGCCGTTTCGTTCGTACCAATCGAGAGGATTGATGTAGATGTCCTTCGAGTCGTGCGTACCCGACAAGACACCGGAAAGGAGGATCCGGTTGTAGTTGCCTTGCGGCTCGTCGCCGAACATCGATACGGCGAACTTCTCGGGTCCGCTCTTCGCCAGGATTTCCTCGACGAAGCGCGCACCTGCCATTCCGTTGCCTACGACCACTAATCTTTGCGTCTCTGGCACTTTGCAGCCTCCGTCATGTGATTGATTTCTCAAGCCTGACCGCGCAGACCTTGAATTCGGGCATCTTGCTGGTCGGGTCGAGAACGGGGTTAGTCAGTAAATTGGCAGACCGTGATCCGGCCCAGTGGAACGGGACGAACACGGTGTCGTGTCGGATTGTGGGAGTGATCTTGAGAGAGAAGTTGGCGGTGCCGCGGCGCGTCTTGAGGACGATGTCTTCGCCGTCTTTAACACCTGCCAAGCTGGCGGCCGATGGGTGCACCTCTGCCACCGGTTTCGGCGCGATACGCCCGAGGGATGGGATGCGGCGGGTTTGGGTGCCCGACTGGTATTGCGCCATGACGCGCCCCGTAGTGAGGAAGAGCGGATATTCGAGGTCAGGCACTTCGCCAGAAGGGTTTTGAGTAGCTGCGTGGAACTGGGCACGCCCGGTCGGGGTCGGGAACCGGTCAACGAACATGCGAGGTGTTCCCGAGTGATCCTCTTGTGGGCAGGGCCAGAAAACGCCGTCCAAATCATCGATCTTTTGGTAGGTGATGCCGGCGTAATCGGCAGGGCCACCGGCGCTCGCATGCCTGAGTTCGGCGAAGACGTCCTCTGCCGAATCGAAATCGAAATGGTCGCCTGCGCCGAGACAAGTGGCGAGATCCTGGAAAATGTGCAACTCGTCCCTGACCTCTGGAGGGGGCGCGACAGCCCGCCTTCTCCTGATGACCCGGCCTTCGAGGTTGGTCATCGTGCCCTCTTCCTCGGCCCACTGAGCTGTCGGCAGAACCACGTCGGCGAGATCGGCGGTTTCAGAGAGGAAAAAGTCTCCGACGACCAGAAAGTCCAACGACCTCAGCTTGGCCTCGATGTTCGAGGCGTGAGGTGCGGAGACGACGACGTTCGATCCGAAGACCAGCAGTGCTTTGACGCCGTCTTCGGTTCCGAGGCCGTCCAAAAGTTCATAGGCAGACGGCCCGGACATTGGCAGCGAAGATTCCGGAACGCTCCACACGTTGGCGATATGGCGACGGGCTGCCGGGTCATCTATCTTGCGGTAACCCGGAAGTTGGTCGGCTTTCTGCCCGTGTTCGCGACCACCTTGACCGTTGCCCTGACCGGTCAAACAGCCGTAACCACTGTTAGGTTTTCCGACCAGTCCGAGTGCCAAAGCAAGATTGATGAAGGCTAAGACGTTGTTCACGCCCTGAGCTTGTTGTTCTGGGCCGCGTGCGGTCAGAATCATCGCTTCACCGCGCGACTCGCCCAAAATGCGCGCGGTCTGGAGAATTTGAGATTCCGGGACACCGGTGATGCGCTCGACTCTCCCCGGCCAGAAGGCCGCGGCGCTGTTGGTTGCGAGTGTGAAATCTTTGGTGCGTTCGCGGATGTATTGACGGTCGGTGAGGTTCTCTACCACCAGGGTGTGCAGAATGCCATTTGCGAGTGCTGCGTCGGTTCCCGGCGTCAATTGCAGGTGCAGGTCTGCTCGCTGTGCCGTAGCTGTCGTGCGAGGATCGACGACGATCAACTTCCCGCCGGCGGATTGTTGTTGATCGAAGTACTGCATGATCGGTGGCATCGTCTCGGCGGCGTTGCTACCGATCAGGAGGATTGTTTTCGCATTGGCGATGTCTTCTACAGGAAACGGCAACCCGCGGTCGATGCCAAAAGCCTTGATGCTGGCGGCGGCCGCCGACGACATGCAGAAGCGACCGTTGTAGTCGATATTGGGGGTCTTCAGGGCGACGCGGGCGAATTTGCCCATCAGGTACGCCTTTTCGTTGGTGAGCGAACCGCCACCGAACATCCCGACTGATCCGAGCCCGTATTTGTGCTGGGTTTCGGTTATTGCTTCGACGATGCGATCCACAGCCGCCTCCCAATTCGCCGTGCGCAGACGTCCGTCCGAGGAGCGGATCAGCGGATGAAGGAGGCGTTCGGAGTGGGTCAGCGTCTCCGTGGCTGTCCAACCTTTGATGCAGAGAGCGCCGTTGTTGACGGGGAACTCGTCGTTGCCAGAGACCGTCAAATGCCCGTCGCCGTCACCCAAAAGCATTCCGCATTGGAATGCACAGTAAGGACAGTGTGTCGCGGTTGTGTTGGTGGTCACCAGCGGTGAGCGATCCATCAGACTCCCTTTTCTAAAGACTTAAAGGTACGGAGAAATGGTTACGCATTCGTTTCGTAGATGTGACGGTTTTGTTAACAGGAGATTGCGAGATTATTACGCGGGGTGAATCCCAAGTTCAAATACAGTTTTCGTGTCGGAAAACCTTCAATTGGAAACGTCCGAATTGCCTTCTGTTGCGTCGGTATGCCATGAGAGTCGAGACCATTGCAATACTCCGTCATTCCCGCCCAGCCGTACGTCATTCCCGCGTCCGGGTTCTGTGCACAACTACCGTCATTCCGGCGAAAGCCGGCGCTTCAGCGGGCGGAACGCCCATCCAGAGGGGCCGGGCAACGCAGTGCAAAGCGAAACGCCAAGTCTAAACCCCCTTTAATTCCCCCTTGGGCATCAAGGGGGAGGGTTGTGCACAGCACCCTATTGCGCGACCGGCGTGGGTTGAGGCTGGGGCGCGGGTTGCTGTTGGGCGCCGGTGGAGGCTGTTACGCGTTGGGAGTAGGGGCCGTGGCCTTGGGCGTTGGCGGCGTGGACGGTGTAGGCGTAGGTTGTGGAAGGCGCGACGTCGAGCTCCTCGTGCCTGACGTGGGTGTGGTCGAGGCCGCCGATCAATGTGTGCCCGAGGTTGACGCCGCTGACGGGGTCCCACCGGGTGATAATCCAGTCGGTCACGCCTTCGTCCGCGGCGTGAGTGTCCCAGGTGACGACGATCTTGTGACCGCCCGCGTCGTGCATCGCCTCTGCGCTCACGCCCGTCGGAGCAGACGGCGCATCGCCCGAAGTCACTTGAGGCTGTTCGGGCGAAGGCTTGCCGCCGACGGTTATGCGCTCCGGGTCGGAGTGCGGGCCCGGTCCGTGCTCGTTCTGGGCGCTGATCGTGTATACGTACGTCTTCCCGACCTCGAGACCGTGGTAGTCGATGTACTCGGTGGTTGAGTGGCGGGCGTTGGTAAGATGTATCCAGTTGCCGCCCTCGGGATGATCTTCGGACGTCCGACTGATGTGAAAATCCGTGATGGTCTCGTCGTTGAGGCTGCTCCAAGTGATCTTGACATCGCCCTCGACGACTTCGAGTGCGACTCCTTCGATCTCCTCCGGCGCCTGGCCGGGAGCGTCGGGCGTCGTTATCGTCACCTCCTCGGACACGTGGCCCTCCGAGCCGTCCGGGCCGATCGCGGACACCGCGTAGCCGTAGACCTTTTCGTGCTCAACGAAGTCGCTGTCGTGGAAGTGGTTCTCAGGACTGCCGGTGTGCCTCACGTGCATCTGAAGCTCGTCGTCGACCGGCGGACGCTCAGCGTCCTCGTGGCTGTCGCGGTGGTACCGCCGCCAGACGCGGTAGCCGGCGATCGTGTCGTCGACCGGATCGTCCCACTCCAGCAGCACCCCGACGCCGTCGTGCGTCGCCGTCAGACCCGTCGGCGCGGCCGGCGGATCGTCTCCGAGCTCCTCCTGTGTGGTCTGCGCCGAGACGACCTGGTAGCCGACGAAGGCGGCCGCCGCGAGCAGGAGCACGAGGGCGGGGATGAGGATGGGGGTGGTGAGACGGGGTTTCATTGAGTGACAATTCCTTTTGGTTGGTCTGTCTGGTTGTTTCGTTCATCGTCATGCGAATTTGTCGAACGATGTTTATGGTTCGACAATCGGTGGTTTTAAGGGGATTAACGTCGGATGATCATATGCCCCAATCGCATTAAAGAACTCTTCAAGGTTGTTCGTGTCGTCGATGAATCTCGGTAATTGGTCGGCTGCACCAATCCGTCCTTCGTTAGTTGTGACCAACTCATCATGTGCTTTAGCTACTCTTTGTTGGAAATCAGTTAGCAGCACTTCTGCATCACCATCAAACGGGGTTTTTACATATACATCGCTACTGTCGCGTTGGATCAATCGGAAGTTACCGGTCGCTATCCATCCCTGGAGTTCCAAGAGAAACGATGGTTGCAACATAACGACGAATTCCTTAGATTCTACAATTGATGATATCGTTGAACGATGATGTTCTACGTTGTTGATGAATTCATCAGTCGTCTCGTCAGGAAACCAATTTTTCTCGAAGGGGAACATGAATACTCCCACCGTCAAATCCCTTTCGCCATCACCTACGATGTATTCGTTCACACGAATATCAGTGTGACAAATCAAAACGCGGTAGTCGATTTCGGAATCGAAGTCGTGAAATGCTTGATAGGTATCGTCGTATGTAGTGCAACGAGTCGTGTCGGGAGCATATGTTCCTCTGAATACGATATGTGTAGCGGCCGCAGGCACTACGTTCCTTGTAATCCAATTTTCGAGCGTAATGCTTGCACCATCGCCGCCGCCAGTCAGAGTGCCATGCGTGCTCGCAAACTCAATAGTCTCAGGATCACATGGGTTTTGGGTGCTGCCCGCAAATGGAATACATGGAGGGTAAGGAAACAAATGGTATTCAGGCCCTACTTCCGCACCCCAGCCAAATCTAGACAACGCGCCAACGAACACGACTAGCGCGACCAGCGCTAAGAATATGGCAACTCTTTTTTGATTGATCATTTCTCAACTCACCTTGATTGGTACAGTGCCATCATTGCCGCTACGTCGTATGGTTGTGGTTCGCAGAATCTTTTGTCAACGCCCGACTTCATCACGCTCGCGCTTGCTTTTGCATGCTCATTTACGGATTGTCCTAATCCAAATGCATGACCAGCCTCGTGCATCGTGAATTGATGCAGGTACGAACACGTTACATTGGTAGCAGTAGGGGTTCCAGGATTCCAACTCGTGTAATCTTTGAAAAGATAGATCGTCGAGCTTCTTACAGGATTGTCATCACCTGGTGCAAAGAAAGCCGTAGATGCCATGCACCCCAATGTTCCCGTCCGTGTCGTCGACCCAGGGGGTAACAAGTAGCCCAAATATTGAACCGTGGGAGTGGGGCCACACGCAAGCAAATTGAAACTCGATGTGAACCAGACCTTATGCTTCGCGAGATGACAAAACCCTTCGATATAGGTTGTGGGTGTTGCAGTAACTATGTTGTCTGATCCATTTATCCATCTGACCGCAGTTTCCCACGTTTCGATACCTGCCTTAATGTCTGACACCCATGTATTTGATGACACAGTGCTTTTTGGCAACGTGTTCTCACACACTACGTATGTATAATCACCTTCCGGCATATGTCCGAACACAGGTATTGTCGCTACTCGAGCCGTTAGGATAGCTGATGTTGGATAGGCAAACACATCTTTCGACCATTCTGAGAATATACCGTTAGTACCTTGTCTGACCTGGATTCGGTACAGATTTCCGATATTCAGACCGCTTAGTACAGGGTTCGTCGCGTCTCTTGCCGTTGTAGGTGTGACCCATGAAGATGAACTCGTATTGCACAATGCACCATCTGTAACTTCAACATCCACGCTCGTGCCATCTGGCCTAGTCCCTTGAACGGTTCTAGTAGTGAAACACTCAGCCCCAAATCTGGCCTGATAGCGGTAAGTAACGCCTGGTGTGTCATCCCAACGCAACGAAGCCTGTCCCGTTGTCAATCCATTACTCCGCCCATTGGCCCTGAGGTTCTTCGGCACAGGGACAGGCGTCGTACTGACTGTTGCGTCGGAACTCGCGATCTCGGTGCCGCCCACCGAAAGGACGGCGGCAACCGTGTCGCTTTTCGTATCCGATACGCAGGCGAAAACGACGATGCCTGTCCTGTTGTAGCTGACGGCATTTGTGATCGGATCGAAAGATTTGGGATCTTCTCCATTGATGCCGCATCCGTCGAACTTGAGGACTCCGCCGTTCGCCGTGCGGACCTTGAGGGCGTATGTCTGAGATGCAGCCAGATTTGTCACGTTGACGGAGAACGTGGCCGATCGTCCGCCCTCGATCGAGGACGAAGTCAGGCTGCTTATGACCACCGATACCCCGGAGGAGGACGACACCCTCGCGCTGACCTGTTCGGATTCGCAGTCCGTCGTTCCGGTCGTTCCTGGGCGGCAAGCCCGTAATCCTACGAAGTATTCTTCGGTGTCGTCGCGCTGGTCGTCGATGAAGAACGCGTGGGTGCTGTGGCCGAAACCCGGACTATGGACCGAGACGACCTCCCGCGTGGTGCTGGTGAGGTGCTTGTAGAGAACCAGCCGGTAGCGGAAGCCGTCGAGAGGCAGAGCGAATCCGGTGTCTATAGTGACGCCGTCCGATGCGAACGAGGCCGTCGGCACCGTCACCGCCGGCAGCGTGCCGGGTTCTACCGTGACCTCGTGAGGCGTGTTGGAGGCCAGCGTCTGGTATCCGCCACCGGCATCTTGCACGACAAGAAGCGCCGTGACGCCGGCGGCTCCGGCCGCGCATCCGCGAACCGTCGCCGTAGCGGTCAGAGAATCGAGGATCTCCGCGCCGTCCTGCGGATCGCAACCGTTGAAACTGATCTTGGATGCGTCGTCGATCGACAGCCGCACCTTGTACGCCGTGCCAGATACGATGTTGGTCGCGCTCGCTCCCACGTTCCCGTTCGCCCCGACTTCGAGCGTGTTGGGCCCCGTCACCGATATCGTAGTTCCCCGCGGCGTCCCGGTCGCGGTCGCCGGCGCGCCCTCGCCGTTCGCGTTCACCGCCTTCACGGTGATCGAGTATTCGGTGCCGTTCGAGAGGTTCAGAATCGCGTAGCCTCTGTCGTCGGCCCCCACCAGGCGCGACGGATCGGCGACGGCCCGGCGGCTGCGGCCCCCGGAACCGGACGATCCCGACACTTCCTCCTGCGAAACCTGGTACCCCGTGACCGCGGATCCGCCGTCCGACGCGGGCGGATCCCACAGCACCACGAGCCGGCCGTTACCGGGGACGACCTTGACGTTGGTCGGCGGGCTCGGCTGCCTCAGCGCGGCGTCGATCCGGAGCGTGAAATTCCCCCTAACGCGCGAGTTGAAGGTCGTCGCCTCGACCGTGTACGTCCCTGCCGACGCCTGGTAGGTGATCCTCGAGTTGCGGTATCCCAGATCGTCGTCGCGGCTGTCGTCGTTGCTGGCGACGACGGATCCGTTCGTCCCGGCGCCCTTCATCAGGAACAGATAGGCGTCTTGGCTGGTGACGAGTTCGATCGTGAGATCCGCCGCGGTCGCAAGCTCGCCGGCGCCCACAAGCTCGAAGGTGTAGTACCGCGCGTACCTAGCCTGGGGACGATTCGACGACACGCAATCGCCCGTCCAGGAACCCGCGTGGCTCGAAACGCCCGCGATCGATCCCAGCGCTGTCGTGCATCCGCTCACCACCGGTGCCGCGTTCGTCGCGGCGTCCAGATGCGCGGACCACGCGCCCCATGTGGGGCGGCGCGTGATGGTAGAGAATCCGATGGGTTTGACGTTGGCCGCGTGCAGCTTCTCCATCGGCGTGACGTTTTCTCTTTGGATAGGCGATGAAATCGCGAGTCCGACCCCGAAAGTGCCGTCCGAAGGAGATTAGACCAGCACCGGTGCCTCGACGCGACTGTAGATTTGAATCCGGTGACGACAACTGTCGGCGATGTAGACCAGTCCATCAGGACTCGTGTCGATTCCGGCGGGCCGCCAGAACAGCTTCTCCTGCTCGGTCATGCCGGAATCGGCGCGCCAACCGGCCTGTTCGGGGTTCACGTCCAGAAATTCCTGGCACCATTTGGACAACGTGGCGTGACCGATAAGGGTCTCGCGATGCCCTCCGTCCATATCGAAAACCTGAACGCGATCGTTGCGCCAGTCGGATACGTATACGTTGCCGTCGCCGCTGACGTGGACGCTGGATGGTCGGTCGAACTCACCGTCACGGGTGCCGCTTGATCCGAAGGCGAAGATAAACTCGCCGTCAGGCGTGAAACGCTGGACGCGGTCGTTGCGCCAATCGACAATCCAGATACAATCTTCGGCGTCGATCGAGATGCCCCAGGGGTAATTGAACTCACCCGGTCCGGCGCCGAAAGTGCCGAATGAGGAGATGTATCGCCCATCCGCCGTGTATTTCTGGACTCGGGCGTTGAGGTGATCCACAACGTGCAGGTCGCCTTCGGAATCGAAGGCCAAGCCCGACGGACGGTTCCACTGGCCTTCTGAAGAACCAGTCTCGCCCCACCAGTGCGAAAACGTTCCGTCTTTTTCGAATATCGAGAGTTTTTGGGTGAACTCGTCAGTTAGATAGACGCGTTCGTCCGGACCAACAGTGATAGCGGTCGGTTGTGTCGACTGCCCTGGTTCAGTTCCCCAGTTGGCGAATTCGAAAAGGAACTCTGAGTCGAGGGTTACCGCGCTCACCCTTACGTTTCTGTTGGCGGCGTTTGACCGGCTCAAAACGTACAGGTAACCGTCCGCTGAAATTCGGACGTCAACGGGGTTCATGAAGCCCCGGCCTTCAAACGAGGCGATCCCCAACGTGTGGCTATAGGAGTAGTTGCTCATTTTGCTGTCTCCGAACTATGGAGTACCGCTCCCGTCGCAATCAGCTGAGCTTGAACTTTTGGCGGGAAAGGGAATGTGATAGTTGCGGTGGGGGTGTCATGCTGAGCGGCGTCGAAGCATCTGGCGGAGGATTCCTCGGCTTCGCTCGGAATGACAGAGGCTAGTTCGACACCAACTCCGGCAATCGGTTGAACTTCTTGTTCAGCACCCATTCGGAGTCGACATGCATGAAGTCATCCAGGATGGTTGTGTAGACGTCGCGGTAGTCCGTGTTGTAGTGGACGTCGCCTTCCAATTGATCGGCAGGTTTCAGGCTCGGATAGTCACCGTAGAGTCCACCCTGGACCGGGTTGCCCATCAAGAACGCGACACCGCCGGAGCCATGGTCGGTACCGGCGCCGTTGTCCTCGATTCGCCTTCCGAACTCGGAGAACATCCAGATTACCGTGTCATCCGATTGCCCAAGTTCGTTCAGATCCGCCCAGAAACACTCCACTGCCTCCGACACCTCGTCCCACAACTTGGCGTGGTTGACCAATTCATTGGTGTGCGTATCGAAGCTGCCGTGTTGAGTGTAGAAGATGCGCGTCCCAAGGCCTGCTGACATCACCTGAGCGACGCCCTTTAGGCTCTGCGCGATCGGGTTCTCAGCGTTGTACTCGACAGTGGATGAATACTTTTCCGGAGCTGACCGGAGGGTGTCGGCGCCGTCGAGCATGCCGCGCCCGGTCTGGAGCAAGCGCAACGATGGAAGGCCATCGTCCGACATGGGTTGGTAGATGCGACTGACCGTGTCAAGCAGAGCGTCGCGGTTCGAAGCTCCTGCAAGACCCGTGTACAAGCCGTAAGATTCGAGTGCTCCAACCGATGCGACGGAAACGTCCGGATATGCGAGTGCTCTCGGCAAACCTCGACCGAAGTTGACTGTTGTAACGGCGTTTTTGCCCTCGGGATCGATGGCTTTCGTAGTCTTGCCGAGCCAACCCTCGGAGGAGGCTACCGCGGGTTCCGCGGTGTGCCAAATGTCCATCGAGCGAAAGTGAGACCGATTCGGCTCGGGGTATCCGATACCCATCAGAACCGCCAACTTTCCCTCATCGTAGAGGTTTTTGAACGGCCCCATGTGGGAGTTGAACGCGACCCGGTCATCCACTGGAATCACGTTTTCACCGCTCAAACCCATGCTCGGACGATAGTCGTAATAGAGACCGTCCTGGTAAGGCACGACCGTGTTCAAGTAGTCGTTGCCGCCAGAGAGCTGAATTACAACGAGATTCTTGGCTGTGCCATTCTTTTTGTGACCATTCCTTGGGTGGCCATTCCCGTTATGGCCGTTATTTGGCATTGGAATATCTCCTGCGTATTTGTTCGCTGTTGTTCGTATCAGCAGTATTGGTAGTCGGGAGTCGAGGCGATCAACTGGAAAATCTCGATAGCCCGATCTGTTTCTTCGTCCTCATTCGATGGCGGCAATTGACCTGATGCATGTTCCGCAATAATCCCGAACGTTCGATCGGAGAGGTCTATGCAACCCATCGCGTCGAGGCACGCAGCCACGTACTCCGCGGAACTCAGCTCACTTCCCGCCTCCCGCACGAGTTCAACCATTCGCTGAATGCCGGGCGCATCCCTGCGTTCCAGTTCGGTTGAGGCGAAGTTGATTCGCTCCACCAGCGCGCCGCTGTCGACCCACTCTTCACCCTCGTGCCAACCCTCGACGCTAGGTGGGTTGAGCAGGAATTGTCCCATAAACATCGTATGGGAGGCCAATTGCGACGAAGCCAAGTCCGGAAGATCGAAACGATCGGTCAGGCGCGCGACACCGAACACCAACTCGGTCGGGCTCTTAACCTTGCGGTGGCGGACGGCTTCAGACTTGAAGTGATCAGACTTGAAGATCGCCCTCAGAACGGCGCGTATCTCGCCATCGTTCGCCTCAAAAACATCGGCCAGACGCTGGACTTCAATCTCATCCGCTTCGTCAGCCACGAAGAACTGGTACAACCTCCGAGAGATGAATTCCGCGGCGGTCCGTTGGCGCACGATGATATCGACGATGTCCTCGCCGTTCCAGTTGCCAACCTCGCCCAGGAATTCCTTTTCACCGTCATCATGATCATTCGGGTCGAACTGGAACTCCATCGGGAACGGCCCAAGGAAGAATGGCGGCATTGTGGGCTTGGAGGCCCATCCCGTGAAGGCTCGGGCCGCGGCCTTAACATCATCCTCGGTATACGCACCCTCACCGGTCTCGTTGATTCCCATCGAAAACAGTTCGAGCAGCTCGCGACCATAGTTTTCGTTTGGCGCGTCCTTGTGACTGTTCTGGTTGTCCAGCCAATACATCATTCCCGGATTGCGGGATATCTGCACCAGAATGTCGCGGAACTTGCCGAGTCCGTAGCGGCGGAAGAGATCGATCTCCGTGAGCATCTCCATTCCATGGTCGAGCTTGATGCCGCCGACCGCCAGCAAACCATGCCAGAACAAGGCGATCTTTTCTTCGAGATGTTTTGTGGTGGTGGCCATGCGCCACGCCCATTGTGGATCGGCGTGGCCTACTGATCTCGCCTCAACAGAAGCGATGAAGTAGCGATCGAGCAAGTCCTGGTCTTCAGGATCCGAGTATTCCGGATGGAGAAGCTCTTCGACGGTTTCGTCGTAGCCTTTGGCAACGTACTCTTCTATCTGATCTCGCGTCGCTCCAAAGCCTGCCCGGCGTAGAAGGTGCGCCATCAGGGCGGTGTCGGTTTCTTTCATAACAGCGGTAGTCATTGAACGCCTCGCAAGTACGTGTCGCCCGGCAGTAACGGAAAGCGACTGCTTCGCCTTTAAATTTAGCATGACTGCCCATCAATTGTTGCGCGCGTACGCAAGTACCGCGGATACCCTTGACCGTCGCAAAACTCCGGATTTCCCCCGCTCGCGAGGGAAATGTCCAAAGGATAAAGGGGGCACACGCCATCCCCGCTGGTGCTGTACCGAGACGACAGCAACCACCGCAGCATCTAGCCCGCCCAATCACCTAAGGTGTAGCCCATATCCCGAAGGAGGCAAGTATGCAAACAGTAGGGTTCATCGGACTGGGCAATCTGGGCACCCCGATGGCGCAGAATATCCAGAGGGCAGGGGTTGAAATCCTGCTCACATTGATCTCAATGATCGACCGGCATCGATCGGTTCGTTGCTCTTCGGCTTGGTCTGGGTATATGCCGAGGACCGTGACTGGGTGTCTGAGAATATGCGGCTGCTAGTGTTGACGGGTTTCTTGGGGTCTTGTACAACGTTTTGGACGTTGGCGTTTGACGAAGCGATGTTCATCCGCAACGGCATCTGGGCGGTTTTCGTCGCGAATTTACCTATCAGTAACGCGACTGCGCTGGCGGTGGTGTTCGTTGGTTGGGAAGGTGATTTAGCACTCAACCAAGCCAATTGGAAGACCTCCGAGATAAGCACAAAGATGCATCCAAAAATGTCATTGTTTACTTAGCTGGCAATGCGTCTAAGAAGTGCAGAGTTTGAGTACGATCCAAGTACGGATGAGCGAACTGGTTGCGGTAACTTCGCAAACACCCGTAGCAACTCTTCTCGCAACCGCAACTACCGTCCACTCGTTCGCGGGTATTAGCGACCATTCGGGCAAATACGTCAGGTTCTGTTATCTGAGAAACTAACCCTGCGCCACCTGGAACGTTGTCATACAGCACAATGGCTGCTTGTTGTGCAACATTGCCGCCGGTGATTGTTACGTTGAGATCCGTATCTGGCACGTCGAGTGTCTCGGCGGCCCCCAAAGCAATAGCGTACGCCAAGGAGTAGGCTTCCCATTCGTCGGTTAAGTCAGGAAACTGCATCCGAACGACATCGGTAACCAGCTCGTGCCCCAGTGAGTATCTGCCGAGAGTGCCGTTGCATCCGGTCTTATCGGGGGATTTGTGCGCACGCTTCGGACTGGTCATGTGGGTGCCGCACGATAGGCAGACGAAGAAGCCTCGGCGTTCCTTGCCTTCGCATAGGATGACCAGCGTTCCCGGCATCGCCTCGGTGACGACTACCCCGTACAGTTCGATTTCTCGGTCTGCTCCAGGATCGTCAAATCCCTTGAAAAATGGCCGGGTAGTATACAGGCGCTCGGATCGCCTCTGAGGTTGGCGAGGGCGTTCGAAAATCGGCGTTACGAATCCGAATATCGGTTGGAGGTATTTTGCCGAGGTGTTGTCGCTACTCAGTTCTCCTTCATCCCATTGCTTGAAGTCCAGTGCACTTGTGTAGCTGTAGGACTTGACCGGGAACTGCTTGCCGGAAACGGTCTTGACGCCGCACGACTTCCACTCCAACTTGTTGGCGACCACCTTGCCGCCTGGCGCGTACTCGGCTATAGCCTGCGAGAGGTCCCGTTGCAACGAAACGCCGGCGCGACTGTAATCAGGCCGGGTATCCAGTTCGACGACATCCACCGGGAATCCGTACTTCGGAATTATCGCCTTTCGAGAAAGAAAATTCAACGTCCTTTCGCCGGCGATGGTTTTGATACGATTTTCTATCCTACTGGTGCCGCGATGATTTTCGAACGCGTCTCTTCGCATTTCCTCCATGCTCAGGTAGTCGGAACAGACTTCACTGGCAGCTAAGTCCAGCCGACTATCTGAGCCTGCGATCCCTTCTATCCATTCATCGCCGCTCAAGCCAACCGCGTCCCACATCGATTCGGGCACGGCGCCGGTGATCGAATCCTTCAATGTGAGGTTGTTCTTGCAGAATCGTTTCAGGTCTTCCATTGCCTGAGGGTTCTCCCAATCGACGATAAAATCTTTGACCGTGCTAAAGCGGTCTCTGTTGCCGGCTGCTTTGAAGAACGCCGAAAGCGCGATAGCGGTCATGTGTCGCGAGATGATCTTCTCGTTTCGGATTCGCAATCTTGGCGGGCTGATCTGCCCTTTGATCACGCGTTCCTCTGGCTCTGCGAAGTGGTACAAGTCGTGCGGATTGCGTTTGCAGTAGGTGATGGCGAGGGATGGCTCATCCCGACGACCGGCACGCCCGACACGCTGGGTGTAGTTGAATGGCTCGGGCGGCACGTTTCGCAAAAACACAACGTCCAAGTCGCCGAGATCGACACCCATCTCGAAAGTCGTGGAAGAACTGAGCAGATGAATCTCTTGGCGTTTGAAAGACTCCTGACGGCTTCGCGCGGTGTCGGAATCGATCTGTGCGGTATGCTCTGCGGTTTTGAATTCCGCAGGTAGATCATCGCTTTCGTACAAGACCCGGTAGTGATTCTGTGACAGACCGTTCTGGTCCGCCACCTTCAATGTCCCTGGACAGTTGTTGCGGAGGCAGACGTCGCGAACGTTGTTAACGCTCACTCGCGCGCACGTGTTGCACTCCCAAATGTCCTCCCTCCCCGCGAGATCGATGCGCAACCAACGGGGATTCAGTCTGAAACTACCATTTTCTTTACCGGGCAGAAGTATGCTGTCGGCATCAGATTGCTTTGATCTGTCATGGTCGCGTATCGTCGCCCAAACCTCTTTCATCAGCTTTTCTGAAGTCGCCCCGACCCATTCTCCATTGCCAATGAGCAACCGGCGCAGCAAATGCTTAACGATCGCCGACTGCGGGCCTCCCCACTCTCGAACGTTTTTGCGTTGGCGCGGCGACGAATTACTGTATGCCGCCTGTGTTCTTTGAGGCAGAAGTTCGGACCACGTCGGCGCAGTGGGAGTCTGTGGCAACTCCATGGCGAACCTGATCCGGAACTCGTCAAGCAATAGTTGCAACAAAGATCGAGCTTCGGCGGCATCAAAATTCCAAGGAGCGCGTAGCAGCAAATCGGGAATCTCTAGATCATCTGGCAGTCTGACGAACCATTTGACTAGGCCAACGCCAGCCAGTGACAGCCTCCTCTCATCTGACAATGCCTCGCGCAAGATGGCGGTAAGTACACACCGTTCCCTCGCTTCCGCGGTATCAGAGCCAGTGAACAGGTTCGCCCGCTCCCACTGCTTCGCCAGCCGGCTCTGTAGATCGTCGATGGAGAGACCTTCTCCAGAGACCGGATACTCATTGAGTGCACGGAGGATCAAGTTCCGATCTCTCAACTTGTTATATGTGTCTTCGGCGTACCAAGCGAAGAATGCGGCTTCTTGGCGACTGTCTGCGAACGCCAGCACCTTGCGTCGGTCTTTCGGCAACAGTTCATGCAACGCTGTAGCAATGACCGCATTGGGACCATCGGAGCCATGCACAATCTCCTGAACCGGATCTCCGATACCGCCCCGTTGGTAATCGCATGTTTCACACTTACTCAGTTGATCAGGGTTATCTTTGTGCGGCGGACACTTCTTAACGGAAATTGACGCTCCGCATCCACAGGCAGATCGCGTGGTAGAAAGCGCGCCGCATCGGCGGCACAATTCGTGCGTCGCGCCTGTACCATTTTGGACCGGTACGTAGTATTCGACTCCGAAATCGGTCTGACTCGGGTCGCGAACGGCCTCGGTAATCTTGCCGTTGGAATCCTTCCCGACGTAGTAGTGCTGACCGCACTCCTGGCACAAAGCGATCTCTAGGGGCTCGGAAGGTCTCCCGTCTTCTTCGCGAGTCCCGCTGCGATTCAGGACCACCGAATCTTTTCCGTTTTCGTGCACGAGGAACGCGCCCTCGAGCGCTCGCATAAACGCGTGATTGCGATGTGCAGGCTCGGAATCCTGCTGCGATTTCAGGCTGGCGAAGAAAACTCCCTGCTCAGTAACCGGTTCACCGAACAACTCTTGGGCAAACTCCGCGACACCATTCTTGGAATCCGCGCCTGTTCCAGATGCTAGGGTGGCGCTGGTGGCGATGCACCGAAAATCCTCCGTTCGTCCGGCCTCGTGTAGGCGCTGTTTGAGACGACGCACCAACATTCCCATCTCGATGCCCCTCGTGCCCCGATACTGGTGTGCTTCGTCCAACACGATGAAGCGCCAATTCGTACCCCCGCCATCGTCGAATAGCGGACTGTCTTCCGGTCGAATAAGGAGATACTCCAACATCGAGTAGTTGGTCAAGAGGATGTGAGGAGGATTAACCCGCATCTCTTCACGAAAAACTAACTCGCCCACTAATCGTCCCTCCTCGCGTTGGGCAGCGTTCCGATAGTTGTCTCGCCCATTTTCCGGTGTTTGACCGATGTACTGCCCGAACGTGGGTTGAAATCCGGAGCTTGCGTCTTTCAATGTCTGACATATGTCACCTAAGCGTCGAAGTTGGTCGTTGGCAAGGGCGTTCATGGGGTAAAGCACCATGGCTCGCACGCCGGGATTGCTGAGTTCTCCGTCCAAGTACTGCTGATACAGATCGAACAGGATCGGATACAGAAAACACTCCGTCTTCCCGCTGGCAGTTCCCGTTGCGACTACCACGTTCAGATCTTTACCACATGCCGCGTTGATGGATTGCACTTGGTGTGCGTAGAGCGGTGCGTCCAACAGCGCCGGCGCTAACTCGTCGACTCGCCCCGGGAAGTAAAGTTCCGCCAGTTCCTGCGCGCTCGCTCCTTTCTCAAACGCTGGTGTCACCTCAGAAATCGGGCCTTTGGTAAGCTCGCCTTCACCGGCAAGCGCCGCGCTGAACGACTCGCGCAGATGTTGATCCTTGAAGTAGAACGATGTCTTCAAGTAACTTTTGTAACGCTGTTCAATAGTTGTGACCCATTGATCGATGTCATTGGCGTTGGGCATGTACCTTCACTCCTTCGAGGGCCCTTACGTTGTCAGTGTGTTTACTACGCCGGCGGGTATCGACGCGTATCCCGAGCTTTTTCGCTTCTCGGGCATCTAGATGTGCGCTTTTTAGCTCGTAACGACTGAAACCTCTTCCCTTCCTGCGTCCTTGTTTTGCGCGCCTGACGCGCGCCACGAGATTCATCGTAGGAGGTAGCACGATGATGGTCAAAGCTTGTGTTACGTCATCCATACCGCGAACCTTTAACCTCAGCGTGAACGTCTCGGTTCTTTCCGGTGAGACGTGCCCACCGCCCTCTGGTTCTACGGTCCCTATATCAGGATAGATCGCGACACCGTCTGTCTCTGCATTGCGAGTCATCCAACGCACATATGTGTCTTCGCCAACGATAATGGATGCCTGATCTGCCGAGAATGAAACGATTTCAGGTGCCTGATCAGCGAGAATGTGGATGGGAGTCAACACGGTTTCATCGCATCTGAAGTTGAAGCATGCGTTTTCGTATGGATGTAGTTCAATCTCCTCGTAATCGATGAAACTACTGAGCGGCACTTCCACACATATCCATCCGTCAGGGGCTTTTCGAATGTGGAAAGTCTGATTCAAGTCTTCGCCGAATCCCGCTGTTATTCTGTTTTTGGATGATGGGAGTCGAATCTCCAAAATTGCATCGATTCTTTCTCGAAACTCTTGGCGCGACATGCTCAACGGAGTAGCGCGCCATTCGGTTTGGGCGGTGTCAGATCGCGAGATGCGCCACCAGAAACGCGGCAGGCGGATCACCACGTCAGTATCGCCATAGTCGGATTGCAACGTCCAACTAGTCGCGTCGTCGGCAGCGATAGTGGCTACAGTTACCATTCCGTCGTGGGCAACGGTAGCTTGGGGATAGTCGGTAGCTGGCACGGGACGAATCGTGATATTGTCGCGTCCCACGAAACGTATGCTGGCCGGCGGGTGTCCGTCTGGCTTGGGAGGCAGTAACGTGTCAGACAGATACGGCTTGCCGTTGACCTGTATCTCGTTCAATTCAGCGAAGTAGCGGAAATTTCCACTATCGACCATCGAGCCGAATTCGTCATAAACTCGGAGAAAGAACCTCCCTTGTCGGCCGCCCAAGACATTCGCCAAGTTACGCTCTGCGGGTTTGAAATTCGTCCCAGCCCAGCCGTCTTGCTTTTCCTCGCCTATACGTGCCCAGACGACACTAGGGTCGCAGATCAAGTCTGGCGGGTTCTTGACAAACAGTTCGCCGTCGTCGGAGTCATCGAACACACGTGAACCGTTCAGAGCGATGCGCACATTGCTCAACGGGAGGATATTCTCCTTGAAACCGCCTAATTGCTGCTGTTCGTCGCCTTGGGTCGAGAAGAAGTGAGCCCGAAAATCCGGCGCGGAACACGCCTCTGGCTCCACAGGAGCGCTACCCGTCCTTGTCCATTTTTTTGGAGCACACACGATGAAGTCGCCCTGCGTGATGACTGATACCTTGTTTCCGATTCCTTCCCAGTTCCGACGCATCTTGAATATCAGAGGCTCGTCAGTAAACAGTGCTATCTCGCTTTCGGATCCATCCGCATATTGGATTGAAAGAGTACAGGAGCAGTCCGTAATAAGGTACTCATCGTTTTCGGATGGTAGGGGCGTGTTGTCCTGGAGCACCTGGGCGACATTGCACTCTGAGGGTACTGTCAGAACTATGCTCCAAAGCCCAGGCGTATCCTGACGGCAGATCAATTCAGGGCTTAGAGTTGGAGTTCGGTTTTTGGACACCGCGACACCGCGGTTTCGAGGACTGAACGAAGAACGTCGTCCCGGGAATCGACGCGGGGCAGTCGACCGACTACGTGATCTGAGTTCCGTATCTTCGTCGGCATTAGGTTCAGTTACGGTCTGCTCAACTGCCTCGTCTTTTTTCGGGGCAGGGTCAACCGCTGTGCTCGTTGTTGTCGGGGATGTCGGTAGGTCTTCGTCGTCGGTATCGGCTTCTATGTTTGGTTCGACTACAGCATCTATTGTTGGTCGCTCGTCATCATCGCCGTTCTCATCGGATGCACCGGAATTTTCTAACGAATTACTCGAAGGGCTATCTTGTGAATCTGGTTCATTTCCCGCATCGTCTTCTGCATTAAATTCCGTATTGGGTAGTCCTTCTATCTTTGGATCGTCTAGGTCTGGCTTGTCTGATGAGGGAGTGTTGGGAAATGTCGGTGATGAAGAATGTTGCGTAAACTCGTCGGTCAAAGGTTGTTGCGACACTTGAGGCGGTTTGGAGTTCGGCTGACTGGCCTCATCGGTATCACCTTGCTCGTCACCACATGGCGATTGTTGATTGGCAACATTGGAGTCTGCTCTGTTGGTTTTCGGTTCCGGTTCTGGGTCGCCCTCATGCAGGTTATCGGGCTTTGCCGCTGGTCTTTGAACGGTGGTCGGAGGGTGAATGCGCGATTCGATGGATCGCCCGCGGAGGCGACCCCAGATTCGTGCAATCCAAGAACTGACAGTGTTTATCAATTTTGCGTGCGTTTGGCCCTACTGCGTCCGCGAACGTCACGGACAGAACTAACAATACACGCATCCAGCAACTCGGAGAGGTGGCTCCCGAGACAGGATTCGAACCTGTGGCCCGCTGATTAACAGTCAGCTGCTCTACCGCTGAGCTACTCGGGAACGTGAGGACGTTGGGCATGATACCCAAAATCTGATTCTAACGCACGCCAATCTGTCGTTCAATGCTTCGTCGCGTCCGCGATTAAGGTTACGAGACGGCGAATCGATCAATGGGGAGGACCATGTGAGCATGTCGACGTTCAAGTTGTGGGCAGGCGGTGATGCCCATGTGGGTACTGATTTGGAGCGTGGCGGTCGGCGGAGTTTGGCAGAGGCGCTTCTGCAGTCGGAGCGCGGAGGCGATGAAGGCGGCCCGCCGTTCGATTGGGACATCATGCTTGACGTGGGCGATCTGTCGGGTTCGCAGACTCCTCCGGATGATGAAGAAGGGGCGGAGGTGGTAAGTCAGTACTCGTTGTCGACGAAGCATGGTCGTGAGGATTTCTACAACCTAGTTGGCAATCACGACGCCAGCGGCGCGAATGAGGATAGGCAGTGGTGGTTCAGGAAATGGGTGGACCCCACCGGCGAGAACTCGGAATATTCTGGAGTTCACGCAGATCGACGACCGTATCCGGTCGAAGGAACGTGGGAGCGATATTCGTTTCAAGCCGGCAACATCCTCTTTTTGGTGATGGGTGACCGAAATGACGGTGGCCCGCCGGTGGGAAGAGGCGTGCGTGGTGGGTATCCGGCAGGCGCGGTTACTCGCGAGACCTTCGAGTGGTGGAGAGAGAATGTCGAAGCAAATCCCGACAAAATTATTGTGTCGGTGCATCACCACATGCTGAAGGAGACGACGGTGGCATCGGGACCTTGGGAGGGCGTCGACGGTGGATATCACGGTCGGTTTGAGGACGGCGCACCGATCGGAGCGTCCTACCTCTACTTCGTAGATGACGTTCCAGATGCGCAGGCCTTCGAGAAGCATCTAGCCGAGAATCCGGGTGCGATCGATATATGGATCGGCGGACATACTCATACCAACCCGGACGATACCTACGGCGGGCGCTCGCATATCGAGCAAAAGTGGGGCGTGACCTTTATCAACGTATCTGCGATTTCGAGGTATCACGGCCACAAAAACATCTCAATGAGCCGTTTGTTGACCTTCACCGAAGATGTCGCCGAGGTAAACGTGAAGTGCTACCTCCACATGAGCGACTTCGCACCGCAAGGGTGGTACGGAAGGGCGGAGCGAACGGTGCCATTGCGGATGCCATTTACGAGGTGATGTTCGATTCAGGCTACCGTTTGCCGAAGTTCGAAGCCGTTTCCCTCGCTGTCCTTACAACTCGCGAGGCGCACCGGGATGTTGCCGCTAGGCTCGCGCAACTCAACCAACCGACCGCCAAATCGAATGATGGCCGACAGAACCTCCTCGATGCTGTCGACCTCAAGGTTCAATCCGGCCTGCGGAACGAGCCGTTCGCAGATCTCTGCCTCTGATGAGATGTGTAGCGCAAGTTCCATTCCGCCGATATCCAGAGTGGACCAACCTGGCGAATCTACCAATATCGGCGCATCAAAGACATTGGAATAGAATGTTCTCGCACGCGTCATGTCAGTCACATAGTGAATGACCATCGGATTTTTGGCTTTCGTGAAATTTCCCCGGTTAGATGATGCAACACCGGATAGAAAAGGAACCATTGCCATCGCCTACTCGCTTACGATTTCGATCAGATGGTCATAACGCCGAAAGTCCGCAACATTAAACGTCATGAGGCTGCGTTCGCCGTGAGCGAGCATTGTCGCGACGATGTTGGCGTCGTGAATTTTATTTCCGCCCACAATGACCTCGTTACACAGGATGAGGAGATTGGTCGTGACTTGTGGCCCGTCCTCTAAGACCTCGAATTGTCTGGCGATCCGCGTTACGTCGCGCGCGGCGTCTTCAGTCGACATCGCGGCACCCCACGTCTGAGGTCGAGTTACGGTGGCCAAGAATTCACGGAGTATCTGACGGCTGATCCTTGCGGGTTCAGCGTTTCGAACGGCGCGTTCCAATAGAGACGATGCAACGTAGTGTTGATTCGCTCGGCGATTGCGAGCGTAGACGAAAACGTTTGTGTCGATGAACACGGAGTGGTTAAGCCCGGTCCCCGTAGATGAATTCGCGGTCGATTATGAGACCTTTGGGCCAAGGACCGAAGTCGTGCGGAGGCCAGAACTCATCTAAGTTGAACTCTCGTCTATCGGTTGTCTCGCCTTCAGGGATCCCACTGCGCTTGAAAATAAGGGTCTCCAGTTCAATGTGAACATCGGAGGTGTTCCAGCCTGCGGCTCCCCAAGCGAGCGCTTGGCTACGGCCATTGTTAAGTTGTTGGTTCCCCCACCAAGGCCGATGGATTCGGGCTGACGGAGGTAGATCGAAACCCAGAATCGATTCGATCTCGGCGAAGGTGGTTTCCCACTCATCGGTTTGCATCTGGCACAGATGATCGTAGAGCGCCGCATATTTGCTACGCTTGGCCAGTTCTTCGTGTTTTTTTGCTTTGACGTTGACCATGTCGGATATTTTCGCGGTTGTTTGGTTCCGTCACGACTAATTAGTTAGTTAGTTAGTGACCACAATGCTATCCTACAATGCCGTTATCTCACGACCGATGACCACCAGGCTCGAGATTACGATGACGCCCACCACTGTCGGCCGAAATACCCGTTCATTCATGCGTCCTGTCAGTTTGATCGCGATCCAGTAGCCGAGGGCGACCGCGGGTGCGGCGGCGGCGATCAGGATGAGCCGTTCAACGGTGAAGAGCCCTTGAATGGCGTATCCGATCGCGGCGGCGACGTACATGATGGTGAAGAAGAAGGCCATCGAGGCGCGCACGTTTTGACGATCCATGCGCCGTCCGAGGAAGAAAAGGACGAGGATGGGACCGCCGATCGCAAGGCCGGTGGTGAATGCGGACGAAACGAAGCCGAGGATCGGACCCGAGATGCGCGGATATGGGACCCTCCATTCGGCGTTGAAGACCACCATTGCGGTAAGCACCAGGACGAGGACACCGATGGAGATTCGCAGCACCGCAGAATCGAGGGTGCTCAAAGCGAACACTCCGATCGGCGTCCCAAGCACTGCGGCGATACCCATTGGCGCAAGCTCGCGGTTTCGCAGATGTTCGCGCGTTTCCACGAGGACGAGCGAGAAGGCGATGATGGCGACGGCATTGATTACGATCACGACCGTCTGCGGTTCGAGAATCAGAAGCAACAGAGGTGATGTCGTCAGCCCAAACCCGAAACCTATCGCTCCGATGACGAACGCGGCACCCATGAGTACAAGCGAGGTGACGACGACGTGGAAAATATCAGGCATGGATGATGGGGCGAGCCGCGTCCGAAACAGAGTTTCGGTCAAAGCATCGAGACGTGATATAGGTTACTGAACGACGGGCCGACAGAGAAGCGGTCGCGATTGATCAATTCGGGAGGCGCGCACAGTGAACGCTCCATATCAAGGTTCACCGATCGCATATGACGTCACAATTCAAAAGAATGTGATGGTGGCGATGCGCGACGGCGTTCAACTCGCCGCCGACATCTACTTTCCATCTGCGAACGGACACCCGGCGAAAGGCTCATTCCCGGTCATTCTCGAACGCACACCCTACGACAAGACGGCACCAAGGAACGTGACCAACGGCAAGTACTATGCTCGGCGGGGTTATGTGACGGTATACCAAGACGTTCGAGGTAGGTTCGCGTCGGAAGGGGAGTGGTATGCGTTCGCTAAAGAGGCGCCGGACGGTTTCGACACTGTGCAATGGCTTGGGTCGCAGTCGTGGTGCGACGGCCAGGTAGGGACGATGGGCGGTTCGTACGCGGGTAGCGACCAGTCGGCATTGGCGACGATGAATCCCTCTCACCTGTCAACGATGATCGTAGCGGTGGGTGCGTCCAATTACTACCATGGTTCGATGCGGCAGAACGGCGCGTTGGAACAGCGTTTCATGGTCTATGCGTTCAGGATGGCGATGACGAGCAAGGAGGCGATCGCGGACGCGGGGCTGCAAGGAGAGATCAAAAAGGCGTTTTTGGATGACATGCCGGACATGGTGCGTAACTTCCCGCTCAAAGAGGGCGCGACCGTACTCCGTCGATTGCCATCGTACGAAAGGTGGGCAATCGACATCGCAACGCACGGAGATTACGACGATTACTGGAAACAACGCGGCTACGCGATCGACGAGTACTACGACGAACATGCCGACGTGCCGACCCTGTACCTCGGCGGATGGTACGACTCCTACGCCCGCAACACACCGCAAAGCTACACAAAATTAAGCGCCATCAAAGAGTCGCAGCAAGTCCTGTTAATGGGTCCATGGATTCACGGCGCGTTCGAGGTCACCAATTCCGGCGACGTCGATTTCGGCACCGATGCGCACATCAACCAGAACGATCTCCGCTTGGCATGGTTCGACCACTACATGAAGGGCCTGAACACAGAGTTCGCCGAGTGGTCACCGGTTCGCATCTTCACCATGGGCACCGGCAGCCAACGGATGAACAAACACGACCACGATCGGCGGCTCGATCACGGCGGCTACTGGCGGTCGGAACCGGATTGGCCGTTGCCAGATACTGCTGAAACACCGTTCTATCTGCACGCCGACGGCGGATTATCGCAGAACCAACCATCGACGGATGAGACTCCATCGACCGGCTACACATTCGACCCCAAGAATCCCGTGCCGACAATGGGCGGTGGCATTTCAGCCGCCGAGACAATCATCCAAGCCGGCGCATTCGATCAACGCGGCCGTCCCGACTTCTACGGTTGTGAAGACGTCTTGCCGCTAAATTCTCGCCAAGACATCCTTACATTCCAAACACCGGAACTTGACGAGGATACGGAGGTCACCGGAGAGATCGTGATGCATCTATGGGCATCATCATCAGCCGTCGACACGGACTTCACCGCCAAGCTCATCGACATGCACCCGCCGTCTGCAGATTACCCGGATGGCTTTGCGATGAACATAACCGACTCGATCATCCGGGCACGCTACCGCAACAGTTGGACGGAGCCGGAGATGATGGAACCGGGAACGCCATACGAGTTCACCTTCCATCTCTACCCAACTTCGAACGTGTTCAGGAAGGGGCACCGCATCCGACTGGATATCAGCAGCAGCAACTGGCCTCGTTTCGACGTGAACCCGAACACCGGCGGCCCACTTGGCCTCGAACACCGATACGAGATCGCACAGCAGACGATCTGGCATTCGGCAGAGCACGCGTCCCACATCGTGCTTCCGTTGCAAAAGGAGACATAGGAATTGATTGCAGACCTGACCGGAAAGACGGCGTTGGTGACCGGCGGTGGCCAGGGGATCGGGCTTGGCATTGCGTTGAAGCTAGCCGAACAAGGTGCCGACGTAGCCATCGCCGACATCGATAACGAAGGCGCGAACGCGGCAGTCGCGGAGATAAAGGCCCTGGACCGTGTGAGTTTTGCGGTGAACATCGACGTGACGGACAATGAATCCGTTGCAGACGCAATCGGGCACGTAATCGCCAAGTTCGGCCACTTGGACATTCTCATCAACAACGCCGGAATCGGACGCGTAGAAGGTAAGGCTGGCGGCGGTTTGGATGAAGACTGGGAAGAGAACTGGAACACGGTCATGGACATAAACGTTCAGGGCGTGATGCGTTGCACCAAGGCGGTTGTTGGCCATTTCATGGAGCGGAAATACGGCAAGATCATCAACACCGCGTCAGGTGCGGGACGAGGTCCGATATGGTGGGGTCCGCCTTCGGGTGCTCCGGGTTACGCCAACGCTTACGGACCATCGAAAGCAGCCGTGATCAACTACACGCAATACTGTGCGTCGACGCTCGGTCCCCACAACATCAACGTAAATGCCATCTGTCCCGGCCGCGTATGGACCGCATTCCACGACGTCGCCATCTCAGAGCGCATGAGGAGCGATCCGTCGTTGGCGGGAGCTGACCCGCACAACGTCTTCAACGAAGATGTCGCAAATCTAATCCCGCTTGCTAGGTCACAGACCCCCGAGGAGATCGGCATTCTCGTGGCGTTTCTCGTTTCCGACGACGCCAGCTCCATAACGGGACAATCGATACACATCGACGGTGGCCAGAGGATGGCGTGATCGTCAAACGGTTTGACACCAAGATCTAAGGATCGAACCAGAGGAGACCAAGATGAAAATCACGGACGTAACCCTGACGATGTTCAAGTGGGAAGGGTTGCCACCTGCGCTGCCCAAAAAGCATTCGGTGCAACCCGCCAGTTCCAGCCAAATCGGACTGCTGACGATTAGCACTGACGAAGGCGTGGACGGACATGCGTTTCTGGGAACTTCAAACCGCAGCGCTGAGTTGGACGCGCTATCTCTCATCACATATCTGAAACCCGTCGTCATGGGGCAGGACCCATTAGGCCGAGAGAGGCTGCACGAGACGATGATCTTCCTCCAAAACAACACCACAATGCGAGCCATCGGCGCAGTGGACGTCGCGCTCTGGGATATCGGCGGCAAGGTCGCCGGATTGCCGATCTACCAAATGCTCGGATCGTACCGCGAAAGTATTCCAGCGTACGTCAGTTCACCGCGCTTGGCGACTGCCGAAGACTACGCAGCAGAGGCCTCCGAAATGAAGGCCGCAGGTTGGGCCGCATACAAGATCCACCCACCAGCCGAAGACATCCACGAGGATATCGAGGTCTGTAAAGCCGTCCGAGCGGCAGTCGGCGACGACTACCAGCTAATGCTGGATTCAATCTGGGCATACGACTATCCCGGAGCCCTCCGAGTCGGTCAAGAGATTCAGGAACTCAACTATCACTGGTACGAAGACCCTTTGGCCGGCGACGACATCTTCAACTACGTGAAGTTGCGCCAGCAACTCCACATCCCGCTGATGGCGACCGAGCACTCACCCGGCGGTTTCACCGCCTACGCCCCTTGGCTAGTACATCAGGCCACCGACTATCTCCGAGGCGACGTCGCCGTCAAAGGCGGGATAACCGCAGTGATGAAAACCGCCCACCTCGCAGAGGCGTTCCACATGAACTACGAGATCCACCACGGCGGTAACTCCTTGATGAACGTCGCAAACCTACATTGCGCAATGGCGATCAAGAACACCGAGATGTTCGAGGTTCTCCTACCCACGGAAGCGCAGAAGTACGGGTTGGTTGAGGACATTGAACACGACGAAAACGGCTTGGTTCACGCGATCAACGAACCCGGCTTAGGCGCGCAGATCGATTTCGATCTGATCGAATACAACAAAGTCGCCGTCATGTCCTGACTTTAGTTCTAGCGTTGCGAGGCCGGAGCATATTTCAGGTGGCAAACTCAGTCGACACAGACGTGCTCGTTGTGGGTGCCGGCAACGCCGCAATGTCCGCCGCGGTGGCCGCCCGGGAACAAGGCGCTGATGTCGTTGTGCTAGAAAAAGCGCCCAAGTCGCAGCGGGGCGGCAACAGCGCGCTCACCGTTCACATGCGGTTCCCTTACCAAGGAGTGGAAGACCTCGTACCCCTACTCTCGGACGTCGGAGAAGAAGAGACGCGGTCGTTGACCGAAAGGGTTAGCGCCTACACGGAATCCGATTACTACGACGACATCATGGCGGTAACTGACGGCCAGAGCGACCCCACTCTTGCGCAAATGCTGGTTACCGAAGCCTACAAAACCGTCCTCTGGATGCGGTCATACGGACATGCATGGATTCCATCTCACGATAGTCCAACATCAGCGAACGTCGTCTCGTTCGACGGAGGCGGATTTGCCATGCAAGAGCGCTGGTTCCGCGCCGCAAAACGCTTAGGCATTCCTGTGCATTACGAAACGACGGCCCTGGAGCTAATGCAGGACCGCGCGGGCAAAGTGACGAGAGTAATAGCTCGGACGGGCGACCGGGATGTCCAATTCAAAGCGCGGACCGTTATCCTAGCGTGCGGAAGCTTCGAATCGAGTCCTGAGATGCGCGCCCAGCATCTTGGCACCGGTTGGGACAAGGTAAAACTCCGGGGCGTACCCTTCAATACCGGAGACGGACTCAACATGGCTCTGGAGTTGGGTGCTCAACCAAACGGAAGTTGGTCTACTTGCCACGCGTCACCACAAGACTCGAAACGCCCCGATTACGATGTCCCCGGTCCAGGCGTGAGCGGTGTCTACTGGAGTCGCTACTCCTATCCCTTTGGGATTACAGTCAATGTCGACGGGCGTCGGTTCGTCGATGAGGGCGAGACGTGGCGCGGGCTCACCTACGCCAAGACCGGACGTGCCATTCTGTCCCAGCCCGGAGGAATCGCCTTCCAAATCTTCGACGCCGATCAGCGACGCAAGGGGTTGATCAGGGGATACGAAGACGCAATTGGCTATAAATCAAGCACCTTGGACGGATTAGCTAGAGACCTAGGACTTCGCGATGTGCGCACCTTCCAAGAAACGATCCGTGAGTTCAACGAATCCATCCAAGAAAGCGAATTCCATCCATTCCGCCTAGATGGGAAGTCAACTTCCGGAATAACACCACCCAAAAGCAATTGGGCACTTCCAATCGCCACTCCACCCTTCGAGGCGTATCCGACCATCTGCGGCATGACCTTCACGTACGGGGGCCTGAAAATCACCCCATCCGCTGAAGTCCTGCACGAGAGCGATCGGATCATTCCCGGCCTATACGCCGCAGGCGAGATGGTAGGCGGCTTGTGGCACGACAACTATCCGTCAGGCGGCGGAATGATGGCAGGAGCGGTGTTCGGTCGCATCGCGGGAGCCAAAGCTGCGCAACAGGTGCTATTGGGTGGATGAACGCAGATTGTGTTTGCCTAACTCGGGACATGTTCCGCTTTCCATGGCGATTCCTTCGGATGCACAACGTGGCACTTTTTTGGGATGGAACATTTTCATCGGGTGGAGCGTCTACGTTGTTATGAACTTCGACACGGAAAAAGCGAACGTTATGGCATGAGGGATATTCGATGAGCGGTACCAGTAATAGGTTTGGAACGCGATGCCGGAACGGAGTTGCATCGACAAGCATGCTCAGTGGAATTTTCGTTCTGTTGATGTTGGCTTCGGCAAGTTGCGGCGGTGCTGAACCGGACGATGCGGTAAAAACCGTAGCTCCCGTTGGGACTCAAGCATCTGGGACTACGCCTACGAATATCGTTCCGACGGAACAGACCGAGGCGATCGACATCGGTACAGTAGCTCCAGTCGCGACTCCGGCACTCGACCCGACCAATATAGCTGTGGCCCCTGCGGATCATATCCAATTGTCCGGCAATGGCATATGGATCCTCGAATCGCTCGACGGTGACCCGATCGTCGAAGATTCGTTCGTCCAAGTAGAGATTGGCGAGAACGAGGCTGACGGTTACGACGGGTGTAATTGGTTTGGAGGAAGTTCCGAGGACGGAGCGCCGGTAGCCGATAAGAGTGGTCTGTTCTCGTTTCCGCTGTCTGCGAGGACAGCGAGGCTGTGTGAAGAGCCTTCGGGCGTAATGGAACAGTCGGACGCTTTTTTCTCGGCGCTTGGTAAAGGTGAAACATACCGCGTGGCGGGCGAACGGTTGGAGATTATCGACAACGTCGGCGATGTACGATTGGTCTTTGTCAAACATGTGCCGTTGGAGGGAAGTGTCGTCGATCTTAGCGAGACAGCGTGGCGGCTTGTGGAGGACGACGTACATGCGCCAGGAGGCAGTAAAGCGGCGACGATGGCTTTTCTGGATGACCGGTTGGTCATCGGTAATACCGCTTGCCGCCCGTACCTGGCGACCTACAACAGATCCGATGGAAGAGTCCACTTCCCCTCGCAATCGATGCTTGAACGGTCGATTTGGCAGTCATGTTCGGATAAGGGCCGAAGGCTTGAAGGTGAATTCACGGATTTCATGGGTTCCACTGAATACGCGGTACAGGAAGCGCCGGGGTTGATGCGCCTGCGTATGAGGAATTCCGAGGGCATTACGCTGACGTTCGAACCGTTGCCCCAAATCGTCGATGACGTTGCAGACGCTGATTGGGTCTTGCTCGCGATAACCGAGCTTCGACAACTTGAGGTCGGGATGTGGCACAACCGGATTCAGAAAGCGGTTACAGGAGCCGATTTGACCATCTCGTTCCATGCCGACGGCATCTCGGGATCGACAGGGTGCAACTCATATGAAGCTGAAGCGAGGATCAGCGAAGGGTCTGTCAAGCTAGATTCCGAAACGTTTTTCTATACGGAGTTGGGATGCCAAGACTTGGAGGGTGTGATGGAACAGGAGGAACGGTATCTTGACGTGTTGCCGAACGTGACGAGATACGGTGTGTATGGCGACCATCTGGTCTTGCAAACGAACGACGATGTATTTCTGCTGTTTCGAACGGAGTGAGTTTCTAGACAGTGAGTCTGGCTGAGGCAATATCGTTCGCGCTTACGAGGGTCTTTACGCCTAGGTGATCGTCCTCGCGTTAGCGAGCAGGTTGGCGAGAGTGCCCCCTTGTATCGCTTCTCTATCCTCGTCGGAGATGAACGTCAGATGCGAGCGGAACGCCTCCAGCGATTGCAGGTGGGTCATCGCCTTTTTGACGACGGGGAAGTCAGAACCCCAGCACAATCGCGTGCCAAAGGCTTCGTAGCAGGCCTCGTAAACCCAGTGCGTTTCCGTGTACGGGAAGTCCCAGACCCGCTCTGGTTGACAGAGATAGTGGAAGCCCGATAGCTTGAGATGCATATTGGGCAGCTTCGCGGATTCCGTAACGTTGTCGAGCATCGATTGCGCATCATCGCCGTAGGAACGAAGCGCCGACATGTGGTGACAAAGGATGGGCACTTCAGGGAACGACTCGGCTACCTTGCGAATCTCGTTCTGGTGATGCGGGCCCATTGCGATGGACGCGATCAGACCGACGTCGCGAGCCACTGAGAAGAAGTCCTTTCCCTCCTGCGAGTTGAACCAGCGACCGTCATCCTCGCCGGCTACGTAGTGCGTGAAGGCCTTCATCGGCCACTTCTTAGCGGCCATTTCCAAGCGATTTGCAGCGCCCGGCGTGTGATACGTGTCCGACCAGAACGAATCGACGTCGGCAAACTGATTCAGCCGGTCCGGATATTTCTTGACCGCTGCCGCCACGTAGTCGTTGTTGTCCCGGTTGCGGTGGATCTGCGCGCAAACGATCGTCGCGCTGTCCACGCCATTGACGTCCATCTGGTTCAGAAGCGTTTCGACGGAGCCGTGGTGATCCGGATCGGGGACTTCCGGAAGGTAAGGCCAATGGTTCCAAGCGTGGCAGTGTGAGTCGATTATCGGCATTCAGTGTCGTTCCTATTCTGTGTGCAAGTTCGGCGCGCATCACGCACGGGGGATGTCTTTACAACCACTGTAATTCCACCCGACCGCCGTCAATCCAGCTTCCCATCGTGATTCCGGCCTTCCCCGTCATTCCGGCGAAGGCCGGAACCCAGAGGGCAGCCCCCGTCATTCCGGCAAAAACCGGAAACCAGAGGGTAGCCACCGTCATTCCGGCGAAAGCCGGAATCCAGAGGGGCGGTGCAAGGGTGGTTCACGCCGAAACTCACTACCGTCCCATCGCTCCGAACAGTTGTGCAAGGGACCCGAAGGCCGATGCTTGACGTCGCAAACTGAATTCTACCCACGGTTTCTCGCCCATGTCCTTCGGCGCCTAGAAGTGTTTCAGAGATTAACTTCGGTGAAACAGTTGCTTAACATTCGCGAAACATTATTTGCGTAGTTTGGACATCATTGCGTAATCACCCGATTGGGAGGAAGACAAAATATGGATACTGGCCACATAGCCTGGATGTTGACATCAACAGCGTTGGTGCTGTTCATGACACCGGGCCTTGCGTTCTTCTACGGAGGACTCGTGAGGGGCAGAAACGTGGTTAGCACGTTGATGTACTCCTTTATCGCCATGGGCGTGGCGAGCATCGTCTGGGTTTTGTGGGGCTTCAGCCTCGCATTCAACGATGCGAGTAATTTCGGTTGGAGCGGAGGGCTCGACTACATTGGACTCGCCAAAATAGGCGCTGGCAACGGGGAATTGGGCTGGGACATCCCGGACCTTCTCGTCGCCGCGTTCCAGATGACGTTTGCGATCATTACACCCGCGCTGATTACTGGCGCGTTTGTCGAACGGTTCAAATTCACGACGTACCTGATCTTCCTGGTACTCTGGGTTACCTTCGTTTACGCACCGATTTGCTACTGGGTATGGGGTGGCGGATGGATCGGCAGCCTCGATGGTGGCACCCTTGATTTTGCTGGCGGCACCGTTGTTCACATCAATGCCGGTATCGCAGCAGTAGCGGCCGCGTACCTCGTCGGCAAACGCCGAAACGCGGGTATTGAACCGCACAACGTGCCGTTTGTGGTGCTCGGTGCGGCGATACTTTGGATCGGATGGTTCGGGTTCAACGCAGGTTCAGCAGGCGCGGCGAACGGTACCGCCGTCTTCGCGTTCGTCAACACCAACACGGCGGCAGCCGTTGCCGCGGTAACGTGGGCGCTTCTCTCGTACATTCACACTGGCCGAATTAGCGGAGTTGGAGTTGCCACTGGTGCAGTTGCCGGTTTGGTTGCTGTCACGCCAGCAGCCGGCTGGGTTGGCGTCGCTGGAGCACTCGCCATCGGTTTGGGTGCAGGCATCATATGCCACTACGCCGTTCACTTCGAAATCCTCCGAAAAATTGGACTTGACGACTCACTCGAGGTGTTTGCGGTCCACGGCCTCGGTGGAATCTGGGGCGCGCTCGCAACAGGTATCTTTGCCTGGGGTGCGTTGACTGACAGCGATGGCGGTTTGGTGAACGGCAACGCCGGACACTTCGTCGCTAACTTGATCGCAGTGGTTGCAACATTGGCTTACTCCGGCATCGTCTCCTTCATCATCTTGTTCGTCTTGGATAAGATCCCGGGCCTTGGCCTGCGGATATCCGAATCGGACGAGGACATGGGTATAGACATCTCGTCTCACGGCGAGCGCGGTTATGTAGCCGACGGTGCTGACTAATCGGATAACGAACTAACGGTTGGCGAGGGAGTAGCATGTTGTCTACACCCTCGCCCCAGAACCACGAAAGGAACTAACAATGCTAAAGATCGAAGCAGTGGTTCGCCCGGAACGGACGTCCACGGTGCTCGAGGCTCTGACCGCCGCAGGTGTGAAGGGTTACTCATACTGGAACATCACCGGCAAAGGCCAGCAGGAAGGCGTCGAAGTCTTCACTGGACGAGGTGGCCACCTCTCACACCGAGTGGCTTTGCCCAAAACGATGATCATGACGGTGATCCCTGACGGGATGAAAGACGCCGTGATCGCCAGCATCGTCGAATCGGCCAGAACCGGCGAAGAAGGAGCGATCGGCGATGGCAAGATCTTCGTCTCGCAAATCGAAGACGCTACGCGGGTCAGCACCGGGGAGATGGGCGAATCCACAGTGATGTGACCCATCGTTTCGTAAGCGGATTACGAAGCCCATCAGCCGGTGCCACCGATTACGTGGCACCGGCTGTTTGATTCTTAGATCAATCCAAGTCGATCGATGGAGCTGCGCTACGTTACTGAAACGTGGATCGCAACTCCCTCTTGATCTCTGTGCGCGGTATCAGGCAGTCTATGGATCAACAAGGTGTTGAAGTTTGAATCGTCGTAGTCGAATCGCTGGATTTCCGCTGGTTCAGTTTCAGGAGCGCAGAATAGCCCCGCGGCAAGGGCGTCGACAATCGGTTTGACGAAGTTTTCGATATCCAAGTCCCTCCCACCATGGAGTCCCGGACAGAAACTCATCCCCAAGGTTATGGCGAAACGCTTGGAAGGATCCCACGGGCCGTCACCTCTGGTAGCCTTCGTCTTTGACGCTATCTGAATTTTCCAGTTTTTGAGATTCGCTTTTCCCGTGAGCGACGTTGGCACCGAATTTGCGATGATGCCGTGAACTGAAACGGTGAGAGAATCGATCCCGCCGTGAAGGTTGATGACAGGAACATCCCAAATCGATATCTCTTCGATATCGACCTCAAAAGGTTTTCCGGATGCCATTGAATTCTCCTTGGCGGTACGGTCGAATCTGCTATGAGATGATTTTAGTTGCTAGCATTTAGAATCAGAACATGGCAGAGGAGCGTAGCTCAGTTGGCTAGAGCGTTGGTCTCCAAAACCAAAGGTCGCGGGTTCGAATCCTGCCGCTCCTGCCAAGCCCTTTCTTCCGGAAGGGCGAATTGCCAGCTATCTGGACATGCCGGGATGCTGAAATTGGTAGACAGGCTACGTTGAGGGCGTAGTGCTCGAAAGGGCGTGTGGGTTCGAGTCCCACTCTCGGCACCAAGCTCGGTCGACCAACAACGACGAGCACGTCCGGTGGTAATAGAATCTCGATATCGGGGCGACGTAGCCAAGCGGTCTAAGGCGGGGGTTTGCAAAACCTCTATTCGGCGGTTCGAATCCGCCCGTCGCCTCCAATCAACTCAACCGCGGATGACTATAACCGCGCTCAGAAGCCAAACGTCAAGCCAGTCAACTCCTCCGACTGTTCCCACAAGCGACGTGCCGAATCCTCATCATGCGAGTCTGGTGATGACGACACCACAACGGGGAATCCGCTTCGCTCGTGGGCTTTATCAGGTCCGTAGTATTGACCGCCCTGCGCATCCGGATCGGTTGAAGCCCTAAGTATTGGCAATGCTCCCATTTTGGCGCTTTGGATAAACAGAGCCGCAACTGGCTTGAGCAGCCAGCCGACGAAACCCATTCCTGTTAGTAGGTTGGTGCGCGCCACTCCGGGATGGGCTGCCAGCGAAGAGATGCTTTCGATTTGTGCCCGTTCCAAACGCCGATGCATCTCATAAGTAAATAGCAGGTTGGCGAGCTTTGATCGGGAGTAGGCGCGCGTCCGCTTGTAGTTGGAGCGGCTCAACAGCAATTCGTCGAAGTCGATCTCGCCACTACGATGGCCTATGCTACTTACGTTGACGACGCGTGATGATGGAGCGGCGGAAAGAGCCGGCATCAATTTGCAGGTTAAGGCGAAATGACCGAGATGATTAGTCCCGACCTGCGATTCGAAGCCGTCTTTTGTAGTGCGGTACGGGGTTGCCATGATGCCGGCGTTGTTGACCAGCAAGTCGAGACCTTGGTATTCGGCTATGAAGCTTTCAGCGAATGTGCCGATCGACGCTAAATCCCCTAAATCAAGCTGCATTAAGGCAACCTGTGAAGTAGGAACAGATTCTCGGATACGTCTCAACGCCGATTCCCCGCGTGAAGACGAACGACAGGCGATGATGGTAGTTGCGCGATGCCGGGCTAATTCAATCGCGGTTTCCAAGCCCACACCACTGTTGCCCCCTGTGATGATTGCCGTTTTGCCCGCCAAATCGGGTATGTCGGATGCGGTCCAACGCTCTGAGTTTTCCAATGGTTTCTTGACCGTTTTCTAGGTTGGCGTGTTTTGCTTAAGCTACTTCCGAGCAATCCTAAATTGCCTCGTCCGACATCGCGACGGAAGCAACCCGCAATGCGTTGTTCGCTGAAATTTCGACGGATGTGTGCCAAAAACAACTCGAAAGGTGCTATATTTTGCTTTATTCGCAATTGGAAACATTGCGAATGACGAATCATAATCAAAACTTGAGGTGTTGAAATGCGAAGCGCGATGCGTGATTCCTTGTCGACGCGCAGATTGTGGATTTCGCTCGGCTTAACAGTCTTGGCGGGTGCAATGGGCATCCTCCTTGCTTGTGGCGGGACGGAAACCGTTGTCCAGACCGTTGTTGTCGAGAAATCTGTGCAGGAGACGGTCATCCAGACTGTCGTGGTCGAAAAAGAAGTGATCGTTGAAGGTCAGACGGTAGTCCAAACCGTCGTAGTAGAGAGGGAGGTGGAGCTTCCCGGCCAGACGATAGTCCAAACCGTTGTCGTTGAGAAGGAAGTCCAAGTGGCGGGTCAGACTGTCATCCAGACCGTTGTGGTCGAGAAAGAAGTGCAGGTCGCGGGCGAAACCGTCGTCCAGACGGTGGTAGTCGAAAAACAGGTCGAAGTTGAGAAGGAGGTCGAGAAGGAAGTGCAAGTGGTTGTGACAGCCACGCCGGAACCGGCGATGATGATGGAGGAACCGACTTTCAAAGGCAATCTGCGGTTAGGCGAAATCCTCGTCGACCCGCCCGTTTTCTTGCCAAGCAAGCAAGGCACGGGCAACATGCAGCTACTCATCTTCTGGGGCTTCTTCGAGCCGCTGATGTGGGCCCAACACTCCGCGCCACCGAAGCTAAACCTCGATGCCCCGACATACACGGAAGGTATCGCCGAGTCTTGGGAAGTAGCGAGTGACACCAGCGCAGTGACCTTCAAAATCCGCGACGGTGTCGAGTTCCACACCGACTGGAACGGCAATGACTGGGGAGAAGTCTCCGCGCACGACGTTCAGTGGAGTTTCGACTCTGCACTCGGCGAAGGCAGCATCAACCAGAGAGCGCAAGGCGTTCAGCGGTTTGTCAGCGGCTTCGAAGCCGTGGACGACAGCACAGTGCGGATGAACATCAAAGACAACAGTCTCGATCCGCGTTGGTACCACATCATCTCGAACACCACGCTCGGAGCGCCCGTCATCGTGCCGAAGCGTCTCTATGACGAAATGGGCGAGGATGCCGCTAACCTCACGCCGGTCGGGACCGGATCTTTCCGCATCACCGAGTGGGTTACGGATAGTAACGTTCGAGCAGAACCGGTTGAGGGCCACTATCGTCAGCAACCGAGCGTAGCCTCATACGAAGTCATCCTGATGCCGGAGCCGCTGGCGCGAATCGCAGCTCTGCAGACTGGCTTGATCCACGTCGCACGCGTGCCACTGAAGCTCATCAAGAACACCGTCAACAACATCGACGGTGCGCGCCCGCAGGTTGTCGGCCCGCCGATTAACCAAGTCGTGATGATGGCCGGTAACTACTGGGCACAGACCGATCAAAACGGTGAAAACATCTATCGCACTCGAGAAGGTTTCTTGCCAGACGAAGACCATCCATGGATCGGTGATCCTGACGACCCGGCGTCGATGGAACGCGCGAACAAAGTTCGACGGGCACTCAGGCTAGGCATCGACCGTCAGACGATCGTCGACGAGATTCAGTCCGGCGTCGGTAGCCCGTTGACGAATGCCATCAACGCGTTCCCGGGCGATCCGCACTGGATTGACGATTTTGACGTGCCATACGACCCAGATCAGGCAAAGGCGCTATTGGCGGAAGCCGGGTACCCGGACTGCTTCGAGTTCAAGTACCACGTTGCTCCTGGCAAGGAGTGGGACGCCGAAGTCGGCGGGGCAGTTGCTCAATTCTGGCGTGAACTTGGTTGTGAGGTCACGGTCGACGCTACGGATTACGGTGCAGCTCGACCACGACTGGTTAATCGACAGAAACAGATTCCTTGGATGATCCAGGCCGGTACCAACGCTCCACCTGACGCGTTCTTCGGTTCGGTCTATCGACCATCTGGCGGATTCAACTACGGCATCGAGTTGCCGGATGACATCACCGCGATTTCGGTACGCAACCTCGACTTGGCATCGACCACATTCGAGGAACGCGTCGCCAACACTGTCGAATGGTGGTCATACGTCAACGAGTGGAACTTGGTGGCATCAGTTAGCACCCTACCGACATCGGTGGTATTGCGACCTGAGATCACATCCTACGATCCGTACATGAACACCGGCCCCGAGTTCGTGGCACCCGAATCGGTCGTCATGAGCGGCGAATGACGTAACAGATACGTCATTGGACGTGTCACGCGGATAACGCGTGGAGACGGCGTCGCCTAGATAGAATCTGGGCACGCCGTCTTCTGTTGTCATCACTACCGCGCCAGAACTGTTGAGTTCGTGAATTGAAAAAGCTGCTGATCCGCAGACTGTTGGCGGCCATCGTCGTGCTGCTTCTCGCCAGCATCTTGGTGTTCGCGCTTTCAAGGATGAGCGGCGATCCGCGCCACCTCTTTTTGAGCGAATACACAACCGACGAGCAATGGGAACAGTGGGGACGCGATTTCGGATTAGACAAGCCATACCACGAGCAATACTTCCGGTGGCTCTCTGGTGCCGTCCTTTTGGACTTTGACATCTCCGTCAAGGAACAGATACCGGCGACAACGGTCGTGCTCCGCAAAATTCCGAACACGCTGCAATTAGCCGCAGGTGCTTATGTGTTCGCTCTGCTGGTCGGGATCCCGTTGGGTATCTTCTCGTCGATACTCAGAGGAACATTCTTGGATCTATTCGCCCGAGGATTCGCATTGCTTGGACAGGCGATGCCGGGATTCTGGCTTGGAATAATGCTCATTCTTATTTTTGCCGTGTGGCTTGGATGGGTACCTGCTGGCGGAAAAGACGATCTACGAAGCCTGATCCTTCCATCAATAACGCTCGGATGGTTCGCTGCCGCTGCGCTGCTGAGGCTTACCCGTTCTGCAATGCTCGAGATCCTTGATAGCGAGTTCGTAAAACTGGCCCGCGCGAAAGGCGCATCGCAATGGACGGTGATCATCAAACACGCATTTAGAAACGCCATCATAGTTCCATTGACGTTCGCCGGTATATTTCTTTCCGCGTTGCTTACCGGCGCAGTCGTGACGGAAACAGTGTTTGGATGGCCTGGGCTTGGCAGATTGGCTTTGCAGTCAGTTTTCGGAACCGACTTTCCAGTGATCAGCGCGATCGTCATGTTTGCCACGGCCGGATATCTGGCCATGAACTTGTTCGTTGACATCCTCTATGGTGTGCTAGACCCGCGCATCAGGCAGAGTTGAAATGGCTTCCAACGCGCAAACAACATCTGATACCGTCAACGCACCACTCGTCGTTGGTGAAGACCGGAACGGTTTGCGAGTCCTTTGGCACGTCTTGCGCCGTTACCCCGTATTGCCGTCGTTCATCGTCGCCGTATTGGTAATCGCCGCAGTCTTCGCACCCTGGCTTGCCCAACACGATCCGCTTGTCGGCAAATTGAAGGATCAAGACCGCCCGCCGATCTGGCAAGAATCGTCGCCGATCAGCGGGAAGGAGCCGTTGTGGGATTATCCACTAGGCACCGATCCCCTAGGTAGAGACATGCTGAGCCGGATCATCTGGGGCGCTCGTTACTCAATGATGATCGCTTCCGTAGTTCTGATCTCTGGCGCCGTAGGTGGCACGATACTCGGTTTGATTGCAGGTTACTTCGGCGGGATATACGACGAGATATTGATGCGGATGGTGGACCTGACGCTCGGAGTTCCATTCATCCTCGTGGCCCTGGCCACTGTGGTGGTTTTCGGTTCAAGTATGGTGTTGATTATCTCGTTGCTGATCTTGTTCAGTTGGAGCGGTTTCGCACGCCAAATCAGGGCGGAAACGTTGCGGCTCAAAGCGTCGGACTATGTCGCGTTGGCAGTGGTCGCGGGAGCAACGTCGCGACGCATTATTTCGAAGCACGTGTTACCGGGGGTTGTAAACACCGTGCTCGTGATCGCCAGCCTCAACATCGGGCAGCTGATTCTCACGGAGGCGACGCTGAGCTTCCTCGGAGTGGGAATACCCAAACCGCGTCCAGCTTGGGGCTCAATGGTCGCCGAAGGTCGCGACTACATCGACACTTCTTATTGGATGGCGTTATTTCCCGGCCTCGCCATCTTTGCCGTCGTCTTCGCCATGAACTTCCTCGGCGATTGGATCCGTGACCGGTTGGATCCGAGGTTGCGGCAGCTTTAGCCAGCCCAACCTTCATTCTTCAACACCCGCCCGGCTACAGCGTCGAGTTTACGCATCAGGGCAGGATCGCGATCTTGTGGTGCGGTCGCAATGGCGTGTTCCAGCGCGGTGTGAACGCCCGACGGGAATGGGGCATCGAGCGCGCCGATGACTGGCACCGCG
This sequence comes from SAR202 cluster bacterium bin127, assembly GCA_002239045.1. Lineage (GTDB taxonomy): Bacteria > Chloroflexota > Dehalococcoidia > Lucifugimonadales > Lucifugimonadaceae > Bin127. Next base: position 206,399 of record MPNN01000005.1, read on the forward strand.
GCTTTGACCAATGCTCTGGCACCATCGGTGTTACTGCGCAGGACCTCGAGCACCAGCGACGCTGAAACATCCTCGTGCTCTTCATGCCAACAGTCGTAGTCGGTAACCATCGCAACCGTCGTGTACGCCATCTCCGCCTCGCGAGCCAACTTGGCCTCCGGCATATTCGTCATCCCGATAATGTCGGCACCCCACGATCGATACAGATTAGACTCGGCACGCGTAGAAAACTGCGGACCGTTCATCGCAAGATACGTGCCGCCACGCACCAAATCTATATCCAAACTACCCGCCGCCTCTTCGACCGCGTCGTTCATCGTGCTGCACACCGGGTCCGCCATGCTCACATGAGCCACGAATCCCTCGCCGAAGAACGAGCTTTCCCGACCGCTCGTCCGGTCGATGTATTGATCGACCAGCACAAACTTGCCCGGCGCCAGATCCGCATTCAACGAACCGACTGCGCTGAAGGCCAAGACACGGTCTACCCCGGCGCGTTTGAGCGCGTCGATATTCGCCCGGTAGTTCACTTCGGAAGGCGACACGCGGTGACCCCGACCATGCCGAGGCAGAAAAGCGACCCGATATCCCTCTAAATCTCCGATCAACAGTTCATCGGACGGTTTTCCGAACGGAGACTGGACCGCAATCCATTGAGCACCTTCGAATCCCTCCAACTGGTACAGACCTGTTCCACCGATGATGCCGACGGTAACCCGAGCGTCGCTTGCCAATATATTCCTCCAGTAATTTGCCCAAGTCTCAAGTCGGGCGGTAATTCCTTGCGATCTGACTCTGGCAAGGTTCACATTTAGAATCTTAAGCGTGGCAGATGTGGGATGTGTGGAATCTGCCGAGATGGCGGAACGGTAGACGCAGCGGGCTTAAACCCCGCGGCCCGTAAAACGGCGTGTGGGTTCGAATCCCACTCTCGGCACCATCTTCAGCGAATCGATTCGACTACGGTGTTAAACTCGCCTGCAAATCCTCACGTTCACGTCAAACTGGAAAGCTCAGATGTCCGAAGTCAACCAACGCCACGTCTCCTACGACGAAATCGTCAATGATCTTCGACAGAAAGCGACCCTTGCCGCGTCTGGTGACCAATCCGAGACAACCCTTTCCAGTCACATCGGAGCCGAATTCAAATCGAATCGAGTCCTGATCCAAGACAGCAGAAACCGAGCTTCCGTCATTACGTCTCCTGGCGGGTCGCCCGGAGACCCACACATCCATCCTGACTTCAATGAGTGGTTCATGGGATTCGGCGGTGTGATGGGGTTCCTAGTAGGGGAATACACACCGTTTCGCGGTACCTTCGGAGACATAACGGTGGCACCATGCGGTTACCGACATACCCCCCTCCCGTGGTACGGCGACATGTGCCTGAGGTTGGTATGCACCAAACCCGGTTCTAACCACGACATCAAGGGCATCGAACCCTCACGAACCGTGCGCCTAGACCCCGACTGGGAACCGCCCAACCGAATACTCACCCCACTGCCATACATGATCGAACGCCACGGCTTAGACGCAAATTGGCAAGAATCCGTCCTACTCGACCAGCGCAACCGCGTTGAGATGTTCAACGTGTTGCCAGGCGCCTCCGCGGAATCGGTCAACGGCGACAACGAATCGTGGTGGGTCGTGTTGAAGGGCAACGTACGCTTCGAAATGGCCGGCGATGTAGTAGATGCCAGCAAAGGCAGCGTTCTCTATTCTGGCGACGGCGAATTCAGCGCCATCACCGCCACCGGCCCTGGTTCAGGCATCTTCGTCGAAGTTGCAGACCCAGCTACTTGCTGAAAACGCTGTCTCACTTAGCGCAATCCTTTCACTCCGCGAAACCCATTATCCCCTCGCGCACCCGTGTCATTCCGAGCGCAGCGAGGAATCTCCCCCGTCGCAAACCACAATCCGGCTAATGAACGCTCCGTGATCGCGCATTTCCACTGTTAAACTGCTACGAGTGCGATTTTCGCGCCACGGCAGAACCTGAAATCAAACCCGAAATCGGATAATTCAATGTCTGAACTAAACGCTCGCCATGTGACGTACGAAGAGATCGTCGATACGCTTCGGCCTGACGCCCCCGATATTGAGGGACCGGTGCTGGACGAGATAGCAAGGTCCGGCGGCGGATACGCGACCGTTACCAAGTCGCGCGTCATGGTCATGGACTCGCGCAATCGGATGGCAGTTATTTCATCACCGGGCGGTTCGCCGGGAGACCCCCACCTCCATGACGATTTCAACGAATGGTGGGTCGCTTTCGGAGGCGAGATGCGCTACCGCGTGGGCGAGTACGAACCGTTCAAAGCACACTTTGGCGACATCATCGTCGCGCCGAGCGGATACCGCCACGACCCGAGGGCTTGGAAGGGCGAGATGTGCATGCGTATGGTCACCGGCAAACCGGGATCAAATCACGATCTGAAAGGATTGGTGCCATCACGCACGATTCCGCTGGAAGACCACTGGGAACCGCCGAACCGGATATTCACACCGCTCGACTACATGATCGACCGGCACGGATTGGAAGAAGATTGGCGAGAGACGGTCATCCTCGACCAGCGGAACCGAGTTGAGATGTGGCACGTGATGCCAGGCGGCCCGATGGCGACCATGTCCGGCGAATCGGAAGCTTGGTGGGTAGTTCTACGCGGCTCCGTAAGTTTTCATCTAGGCGGAGACGTAGTGGATGCCGGTCAGGGGGATGTCGTCTACTCGGGAGATGGTGAGAGTAGCAGCATCTCCGTCGATGGAGACGAATCGGCGATTTTCATCGAAGTGCTCGAGCCCTGACGGATGAGGATATTTCTTGCCACATAAATTCCAGTAAATCGCAATCTTCTGTTAAGTTGGATTCTTTGCGCATTAGGCACTCCACTGGAACATCGCCGTAAAAATGCCGGCGATAACGCAGCTAGATTGGGAGGTTGCGTTGGCGGTAGCCCTAGTCATTGAAGGGTTAGGGAGAATATTTACCTAGTTCCAATGGTTCGACAGCCGCGTGGTCGAACAAAATCCTGTGGTATACAATCCACGACATGATCACCCGTGCCAGCACAACCGAATTTCACGTCACCATCGAAGAGGATGAGGACGGAGTGTTTGTCGTCTCATGTCCGAGTCTTCCAGGTTGTCACTCACAAGGCGTTGACGTTGAAGATGCTCTTGCTAACATCAAAAGCGCCATCATGCTTTACCTGAAACATACTGATCCTACGTACTCACGGATGCCCGTCGAAGTGGATGTGATCGCGACAGATGCCGAGACTTCCGTCGCTGTCTAGACGAGAATTCGTCGCTGCCATGCGTCGCGTGGGCTACTCGGTCTCACCGGAGCGTGGCGATGGCAGTCATTACATGCTGTTGCATTCAGAACGCAGCAGCCTGACAGTTCCGCAGACGATAAGCAGAGGATTGTTGTCGAAACTCATCAGAGACGCAGGTCTATCGCGAGATGAATTCTTGAATCTGCTTTGATCTGTTGGGCGACCAGTCACACCGCCTAAATTTTCGCTCGTCCGTGTGGTCACTCGGCAGCCTCAACTGACCAATGATCGGAGTTATACCCATGGGTTCAACACAGATCAAAGTCGGCGACTACGAAATCTCAGTGGTCGACGACCACATCGGCCTACGCCGCAATCCCGCCGATGTCTTCGTCGACGTCACCAAAGCTGAATGGGACCCTCATCGCCACTACGCCCTCACCCCAGACGGATTTTGGGAGGCGCAGTGGCGAGGACATCTCATACGCCGGGTTGACGGCACTGGCGACAACATCCTCGTCGACACCGGCATGGGCCCCGGCCCGTACGAACACGGACCACCCCAAGGTGACCTCCTCACCAATCTCGAAAAACTCGGCGTCAAAGCAGCCGACATCAACAACGTCGTCACGACCCATTGCCACGGCGACCACATCGGTTGGAACATGCAGGGCACCGGTGCGTCAGCGTCCACCACATTCCCCAACGCCACCTACCACATCGCCAAAAACGACTGGACCTACTACAGCGACCCCGACAACGAAAACGACGTGTTCGACGTCCAAGTCGCCCCCCTAGAGTCAACCGGAAAGTCAACCGGTCAACTAAAACTAGTCCTCGGCGAACTCGAAATAATGGACGGTGTGTCCCTACTCCCGACCAACGGCCACACCCCCGGACACCAATGCGTCCTCGTCCAATCCCGCGGCGAAACCGCAGTCCTAACCGGAGACCTCTTCCACAACATCGCTCAGATCAGAGAACAACACTGGTGCCCCGTATTCGACTGGCGCACCGACCTCTCAACCGCATCCCGCCGATGGCTACTATGGCGAGCAATATCAGAGAACTGGATTGTAGTTTCGGGACATTTGCCGACCAGGATAAGCATCGGCAAAGTAATCGAAAAACAAGGCAAACCTACATGGGTGGCGGTGTGAACACCTGTGAAAAATCCCTCTTCCATGTACGATTCGAAGTATTAGCATACCCTTAACCGGGAACATAATGGCGACAGCATCGGTGGAACAACGACTGAGCAGACTCGAAGGTGGTTACGACCACGTCGCGACCAAAGCTGATCTTTTTCAGTTGGAGAATCGGATAATGTCGCACATGGGGCAACTGGAAAGCCGACTGATGCGGGGGATGGTCTCGTTGATGGTAGCGGTCACCTTGGTAGCGCTGGCCGCGATCGGTATCTTCGTTCAGACGCTTTTGGGCTGATACAAGACCTTTCATCTTTCGCATACATCGAACCACTCGCGGTATTCTGTCGCAAGTAGCTTGGTGATGGTTGTCTGAACAGGTTTCGTGGGATTAGGCGTTGGTTGACGTGGTGCACGAAAGTCGATTCGCTATTCCCTAACCCTTTTATCGTCGGCATAGCGTCGATGTCTACGTCCCTCGCGTTTGCACATGCATCTTGCTCCGGCTAATTGCTCATCGGTATAGTGGGCGCAACCGCAATAATCGGACGCGTATATCCACTTGGGTACGGGTTGCTTGCGCCGTCGTTCGCGTGGCATTTCTGATTCCTCTCAGTTTGAGCGTACAGTGTCAAGCGGTTTTGATGCATGCCTGCAACTGGCTCGGTTTCCCGTCCTCAATTGCGGGTATGTGTCGCACACTTAAAACGTCGTAACCCATGCCGACTAACAGGGCAGCGACGGTCGCCTCGATGTGGTCGCCCTCTGATGTCGGACTTGCACCAGTCCGCAACATGCGCTCAAGCAGGTCGATGACGATTGTTTCGGCGCGCTCGTCGGTTACTTGGATGCTGTAGATCGTTGCATCTTGCATTTCGTCTATCCCTTCTCGTACACGTAGTCAGGCAGTCTCATTTTGTCGGGGTCACCTGCCCATTCAGCCCGACGCGCATAGTCTTTGTATTCCATTTCGGTATGGAAGCGCTCCCGCAACAATGCTTCCAAAACTTCACGCGTGGGGATTTCATTTTTCCTTGTTACAGGGATTACGGTGCCAATCTATAGCGTCTACCCAATCATTCTCGACCTCCTCTTCGAGGCAACGCAGATGGTAAGTACCTATCTTAGCCTCGTTCACGGGATGGTCGATTTTTCCGGCGACCGTTGCTGAAAGTTCATCAGTGATGGGTTTTTTGCACGTTTTGCAGATCATATCATCCATTCCTAGTTCCAAGAGTACATAGCTTCTGAACGGGAATCATAATGATAGAGCCTTTTTGACGCGCTATACACATAGGCAGCCGAATCCCACGAAAATACCAACGCATTTTGTCCGTTGCGAATCCGATCATGTAGCCGCGTAGACGTCGAAGTTTGTCGACACTACAGACCACCGAATTGATGGACGGTGAAATTGTGGAGGGACTACAATCCTATGCGCGCGTAGTGCCGGAATTTCGACGTAGGGCGGTGATGGCGCTGAGTGATGATGTAATCGGTAACACACGTGTCTTACAAGTCCGAACTGTGGGTTCGATTCCCGCTCACCCAGCCACCATATGAGCGCTACATCGAAATCTGCGAGTCAATTTTCAGGGCACATGCGATTGCCATCCGCATCAATCGGATAATATCGCCCAACATCACGCATCTCATCGGGTGTGTTCTTGCGACACTGAATACGTCCAGTTTCTATCTCTGCATTAGTAATCGGCGCCAACCAGTTAGGGCTGGTGACGTCTATTTCATCCTGCAAACTCATAGGACAGAAATCTGTAGCACCTTTTATTGTCGCATGTGGACATTCCCGGATACTAGGACGGGCATAAAGCCCATATGAGTTCTTGACCAGGTCGCGATAGCCAAATCCGCTTATTCCACATGTGCTCCTATTAACACGCGCCTTTGCAAATATCCACCTGCCCTCAGCAACTCTGTATATCGACCCTATCTTGCCAGTATCTTTGAACCCAGTAATAAAATTCCCAAGGTCAAATCCCATGGATGCATCTCTTGCGAACTCCAATCTGTCCCAACCTCTGAGACGTTGCTGAGTCTCGAGTTCCATTCGGATTTCAGGATGTTCAACACCCCCACCAAGACACCGATGCAAAAATGACGCTCTCAAATAGTCGTCATATCCAATCCTGACCCAACGCGGCTCTCTGTTAGCCAACACAAGCACATCGCCGCTCGGCAGTGGTATCTCGTTTGAACCCAACATTATGGATTTCACTATCTCTAGATTCTCAGGCGTTAGTGATTCAAAGTTCAACCCAGTCAGTTTGATGGGATTGGTGACAACTGGAGTCGGTGTCGGAACAGGCGTGTTTGTAGGTTCGGGCGTTGCTGTCGGAGGCACGGGGGTCGGCGTGTCGGTTGGTTCGGGCGTTGCTGTTGGCGGTACTGGGGTCGCAGTCGGCGGTACCGGGGTCGGCGCGGGTGGTACGGGTGTCGGTGTCGGAGGTACCGGAGTGGCTGTCGGCGGTACTGGGGTCGCAGTCGGAGGTACCGGGGTCGGCGTGGGTGTGGCACCCTGCCCGAACTCCAAGCATCCAATCACACTTGCCACCATTGCAAGCGAAATCAGCGAACTGATAGTGACTATGGCGATTCGTGCTTTCATCGCTTCTTGCAACCGTGTTGCGTCTGCTCAAATGACATTGGGGAACCCCCTCGCGGCAAAGGATAGCGGACTACTTGCCACAGCAGCCATCTCACCCCGTGAAACCGGCAAGGGGGCGCGGAGGCCCCCTAAGCCTTTGCACGATGCGGCCTCAAAGGACGAATCAATGACTGCTGTGGCGCATCTGATTGTGCATAACTCCAGAAGCCGCGTCAAGGGAATCTGAGGTTGAATCGCTTGATGGGAACGGAGGATGGGACTGGTCTTCTGGACGATTTGAAGCTGCTTTGTGGGCACTGCAACTCGTTGAAGGGGGATCGTCCTATGGAGTATCTAAGGGCGTGGGCGCGGTTGGTGAAGCAATATGTGTAAGCGAGTATCGAGTCAGCCCCGTCCATGAGGCAGGTTTCGATGGGGAAGAAATGTCTGTCAGCCTACCTTAAACCTAGTGTTCGTCATCAGTGGCATATTTTTGTTTGATCGCTGCGGCAGTTTCATCCAAGCTTGGAAAGAGTTGATCTCGCGCGATCGCCAATTGGCTTAACTCGCCCAACAGGTCATTTTTGCGCCCATATGGGATAGTCAGCTCAAACTGGTCATATACTTGCGCGTTTTTAACGCGCCTCACTTTGTTACGATCAAAATTATCGTGATAAGCGGAGATCAAGAATGCACCTGACTGAGCTCTGATTCTGTGGAAAGACTGTTGAGGTTCTACTACAAATACACGGAACAGGTCCAGCGGGTTAATTCGTTGCTGGAAATACGACTTTTCTTGACTAATAAAGTGTATCAAACGTCGTAATGTTTGTTCGTACAAACTTGAATGAATCGTTGAATTAAAACCAAGTAGTGCCTCCTGTTCTTTTCTCGCCAATCTCGCAAAATTAGCAACCACGCTAATGACGTCACTATTGAATGGTTTAATTAGGTTTCTCGGAACTGCGAAGACGTGCAAACGTCCATCGCTTTCGCATTCTATACCTTGATGATCATGTTTTTCGGAGGCGTTATATAGGGCGACTAACGGGTTTCGCGTGATATCCAATAGCCGAGTAGGAAGTTTGAAATGTTGCGCAATAACTAGCTTTCCGAAGAATGAATCTTCCGCATCGAACCCGTTTGGCTGCCGGGTCATCATGTCTGTCAACATGTCTTTTTCGGCTTCACGGTGTCCTAAAGTGCGCATAACAGAGGGAATCCTATGCCAAGAATCACATGCTTCTCCTCTGAAATACCATGAAACATCGTTATCCGGCGGATATTGTTTTTGGAGTTTCGAGACAGAGTCCAGTAGGCGACTGGACGTTGTGATTGTGATCTCATCATCTGCGAGAACGTTTTGATAATCTTCATCTCCTTGAATGGTTCCATCATCTGGCGGGCCAAACAAATGTGCCTTCCAAGGACTAGATTTAGATATATTCACATTTGTTAAATCTGAACACCAAAACTCGGTCTTCCCAAGTTTCGCCAATGTAAGATTTGAAGAACTTAGGTCAGTATGGATGAGTTTTGCACCTCTGAGATCGGCTTTGACTAAGTTGTACCCTCTAAGATCTGCTACGTAATTGCCAATAGTCTTGCCAGCATTCCTTAATTTTTCAGCGATGTCTATTCCAGCAAGATGAGGCGTAAACTCAGGGGAATTTGTGCGTCTTGAATTCCAACTCTCGCGACCTTCAATGAGCCAATCAACGTGACAAGCGTTGTACATATGTTGGTCCTCCTTATTTCGGATCGGCGGTATCGTCTTCGAGATTCCGGCAGTCTTTCTTCGGCTTGGCTTTAAACACCACGCGGGCGAACTTGGGCGTTTCTCTCACCAATGATTGGATCTCTTTGTAGAGTTCCTGAAAATCCTGACCTTATTCTATATGTGGATTTTACTGCTTGTTCTCCGCGCGTCTGGATGCCCGCCTGCGCGGATATGACGTGAGTGTTGGCTGGAAAGATGGGGCAGTGGCTGGTCGGGATGGGCATCCGCTTGCGCTTTGCAAAGGGGAGCGTTCTCCCCCTGTCCCCTTGGACTGGACGTTCCGTCCCGTCTTCGCGCGAATAATGACAATTGCTGGTGGCGTGTCGTTGAGAGGTTTGGTATGATCGGGTTAGACGCATCGTGGTTCGCCTATGTTGGGCGAACGAGATAGGAGATACGCGATGGACACAGTGACACAGGCAGTGGGATTAACCATCATGTGTGCAGGCTTGCTTGGGATCTTCGGATCGCTGGTCTGGCTTATCAGATGGTACAGTCGTCCGCACGAACGGGACTAATCTGCGCTACAGCGGGAGATGAAGCATGGGTCAGAGTGTGCTGCCGACGCTCGGTTACATTTTGTTTCTAATGGGTGTCGTGGTTCTTGGTGTGGGAATTCTGGTGTGGCTGGTGCCGGTAACGGAGGCTGAGATGACTCCGGCACAGAGAAATCTGCTGAATATTGGGGATTGGTTGGTGAAGGCTTCAGTCGGTGCGATGTTGGGTTTCGGAGGTGCTCGTTTGGCATATAGGAATGGAAGTGGAGAGCCGAGTTGATAGCCATTCTCAAGGTTCGATGGAGTTCTTGCGCTTCGCGAATGTGCGCCTAAACCCCCAAATGCACCCGATAATCCTCCAACACCGAATCCCGTAGCCCCACACTAGCAGCCTCGGTATAAATCCGAACCAACGGCTCCGTCCCCGACATCCTCACAACGGCCCACCCTCCATCGCTCAAATCAAGCCGCACACCATCCCGCCGATCCTCCTTAACCACCTCAACGCCCCCCAAACTCACCGGAGCGTCCCCATTGACAGCCGCCGCGATCCCGTCCCGTTGGTCAGGCGTGAACTCGATATCGATCCTACGGAAAGTGTGCGGCCCGGTGATCTCATGGATTTCGCTAAGCAATTCACTCGGCGACTTCCCGGAAACCGCCATACTCTCCAAAAAGAACAACGCACTCAGCGGCCCGTCGCGTTCAGGGATGTGTCCAGCGAACGCGTAGCCGCCACTCTCTTCGCCGCCGAGAACGCAGGCGTTATCGATCATCGCCGGACCGACGAACTTGAAGCCTACCGGCGTCCGTTGCAGGTCTACATCGTGATGCTCCGTCAGACGGTCCATCATGCTGCTCATCGTGATCGTGCACGCCGCACCGCCCGGCAACCCGCGCCGACTCTTGAGATGGTGGAACAACATCGAAAACACTTCGAGTGTGGTAACGTAGACGCCGTTTTCATCGACCACGCCCAATCGGTCAGCATCACCATCCGTCGCAACCCCAACGTCGTGACCGCCACCCTTGATCGCGGAGATTAGAGGAGCCAAATTGTCTTCCACAGGCTCCGGTTGCTTCATGTCAGGGAACGCAGGATTAATCTCGCTCCGAATCTCAGAGACCTTCGTAGCGCCGCCTTCAAGAATCGCCGCAACTATCCCCGCACCTGAACCGTGCATCGAATCGACCAAGACTCGCAATCCAGCAGACTTTATCCGTTCAACATCGACCAGGGAAGAAAGTTGCTTAAGGTACGGCGAAACCATATCAACGGTATCGATTTGCGCCTCCTTTGCACCGCGCCCCTGGATTCCCGCCTGCGCGGGAATGACGAAAGCGTTGGGCAGGTGCGCCTCGATGCGTTCGACCTGCTCCGGCGGCGCGCTGCCACCCGCATACGATTTGACTTTGAAGCCGTTCCACTCGGGCGGGTTGTGGCTCGCGGTAATCATCACGCCCGATGCACCACCCATCTGCGTAACCGCGTAGCTCAACGCGGGCGTAGGTAGCGGACGATCAGACAGTTGGATGGGGGTCCCGTAGTTGGCGATGACTTTTGCGGCATCCTCGGCAAAACTACGCGATTGGAAACGAGTGTCGAAACCGACGGCTACACCACGGTGGGTCTGCCTGATAGCTTTTAGGTCCATGGCAACGGCCGCAGCACAAGCGCGAACGTTCGCAAACGTGTAGTCGTCACCGATAATGGCGCGCCATCCGTCGGTACCGAAGCGAATGTCTGGCTGTGATGGCATCGATTAACCGTTGATGTTCGAATCAGACCCCGGCAGCATCCCGAAGAGCATCAACTTTGTCAGTTCGTTCCCACGGGAGGGCGAGGTCTGGTCGACCAAAGTGGCCAAATGCGGCTACCGGTCGGTAGATTGGGCGTCGGAGGTTCAAGGTTTCGATGATGCCGCTTGGTCGCAGGTCAAACGTTCCGGCAACGATGTCCGCGATCTTCGTGTCAGCGATCTTGCCGGTGCCTCGGGTCTCAACCATCAGAGAAACTGGTTCGGCTTTGCCAATGGCGTAGGCGATTTGGACTTCAGCACGGTTCGCAAGGCCTGCCGCGACGATGTTCTTGGCGACATATCGAGCGGCGTATGCACCGGAACGGTCCACCTTTGAAGGGTCTTTACCAGAGAAGGCTCCGCCGCCGTGTCGTGCGCTGCCGCCGTAGGTGTCGACGATGATCTTGCGTCCGGTGAGGCCAGCATCGCCATGAGGACCACCAGTCACAAAACGGCCGGACGGATTAATCAGATATTGGGTGTTCGCGTCCCGTAGATCGGGCGATACCAGCGGATCTATAACTTGCTCAATCAAGTCGGCCTCAATCTGCGATTGCTCGACATCCGGTGCATGCCAAGATGACAACACGATCGTGTCGATGCGAACGGGAACGTGGTTGTCGTCGTACTCGATCGTGACCTGACTCTTGGAGTCCGGTCGCAGATACGGGATCGAACCATCGCGCCGGGCGTCGCTCATGCGTTTGGTCAATCGATGCGCAAGAGATATCGGCAGCGGCATCAACTCTGGCGTCTCATCGACGGCATATCCGATCATCATCCCTTGGTCGCCGGCGCCTTGTTGAACATCTTCGGAATCGGCACCGCGAACCTCCAATGCGGTGCTAACAGCAGCGTCGATATCGGGCGACTGCGAATGAAGATAAACATTGACATCGCACGATTTGTCGTCGAACTGATACTCGGGATCGTCGTATCCGATGTCCCGGATGACACCCCTCGCGACAGCTTCAAAATCGATATCGGATGCGGTGGTTATCTCGCCGAACATCCAGAGTCGATTCGTCGTGCAAGATGTCTCGCACGCAACCCGGGAATTCGGATCACCAGCCAGAGCGGCGTCGAGAATGCCGTCCGAAACCTGGTCGCAAATCTTATCGGGGTGCCCGTCGGAGACCGATTCGGAGGTGAGCAAGTGTTTGAAATTACCGGTTGCCATGTGATGTGTCCTAGTATTGCGTCACGCTGACAGCGTTGATTGTTAGGTGCCGGATTCCCAAGAGTTCAGGTACTTTTCCTGCTCGGCTGAGAGGGTGTCGAAATTCATGCCCATCGACTGAAGCTTGAGCGCAGCGATCTCCATGTCGATCTCTTTGGGTAGAGTATGTACACCCGGTCCAAGCGTCTGATAGTTAGCTGCGATGTACTCGCTGGCCAGCGCTTGATTCGCGAAGCTCATGTCCATAACACTTGCCGGATGACCCTCGGCGGCGGCAAGGTTCACCAGCCGTCCTTCAGCCAACAAGTTGATGCGGCGTCCGTTCTCAAGAGTGAATTCTTCCACAAACGGACGAACCTGTCGACGCGCCTCCGACATCTCTTCGAGAGCGTCGATATTGATCTCGACGTTGAAGTGACCCGAATTCGCGACAATCGCCGCGTCCTTCATCTTCAGGAAATGATGCTTATCGATCGCGTTCATCCCGCCCGTAACCGTCAGGAAAACATCACCGATCTCTGCCGCTTCGTCCATCGCCATCACGCGGTGACCGTCCATCACTGCTTCCAAGGCGCGTACGGGGTCAACCTCACAGACTATGGTGTGAGCACCCAAGCCGCGCGCACGGTCCGCAAACCCACGTCCGCACCATCCGTATCCGATGGTCACGACCGATTTGCCCGTGATCAGGTGGTTGGTCGCCCTGATAATTCCGTCGAGCGTGCTCTGTCCAGTGCCGTACCGGTTGTCAAACATGTGCTTTGTCATCGAATCGTTGACCGCAATGATCGGGTAGGCGAGTTTGCCTTCGGCGTCAAGCGCCTTCAGACGGATAACACCCGTCGTGGTCTCTTCCATTCCACCGATCGTCCCGTCCAGCAGCTCTCGACGTTCAGAGTGGAGCATGGCTACAAGGTCGGCACCGTCGTCGATAGTGAGGTGGGGTTTGGTGTTAACCGTAGCGGAGATGTGACCGTAGTAAGTTTCAGCGTCTTCACCATTGCGGGCAAACACCGAGATGCCTTGAGAAACTAGATAGGCGGCTATGTCGTCTTGTGTCGAGAGCGGGTTGGAGGCGCAAAGAGCCAGTTCAGCACCGCCGGCGACCAGCGTCTTGGCGAGATTTGAAGTCTCCGAAGTGACGTGGAGGCATGCGGCGATCCGAAGGCCTTCTAATGGACGAGTTTCGGCGAAACGTTTGCGGATGTCCCGTAGGACCGGCATCTGGTCATCGGCGAATTCCGATTTCAGCGCGCCTTCGGGAGCTAGGTTTATATCTGTAATGTCGTAGTTCATCAATTCTCCGGTTTTGTGGACCTCAATCTGTTAGTTGGCGAAGCGGGAGTCGAATCGCGGTATCGAAAGTCGTCAAGTCTTCGAATTCAAAAAACCTATCGGTGATTTCCTCGCTGGTCAGGTTTGATAGGCGGTCTAGGCCGAAGCCTTCGACGGTGAACGAAGCGATGACGGATCCGGCGATGACGGCTTGGCGGTAAGATTCCGGGTCGTGTCTGGATGTGGCCGCGATGTAACCCATGAAACCGCCCGCGAAAGAGTCGCCGGCACCGGTGGGGTCGACGATGTTTTGGACGGGATACGCGGGGACGATGAACCGTTGGTTGTCGTTGTAGAGCACGGCGCCATATTCGCCCCGTTTGATGATGACGTTGTCGGGCCCCTCGTCGAGGAGACCTTCAGCGACGTCGACAAGGTTTGATTTTTCCGTATACATGCGGGCTTCGGCCTCATTGATCACGGAGAAATCGAGTTGAGTCATCAAGTGGTCGAGAGATTGTCGTTTCTCGACGATCCAGTGGTTCATCGTATCTCCCGCGACGAGTTGGAGGTCGTCGGTCATCTGGTTAAGGACCGACTGTTGGGTCTCCGGGTCGCAGTTGGCGAGGAATAGGTACGGGATCGAGCGGTGACCTTCTGGGACTGTCGGATTGAAGTCTGCGAAGACGTTTAGATCGGTTGCGACGGTCTCCGCATCGTTGAGGTCTTTCAAATAGCTTCCGGACCAGCGGAAAGTCTGACCGTCTACGACTTCGATACCGGAGGTGTCAATGCCGCGTGAGGTTAGAAGATCGCGGTGTTCCGGTCGAAAGTCATTTCCGACGATACCAAGGATTGCGACGTCGGTGAAATAGCTTGCGGCGACCGAAAAGTAAGTTACGGAGCCGCCCAGTTGGTGGTTTCGAATCCCGGCGGGCGTCTCGACATCGTCATACGCCATCGAGCCGACGACTAGAAGTTTCATGCCGACCGCCTCGTCGCGTCAGTTGGAAATTCTCCGAGGTGTCGACGGTGAGACGCGGCCCCGGAGATATGCATGTTGCCGTTCGACAAGTTGATCTTCAAGCGCCAGTGGCGTGAGGCAATCCTTGGGCGATCCAAGCCGGCGTTCCGTCTTCGATGTTAAACAGGCGTGAAGTCTCTGCACCCATCGCGGCAGCATATTCAGCGGCTAGACCACTACGTGCACCGACTTCGCAGATGAAGAGGAGATTACCGTCGGTGGGGAGTTCGTCAAAGCGCGGAATGATGTCGTCCACCGGGATCCAAACCGCGTCTTCAACGTGACCAGCTTCCCATTCGTCGGGATTGCGGACGTCTACGACGGTCGAATCGCCGTTTTGGACCATTTCATAGGCTTCTTGGGACGTGATGCGGGCGTATGGTTCGCCGGGGACTTGCCTTGCCATTTGGTACCTGATTCTCTAAGCCAAAACCAAGTTCGATTGTACTCGATTGACCGTCGGCGTTTCGAGTTACGAACGGTGACCAGCTTCGACGTCGTTCAAAGTCGCTCGCCAGTGAGAGTCGACGCAATTGCAGTAACCAATGAGAACGGTCCCGCAACAATGATTACCAATGGGATCAGGCCAATCAATGCACCAATGACGTTGAAGACGATGACGTTGGAGACTTTTCGCGTCAACGATTTCGGCAACTCGACGTGCAAAGAGGCAAAAAACGTTACGACGGAAACGGCGACGAAGAGCAAAGCCCCGATCACACCCGAATAGAGCACTTTGATCAAGAAGATGTACCCGTCTAGGAATGAACCCAGCAGTGTTTCGACGAACGCTGACAACCATAGTCCCGGCCTTAGGCCTTCGACAATGTCGCCGAAGATCAGCAAGGTTAGCGGCAGCAGGAAACCTATCAGCAAAGGTGTCGCCAAGGCGTAGAAGATGCCCGCGATCAGCCATCTGAAGACGCTGTTGGCTTCGTTACGGGTCGTGAATAGGGCGAACATAATCCCGCCACCGATTGCACCTCCGCCGATCAGGTAAGCAGTAATCACCCGCAGGAAACCACTGACAAAGTTGGGCCGATAGAACTGGAATCCGAAGTCACCGACCCCGCCATCGACGATCGTGATGAGGGTCGCAAGATAACCGACGGTCAAACCGACAATTGCACCGACGACGACTCCCAGCCACATCAGACGCATCTGAACTGTGCGTTCGACGCCCATGCGCTCGTTTTCGGCGCTCCGAATTCGGTTAAGGGCTTGGGTGCGCGTTTCCGGCGTGGGAGTGGGGCCAGCGGGTTCGTCGGGTAAAGAACTGAAATCCGAATTGGACATGCTATTTATTGTGCATTGAGGATTAACAGCATGCGAAGTTGGTCTCCCAGACAGATCACCGTGGCGGAACCTGTATGTGAACCGGTGATCATGATGCAGGTGAGTTGATCTTGGCGTAATCAATTGTTCACATCGTCGCGCTCAGCAACCTGGTCCCCAGCGAATCTGACCAAATGTCTAACCACGTCGCTATCGAAAAAACGTGTAGGCATGAGCAATGAGGGCATTAGTCGTTGGTTTGACCGAAATGAGAATTGGTGTTAAGTTTCACTCAGACATTTGCGAAAGCAACCTGGTCGGTCTGAATCGCACTTTTTCCTAGGAGGTCCCAAACGATGAAATACAAACTGGCGATCTTGACTGTCGCCCTCTCTGCGGTGGTTGCCGCTGTTGCCGCCTGCGGAGGCACCGAAACCGTCGTCGAAACCGTTGTCGTCGAGCGCGTCATCACGCAGGCACCAGAACGCGTTGTCGAGACCGTCGAGGTCGAACGAGTCGTTGAAGTTGAAAAGGTCGTCGAAGTAGAGAAAGTTGTTGAAGTTGAAGTAGAGGTTACGACGGCGCCATCGGATGACGCGATGATGATGGACGACGAGGTCATTCCTCGCGAACGACAATTCATCATGCTGTGGGGCGGCTCTGGCGGTGTCGGGTCTGCTGGCCAATACACGAACCATGACATCTGGAACGTCTACTCTGGTGTAAGCCACCAAGATGGTCCGCAGCTGATTTTCGAACCCCTCGCTTTCTATTCCGCGTTCAGCGACACCGAGTACCCGTGGCTCGCCGAATCGTGGGAATACAGTGAAGACTTTACGGAGTTGACGATCAACACGCGCCAAAACGTCAATTGGAGTGACGGGACACCTTTCGGAGCCCACGACGTCGCCTATACCATCGAGCACCTTCTCACGACCCCTGGCCTGCCGCACTCCGGACAAATTCAGGCCGACGTCGAATCAGTTGAGCTCGTGGATGAAAACACCTTGGTCGTCAAGTTCCTAGGCCCACGTCCGAAGTTCTTGTATTTCATGACCTACAAGTTCGACATCGGTGTCTACATCGTGCCCAAACATATCTACGAAGGTAACGATTGGCAGGAATTCACCAACTTCGATCTAGAAAAAGGATGGCCAGTAACTACCGGGCCGTGGGAAGTTGTGCAGACCTCTACCCAGTCAAAGATCCTCAACCGTCGCGATAGTTGGTGGGCCGTCGAACAGGGCCTCGTCGACAAGATGCCTGAGGTCCTCCAGATTGTCTACATTCCCAACCCGGGTGAAACCCAGATGGCGCAAGAGATGATCGCAAACCGCGCCGATGCATCGCTTTCGTTGCAAACCGCAACGATGCGCGAGGTTCTCAATCGGAATAGCTCGATCATCACGCACTCTGGATACAACGCGCCGTACGGCTACGTCGACTGGTGGCCTGTCGGTCTGCTCTTCAACGCGAGCGAACCACCGTACGACGACAAACGTGTACGCTGGGCGGTTTCGAACTACATCAACCGCGAGCAGCTGATCGAAATCGGTTTCGGTGGCGCTGGGACGCTCTCCTACCTGCCAATGCCAACGTATGCGCCGTTGCAACGCTACTTCGATGTGATCGAAGACAAGTTGACGACGACCCACGATACCACCGAGTACAACCCCGTGAAGGCTGACGGGTTAATGACCGAAGCCGGGTTCACCAAGAATTCGGACGGGTATTGGGAGAAGGACGGGAATGTCGTTGTCTGCGACATCTTGAGCTTCGGCATCTTCAACCACTACGGACCGATCTTGTCGAGGCAGTTGGATAACCACGGAATCAAGTCGTCTTACAGCACTCCGCCAGACGCTTGGTCACGGCAATCGAACGGCGAAGCGTCGTGCGGACTGCGAGGACACGGCGGTTCAGTCCGTGACCCGTTCTTTACGATGCGTCTCTACACCGGTGGTGACCCCAAGACTTACGATCCGAACGCACCAGCAACACCTGAAAACCGCGCGCCAAACGCGTACCACTGGTACAACGCAGAATTCAACGCCATCACCGACGAAGTGTTCGCCACCGCGATCAACGACGTTGCAAGGCTAGAAGAGCTTTGGGACGAGGCCATGGATATCTGGTTAGATGAATTGCCCGACGTTCAGGTGCTTGAGTTCTACCACCGGATTCCGATGAATACGACATACTGGACGAACTGGCCGACCCACGACAATCCGTACGTGAACGGAGCGTTCTGGCACCTCACGTTCCAGCTGATCCTGAACGAGCTAGAGCCAGTCCAATAACGGATCGACAGAAGTTCGGTGCCAGCAATCGACGACCGAATCGGCCTCAACATCTTTCTTGAGGCCTATTCGGTCATATCATCGGCACGCGTGGTTTGAAATATCCGAAAGGTTAGATACGCCGAATGCCTTGGCGGTACATGGCGGGCAGATTGCTCATGTTCGTCGTCACCATATGGATGGCGAGTACGATCGTATTCTTCTTGCCGCGTCTTTCGGGGCAAAATCCGCTGGCGGAGAAGATCTATCAAGACGCCCAACGCGGCGGCTACCAGGACCCAGCCGTTGAAGAACGGGTTCGGGTCTTTGAGCAAAAGTACGGGTTCGACAGACCGCTTTGGGAGCAGTACGTCAAGTTCGTGGGTGACGTAGTTCAATTCGATCTTGGGCGATCGATCTACCAGTGGCCAAAGTCAGTCAACGAGATTCTTGCCGAAAAAATAATGTGGACGCTTTCGATGGGTCTGTTGACGCTCGTCCTCGCATTCTTAATCGGTTCGACGATGGGCGCATTGCTCGAATGGAAGAGGAACAACTGGGGACTCATGGTCGCGATGGCACCGATCCTAGCCATCTCGGCGGTCCCATTCTTCATCTTCGGATTGGTACTACAGCTACTCGTATTCAACGTCAATCGCGAGTTTCCAATGGTCTACGGATTCAAACAGGGCGTCATCGGTTGGCCAGACTGGTCGGATTGGGAATTCGTCCTCAGTGTCCTCAAGCACGGCATTCTTCCGGCGATGTCGATCACACTGGTTTCTCTTGGAGGCTGGGCGATGGGCATGCGCGGCATGATGGTTACCACTAAGGGCGAGGACTACATGGTTCAAGCTGAGGCCAAAGGTCTTCCAGAACGAATCATGTTGACGAAGTACGCAATCAGAAATTCCCTGTTGCCGCAAGTTACCGGATTGACCCTTGCACTGGGTCTGATCGTGTCCGGCGTCGTCCTGGTGGAAATCGTCTTCGGTTACCCGGGCGTCGGCGGGCAACTATTACAGGCTGTGCGATCAAACGACTATCCGACCACGCAGGGAATCGTGTTCGTATTGGCATTTGGAACCGCGGCTGCGACCCTCGTTCTCGATCTGACGTACCCACTGCTGGATCCTCGAATTAAATCCGGCGGTTCGTGAAAGGTCTGAATTCGTGGAACAAGTGAGAACAGACCCAGCAGAGATGAATTGGTTGGATTCGCTGGCGACCAACTCGGAGTTCATTCGGGATCGAATCATCCCAATTTTCCGTTACGTTCGTCGAAACCGACTGATGTTAATCGGTATCGGCGCATTCTTGGCGCTGACACTGTTCGTCGGGATCTCGTACCTGTTTTACGAACAGGAGGACCTGCTTGGTGAAACCCGAGGTGTGAACGGTCTGGTCAGGGCGGCGTCTGTCCAAGCCAATCAAAGGCCGTCTTGGAATCCTTGGAGCGGCTACCCACTCGGCACGGATCTGCAAGGCCGAGACATCTATGCTGCAGTGGTCGTTGGGATCCCCCTGTCGCTCCGGATCGGCCTGATCGCGGCCGCGATTGGTGTCGGAGTCGGGATGTTACTAGCATTCGTAGCGGCTTATCTCGGCGGAGTGGTCGACGCTGTTATTCGCACCGTTGTGGACAGTTTGATTCCGATACCTGGACTGCTCGTGTTGGTACTCGTGGCCACATCGCTCAACCCGGGACAAGGATTATCCGTAGACCAACTCGCCTTCGTGATTGCAGTGTTGGCGTGGCCGGGACCAGCTAGGGTCATCCGCTCGCAAGTTCTGGTGATCCGCGAACGTGGCTACGTAGAGATGGCAAGAATGTCTGGCACTGGCGCCCTCGGCATCATTTTCAGAGAGATGATGCCCAATCTTGCACCGTACGCACTCGCCAGCTTCGTGGCCGCCGTGTCCGGCTCGATCCTAGCCTCCATCGGAGTTGAGTCGCTAGGTTTAGGACCGTTAGATTCCCCGACACTTGGCAGCATGATCTATTGGAACATCTTCAACAGCTCGGTATTACTGGGCTTGTGGTACTGGTTACTGCCGCCCATCGTCGTATTGATCACGCTATTCGTCGGGTTATTCATGATTTCAGCTGGGCTAGACGAAGTCGCAAATCCGAGGTTGCGCCGACGAGTTTGAATCAGTCGGCACTCACCAGTCGGCTGTTGCCTGCCACAGGATGGAGCCGAAATCCGGGCTACATTGCCGTCGGTGGTTCAACCGCAGGCTCAGGTTGACTCAAGTCAAACGGAATGTTAACTTTTTCGCAGACTTTGGCCGCAACTCCGCGTGTACCTGATAAATGGAGGATCCTCCCAATGAAACATAAATTGGCGATTTTGGTCGTTGCACTTTCGGCAATGGTCGCAACCGTCGTCGCCTGTGGAGGCACTGAAACCGTTGTTGAGACGGTCGTCGTTGAGCGGGTCATCACTCAGGCACCGGAACGCGTTGTCGAGACTGTTGAGGTTGAGCGAGTTGTTGAAGTTGAAAAGGTTGTCGAAGTCGAGGTTCAGAAGGTTGTCGAGGTTGAGGTCACGGCCGAGGTGATGGCTGAAGACGACGGGATGATGATGGACGATGGCGTGATTCCCCGCAACCGGCAGCTGATTCTGTTGTGGGGTGGTTCCGGCGGTGTTGGGGCGGCTGGGCGCTACACTGATCACAATATCTGGAACATTTACAACCCAGGTACGAGTTTCCAAAATGGGACAGTGATCCTGTTTGAGCCTTTGGCTTATTACTCAGCGTTTAACGACACGGAATACCCGTGGTTAGCTGAATCGTGGTCTTACAACGATGATTTCACGCAGTTGACGATCAATCTTCGAGAAGGTATTTCTTGGAGCGACGGCGAGCCGTTTGGTGCTCACGACGTGGTCTATACGATCAATCACCTTCTTGAAAACTCAGGCATTAACCGAAGTTCTCAAGTGCAACGCGATGTCGAGTCTGTTGAGCAACTCGATGACTCAACCGTCGTCGTGAATTTCCAAGGTCCACGTCCCAAGTTCTTCTACTTCATGACATATAAGTTCGGAGTCGGTTTGTACATCGTCCCGAAACATGTTTTTGAGGGACAAGACTGGTTGGAGTTTACGAATTTCGACCTCGATAAGGGTTGGCCGGTGACG
Source organism: SAR202 cluster bacterium bin127 (assembly GCA_002239045.1). Taxonomy (GTDB): domain Bacteria; phylum Chloroflexota; class Dehalococcoidia; order Lucifugimonadales; family Lucifugimonadaceae; genus Bin127. The sequence goes on from MPNN01000005.1 coordinate 227,688, forward strand.
ACTGGTCCTTGGGAGGTAGTTCAAACTTCGCCCGAGCAGAAACTGATCAATCGGCGGGATTCATGGTGGGCTGTCGATCGTGGTTTGGTTGACCAACTCCCTGAGGTGTTGCAGATTGTCTATGTGCCGAACCCTGGTGAAACGCAGATGGCGCAGGCGGTTATCAACGACGAGGCCGATGCGACCTTGGACCTTCGTCCGACAACGATCCGAGAGGTATTGGCCCGCAACTCGAACGTGATTACGCATTCGGGTTATAACAAGCCGTACGGCTACGTGGACTGGTGGCCGATTGGGTTGTTATTTAACGCAAGCCAACCTCCGTACGACGACAAGAACGTCAGATGGGCGGTGTCGTATTACATTGACCGTGACCAGTTGATCGACGTCGCATACGACGGTGCAGGCACTCCTTCGGTTTTGCCGATACCGACCTATGCTCCTTTGCAACGTTATTTCGACGCGATCGAAGACGAACTTGGCGGTGAGTACAACACCAATGAATACAACCCTGCCAAGGGAGATGAGCGGATGGCGGCAGCTGGTTACTCGAAGAATGCGGACGGCTATTGGGAGAAGGATGGCAGTGAAATCGTCTGCGACATCCTCGGTTTCGGTATCTTCAACGACTTCGGTCCGATTCTTGCTCGCCAACTGGACAACCACGGTATTAAATCGTCCTACGCCAACCCGCCAGACGCTGGATCTCGCATGGTTGCCGGCGAGGCGTCTTGTGGATTGCGAGGGCATGGTGCATCGCTCCGTGATCCATATTTCACGATGAACCTTTACCGGGGCACCGAAGACGAACCGAATCTCTATCGTTGGTCCAATGAGCGTTGGAACGAAATTACCGACGAAGCTTCAGCTACGGGTATCGAGGATGTAGCCCGCCTCGAAGAGCTTTGGAAAGAGGCGATGGATATTTGGTTGGAGGAATTGCCCGACGTCCAAATTTTGGAGTGGTACCACCGTATCCCGATGAACACGACGTATTGGACGAATTGGCCGACGCATGACAACCCGTACACTAACGGTGCGTTTTGGCATTTGACGTTCCAGTTGATCCTCAACAACCTTCGAGCAGTTCAATAACGCGTTAAAGGGTCGGACACGAATTGGGTGATTGGCGGCTGGATCAATCTTTGTGTGAGTTTGATCTGGCCGCAAACCCGATGGACGAACTCGCAAATCAGAGGTTGAGACTGCGGGTTCAGGCTAGACGTGCCTCTCCTGTCGACCGTTGGATTCGACCGTGCGGCGCCAAAATCCAGAATGGATTTCAACGTCGGGTGATACGTAGTTTCAGTTTGACTCGATATCAACGGAGTGTTAAATTTACGTTGCAGATTCTAGCCGCTGTTCCGCGGCAAATTAACGTGTACCTGAAAAGGGAGGATCCCACCAATGAGATATAAATTGGCGATTTTGGTCGCCGTGTTGTCGGCAATGGTCGCAACCACCGTCGCCTGTGGAGGCACAGAAACCGTCGTTGAGACAGTTGTCGTTGAGCGCGTCATCACCGCGGCTCCGGAACGCGTCGTCGAAACCGTTGAGGTTGAACGCGTTGTCGAGGTTGAAAAAGTCGTCGAAGTCGAGAAGGTAGTCGAGGTCGAAGTCACCGTGGCAGCCATGGACGACGAATCGATGATGATGAGCGATGAGATACCACGAAACCGCCAATTGATACTCCTGTGGGGTGGTGCCGGTGGAGTTGGTGCAGCAGGTCGCTATACCGACCACGACATCTGGAGCCCGTACAACCCTGGCACAAGCCACCAGAACGGTTCCGGCATTCTGCACGAGCCGCTGGCATTCTATTCAGCCTTCAACGATCAGGAATACCCGTGGCTCGCAGAGTCATGGGAATACAATGCCGACTTTACGCAGTTGACCATTAACTTGCGGGAAGGTATCACCTGGAGCGATGGCGAGCCGTTTGGCGCTCACGACGTCGCTTACACGCTGAACTACCTGAAGGAGAACTCCGGTCTTCGCCGCAGCTCGCAAGTGCAGCGCGACATTGATTCAATTGAGGAAGTTGACTCTCACACAGTCGTCATTGACTTCTTGGGCCCGCGCCCGAAGTTCTTCTACTTCATGACCTACAAGTTCGACATCGGCCTGTACATCGTTCCGAAGCACGTCTTCGAAGGTCAGGACTGGTTGGAATTCACCAACTTTGACCTCGACCAGGGCTGGCCAGTGACCACAGGCCCATGGCATGTCGTACAGACTTCCCCTGAACAGAAGATCATCAACCGCCGCGACTCGTGGTGGGCAGTCGATCAAGGTCTCGTCGAGAAACTCCCAGACGTCGAACAGATCGTTTACGTCCCGAACCCGGGCGAGACGCAGATGGCGCAGGCCGTCATCAACAACACCGCGGACGCGACCTTGGACCTTCGCCCCACGACCATTCGTGAGGTGCTGGCTCGAAACCCGAACGTGGTTACGCACTCCGGCTTCAACCCGCCATACGGTTACGTTGACTGGTGGCCCATCAGCCTGTTGTTCAACGACAGCAAGCCGCCTTACAACGACAAGAACGTCCGATGGGCAGTGTCCTACTACATCGACCGCGATCAGTTGATCGACGTTGCTTACGACGGTGCCGGTACACCCTCCATTCTGCCGCTGCCGACCTACGCGCCTCTGCAGCGTTACTACGACGCAATCGAGGACAAACTCACCGGCGAGTACAACACCGGCGAGTACAGCCCCGAAAAGGGTGACGCTCGCATGACGACGGCCGGATACTCGAAGAACGCCGATGGTTACTGGGAGAAAGATGGCAACGTAGTCGTCTGTGACATCCTCGGTTTCGGCATCTTCAACGACTTCGGTCCGATCCTCGCCCGACAGCTCGACAACCACGGCATCAAGTCGTCCTACAGCAACCCGCCCGACGCCGGTTCTCGCCAGAACTCTGGCGACGCGTCTTGTGGACTGCGTGGACACGGCGGATCCGTGCGTGACCCGTACTTCACCATGAACCTCTATTACGGTACTGACGCCGAAGAGGCTGGTGAGGGTCACCAGTCAAACATCTACTTCTGGAGCCACCCGCGCTGGAACGAAATCACCGATGAGGTCTCCGCGACCGGTATCGATGACGTCGCCCGGCTTGAGGAGCTTTGGACAGAAGCGATGGACATCTGGCTCGACGAGCTGCCCGACGTCCAGGTCATCGAGTGGTACCACCGCATCCCGATGAACCAGACTTACTGGGCCAACTGGCCAACCCACGACAACCCGTACGCTAACGGTGCGTTCTGGCACTTGACCTTCCAGTTGATCCTGAACAACCTCCGTGCTGTTCAGTAAACAACAGCGGAGTCAGTAGACTACGTGACAACACTTGCGGTCCAATCTTCGCCTTTGCGTGGATTGGACCGCAAGTGTTGAAACAACTTAAGCGCGCGGTAAAAGACACGGCATGCCTTGGAACTACATAATCAGCCGTCTATCGATGTTCCTCATCACGATTTTCATCGCTAGTTCCATCGTTTTTTTCCTTCCTCGAATCTCGGGCCAAAACCCGCTCGAGGAAAAACTGCTTGAGGAAGCAGCACGCGGCGGTTTCTTGGAAGATACCGATGCCATGGTCGCAGCGTTCGACGAAAAGTATGGGTTCAACAAACCGCTGTGGCAACAGTATGTGAAGTTCATGACGGGCATTATCCAGTTCGACCTAGGTCGTTCAATATTTAACTGGCCCAAGACCGTCAATCAGCTGCTGGCCGAGACGATTTGGTGGACGATCGCACTAGGATTGCTGACGCTGTTCTTCGCATTCATCGTCGGAACATTGATGGGTGCGATACTCGAATGGAAAAGAAATAAGAAGTTCTTGATGGTGTTGATGTCACCGATCCTGACACTTTCGGCCGTGCCTTTTTACCTTTTTGGGTTGGTGTTGTTGTTGGCGTTTTCGTTCGTTTGGAGTTTGTTTCCATTGTTTGGCGGGTACTCGCGAGGAGTGGCGGGTTGGCCCGATTGGTCTAATTGGAGTTTCATTGGCAATGTGCTCTGGCACGCAACGCTTCCAGCGTTGTCCGTGGTCCTAGTGTCACTCGGCGGTTGGGCGATGGGTATGCGCGGAATGATGGTAACGACAAAGGGCGAAGACTACATGCTCCAGGCCGAGGCCAAGGGACTGCCCGATAGGACGATGTTTTTCCGTTACGGCATTCGTAACGCCATGCTACCGCAAATGACCGGATTGGCATTGCAACTTGGGTTGATCGTCTCCGGCTTGGTTCTCGTTGAAGTCGTGTTCTCCTATCCCGGCGTCGGTGGATTGCTGGTACAAGCAATACCTCGTAGCGACCATGCTGTAATTCAAGGCATCGTCTTCGTGCTGGCCTTGGGAACGGCGTTGGCGACATTGATCCTTGACTTGATCTATCCACTAATAGATGCGCGAATTAAATACACAGAAGGCTGATTCGTAACTCGGCTATGCAGACACCAACCGCAATAACAGAATTACCTCAATCGGCTGGCAGGTACGAAGCCGTCGGTATCTACCGCGAACGTATTATCCCGTTGTTGCGTTATCTGCGACGGAATCCATTGCTGATCGGCGGGTTGGGCTTGCTGTTGGGCCTTTTCCTCTGCGTTGTTGGCGGGTACCTGTTTTACAAACAAGATGACCTTCTCGGTGAGCCCCAAGGCGTGGATGGGTTGACACGAGCATTGTCAGTCCCCGCCCGTGAGCGACCGTCCTGGAACCCGTTTGACGACTACCCCCTCGGGACCGACGAACAGGGTCGCGACATCTTGGCAGTCATGATCGTCGGGACACCTCTCACATTACGTATCGGACTGATTGCGGCCGCCATCGGCGTGGGCATAGGCATGATCTTGGCCTTTCTAGCCGCGTATATGGGCGGATGGATAGACGCCGTCATCCGGGTGATTGTCGACAGCCTAATCCCGATTCCTGGGTTGCTTATCCTCGTCTTGATTGCCACATCCCTGAATCCGGGAAAGGGGTTATCCGTCGATCAGATGGCGTTTGTTATATCCATCTTGGCATGGCCGGGTCCCGCACGGGCGATCCGTTCGCAGGTGTTGGTAATGCGCGAACGGGGATACGTAGAGATGGCCCGGATGTCGGGTACGAGCACAATCGGAATCGTGTTCAAAGAAATGATGCCTAATCTCTCGCCATACGTGTTGGCAAGTTTCGTCGCATCAGTAGCCGGCGCGATACTCGCTTCCGTAGGCCTCGAAGCCCTTGGCTTGGGACCGCTAGACTCACCTACCCTTGGCATGACCATTTACTGGAACATTTACACATCGTCATTGCTGAAGGGATTGTGGTGGTGGTTGATACCGCCGATCGTGATCATCATCATCCTGTTCGTAGGATTGTTCCTCATGTCCGCCGGCCTAGACGAGGTCGCTAATCCGCGCCTCCGACGCCGCGTATGACGCCGGTTCGACCGACCGAATGATTGTAGGTATCTAGATGACAACCGCTGAAACTGCGCCCGCCGCCGTTAACGTCGACAATCGCGCCGAAAACGTCCTCGAGGTCGAGAACCTCAAGGTCTATTACGATACCGACGCCGGCCAGGTCAAAGCAGTGGATGATGTCTCGTTCACCCTGAAGCGTGGGGAGCGGATGGGTTTGGTGGGCGAGTCCGGATCTGGCAAGACAACGATGGCCATGGCGTTGATGCGTCTCCACAAACCGCCGGCAATTATTGCCGGTGGAAATGTCAGGCTCGACGGCGTCAGTCTATTGGATTTGAACGATGAACAGATGCGGCAAACCCGGCTACGAGATATCGCGTTAGTGCCCCAAGGCGCAATGAACTCCCTCAACCCGGTATACCGAGTGCGTGATCAGATCATCGACGGCATCAAGCATCACACCCCGAGAGACGAGATGCTCAACAAAGGTGCGGTGAGCGAACGAGTCGTTGAGTTGCTCAATAGCGTCGGATTGGATGCCTCCGTCGCGGATATGTACCCACACGAGCTTAGCGGGGGAATGAAGCAACGTGTTGCGCTGGCCATAGCCACGTCGCTACGGCCAAAGATGATATTGGCCGACGAACCGACAAGCGCGTTAGACGTGGTGGTTCAACGCCAAATCATGCTTACCTTGGAGCAGTTGCAGCAAGAGATGGAAGCCTCGGTCCTTCTGGTCGGTCACGACATGGGGTTGATGGCACAATTCGCCGACGTGTTAGGCGTCATGTACGCGGGCCACCTCGTTGAATTTGCCCCGATAGAAGAGGTCTTCCGAAACCCGAAGCACCCGTATACCAAGAAGTTGATCAGCAGCCTGCCAGACATTCAGGTGAAAGGGACGTTTACCGGGATCGAAGGCTTGCCACCGACTTTGGTTATTCCTCCTCCAGGTTGCAGATTCCATCCCCGTTGCCCGATATACAACAACGATGAGGACTTCAGGGACGAGTTTGTGGATATCAGAGGTAGTTTGAACACCGATCTGTGCACGACAGTCGATCCGCACTTGAACGAGATTGAGCCGCGCCGATGGGTCGCTTGCCATATGTACGGAGAGGACGCTTAGTTGGTTGCTCAAAATGCCTCGATGACCGCGCTCGATTCGACGGACGGCGCTGACAACGTCCTTGAACTCGAGAACGTCTCCAAAGTCTTCGGAGGCGGACTACTTCGCCGGAATATTACGATCGCCGTCGACGACGTCAGCTTGGGAATCCCACGAGAGAACCCCGGCATCATTGCCGTGGCTGGAGAAAGCGGAAGTGGAAAAACTACCCTTGCGCGCTTGATGCTCGGCATCATCCCGCCAACCGAAGGTGTCATCTACTTCAACGGACATGACATCGCTTCGTTGAACCGATCGGAAAAGCGGGAGTTCCGCCGCGAAGTCCAGCCGATCATGCAGGACCCCTTCGAGGTCTACAACCCCTTCTACAAAGTTGATCACGTCATGATGGTGCCGGTTCAGAACTTCGGGTTGGCACGTTCCAAGAGCGAGGCGCGCGATCTCGTCGTCGAATCTCTCGAAACCGTAGGTCTGCGCCACCAGGAGACACTTGGTCGCTTCCCGCACCAACTGAGCGGTGGTCAACGCCAACGAATCATGGTCGCCCGCGCATTGCTGCTAAAGCCGCGCATCATCGTCGCCGACGAGCCAGTATCCATGGTCGACGCGTCGTTAAGAGCCACGATTCTAGGCAGCATCGATCTGCTCAACAAAGAACTCGGCATCGCTGTCATCTACATCACGCACGACCTGACGACAGCGTTCCAAATCAGCGACAACATCATCGTTATGTATCAAGGCTCGGTGGTCGAGACCGGACGCGTCGAGGACGTGATTCAGGATCCCCAGCACCCGTACACGCAACTCTTGGTGGAATCGATCCCCCGTCCCAACCCTAGCGAACGGTGGGGCCGTGATATGGCTTCTCAAGAAACCGGCGGTGCGTCGAATGAAGTGGGGTGTAGGTTTGCGCCGAGATGCCCATATGTGATGGCCGAGTGCACTGACGAGATGCCCCCGTTGTATCGAGTTGGAGATACGCAGGCCGCCCTGTGCTACCTCCACCGCGACACCGCCACCGGCAACGTCCAGAGCATCTCCGACGTTTTTAAGGCCAGCGTCTAGTGGCCGTTTACGCTATCGGACGAGATCGCGTAGAAATTCGGTCGGTCCGACCAAGGTAAATACCATAATCGGCAAACCCAGGCCCACAGCGACTACCCAAGGCGCCCAAATCGAGATCGCTTCGTTCCTCACCGCGTTCAGACGGTCAACTAGGAACCCGATGATCGCGAAAAACCCGCCCGACAACAGTCCTGCGTATACGTTCGGTGCGCCTTGGACGAACATGTCGTACGGGAATATAATCACCGCGTCCAACAATAGCGATGGCAACGAGCCCACACCATAGGCGCCTTCAGCGAGCCCCGCGAACGCACCGGCGGTTCGGGTTAGTCCTCCCGTCAATATCGGCGTCGCGACCCCAAATCCGAACCCCATGAACAGCCAAGTGATCGGTTTGGCGGGGATTTGAGCCATGTCCCGGGCGTGAAATACCGCGATCGGCACAACGACCAATGCCGAAATCGCCGCGCCGATCGAAAAGAAAACGGCACCCCAACCTTCTACTCTGACCGCGTCCTCGAAATACTCGAAACGGCCCAGCACCGCGACATGAAACGCCGCGATCGATAGCAGGACCCCGAGCAAAGATATCGCTAAAGTTAAGCGTCGTCGTCGAGCCGCATCGGGCTGCAGGACCTCAAGCCTCGACAAACGACCAATATCGATAGTTCCCATGGCGCTAATATATCCGAACTTACCCTCGCTCTAGATTAGGAAATCCAATCTAGCCATTCCCTGTGTTAGGGGCAGGACCGTCGAGGGGTTACTCTAAATCAGTTGACTGTAAGTTCAATCTCGTCTGCGCGGTGGCAGCTGACGAAACGACCATCCTTAGATTTTACCAGCGGTGGAACCTCAACCTTGCATTGATCCGTCGCAAAAGGACAACGCGGATGGAAGTAACATCCGGTCGGCGGATTGGCGGGGTTCGCAACCTCACCTTCGAGCACATACCTCTTGGTCCGCTGGCTCGGATGCGGCTTCGGCACCGAACTCATCAACGCCGCGGTATATGGGTGCTTCGGTGAATCAAAAAGCTCTTCAGGAGTGCCGATCTCAGCGATCCGCCCAACATACATCACTACAACTCGGTTCGATATCTGCTTAACGACGCTCAGATCGTGAGAAACGAACAAGTAGGTCAAGCCCAACTCGTCTTGCAGGTCCATCATCAAGTTGATGACTTGGGCCTGAACCGAAACGTCAAGACCAGAGACCGGTTCATCGGCGAGGATGAGTCGAGGGTTCACAGCAAGCGCGCGGGCGATACCGATGCGCTGACGTTGACCGCCGCTGAAAGCGTGTGGATATCTTCGCATGTACTCGGGACGCAGTCGAACCACACGCAGCAACTCGGCCACGCGATCTTCGCGCTCGCTACTTGAACCAATGCCGTGAACCAACAGTGGTTCACTGATGATCTCGTAGATGTTCATCCTCGGATTCAACGACGAGAACGGGTCTTGGAAAATCATCTGCATCTGACGCCGAAACGGCCGCATCTCAACCAATGACAGCTGCGCCAAGTCGATTGAATCACCGTCTTCGGTCTTGAAGATGATTTCGCCGGCGGTCGGTTCGTACGCACGAATGATCGATCGCGCCGTCGTACTCTTACCACAGCCACTTTCACCCACCAAGCTCAGCGTCTCGCCTTCGCGAATATCGAAACTAATGTCGTCGACCGCTTTTACGGTACCGACCGTCCTGCGGAGGAATCCTCGCTTGATCGGGAAGTACTTGACCAAACCCCGAACGTCTAACAGTGACGCCGATCCATTGCCGTTTTCTGTTGTTTCGACCGCCATCTACTGTCCCTCGTACAGGAAACAGCTTACTTCCTGTTCTTCATTCACGCTTTGCAGCTCAGGTTCTCCGACATCGCATGTCCCAGCCATGAACGACTGACATCGCGGGTGGAATGCACACCCCATCGGGCGATTTTGCGGATGCGGTATCGAACCAGAGATCGACGGCAATCGTTCACGAGATGAAGTGAACATGCTCGGTATCGAAGTCAGCAACGCCTTCGAATAGGGGTGCTTCGGCTCGTCAAAGAAGCTGAAGACCGGACCCGTTTCCACAACTTTACCGAGGTACATCACTGTTACGTCATCCGCAATCTCGGAGATGACTCCCAGATCGTGCGTGATGAACAAGATCGCCATATCGTTCTCTTCCTGCATCCGTTGCAGCAAGTCAAGAATCTGAGCCTGGGTCGTAACATCCAACGCCGTGGTCGGTTCGTCCGCGATCAACACACGAGGGTTCGTGCACATCGCCATCGCGATCATCGCGCGTTGCAACTGCCCGCCGCTGAAACGGAAGGGATACTCGTGCATCCGTTGCGTCGGATTGGGAATGCCAACGCGCGCGAGCCAGTCAACTCCGAGGTCGAACCGCTCCTGTTTCGAGAGATTCGTATGCAACCTCAAAGTTTCGTCGATCTGATTGCCGAACGTGTGCAATCCGCTGAACGAAGTCATCGGCTCTTGGAAGATCATCGAGATCTCACCACCACGTATCGATCGCATCGCGTCGCTGTTCGCCCCCAAACTCAATAAGTCTGTCGCGGAACCCGCGTCACCACTCGGGTTGTAATTGATCTCGCCGTTCGTGATTCGACCCGGCGCCTCCACGATCTGGAGTATCGACTTCGCCGTGATGCTCTTCCCGCAGCCGCTCTCACCCACGATACCCATAGTCGTACCTGGCAGCACATCGAAATCCACGCCATCCACAGCCCGTACGACCCCCTCGTCCGTGAAGAACTGAGTCTCGAGACCCCGAACCGATAGTATCGCATCGCCCGCAACCGGACTTTCGCCATTCCCGGACGACGCAACATCATTGCGAGCCGACGCAACGTCATTCCCGCCCGACATATCGTCATTCCGAGCCGACGCAACGTCATTCCCGCGCACGCGGGAATCCAGAGGTGCCGCAACGTCATTCCGGCGAAAGCCGGAATCCAGAGGGGCGGTGGGTTGCCTGGTCTCAGTAGTCATCTCTTCACACCCTCTCCATCAACTCCCATACGGGTCGGCTGCGTCACGTATTCCGTCACCCATGAAGTTGAGCGCCAGTACCAAGACTACGACAAAAATGCCGGGGATCAGCAACCACGGAGCAAGCGCTACGGTCTGAACGTTTTGCGCCGTAAACAGCATCGTGCCGTAAGAGATCGCCGGCGGAAGCAGACCGAGACCCAAGAAACTCAGCGTTGTCTCGCTGATTACCATTAACGCCAAGCTCAATGTGCTCGCCGCGATTATGTGACTGTAGAACGAAGGCAGCATATGCCTGAAGATGATGCGGCGCTGATTCGCACCGGCCACTATCGCAGCAGTAACGAAATCCTCCTGACGCATCGCCAAGTACCGCCCACGAACAACCCTCGCCAACTCCGTCCAAGCAAACAATGAAACCACGATCGTGATGGCAAAGAATCTTCGCTCAACCGACCAGTCAGCCGGGAACGCAGCCGCCAAACCAAGATAGAGCGGAATTGTAGGTATAGATCGGATGATCTCGATGCTGCGTTGAATCAAGTTGTCAATGAACCCGCCGTAGAAGCCCGAAACCGCACCCAACGACGTGCCAACTATTATCGATATGAAGATCCCCGTCAAGCCGATCAGCAACGATAACCGAGTGCCACGCATCAAGCGCGAGTACAGGTCGCGACCCTGAACATCGGTTCCCAGGATGAATATCGCTTCTTCGGCCGTTACCTCTGGATCGTTGACACCTAGCAAATGTCGATCCAGTGTTAATCCGAATAACTTGTATTCGTAACCCCTGGCGAATATCTGGACATCGACCTTCTGATCGCAGTCCTTTACGTAAACTTTCCGCAAAAATTCGTCGCGCGAACCAACAAGTCGGCAAACGTGTAGGTCGGGTTTGAAACCATCGAAAACACGCAACCACTGCGGCGGCGTGTATTGACGGGCCGCTTCGATGTCTTCGGGGTCATTCGTTGCCAAGAAGTCGGAGAAGATCACGATCAGGTAAAAGATCGCCACGATCACAGTCGCAGCCATCGCAAGGCGGTGGCGTTTGAAGCGGTGCCAGATCAGCTGGCGCTGCGACATCACCTCTACTTTGGCGTCGCCTTCGTCTGGGTCAACACGTTCCTGGACGTCAGATGATGGCCCGGCTTGTGATCCTGCAACCATGGCTCTAATCCTCCTCCAGTCGTATCCGAGGATCGACCCACGCAAGGAGCAAGTCGGAAACAAACGTTCCGATGATTGTCAGCCAACCTGAGAATAGAATAACCGCTCCCGAGAGATATATATCTTGTGCTGTCAGTGCGCGTAGAAAGTCCCTTCCAATAGTAGGGAGATCAAGGACGAATGAGAGGATGACGCTACCGGATATGATGAAAGGCAAAATGTACGCCGTCATAGAGATCACGGGATTCAATGCGTAGCGAACCGGGTATTTCATTATCAGCTGCCACTCAGTGAGTCCTTTGGCACGCGCCGTAGTCACATAAGGCTTCTTCAACTCGTCGAGCAAGTTGGCACGCATAACGCGGATCAACGCAGCTGTGCCGGCTGTGCCTAGGATGGCAACCGGCAAAATCATGTGTTTCGCCAAATCCCACGCCTTTCCGAAAGACCAAGGTGCGTTCCGAAATTCATGTGAATATAAACCGGTTGCAAGGAAGCCAGTCGTATCCAAAATCAACCACAACATAACCAGCCCAATCAAGAAGTCTGGAACACCTAATCCCAGAAAGCCGAAAAACGTTGCTATGTAGTCACCCGGCGAGTACTGCTTGACCGCCGAGTAGATTCCGATGGGAATCGCAACGACCCATATGAATACAACAGTGAACGCCCCTAACAGTAACGTGTTCGTTAAGTTCATTTCGAGCACCGTTCTAACCGGTGCATTGAACTCGAACGAAAAACCGAGATTGCCTTGCAGGATGCGCGTTATCCATTTTGAATACTGGACGTAAACAGGATCGTTGAGTCCGTAGAAGTCCCGCAGACTTTCAGCCTCGTCCTCCAACACGAGGTTTCCCGTCGCGAGCTGAGTCGCAATGTACGTGGTAACGAAATCGCCGGCTGGAAGGTTAATAATTACGAACGCGATCACAGACACCGCCCACATGGCGATGACCGCGTAGATGACTCTTCTGATAAAGAAGGCGAGCATATTCGTTCGTCAGATGTTGATCCGGTCCCAGTGATTGGGATTCTGTAGACGTAACAGCATCCGCCCCCGAATCAAATCGGGGGCGGATGTTTCGCCAAAACCCTTAGGGTTTCCCCCGCGAACGGGGGAAAATTCCGAAGGACAAAGTGGGTGCGAACTACTGGCCCATCATCGCATTTTCGTCGTCGATCCACCACTGCTCAGGGAATGCGTTTCCTGAGGTCTGGTTGTGGTACGAGAACGGCAGCGCGTTCGGGATGTTGCGCACGTTGTTCTTAATGATCGCAACGTACGTAGGCTTGTTCATCACCGTCGTTATCGGGTTGACGTTCAAACAGTTGAGCTCGACCACTCGTTGGAGGATCTCGTTGTATCGCTCGGGACCAGCCGTAGATTGCGACTCGTCGTAGAGGACCATCTGCTGTTTGATCAAGTCGTTGATGCCAGCTGGGTCGATACCGTTTTCGCCGCCGGACTGGTGCCAGTCACCGTACAGACGACCGGTGTTACCACCGCCGCCTACCGGAAGCAGGTGTTGCGGCGTGATCAGCGTGGTCGATCGCGGTGACGACTCCCAGTTGGTCGTCATCAACTCGTTCAACAACCCACGGTCGCCGTGTAGGCCACGCTCAAGCGACTGAACCTCGGCATGGACGCCGATGTTGACTTGCCACTGTCGCGCGATCATCTCGTTGATCGCCGGGTAGTCTTCGAATGCTGCAACTACGGACGGCAACTGAACCGTCAGTCGCTCGCCGCTAGGCATCAACCGGAACCCATCGCCGTCTTTGGCGCTGAGACCGATCTCGTCTAGGATCGCATTGGCCGCGTCCGGGTTGAACTGGATGTCGTCCTCGCCGATGTACTTACCTGGGTTGTCCGGGTCTGGGTAACCCTGGCACAGACCGGAGGTCTGACCGATACCGAGGAAGAAGACCTCGTTAATCTGATCGCGTTCGATACCCATCGAAAGCGCCCGACGGAACTCAACGTTCTGGATGTAACCCTGGATCTCTTCGTTGCCGTCCCAGGTTTCGTTCACGTAGATGTTCGCGATACCCGACTGCGGCTGGCGCCAGAATTGGATGCGGTAGCCAACAGACTCTGCGTTCTCAAGGAACAGCGGAAGCTTGGCGATGTTGATGTGCCGACCCATAACCGTGTAGTTACCCGCCAGCGCGCTGAGGTTCAAAACCTCAAGGTTCTGGGCAAGAGTAAGTACGACATGGTCGATGTACGGGAGCTGGTTGCCCTCGGTGTCGACTGCGTAGTAGTACGGGTTGCGCTCGAACGACCACTCGTTCGTGTTGATGCTGCCGGTGACGCGCCATGCTGTAAGCATCGGAGCATCCGGGTTGGCATTCGCGTGGTTGCGGTCGAGGAAGTACGTGTACCAGTTGTCAAAACCAGCTTCGGAAGCCTTTCGCTCAGCTTCTTCCAATCCCACGAAATCGGGGTGGAACTGCTCAAGGTAGTGCCTCGGTGCGTAGAGACCGTCACCGCCGTCACCACGGGTGTGCTGACCGGCTACGATAACCGATGCCACCAATGTCACGAACGGTGCGTACGGCTCAGGCGAGGTGACCTTGAAGGTCTGCTCGTCGATCGCCTCGAACGTTAGCGTCTCGCCGCCTTTTTGCGTCCACGCCGGCTTGGCTGGGTTCAGCTCTTCGTTGTGGAGCATGTGGTTGACCCAGAACATGATGTCCGCTGTCGTGAAAGGTGCGCCGTCAGACCACTTGTGGCCCTTGCGAAGCGTGAAGGTGAACTCGGTCGCGTCTTCGTTCTGCGTCCAAGACTCGGCGATGTTGGGTTGCACAACCGCACCGGAGACTTCGTAGAAGAGCAGGTGGTCCTTGAGCGGACGCTCCATGTTCTGTCCGTCGGCGGGGCCCGTGAAACCACGGTACCAGGTTCCGCCGTACTTGCCGATGCCGTCTGTGGGCTTCAGAACCAGCGGGTTCTCAGGCAAACGCTCTTCAACAGGAGGCAGTTCGCCAGCGGCCACGCGAGCTGCGAGCAGCGGAGCCTCTTGGAATGAATCGGGTATCGGGAGCAAGTTGCCGCTGTCGTCGTAAATCGTCGGCCAACTGTTTACTTCTGGGTCAGCCGTAATGTGAGGTGAGTCCACACGAACGGGTTCGGGTGTCGGTATTACCACCACCTCGACCTCTTTCACCACTTCCTTGACGACTTCCTTCTCGACCTCTTTCTCGACGACGACAGTCTGGACTACGGTTTCACCCGCTACCTGGACCTCTTTTTCGACGACGACGGTCTGGACAACGGTTTCACCCGCTACCTGGACCTCTTTTTCGACGACGACGGTCTGGACAACGGTTTCACCCGCTACCTGGACCTCTTTCTCGACGACGACGGTCTGGACTACGGTTTCACCCGCTACCTGGACCTCTTTCTCGACGACGACGGTCTGAACGACAGTCTGTCCGGGAACTTCGACCGGCACTTCGACGGTTTGAACGACGATTGTCTCGCCGCCACCACAAGCGACGCTCGCCGCCAATGCCATCGTCAATGCGACCGCTGACAAAACGATCATCGATGGCGCAGTGAGCAACCGTCGTAACCTGGTGTTTTTCATATCTGACACCTCTCAGTTGTTGGTTGTTGACAGATCGGCCGGACCGTGATTCGCACAGCCCAAACCCAACAATTCAGTGCGAACTATGGTGGCAGCTTCTCGCACTAGGGCGAGACAAACAACTCAACACAGACGCACTGACGCAAGTAGCAAACTATATTACGTGACGGGTAAAGTCAAACCGCGTATACTGAACGCAGCGCCCAAATGTCAATATGTTCTGTCGCCATCAAAGCGCGAATCCGAACGATCGACACTATAAGGTGCATACACGCTCTCTCACAGATCGGAGGATGGCTTGGCATGGTGAAGCCTCGAATTACATCGACATTGACGGCAGTTGCACTCCTAGTGATGACGCTCGCCGCATTTGCCGTAATCGTCAGTTGTGGCGGAGAAGACCCCACGGCGACGTCGGTACCGGTCCAACCAACGGCAACCCAGGCGCCCGCTCCGACCGAAGCACCCGCACCGACTGAAGCGCCCGAACCAACCGCGGCACCAGAGCCGACCGCGGCAATGGCTCCAGATTCCGACGGCAAACGGGGCGGTTCGTTGATACGAGGTGTTTCGCGCACCTTGCGGGCATGGGACTACAACACCGAAGCAGTGTGGTTCGCTCCTCAGAGCCTCCAACGCCACTACAGCAACCTCGTCAGATTCGACCCCGCCGACGGCACTACGATCATTCCAGATCTCGCAACCGAATGGGCCATCGCCGACGATGCCGCGGGAATCAATTTCACAATCCGAGACGGCGTCCAGTTCCACGACGGTCAGGGGTTAACACTTGAGGACATTAAGTGGACATTCGAACGCTCTAAGTCGCCACCAGAAGGCGAACGCTACCCACGCTTGCTGGCGCTCCAAAGCATCACCGACATCACGATCATTGATGACAACAACATCACAATCGCCTACGAGAACCCGAACGCCGAATTCATCCAAAACTTCGCCGCCGCTTGGGGCATCGTCTTCGCCCAACACGTGATGGAGCAAGAAGGCGGAATGAACGGACCCGATCGCGTTGTCGGCACCGGACCGTTCATCATCGATGAAGCCGAGATGGAAGAGTTCGTGACTTCGCGGAACAATCCCGATTACTTCCTCGATGCACCCGACGGCGATCCCTTCCCGTACCTCGACGAGATGACCACCGTGGCGTTGTCTGACGTCGAAGCGCGCATCGCGGCGATCCAGACCGGCCGCATCGACATCGCCAGCTTCGACCCCGCCGAGTTCGCCCCAGCCGTCGGCGCTCTAAATTCCATCGGCGACTCCGTGCGCATGGAGATTTCACCTCTTGCCGGGATCAACTATCTCAGCATGAACGCAAACGGACCACCATTCGACGATTTGAAGGCACGCCGGGCAGCGTACCTGCTATTCGACCGATTGCGCATGCAGCAACTCGAGAGTTTGCCGACCGGCGAATTCGCTTCCGTCCCCACCGGGTTCTTCGGTACCGTAGACCCGTTTATCGACGAGATACCCGACATCTGGGAAGTCAGCAAAGACTCTAGAGAAGAAGCCGTTGCCGAGGGCAAGGCTTTGGCCGACGAGTTAGGTATCGATGGCTTCGAAATGGTCGTAAACTCACGATCGTTCTTCCAAGAGTTGGCCCAATTGGCCGCACAGGTCTACGCCGACGCCGGTTGGGAGGTCACCCTCAACGTCGGAGACTCCGCCGCCAATGCTGAACTCATTCAAAGCGCCAACTTTGAGATGTCGATGAGCACCCCCAATGTCGTATTGCCCAGTGTGAGCGCATTCCTGCTCGAGCAATATCTACCCGGTGGTCGTGAGGCAAACGCCGCTCCTCCACCCGACAAGATCTACGACCTGTTGACAGAACTGCAAGGCGCGACCGACCCGGTCGACGCCCATGCAGCGACACGCGAGATCCAAAAGGTGATGCGAGAAGAGTGGATCCCGGTTGTGCCCATGGGCAAGCAGGTCGGTTCCAGCGAACTCGTCGCTAACCACGTCCAAGACCGTCCGGGCGCGCTCGGACAATGGTTCAACCTCCACACTTGGACCGACGTTTGGATTGACGAAAACTCGCCACGAAAGTAGACCGGATTTGGCGGTGATGCGATCCCGAATCGCTCGCCGCACAATCCCTTTGCCGAGATGAACAGGTCGGGATAATACCGTCTGAAAGAGGTTTGATTTAGTGAGGGACTACATCATCAGACGAGTCCTGTTGCTAATCCCGAATCTCTTCATTTTGGCGACACTCACGTTTTTCCTCGCGCGCGTGTTGCCGGGAGACGTCGCTCTCGGGTTAGTCGCCGAAGACGGGAGCGTAATTGACCAGGAGGCGGTGCTGGTCATACGAGAACGTCTCGGCCTCAACGACCCCATGCCCGTCCAATATGCCCGTTGGATGCTCCAGCTATTGCAAGGCGACCTCGGCAAATCCGACGTGAGCGATCTTTCCGTCGTGCACATCGTCGCCGAAACCGCCGAGGTCACATTCCTCCTGGCCATACTTTCGGTCATCATCGGAGCGGCAATGGCGATACCCTTCGGCATCCTGTCCGCAATGATGCGAGGCAGGTGGCCCGACCAAGTAATTAGGACATTCTCAGCAGTCTTCCTCGCGCTGCCCAACTTCTGGCTCGGGATCTTGCTCCTCCTCGCATTAGTCACGTGGTTCAGCTGGAGCCCGCCAATCTTCCAAGAGACGTTCTTGGACGCCCCCGTCAAACAGTTCCAGCGGCTAATCCTCCCCGCCGTAGCGATCGGCACCTCCTTCGCCGCAGTCGCCACGCGCCTCACCCGATCCACAATGTTGGAAGTCCTCAACCAGGACTACATCCGCACCGCTCGTGCCAAAGGCCTTTTCCCGAACCGCGTTATCATCCGTCACGCTCTGCCCAACGCCGTACTCCCCATCATCACGCTTTCCGCACTGCTGTTCGCCGGCCTACTCAACGGGGCAGTGGTCCTAGAACGCATCTTCGCACTACCCGGCATGGGCGTCGAAATCGTTACGGCAACATCCGAACGGGACTTCCAGTTGCTTCAAGGCCTAGTCCTCGTCCTCGGTGCCTTTGTAATGGTTTGGATGCTCCTAATCGACTTGGTATACGTTGCCTTAGACAAACGCATTCAACTCGAATGATCACCGCAACCAACAATCCAGAGCTATCACCAACCCGGGCCAACCGCACCGGCTCAGCCGCATGGCGCATAATGCGCAGGCATCCGACCGGTGCCGTAGGTCTGGTGATCACCATCCTCATATTGCTGTTCATCCTCAGTGCCGGTCTCCTGACGCCACACAAATACGATCGGACGCTGAGCGGCAAAGCGGCACCGATGATGTCGCGCGGCTTTGATGATGAGTTGTTGGTCTTGGGCGGCGACGAGCTCGGACGCGATATCCTGACTCGCCTCCAACACGCCGGCAGAACCTCCTTCGTCATCGGACTCGCTGCACCGTTGTTGGGCGTAACTCTCGGAACCATCATCGGAATCGTCAGTGCCTACCGCGGCGGAATCGTCGACCTCCTTGTACAACGCGTCGTCGACGTCCTCATATCGCTACCCGGACTAGTCCTCGCCATGGCCGTTACCCTTGCATTGGGATTCTCTGTTTGGGGGGTGATCATAGCGCTATCGCTCAACGTTGTAGGGGGGTCATCACGCGTCGTACGCTCCCACGCCCTCACCCAGTCCCAACTGGAATACGTCCAAGCCGCCCGAGCACTTGGCGCCTCCGACCTGCGCATCATCTTCCGTCACCTCCTCCCAAACTCCATGGCCGTCTCACTCGTCCTCTTTACCGTCGGCGTCGGTGCTGCCATCACCGCCGAAGCCGGACTCAGCTTCCTCGGACTCGGCGTCCAACCGCCAACGCCTAGCTGGGGCAACATGCTCACATTCGCCCAGCAATACTTCCGATTCGGCGCTCACATCGCCGTAATCCCCGGACTCACAATCGCCATCGTAGTCTTTGCAATCAACCTCGTCGGCGATTCACTCCGTGACATACTCGACCCACATTTGAGAGGCAGGGGATAATCTCCCCGCAACCTGAAGGCCTGACCAAACCATCACACGAAATAACCATGACCACAAACTCGCTCCCCAACGTAATCTTCATCGTCGCCGACCAACTCAAGGCAACGGCGCTCCAAATGTACTCCGAGATCGGCATCCCAACGCCATCTCTCGAACGAATGGCCGAAGAAGGCGTCATGTACCGCCATGCCGTCACCCCCCACGCCCTCTGCGTTCCCGCCCGCGTCTCCATGATGACCGGACGATACGCCCACTCCACCGGCGCTCGCCGCAACGAAACCCTCATGCCATCCGGACAACTCCACGCCTTCCGAATCTGGAAAGAACTCGGCTACACCACCGGACTCATCGGCAAGAACCACTGCTTCATCGAGCAAGACGACCTCGACCTACTAGACGTCCGCTGCGAAATGTCCCACGGTGGATTGTCCAGAAACAACTACAAAGGCGAAATCGCCGGAAACAAAGGCATGGAGTGGGTCGTCCCCGAAGACATCATCACCGAAGCCCACTCAACCCGAGCCGACATGCCTGAACAGAGCCGCAGCTTCGGTTACGCCGTCACCGATCACCCCATCGAAGGCTACTCTAGCGCCGCTCTCACGACCCAAACCAAAGCATTCATCGACCAATTCGGCAGCTCCAAAGACGACCCCAACCGCAAACCATTCGCCCTCCTCCTCTCATATCCCGACCCGCATCATCCGCTCGAAGCCCCGCGCAAATTCGCCGACATGATCCCGCCGGAAAGTGTCGTAATGCCACCTCAGCGAGACGATGAGTACACCGACGGCAATATCCCGACGCGCAACCGCCAGCTCCACGACATGCTCGGCGTCAGCGTCGACGACCCTGAGCACGTCCGCAACGCAATGGCCGTCTACATGGCAATGACCCGATTCGTCGACGACGGCATCGGAAAGGTCCTCGACCATCTCGACGAAACCGGCCTACGCGAAAACACCATCGTAGTTTTCACCGCCGACCATGGCGACTTCAACGGCGAGCACGACATGCTCGGCAAGGGCGGCGTCTTCTACGACTGTCTCACCCGCGTCCCCATGCTCGTCTCATGGCCCGCAGGCGGCGTCCCATGCGGCGCCGAAGACGACTCCATGGCCAACACCATCGACCTCATGCCAACAATCCTTCAACTCTCCGGCGTCGCAGACTTCAACGCCAACCCACCCCGCGAAGACGGTGACGAAATCGCACCGGCCGGACCTCGATTGAATCACGATGTCGGCTCGGATTGGATCACCTCCGAAACCCTCCGCCGCATCCAAGGCCGACCACTACCAACCGCCACCGATTCACCTCCCCGTTCCGCTGCCTTCAGCGAATACGGCACCGGCGGAACTGCACTCTCCGATGAAGACCTGCACCAACTAATGGAGAAAGGCTACGAAGGCCGCAAGCTCCTCATGGAAACCCTCTGGATCCGAGAAGCCGAAGGCCGCCGACGCATGGTCCGAACCAAAGACTGGAAATTCGTCACCGACCCCGGCAGCGACGACCTCGATGAACTTTACGACTTAAAAACCGACCCGTGGGAGCTCACCAACGTCGCCAACGACCCCGCAAACATCCCCGTAATCTCCGAAATGCGCGCCCACCTCATGGAATGGGCCGCCGCCACCGAGGACTACGACCCCGTGCCCCTGCCAACGACCCTCGGCCGACTCGTATACATCGCATCCGAAGGCCGATGGGGAACCACACGCGGCTAACACAAATGCCCCTCTTAGAAGTCGAAAACCTCAAAACCTATTTCTACGGCGATGACACCGTAGTCAAGGCCGTTGACGGTATCAGCTACAACATCGAAGAAGGCGAAACCGTCGCGCTAGTAGGGGAGAGCGGCTGTGGAAAATCCGTCAGCTCCCTCAGCATACTCGGCCTCATCCCGTCTCCGCCCGGCCGCATCGTCGACGGCGAAGTCCGTTTCCGTGACACCGACCTCCTCCAACTTCAACCATCAGACATGCGGCGATATCGCAGTAGACGCATCGCCATGGTCTTCCAAGAACCCATGTCGTCGCTTAACCCCGTCATCAACATCGAGACGCAGCTGACTGAAGGCATGATCACCCAACTCGGCCTCACCAACCGCCAAGCCAAAGACCGTGCCCTCGAACTCCTCGAAACCGTCGGAATCTCCGACCCCGAACGACGCCTCGCACAGTTCCCTCACGAATTCTCCGGCGGCATGAGACAACGCGTCATGATCGCTATCGCCCTCAGCTGCGAACCCGACCTCATCATCGCCGACGAACCAACAACTTCCCTCGACGTCACCATCCAAGCACAGATACTCGACCTCATGCAGACGTTGACCCGCGACCGCGGCATGGCCCTGCTCCTCATAACCCACAACCTCGGCGTCGTCGCCCGTTACGTCGAGCGTATCAACATCATGTACGCCGGACGCATCATCGAACACGGCTCATCAACCGACATCTTCGAGAAACCATCCCACCCCTACACCGTCGGACTCCTCAACTCAATCCCCCGCATCGACCGCGACACCCGCTCCAGCCTCGACCCCATCCCCGGCCAACCCCCAGACCTCGCCCACCTACCCGACGGCTGCCACTTCGCCGAACGCTGCCGCAACAGAATCGACCGCTGCACCCGCGAATACCCCCAAACCATCCAAGTCGAACCACGCCACACATCCACATGCTGGGTAGCCAACGAAATCCACAGCAACTACACCCAACAACCGACCCATGTCTAGCGCCGCTTGTCCCCGTCATTCCGGCGAAAGCCGGAATCCAGAGGGGCTGGGCAGGGTTGCCCCCGCTAGCGGGGGAAATGTCCGAAGGACAAAGGGGGCGCGCCGCAAAACCCCATCAACCGAAGATCAACGCTCAAATCCAACGATGACAACCCATCTCAGAAACAACGCAAAGGTAGCCCACCCCGCAATTCCCGCACCCCATCCCCGTCATGCCCGCGCTTACGCCGTCATTCCGGCGAAAGCCGGCGCTTCAGCGGACGGAACGTCCATCCAGAGGGGCTGGGCAGGGTTGCCCCCGCTAGCGGGGGAAATGTCCGAAGGACAAAGGGGGCCTGCAAGGCAAACGCCCAAGAATCACATCCGAAACCAGTAACTCAATGGTCGCCACCCAACAAAACATGACCACCACCAACCCCGTCATTCCCGCGCACGCGGGAACCCAGAACCCAGAACCCCCAGTCCTCATCGACGTCGAAAACCTCAGCGTCGAGTTCCCCGTCAGCTCCGGTACCCTATTCTCCCGCAACCGCGCCACACTCCACGCCGTCGACAACGTCTCCCTCAGCATCCGCAAAGGCGAAAGCCTCGGACTAGTAGGGGAGAGCGGAAGCGGTAAAACCACACTCGGACGCGCAATCCTGCACCTGCAAAAAGCGACCCGCGGACGCGTCCTCTTCGAAGGCCAGCCCATCAACACCATGCGCGGCCGTGAACTCCGCAACCTCCGCCGCCGCATGCAGATCATCTTCCAAGACCCATACAGCTCACTCGACCCTCGAATGTCCGCCGGCGCAATCATCGGCGAAGGCATCACCATCCACAACCTCGCATCCACCCGCGCCGACTACAACCGCCGAGTCGCCGAACTACTCGAAATGGTCGGACTCAACCCCGAAATGGCCCGACGCTTCCCCCACGAATTCAGCGGCGGACAACGACAGCGCATCGGCATCGCACGCGCCCTCGCCGTCGAACCCGACTTCATAATCTGCGACGAACCCGTATCGGCCCTCGACGTCTCAATCCAAGCCCAAATCCTATCCCTCCTCGCAAACCTCCAATCCGAACTCGGCCTCACCTACCTCTTCGTCGCCCACGACCTCTCCGTAGTCCGCCACATCAGCGACCGCGTCGCCGTCATGTACCTCGGACGAATCGTCGAAATCGCAACCAGTGCCGACCTCTACAGCATCCCCCAACACCCCTACACCTACGCCCTCATCTCCGGCATCCCCGTACCCGACCCCCGCATCGAAGCCCGACGCCAAAGAGTCATCCTCGGCGGCGAACCCGCCAACCCCGCCAACCCACCAACCGGCTGCCACTTCCACCCCCGCTGCCCCTTCGCCACCGACCAGTGCACCACCGAAAAACCCCAACTCCGCCAAACCAAAACCAACCGCCAAGTATCCTGCCACCGCTCCGAAGAACTAACCCTAGAAGGCGTCTAAATCCCGCCATCCAATCCCCTCCTCCAGGAGTCATCCAATTCCCCCTCCTCCAGGAGGGGGCTAGAGTGAGGCCCCCTCCCCTTCGCGCAGCGAAGGGGACGCGGAGCAAAGCGAACGCAGGGGATGCGCGGTGATGTGGTGCGGCCGCTCACCCGCCAACCTCCGTCATTCCCGCTAACAAACGTCATTCCCGCGCACGCGGGAATCCAGAGGGGCCGGGCAACGGAGTGCAACGCGAACGCAGGGGATGCACGCAACGCCATCCCAATCGCAACGCCCCTCCCGCACTTGTCGTCCCGAACGGAGCACCCCTCCCGTACCCTGTCATTCTGAACGGAGCGTAGCGCAGTGAAGAATCTCCCCCGCCACCATCGCACACCACCACCCCAATCATCCCACCTCATCCGCATACTGGTTGTAACCCAACCCACTAACAATCGCCATTCCCGTCCACCCCCGTCATTCCCGCGCACGCGGGAATCCAGAGGGGCCGGGCAACGGAATGCCAAGCGAACCGCCAAGTCTAAACCCCCTTCAATCCCCCCTCCTTCAGGAGGGGGCTAGGGGGAGGCCCCTCCCCTTCGCACAGCGAAGGGGACGCGGAGCGAAGCGAACGCAGGGGATGCCTGCGAGCTACCCCCATCAACGTAGGGGCAGCGCCTTGTGCCTGCCCGCAGAAGCGCGAAGAACACCCTGTAAAATCAACATTGAAAGGTTCTTGACCCATGGCAACCACCACAATGTCCCCCAGAGAGCACCGCCAAGTAGCGCTCGATTTCCTCACCGCATCCGACGAGGAATTCGAACGCGGCGACGTATTGCAAGGCGCAGAGAAGTTATGGGGTGCGGCAGCCCACGCCGTAATGGCGGCAGCACAGCAACGAGAATGGCCCCACGAGAGCCACCGCTCCCTGAAAAATGCCACGATGAATTTGTCGGAAGAAGCTGAAGACCCTCTAATCGACGCATATTTCTTGGCCGCGGAAAAATTCCACCGACACTTCTACCACGACTCCATGGAAGACTGGGAACGGGATGCTGACAGACCAAAGGTGCACGATTTTGTGCAACGAGTCTTGGCGCTGAGCTAGGACGTGGCTCTAAGCTCGTTTCAGCATCAGCAAACCGCCGAGCGCGGTGGGTATCCCCCCAAACAGCAATCTCGCCCAGCTAAAGTCGCCGAACCACACGGAAGCGACGATTAGCAACCCCGCAACAAAAACAAATAGCCCCATCCAGAGAGCGGTAAGGTCTTGACGCATGATATCGCTCCTTACCCCCTAAATTCCAGAATTCCGAGAAGGACGCTCACCAGAGCAACAAGAAAAACCGCAAGTTGCCATTTGAGGTTCGCTAGATCCTCCTTGGTCGCGTAATGGCGAAGCTCTTCTCGCATCTCGGAACGCGTGATCGGATGTTCACTGGTCGCCATTTTTCGTCTCTTGCGCTTCGTCAGGGGCTGGGAAAACTCGGCTGGTGCTTGCCGACTATTTTACACGTCTAGGCGTGCGATCTATCTTGTTTCCTCCCCTTCGGGTACTGTGCATAACCTCCGTCATTCCGGCGAAAGCCGGAATCCAGAGGGGCCGGGCAACGGGGAGACGCACGTGATCTGACCGTGAATCCGTCGTAAGTGAGGTTATGCACAGCACCCCTTCGCTCAGCGAAGGGGACGCGGAGCGAAGCGAACGCAGGGGATGCCCACGAACAACCACCATCAACGTAGAGGCAGCGCCTCGTGCCTGCCCGCAGAAGCGCGAAGAACACCCTATAAAATCAACACTGAAAAATTTTTGACAAATGGCAACCACCACAATGTCCCCCAGAGACCACCGCCAAGTAGCGCTCGATTTCCTCGCAGCTTCCGACGAGGAGTTCGAACGTGGCGACGTATTGCAAGGCGCAGAAAAGTCATGGGGCGCGGCGACGCATGCAGTGATGTCGGTCGCTCAGGAGCGAGGTTGGGCGCATGATAGCCACCGCGCCTTGAAGAACGCGGTTGTGCGTCTTGCCGAAGAACACGATGACCCTTTGATTCGTTGTAATTTCGGATTCGCCGAGAAATTCCACCGACACTTTTACCAAGACTCGATGGAAGACTGGGAACGCGAGTCCGACCGTCCGCTAGTGCATGAATTTGTGCGACGGGTGTTGGCGTTGAGCTAGGGCGTGAAGACTAGCATCCAACGCCTGATCAAAATCATCTCACCCGGAAAACCAGAAAACCGATTCCATTTACACCAAGCAGATCATTAGGGGATTTACAAGAATTGAACCGAGAGCCCGTCGTTTCCGACAACATCAGATCCATCGGATATGATGAAATCACAAATGTATTAGAAATCGAATTCCGCAGCGGTGGTGTCTATCAGTATTCTGATGTCCATCAATCAATTCACGCCGCATTGATGAATGCTAGCTCCAAGGGATCGTATTTCCATCGCCACATACGAGACCGCTATCCGACTACAAGAATAAGGTGATTGACTCATGCGCATAAAAGAAATCCGCGTCAAGAATTTCCGCTCAATTCTCGACGAAGTTCTATATTGCGATGATCTTACTGCGTTAGTCGGACGCAACGGATCCGGCAAATCCAATTTCTTGAACGCGCTCAGACTTTTCTATGATGGATCACCGCGATTGACTGAGGATGATTTTCACAATCGAGATATCACTCAAGACATCGAAATCGAAGTCACGTTCGGTGCCCTCAACGAGGATGCATTAAATCGATTTGAAAACTACGTGGAAGATGACGTTGTGAAAGTGGTTCGCGTCTTCTCTGGCCATCAATCGAACAGATCCGGCACTTATCACGGTTCAAAACTTCAAAATCGCGATTTCGTTGCAATCCGCGCCGCTGGTGGTGCGATGGATGTCCGCAGAGCTTATGCTGAGATCACGAACACTGATGAATATGCAGCGTTGCCACCAGCAAACTCGCTCGCCGCCGTGCTGGAAGCATTGAACCAGTGGGAGATCGACAATCCATCGCAACTAGAGCGCATTCGGGAGACCGACCAATTTTTCGGATTTACCGGAGTGGGCCAAGGCTATTTGGGGCGCTTCAACAGGTTTATCCATATACCCGCTGTACGTGACGCGAGCGATGATGCGAATGAAGGACGCGGTTCAATAGTCACCGAGATTATGAATTTGGTCGTTAGAAATGTTTTAGCTGAAAAACGTGAATTTGTTGCGTTTCAACAAGAAGTCACCGAAGAATACAAAAACATCACAAGTCGTTCCAACTTACCGGAGGTCGATCATTTGCAAAACGATTTGACAACCACATTGCAATCGTACGTTCCAAACGCCAACGTTTTACTTAATTGGCTAGAAACAGATGATCTGCAAATTCCGTTACCTCAGGCAGAAGTCAGACTAACCGAGGATGGATTCGGTGCCACGGTCGATAAAACTGGACATGGTCTCCAAAGAGCATTCATATTCACTATGTTGCAGCACCTCGCTGCCGCGGAGGGAATCGGTAGTTCCGAGGACGAAATGCCTTCAGAAACAAATTCAGGTTCCACATCTTCTCGCATTGACCTACCAAGCTTGGTCTTGGCGATAGAGGAGCCCGAACTTTATCAGCACCCAGGTCGTCAACGTCATTTCGCGAAAGTTTTGATGGAACTGGCTTCGGGTGTAATCCCTGGAGTCGCTACAACGACTCAGGTAATTTACACCACTCATTCACCATTGTTCGTTGGATTGGATCGATTCCAGCAGATCAGGGTAATCAGAAAGTTTGGCCAAGATCCCGATGATCCAAAAATCTCGAAAACTGAACGCACTGATATGGATTCCATCGCGCTGAGGTTGTGGAAAGTTTCTGGTTCGCCAGGTTCTCCCTTCACTCCTGAAAGTCTATTTCCGCGACTTCAAGCAATCATGACGCCTTGGATGAATGAGGGGTTTTTCGCGGACGTTGCGGTATTGGTTGAGGGTGAAGATGATCGGGCTGCGATCCTTGGGACAGCTATGGCGATGGGCTTTGATTTCGATGCCAATGGCATCGCTGTGATCCCTTGTGACGGCAAGAACAATCTGGACCGGCCAACACTTATATTCCGGGATCTCGGAATTCCCGTATACGTAATTTGGGACGGCGATCACGCTAAGCAGACCAATCCCAGAGCCAATGAGCGACTGATGGCGATTAACGATCGCCCGCCAGAACAGTGGCCACAAGGCATTTGGGAAACCAGTGCTTGCTTCAAAAATGACCTCGAAACGACCATCAAAGACGAAATCGGAGACGAGACGTACAACCTGTTGTTTTCGCAGGCGAAATTTGAATTGGAATTCAATGAATCTGACAGCGCCACCAAAAACCCTCACGTCTTCAGAAGATTCATAGAGCTAACCACATCGGAAGGGCATAACTCCGCGACACTCGCGGAAATTGTGAACGCCATTGTCGCACTCACATGACCCCAGCCATAGTTGCGACTTAGTTGAACTGACACAGAAACACCGCGTTGGTTTCATTGCCTGCAACCACCATCAGCAAATCCCAGTTCAGATAACACCCCCTCACGTGTACTCCCTCACCGACCGCGCCCTCAAATACTCCATCGGACGATCCCCCTTCAACGAGTTGTGCAGTGCCCACAAAGCAGCAGCAAATTATCAAGATGGTCTAGTCTCCCTCCACACCCGTAACAGCGATGCATATTTGCCAACGATTTCCCGGCTAAGCGCTAACCATCAATCTCAGATAAAACCGATGCGCCACCCTCACGCGCTCCCTTGTCCATCAGCCTTCCTGCCGGAACACGCCCCCCTTCCAAGTGCACGTTTGACATCATCCGATCACGCTTCTTATCCACAGACGTGTACTGCCTAGGGAACAGCTGCTTAGCGTCAACATCCCTCACCGTCACTATCTCTCCCAAAAACTTCGAGACATAGAACTCACTTTCCTTGGTACGCTCTGTCGCATCAATCTTGCCACGCGCAATTGAAATGTATTGGCTATCTATGTCGATCCCTACACAGTAACGTCCCAATGCGCGAGCAGCGATCGCAGTAGTCCCGGTGCCGAGAAATGGATCCAGCACTACATCACCTGGATCAGTCGTCATCAGTATCAGTCGCTCCAGCATATGAATCGGCAACTGACATGGATGCGGATCGCGTCGTTTGTTGTGCCTGATTCGGTGAATGTCAGTCCAAACATCGCTCACCAACGCGCCGAACGGATGCCTTTGATCACTCTTACCGCCGTAGTCCTTCAGATACTCTTTGCAAATTCGGCAACGCTTGTGAGGTGCACGAACCTCGTAAAACTTAAATCCTCTCGGCTGCTTCGTGTAGAAAAGCACCCCGTAGTGCGCCGGAAGCAACGTCTTCCCAACCGGGTTGCTCATCGCATCCCAAGCAATCCAATGCTTGAAGTGGGCCATCTCATTCAAGATCGCACTGTAATAAGTCAACCACTTCGGGATGTTGTGCACAAGAATCGAACCGGTTGGTTTGGTAACCCTCACCATCTCACCTATCCATTCGCGGCACCAATCCACGTACTCATCGCCCATCCGTCCGTCTTTATAATTGCTGTACCGCTTACCTAAGTTGAACGGCGGATCTGCAAACGACAAGTCGAACGTGTCGTCTGGGAAGTCGCGCATAACCTCAAGACAGTCACCCGATATCAGGCGATCTGTTTGGTACCCGTTTCTAATGTGTCCGTTCATTTCATGCATGATGCGCCGCGATTTCATTAAGTTGATCTAACATGTTGATGCTCAGGCAGTAATGCGAATCTCTATGTAATCTCCTCAAGTCTGGACGACGTGCCAACCATCCACCACCGTCCACAACGTTAATGAACGCGCGGTTGGTCCGATTTCGACTGTTCCATCTTCTGACGCCATCGAACATCGTCTCCTGCTCGTTCGCCCGCGTCGTTTGGGAACTCGATGTAGTCTCCATGTATGAAATCATGATTAAGATATCAGGATTCTCAATATTCGGTACGGCGAGATCGACTTCCTTGCCAAGGAAAGGCACCCTGCCCTTCACACCAGTCAGACCGGTTCCTGCCAAAGCTGCGTCTAGTTTCTCAGAAACTATCCGCTCGATCTCGTCACCTTTCTTGTCACTGTAGTCACCGGCGAGCATCTCTCTCGCGATTCTCGCTGCAAAATCGCGATCTTGGAGCAAGTCCGCCCATTTTTCAGGAAAGGCCAACTGGTCGAGATAGAAGTCTGCGACGTGCTCTACAAGTGTGGGGTTATCTCGACC
The DNA here is from genome assembly GCA_002239045.1 of SAR202 cluster bacterium bin127. Classification (GTDB taxonomy): domain Bacteria; phylum Chloroflexota; class Dehalococcoidia; order Lucifugimonadales; family Lucifugimonadaceae; genus Bin127. The sequence continues at coordinate 257,570 of MPNN01000005.1, forward strand.
CTCCAAGAAAAGCGCAGCTACGCTTTCGGCGAATTCGTCGTTGCTGATGATGTTCCGATGAACGCGATCCAAACCCCATTCGTTCCCGTAATCGCCCCGCGCATGACGTTCAGCCGAGATTATCCTCTTGAACTTCTCTTGTGAAAGGTTTGTCATCTTGAGAAGCACCTTGAACAGATCAAGATCTTCCCGCATGAACCCGATCAAACCAGTCAACGGATCAGAGTCGTAGTCAAAGCCGATCAACCGACCGGCAATACCGCAAACGCGTTTCCGCATCTCCGCTTCAAATTCCGGAAGCTTGAGCAACGGAGTGCAACTTGCTACGTAATCATCGAATGTCGCCTTCTCTGACGCCAAGTTTCCCTCTAAAGTCAATGCAAGTTAGTTCAAACGATTCTAAGCCCTAGTCGCTGTCCTTGCATGGCCCGCATTGCGAGTCACCCGTCACCACATCCGTCAAGTCCCAAGTGTCCTTGAACGCCGCCCCCGCCGCCTTGCTCCCAATCGGCGCGGCATAGTCTCGGTTCGAGTTGAACGGCGGATCGAGATAGATCAAATCCACACACCCATCATTCATCCCCCGCATCACATCGAGGTTGTCCCCCTCAAAGATACTCCGGTTTGGGATGTTGCAAACACCCGCCTGTGCCATTGTCGTCATGACAACCAGTGTACGCCCCAATCCCCGGTCGCAAACCCAACCCCCTCCACTCACGCCCGGACTCCCATCTAACCCCCAAATCACAGCCCATCACGAAAATCTGCGTAATCCGCGGTTCAGACAACAACCCCCATCCTTCCCCATCCTTCGCATCCTAGTTCATACATGCTAAAATCAACCCATGCCCAAGAACCCAACATACAACCTCCCAAAACTCAACCACAGCCAAATCCGAAAAACCCAAAACGACCCCGTCTGGTTCGCCAAAAACATCCTCGCAGCCAATCCGTGGAAAAAACAACGCGAAATCCTCAACGCACTCACCCGACACGACTTCATCGCCGTCCGATCATGCAACGGCGCCGGTAAATCATACGCCGCCGCAATCGCAACCATATGGTGGCTGATGGCACACCAAGACGCCATCGTCATCACCACCGCTCCATCCGAACGACAAGTCAGACAGATCCTATGGCGTGAAATCAGATCCCTCTACCTCCGAAACTTTGACACCATCCAAGGCAAAATCACTCAGACACGACTCGACATCTCTCCACGCCGATTCGCCATCGGATTCACCGCTACCTCTGAGGTCCGCTTCCAGGGATTCCACAGCCCAAACCTACTCGCCATCGTCGACGAAGCATCGGGCGTGAAGGAAGAAATCTACGACGCCGTTCTCAGCTGCCTCACCTCAAGCAACTCAAAACTACTCCTCATCGGCAATCCCACAAACCTCGCCGGCACCTTCTACGACGCATTCCACGACAAGCACGACCTCTGGCACCAAATCCACATCTCCGCCCACGAAACACCCGCATTCCAGCAAAACCCCACCGACCACGAATTCCTCGCCAACGCCGCATGGCATATCCGCCGACCAAACATCGAAGAACCCAACGGCATCGCAACCCCCAGATGGGCCGAACACATCGCCAATCACCACGGCGAAAAATCCAACACATACCAAGTCCGAGTCCTCGGACAATTCCCCCAACCAACCCCCACCAAAAGACGAAAATCCAGTTTGCCCCCGCCAGCGGGGGAAACGTCCGAAGCCTGCCCCGTACCCCGATACGGGGGACAAAGGGGTCACGAAGCCCCCGTTCACGAGGAAAACGCCCAAACATCAGGTTTTCCCCCGCTCGCGGGGGAAATGTCCGAAGGACAAAGGGGGCCCGAGCCATCCGAAGCGTCCCCCGTAGCCACCCTGACCATCGCCCAAAGAAACCGAATTCGCCGTAGCCGAGTGCGCTCCCAAATCTTGTAGCACACCTCCACTCCCGTCATCCCACACCCAACCGCCATCCAGCACGACCGTAGGGGCGACCCTTGTGGTCGCCCTCCGCCACGACCCTCGCGTTCACCCCCGGCGCAATCCAACGCGAACGCTCCAACACCCGTCATCCCACTTCCACCCGTCGTCCCGCTCCTCCCGTCGCCCCGCACCCTCTTGTCATTCCGAGCGCAGCGAGGAATCTCCCCAAACGTCAAAATTCGCGGCGAATTGCCACAAAAATACCAATACATGTGTACAATTAAGAATTGAAGACTTCAGGCAGAGCCGTGCTGACGAGTGCGGACACCAATCTAGCCGTTGGACGGCAGGGAGTAAGCGTTAGATCGTGAAAGCGCAACACATAAACAGCGAGTACACGGGGTCCTGCGAAGGTAACCCGGATTCGCGTGT
>MPNN01000006.1 GCA_002239045.1 SAR202 cluster bacterium bin127
CGCCGTGAAGGTCGCGATTCCGTTCGTGAGAGCCGATGGCGCCGTCAGGCTAACGATTTTCGCATTCGGGGATGTGACGCTGTTTGACCACAACTCCGCGCGCAATCCCGCAATCTGTTGCGCGCTAATGGTGCCGGACAGGTGCATCTCGATACTTCCCAGCACATAGCCGGCGGGATTGCTTCGCGTGGTAAACCGCTGTGCGTGGGTGTCAGAGAAACTGATGCTGGTTGCGTTTGTGCCTGTTAAGTCCGTCTGCCCGATGTTGCTGACCAGCACGCTGCTCTGCGCCCCGGCCGGCGAGGCGTGGAACACCAATAGCGCGCCGAGCAGCAGCACCAGGGCCAGGAGCGGGGAGAGGCGGAAAAGGGAGGCGGCCCGCATCATTGGGGGCCTACTGAATAAAAAAGAACATATGTTGTTCTGGGGGGGGGGGTAGAGGGCATGGCGGGGATATCCTTGTCCTTGTTATTGCGCTGAATCATACAATATCTCCCACAATACCACACGAACTATGGCGTGCTTTGCCTTTCTCTGGATACCCGCGTGCGCGGGTATGACGGGGGGCTATTCGTCATTCCGGCGAAAGCCGGAATCCAGAGGGGCGGCGGAGAGGGGTAATGGCGTGCTTTGTTTTTCTCTGGATACCCGCGTGCGCGGGTATGACGTAGAGTGGCGCGGGTATGACGGGTGTCGCGTTTTGAACTAGGATGCGAAGGATGGGGAAGGATTTTAAGGATGAGGGGTTGTGGTTGACTGCCGTCATTGCCGCGCCAAACCCTCGTCATTCCCGCGAAAGCCCCACGTCAATCCCGCGCCAACCCACCGTCATTCCGGCGAAAGCCGGAATCCAGAGGGGCGGGGCAAGGGAGTACAAAGCGAAACGCCAAGTCTAAACCCCCTTTAATTCCCCCTTGGACATCAAGGGGGAGGTTATGCACAGCAACCATTCGCGCTGCGCGAGAGGTGAGCGTTGGCTTCCAATGTGCTTTAATCTCCAAGACAACTGATTAAGACAAATTCCAATAGTCGTCTTTGTTGGAGAACAATGACGCGATTGGTTGAGAGTTGACTACTGGAAACACCCAAGAATCCATTCGATTTGAGCCGAATGAGGACTGTCCCCCGTCCATCGCATTGGTGGTGGGATCGCAGGGAGCCTTGTTGGTGCTCGCGCCGGTGGTTCTGAACGTCGCGATAGCGATTCGCTCGTCTGGGCTTGGCGACAAATTCCTGACTTGGGGTGTTTTTGCCGCGATGATAATCTGCGCTGTGATCACGGCGTTGCAGGCTTTGCAGTTGCGTCGATTCGGTGCGGGGCACGTAGTGCTCAGTTGGCCCGCTGCGATGTTCATCGCCATTATGGTTTTGACGGTCACGACGGCGGGATTGGCGACGTTCGCGAGCCTTATGGTCGTGTGCAGTTTGATGCAGGTCGCGCTCTCCTGGTGGTTACCGACTCTGCGGCGCATTGTGACGCCGGTCGTTTCGGGCACCGTGACGATGTTGATCGCAGTAAGCGTGTTGCCCATTGCATTTGAAGCCGTCAGCGACTTGCCGACGGGAACACCGGCGATCGCTGGTCCGGCGATTGCCGGAGTGACGCTGTTGGCCTCGGTGATAGCGACGTTGCGCGCCAGCGGCCGCTGGCGTTTGGTTGCGCCGTTGATCAGCATCCTTGTGGGCTGTGCCGCCGCCGCGGCGTTCGGTGCGCTCGATGGCGGGCGAATTGCAGACGCTGGCTGGTTCGGTATTCCCGCGGTGCCCGAATTGAGTTTCGATCTCACGCCGGGCAAGGAGTTCTGGGTGCTCCTGCCATCGTTTGCGATTCTCACCTTGGTTCTCGGTCTCAAGACGATCAGCGACGGGGTGGTTATCCAACAGGCCTCTCGGCGTCGACCACGGGCAATCGATTTCCGTCAGATTCAGGGCATGGTAAGCGTCAATGGCGTTGGGATGTTTTTGGCCGGTATCGCAGGCACGCTGCCCACGATGGCTAATTCTTCATACAGTCAATCGCTAATCAGTCTGACTGGCGTCGCGGCCCGGCGTGTCGGGATCGGTGTGGCGGTTGTGATTTTGGTGCTTGCCCTCTTCTCGAAATTCGCGGCTCTGCTGTTGACCATCCCCGGGCCCGTATTGGGGGCGTACCTGATGCTCGCCATGGGTATGCTGTTCGTGAGCGGATGGCAGACGATCCTGCGAGACGGACTTGACCCGCGGCGTGTTCTGGTGGTCGCGCTGGCCAGTGCGTTGGGTTTGGGTCTCCACGGTCACCCGATCACCCGCGATATATTCGGCGATGAGTTGGGCGGACTCCTCGGCAACGGTGTAACGATAGGTGCGGTGGTCGCGGTCGGGATGACGTTGCTGCTGGAAGTCATGAGCAAACGGCGCGCGCGTCTCGAAGTGACGTTGGACATGTCTTCGCTGGGGGCGATCGATGACTTTCTCGTTAAAGTGGCGTCCAGCCTCAACTGGGACTCGGAGTCGTCAACTCGCCTGCGCTCGGTGGGAGAAGAAACGCTCTCGAGCCTGTTAACCGATGAGGAAATTGCTGACGACTCAAAACCTCCTCGCCTGGTCGTAGTCGCTCGGCCGGGGACGGATAGGGTAGAGCTTGAATTCGTAGCGACGACGCGTCAGGACAACATTGAAGATCAGTTGGCGTTTCTGACGGATGAACCCACGGTGCCGACCGTGGATGATCTCTCGTTCCGATTACTTCGCCATCACGCTGCCGCGCTTCGTCACCAGAAGTTCCACGGCGTGGACATCGTCACGGTGCAGATCGAGGGTCGCCAGTGATTCCGTGTTTTGCTGGGCGGCTACTCTTTGGCGCGGATGACGACGGTTCCGCATCGTTCGATGTCCATGTTCAGGTTGTATCCATTGAGCAAGAGCATCCCTACAAGCGGGAGATTGCCCGTAGCATCTGCCTCTATGCGTATCGGTCGGTTGTCCCATAGCAAGGTGACGCCGTAGGAGGGAAACGATACTTCGCCCCCGTCGCCCAACGTCGCTCTGCTAATGCTGACGAATGAAAGCCCCAGTTCGCTGACCATAACAGACGGCAACGTCAAAAAGCCGTTGTAACCAGTGTCGACGACTGCCTCGATATCCCTGGTGTGTCCTGTGGGGCCTTGGATTGTGAGGTTTATTACGGCTTGATAAGCCGAGTTGACCATGCCCTCTATCAAACGGTTCTCCGGACAGAACCGGCTCCGAAACTGCGCAGGGTACGGTAGCCTACCCGCTCGCTCAAGATATTAATGGCGTTGTGACGCTCACCTCGCAAGCGGTTGACAGCTTCTAGCACATCCTCGCCGATGGCCCAACTGCCACTGTCGACATCGATAGACACGACCTCGCCATGGTGATCAGCCTCTACCAGTGTCCGGATGTTTCGGTCGTATATCTCCTTGCCCAGCCGTGCGATCTCTTCCGTCGGACGTGTGGGAACTGTAGGTCTATTGGATGATCGCGTTGGCACGGCAGTATCCGAATTCCGCATATTTTCCTCTTGCTAACACCTGCTCATTACTCTGCATTTTACCAATTCGGCCGATCACACCGAATCTGATGTGTATGAACTGAGATGGAAGGAGTGAATGATGTTTCCCAAAAAGGGGAAGGGTTAGTTGTCGTCCCGATGCTTCTCGATCAGCGCAGCGACGCGCTGGTCGACTTGCGCGTCGAAGTCTCGACCGGCGTCCGACAATGCGATGCCGAGATGCGCATCGCGCAACAACAGGTCGTAATCGGCGGTACTGGCGAAACTAACTTCTAGGTCCGCAAATAAGGCGTCGAGCGTGTCTTTTTGGAACATCGTCATCCGGGGAACTTTGTCATTGGTTGGGGTTCGGGATTAGCGACGGCGAACTATTCGTCGGTCCGCGAGACACCTGCTTTCACCATCCGTGAAAGTTCATTCGCGAACTCCACAGCTTCGGCATTAGGAGTTCCGCCGTTCTCTTCGACCTTCTTCTTGAACTCTTCGAACAGCCACTCTTCCTTGGTCCCATGGGGGAATTCGAAATCCTTGCCTTTGAAATGTGGCAATTCGCCAGGGCCGAAGTATCCCTTGCCTCGAAGCTCGTAACCCTCCAAGTTAGGCGTGCCCTTGCCGAGGATCTCGCTTGTCTCGATGTAGTGTTCCATCACCGGCTTCATGCCGTAGCGCTGGATCGGGCAGACCTTCATGCAGACGGCGCAACCCTCATATGTCACCATGACGGGTCGGCAGCGGTCGTAGACGAGCTTGTTTTTCTTGACGCCGCGGTACCAGACCTTCTCACGCAGAAGCGCGCGGGCTGGGCAGCGGACTACGCAGACCTGACACTCTTCACAGAACTTGTTGATCCCGTAGTCAACCGGCTCGTCGTGAACGACCGGTGCATCGGTGGTAATCAGCATCAAACGAGCGCGTGAGCCGAAGTGGGGAGACAGCAACTGTCCGTTCGCGCCAAGCTGACCGAGACCCGCCTCGACGAACAACGGGATGAATGCGCCGCTGTTGTCGTTTGGACTGTGAACCTGCGCGTGGTATCCGAGTGAGCGGATGTGCTCTGCGAGATCGAGCGCGAGAGCTCCGGCGATCTCGTAGGTGCCGAAGTGGGCGAACTCCGCTTCCAAGCTAGGTATCGACTGCGTCTGCGAGTAGTCCTGCTCTAACGCCAAGCAGATTGCGTGATTGAATTTGACCCAACTCTTTTTGCTGGCGTAGGTGTATCTGCGGTCATACCTCGTATAACCGACCTCGCCGAAACCCAACTCACGGGCTTTGTCGCGGATGTCGGTAGTTACGTCGTGTTCCGGGTCTGGCTCAGCAGTCGGTTTGATATCACCGGAGACCCATGCCGCCTCGATCAGTGGCTCGCTCACCTCGTCATGCTTTTTCCGGTAGTCGTAGACCTCTTTGATGTAGACGGTCCATCCCCACTCGCGGTCGGCCGATTTCTCCACGGTTTGGGACTCGATCGGATCTTCTCGGCTGTAATAGGAGACATCACCGTCGATGACGGGCGAGCCTGGTACAGTCACCAACTCCTCCGCAACCGGTATCGCCGTCTGTGGGTCGCCGTGTCGACGTCCCGGCCGCTTTACGACGTGATTTACTGTCTTGGTCATTTCCAATCCCTAGGATGCTTGGCGCGTCAATGCGCGCATTATAGCGCGTGTGACCATTCATTCCACTATGTTTTGTCGAATTTCGTAGTGAAAATTGAGGTAAATGGTGGCCATCAGTCACGAGCTCGGAGTTCCGTGGTGAGGATGGCGTTGGGCGTAGAATGTTGATAGTGAGTATCATCACAATCTGTCAGATGCTCATGGTTCGCGGGTATTTGACCACATTGCTGGGGGTGCTTAAATGCTGAGATTCGCTGAAGAGATAGTTCTTCTACTTCTGAATGATGAAGATGGTCGTTTTGCGCGTCTGTCGAACATCTCGATGGACTACGCTTTGGCCGGGGGTGTGTTGATGGATCTGGCCTTGGAAAACCGGATCGACACCGATCTGGAAAAGTTGATGCTAATTGACTCGACCCCGACGGGTGACAGTTTGCTGGACCCGACGTTGGCCGATATCGCAGATGTAGGGGGGCATGACACGCGCTTCTGGTTGGAGCGCGCGGCGACGAGGAGCGACGAGTTGCGGGAAGATGCGTTGAATCGGTTGGTGGATCAGGGGATATTGGAAAGGGCGGAAGACCGGTTCATGTGGGTTTTCAAGTCGCGGCGATATCCGACGATAGACGGCGAGGCGCAACGTGAGGTGAAGCTCCGGATCATGGCGGTATTGTTCAGCGATGAGATCCCCGATCCGCGTGACATCGTGATTATCGCCTTGGCCGACGCGTGCGGGATTTTCAAGAGTATCTTCACTTCGAGCGAACTTGAACGTGTAGCGCCACGGATCGAACAGGTTCGCAAGTTGGACCTGATCGGTCAGGAGATGATGCATGCGATTCAGGACATCGAGCTGACGTTGGCGCAAGCGATGCAGCCGCACATGTATTAGTCTGCTGACCTTGGTCGAGTGTCAGGGCCGTCACAGACCGAGCACTTTTTGAAGATTGGCGTAGTAATCCGCGAATGCTTGATGGCCGGTTGGTGTGGCTCGAATCCAGGTGCGGGGTTTCTGGTTGTGAAACTCCTTTTCGATCTGGAGGTAACCGGCGTCTTCAAGTTTTCGAAGATGAGTGGTGAGATTGCCGCCGGTCAGGCCGAGGTTCGTCTGGATGAAGCTGTAGGTTAGTCGACTGTCTCCGGATTGCGAGACCAGGAGAGTCATGATTCGCAGGCGGACGGGTTGGTGGATGATCTCGTTGAGGCGGTAGATAATTGGTTCGAATCCGAACGCGTAGCGACACATGGATTCCGCCAATGACGGTTGTCTAGACTCTTGTTATTGGCCAAATTGTGCTGGGAGATCGATCGCAGTTGAATTCGGTGTTTAAAGAGACGAGTCATCGAGCTACCGGGATATCCCGTGTGGTTGGATCGAGTGTGGTTTTGGCGATGTTGTTGGTTGGGTTGGTTGCGGTTGTTGGCTGCTCATCCGAAGAGGAGCCGACCGCGGAGCCATTTAAGACGCGGACTCCGACTCCGGTACCGCCGACACCGGTTCCAACGGCGACGGAGGTGCCAGCGACCTCGACACCGGTACCGCCGACGGCCACTGCTGTCCCTCCCACGGCAACACCGGTACCGCCAACGCCGACGCTGACACCAGTGCCGCCTTCCGCCACGCCGGTTCCTACACCTCCACCTACTGCGACGCCGATACCCCCGACTTCTACGCCGGTGCCTCCGACCGCGACGCCGATTCCTCCGACACCTACGGCGACAGCAATCCCGGCGGTTTACCGCATCGATTCCTTGGGATGGGAAAGCAGGGGCGCGGAAGGCGACAAAATAGCGGTCCGTTTCACTTTGAGTGTGGTGAATGAAGGCGAGGCAGGTCGGGACATTGGAACGCCGATCAACGCTTCGATCAACGGGGCTGCCGCGATCGCGGTAGCGGATGTCCCTCCGTTGGACGGTGGTGAGATGACCACTTTGGTTTTTGATGTGCGCCTTGACCCCGGACAGCAGGTTGTCAAGTTGAGTGTGGACGATTCAGATTCTCTCGTGGCGTTGGATCTGCTGGTTTCGGATGTTTCGATATCGCCGGTTTCGTATCAGGTGCTGGCGGACGAGGTGATCGCGATAAAGGTAATACTGACGAACAGCGGAACCCTGCAGTCACGTCCGATCCAGTTGATCGCGTTGAATGACGTGGTGGCGACGATTCAACCGTTGGAACCGGGCGCGATCGCGGAAGTTACGTTCAACGTTGAGTTGCCGAAGGGCGAACACACGATTGCAGTTACTGCGTCGGCGGATGAACGGGAAGCGAATCTCTCGAACAATACGGCGGAGTTCGATATTGAAGTTGACTACGTTACGTTGAATGTCCGGGCGAGTTCCGCACAGGTGACGGGATTCATCCGAGGTGGGTCCGCGGAAGTGGAGATCGGGTTCGCGGTGAGCAATGTTGGTGTCGCCAACAGCGGTGCATTCGAGGTTGCAGTAGCTTGTCCTGAAGTGCCAGATCAAACCTGTACGGGTGAGGTCGTGGTAGAGAATCTGGCTCCGGGAGGTGAGATCACAGGCACGATTGATGCAGTGGTACCGCAGGGTGTTTCGTCAATCACGTTGTTTGCCGGTGAACTCGAATATGGGTTCGAGTGGGGTGATCAAAACGCGATACCGCTCACGATTGAGGTCCCGCTGCAGCCAGATATTGAACCGGTGTTTGGCGCCGAGGCGGTGTTGAACGGTTACTTTAGCGATGGCGAAGGATCGGTGTCTGTGTCGGTCTCGTTGCGCAACGATGGTGCGGAGCCGATACCGGGCGAATATCCGATCGCGGTGGTTTGTGTCGAGGATGGTGAGGTTTTATCGGGTTGCGGAGATGTTGTGACATTGGACCTTCGTGACGGTTACGGACCGGTTGATGGGACATTGGATATTCGTGCACCGACTGGCGAGCTTGAGTTGCGGCTTGAGGGACCGGTGGTCGAAGGCATCAACAAAATGTTGTCGACTTCGGTAGAGATATCAGTTCCGGAACGTATCGTTGGCGTCGACCGCGAGCTTTGGAAATGTTTTTCGCGGACGCAACAGATCGACGAGTTCCCGCGCGGGAATTGCAGCGGTCGCGACGGCGACATCATCAAAAAATGGTCACCGGACCGACCGGTGACTGTGTGGATCAACGGTCTGTCTGCGTATTCGGAGTTGTTCCAGGATATGTTGCAGGAATTGACTCCTGAGCTGAACTTCAACTACCAACTGGTGGCCGAGGAGAGGCGGGCCGATATCGCGGCTTATGTGGGGATCAGCTCGGATGATGCAAGGGCGCTCGGGTTTAGCAGTTGTGAGGGTTTCTGGGGATGCATGAACTATGAGACTAACGACGAAAACGAGGTGGTTACGGCGGAGATAGTGATCTTCCAGGTCGAAGATGCTGGCTTGCGACAGCTCCGGATTATCAACGACACGGTCGAGTATGCGATGCTGCATGGCTTGTTGCAGGTTTTGGTGCCAATGAGCTACCGGAATGTGCCTGACAGCGTATTGAGCATCGATAAGGGACTGCGCTTCAATGAGATGAGCGCTTCTGACCGTGAATTGGTGCGGATTTTGACTAGCCCGTTGGTTAAGAGTGGCGACAGAACTGCGGACGTGGAAGCGTTGGTTGTTTTTGCGGATGAGATTTTAGATCCTCAAGAGCCGGAGCAGTTGACGAATTTGGAAATCATCGAACAAGCGCGTCTGAAAATGCACGACAGCGAAACAGTTCTTTACAACATGAACGGAGGTTGGTCAGGCGGGACGTGCGTGGGCCGGTTTGGGCCATCGCAAGTGACGGTGTCCGAGTTTAGCTCGCATCGCGGTCTGCACTATCGGCTAACCGATGCTTCTGAGCGGCTGTACGCGTTCTGGCGGTCGGAAGACGGGAGGGCGGAGTACTGGAACGGCAGCACCCGATCTTGGCGACGGTTCTCAGCCACAGATGATCAGGATCTGGCGCTAGAAACGGCGTGGTCGCCACAATATTCCGATCCGATGGTGTTACTGACTTCGGTCTTGTATTTTGGCAATGAAACGCTAATCGAGCTTGGTCGAACGGATGACGAAATCGAGTTCCGGGTGGAGCGTATTCGGGGGTACGCGACCCCTGAATGGACTGATGAACAGGCACTGTTCTCGGCGACATTCAACGTCGATCTGACCAACTACGAGATAACAACGTTCTCGATGGATTGGCTGTTCGATGTGCGAGGGTTGGCTTGTGACGAGTATTCGGTCGAGGCGAATTTGATCGAATATGGCACGAGTTTGATCATCCCGTCCGAAGTGCGCGGCGGTTCACGAGTCGTCGGCAACTAAATCGTTAGCGGTTCCATTAACTTCGTCGAATTAGGATGATCCGGATGAGGCCGCGGATCGCAGTAATTGTTTCGGTTGGGTTGTTTTTGGTTGCGCTGGCCTCGTTCGGCGTTGCATCAGGTGTCGATGCGCAGGGTCCGGAAGCGGTGTTGCGAGTTTCGGATGTGGAGGTTACCGAAATCGCAGAGTTGTCAACCACAGTACGGTACGAGGCGCTGGTTACGGTCGAGAATTCGGGCGACGGGTACTTCGAGGGAGCTCAGCGGATCGAGTATCAACTTGAAAATGGCGAACGAACGTTGGTGTACATCGTCACTGAATTGGCGGCTGGAAAAGATTTGAGGTTCACGTTCCGATTCGAATTGGCGCCGGGAGATCGAACGTTGGACGTGATGGTGGGCGAAACGGTGCATGAGACCGAGATTCATGTTGCGGCAGTCGATCTTTCGCTTGCGGTGGGCGATCGACGGGTAGTGACGGGAGGGATTGTGGAGTTTGACGTTAATGTGACTAATGAAGGGGACCGTCTCGCTAGGGAGGTCGAGTTGACGGGTCGATGGGAACGGGTTGATGACGGTGAGGAAGGCGAAGTGGATTTCGGTCAGCTCGTCGAGTCGTTGGACGTTGGTGGCAGCGTGTCTGCGGTGGCTAGTTTCGAGATAACTCCCGGGGTTTACAGATTCCAGATGACAGCGTCGACGGTATCGGTCGAGGATGCTGTGCAGAACAACGTCGTCGAATTTGCGTTGGATGTCGAGTTCGTGGAGCTGGAAGTTAGTGTGAATTCGATCGAAACCGTCAAATGGCACACAGATGGTCGGGGGTTGGTGTCGATATCTTTGGAGGTTGGCAACGTCGGTGTCGTTCGAACTGGACGCCTGCCGGTGGGAGTTGAGTGTGCGGACGATTTCTGCTCAGGATTGACCGTGACGGGACCAATTGACGTTGGTACAACCGCAACTGTTGACTTCACGGTTTGGGTGAAGGTCGGCAGCGTTGCAGCGACGATCTACGCGGGTGGGAATGACGATGGATTCAGGTGGGGAGAGGACAATGTGATCGAGACGACAATTGAGGTACCCGAGGGACCGCCGTTGGAGTGGTCGTTGTCGGCGGTTTCGGACGCAGAAGAGTTTCGGTACTGGAGCGATGGGTCGGCGAATGCGGTTTTTGAGACGACGATGGTGAATGTGGGTAGCGATCTCGTTGTCGGTGAATTACAGATATCGGTGTCCTGTTCGCAATCGGGCGAGGTTGTTGTCGATTGCGGCGGTGATCTATCGGTTTCGCTCGATCCGTCGATTGAACCTAACGTTTCGCAGCACGTCGTCAGGGTTCCGAAAGGTGAGACGATGTTGCATTTTTCCCAAGGCGAGGACATAGAGTTGACGGCGGAGGCAGTGGTGCCGGAACGCGTCTTGGGGGTCGATCGAGAAATCTGGGACTGTTTCAGCGATCGATCGAACGTTCGAAGAGAAACGCGAAGTGATTTGGGTGTAGGTTGCGGCGGATGGCGTAACGAATTCGTGACGAAATGGCAGATCGGAAAGCCGATACTGATCTGGACTGAGGGTGACCCAGAGTATGTCGCGATATTCGACGAGGTGCTGGAATATGTCGCGCCGTTGCTCAACGTCGAGTTTGAGCGGGTCGCAAATAAATCAAGGTCTGAGTTGCGCGCCTATCTGGGTCTGTCTCGGAGCGAACGGATAAGTGCTCTACGATGCAATTTTGCGGCAGGCTGCACCAGTTTCGATGTTGGTGCTGACGGGACGATCTTGTCGGGAGATTTAGTGGTTTGGCCACCGTATTCAACGTACACGGAATCTGGTCGCAACCACATGATATACAGCATCGCGTTGCACGAGTTGATCCATGCGTTGACGGGTATGTTGCATCGCCACGCTGACCGGACGAGCGTGATGGGTTACGACTCGCTGGACTACACCACGCTGGGTCGTACAGACGCGGCGTTGCTACGGATTACGTCGCACACCTTGGTAAAACCGGGAATGCGCTTCAACGAGGTCGGCGAGTTGATAGTTTTCGCGGACGAAATGTTGGATCGGGTGGAGGAATCTGAAATCACCACGGCGGAAGTACTGCGTCGGGCCCACGCGACGATGATGGACGCGGGTTCCGCTAGTTACCAAATCTCAGGGGGATGGACAGAATGCGATATCTTGTTTGACGATGCTCAATACTCGATAGGCGGATTCAGGCCGCGCGCGTCGCGTTGGGTTCACTTCAACGATGAAAAGATCGACCTGTTCCTCGTCCGTTCGCAATCCCGGCTGCAATTAATCGAGTACTGGGCGTTGATTGAGGGGCAGTGGCGCCCGATACCGGGGACGGCGAACCTGAAGGGATTGGGTTTCCGGGATTCGTTCTCAAGTCCGCTTACGATGCTATCCAGCATCGTTTTGTACGGTGACGATGCCGAGTTGACGGTGATTTCTGAAGACGACGGAATAGTGTCGATCGAGGTTTCTTTGGAAGGTGCCGATGTACGTACGGGATGGAGCCAGAACACTCAGTTAGGCGTGCAGCTACAGGTGGACACAAAAGACTACACGATCCCGAGCTACCAGTTGGAATGGTCGTTCGAATCCGAGGATGCGAATGTTTGCGACTCATATCGGCTTGAAGCCAGCGAGGGAGAATATGGATCAGGGTTCGAATTCCCCGACGCGATTCGCGACGGGTCGGGGGTGTTGCGTTTGAGTGGAGGTCGTTGATGCGTCGTTCCGAATGGTGGTGCGATGTGATGGGCTACGAGATTAACGCGGCCCATTGAGTGTCAAGGTGAGACTCGATGTAGTCTCGGTCAAGTTCGTAACCGAGTCCGGGTTTATCGGAGAGGTGGAGGTGACCATCGCGTATGTCAAGCGGTTCGGTTAGGCAAGCGTTGTACGAAGGGACCGCGTGGTGATTCATCTCGAGGCGGTAAATGTTCGGCACGTTCATCAAGACGTGTGCGCCGGAGATTACGTTGAAAGAACCTGACGCGTCGTGCGGTGAAATGGGGATGTAGAAGGTTTCGGCGAGGTGCGCGATCTTCTTCATTTCGGAGATTCCGCCGGTCCAGCAGATGTCGGGCATGATGTAATTGACGAGACCTTCGGTCAGGTACGGTAGGAAGTCCCACCGGGTGAATTTCCGCTCACCGATGCAGAGGTTGATGTCGGTGTTGCGGCGAAGTTGGCGGTGTGCTTCGAGGCTTTCGGGTTGCAAAGGCTCCTCGAACCAAGTCAAGTTGTAAGGCATCATCCGGTTGCAAAGGTCAGTGGCGGTCGAGACGTCGAAGTTTCCGTGGGCGTCGATCATCAACTCGATATCTGGACCGAGACTCTCTCGGAGCGCGGCCATCAGGTCTTCAGCGTGAGCGCCGGCAGCGGCTGAGATTTTGCCGTCGATGTATCGGCGGTGCTTGGCACCCATTTCAGGCGAAAACGGGTCAAGTTTCAAAGCCTGATAACCGAGGGCGACCTGTGCCTTGGCGTCGGCGACGCAGGCATCTATATCATCGGCTGGGCCGCAATGCGAGTAGAGAGGCACCGAGTCACGCATGGGACCGCCGAGGAGGTCGTAGACGGTTCTTCCGAGCGCTTTGCCTTTGATGTCCCAAAGGGCCATGTCCACTCCGCTGGCCAGAGTAGTGGCGAATCCGCGGGAGCCCAAGGTCCCGAAGCGTCGGTATATTTGGTGCCAGATGCGGTCGATGTGATTGGGGTCTTGACCGATCAGTCCTTCGGAGAAGTCTTGACCGACAAGGTCGTTCTTCAGTAAGGCATAGGTCTGGGCGATGACGATGGCACCACCACCGCCTACGTTAGTGGATTCTCCGTAACCGGTGATGCCTTCGTCGGTGTCGATTTCGACAAACATCCATGGTCGCGATTCTTGAGCGCGTACGACGTATGCACGGAGGTCGGTGATTTTCATTTGGGGAGCCTCGAGGGTGTCGATTGACAGTTCGCCATTTGTTTCGAATGAGTAGACGGGTTCATGGTACACATAGTCGTGGTTGTGTGACGGGCTTTGAAAGCGAACAGATGTTATATTGAGAAAGGTATTGGATGGCGATAAAGAGTTTCCGCGATCGACGGACGGAGCGGCTGCATGCCGACGAATTCGTAGCAGACTGCCAATCGTTCGAGCGACAAGCGAGGATCAGGTTACGATATCTTGACGGTGCGACCACGTTGCGTAACTTGTCGGGTGTCCGAAGCAACAGACTTGAAAAGCTACGGGGGGATCGTGAGGGCCAGTATTCGATCCGGGTCAATCGCCAATGGCGGATCTGTTTTCGCTGGTCGAACAACGAAGCCTACGATGTTGAAATTGTCGACTACCACTGAATCTGAGGTAACAACGTGTCTGAGGTAACAACGTGATGAAAAGGGATGAATACACCCGAGAGATCAAAAACGGCTTGCCGCCGATACATCCGGGCGAGTTGTTGTTGGACGAGCTTGAATACACGAATATCGATAGGAAACGGTTCGCAGAGATGTTGGCAGTGCCTTTCGAACAGTTACAGGCGTTCCTGAGCGGCGAACGCGATGTGGATGCTGAATTTGCGTTGCGTCTGGAACGCTACTTCGGTTCCGGGGCGCGCATGTGGATGAACATACAAACCGCTTATTCGTTGAAAGTGGCCGAGAGAGAGTTGGGAAAAACGATCTCCGATGAGGTCGTGCCAAGAGAGAAGGATCCGTCGGAGGTAGTCGAGGCAGCTTGATGACTCGAATGTGATCATCGTCGTGTGAAGCGGTGTTGCGACACCGCGTTCGGGTGTTAAACTGCGAACGCATGGATTTAACGGCGTCGTCGATGGCGATGCGCCATGTAATGCAATAGAGGAACAAGGAACGTCATGCGCTTCTGCTACGCCCACCGGCGATTCACGCTATATCCACAGTCTGTAGACACTTGGGATGTGCACCCAGATAACTACACCCCCGAATTCTTGGACCGTGCACGCGACACGGGATTCGACGCCTTGGAGTGTGGATTCGAGGTGCTGGACAAGCTGGGCGACGCCAAGTCGATATCCCAATTCGGCGAACGCGTGCGGTCGCACGGTCTCAAGGTCGGTGCTATCCGCTCTGGCGGTACGCTGACTGAAGCGAGGCACGGTCCGCAGAACCGCGAAAAGCTGATGCGTGCGGTCGAGTATGCCGAGAACGTCGGTGCGGAAGTGGTCAATGGCGCGTTGAGTGCGCCGGCTCGTTATCCTGGGCACCCACCAGGGTCGATTCCCGGCAGCGTCAGCGGGTGGCCCAAGTCCCAAGATGCCAGCAGAGACGCCGAGATGTGGGTCTACGACTCTCTGACTTCGGCTTTTCAAGAGGTTTGTGATTCGACCGACAATGTCGATGTAACCATTGAGGTGCACCAGAACTCCCCGGTCGATAACTCGTGGTCAGCAGTGTTGATCAACGACATGATCGACCGCGAAAACTTCGGCATCAACCCCGATATCGGCAACATCGTCTGGACGTACGACGTGCCGGAAGAGGACTACGACGCGGCGATCGATGCATTAGCACCGATCTCGAAGTATTGGCACTGCAAAAACCTGCACCGTGTCTATCATCCTGAGAATCAGCGAACCGTTTTCATACGCGTGCCCTTGCAAGACGGCGAGGTAGACTACCGGTACGCAATATCGGCGATGGCCAATGCCGGTTACAGCGGATACATGGCTATTGAAGGCACCCAGAACGGCGATCAGTGGCACAAGGACGGCATTTCGCTCGAATATGCTAAGGGGATCTGGGCCGAGTTTGAAGATTGACTGTAATCTACAGCACCGAACAACTGATTCGCCAGACATTTGGAACGGGGTAATTCATGCAAGAGGCTGATCGCGAAGCTGAGGAGACGTCTGAACCTATAAAACCGGAGATCGAAGAGGACGAAGATGTCTTTTTTCGAGACGTATCGGAGGATTTGGACGACGAGGAGAGAACATCGTACGCGGTGCTCTTAATCCTTGCGGTTGGCGGTTTCGCCGTAGGTGCGTTGCTGCTGAACATCACGTTGACATCGGCGATCACCTTGAAAGAGTACATGGGCGAAATCGGCTGGGTAATCGCACCGGCACCGATGCTCCTGTTCGGCTTGGGTTCGATTTGGCAATACGAGGTTATGTGGCTCCAACGTCTCGGCGCCGCGGCGTTGGGTTTCTCATTGGCTCAGTACATAATGTTGGCGATCGGGTTTTCGGTCTTGGCGATCTGAACTTGGTCGATCGCCGAGGTTTTGCGATCTCGGTTTCAAGCCCTGGGATGCGCGGCGTCGTATTCTCTGCGGACGTGTTCGGTTGTGAGGTGCGTGTAGATTTGGGTGGTCGCAATGTTTTCGTGCCCGAGGAGTTCTTGGACGTGCCGCAGAGACGCTCCACCGTTGAGCAGATGAGAGGCGAAGCTGTGGCGGAGCATGTGCGGTGTGATGTGTTTAGCGATTCCGGCTCCGAAGGCGATCTTCTTGAGTTGCAACCAGAGGCCTTGTCGAGTGATACGTGAACCGCGTGCGTTGAGGAAAATCGCATCCGGGTCTTGGTATCTGCCCAGTTTTGGTCGACCGATGGTCAAGTAGTCTGCGATGGCGTCCATCGCCGCGTCGTAAACGGGTACGACGCGCTCTTTGGATCCTTTTCCGAATATACGGATCGTCGAGCTGTCGAAGTTTACGTTGTTGATGTCGACCTCGACAACTTCGGATATGCGCAGACCGCCAGCGTAGAGAAGCTCAATGACGGCGCGATCCCGATATTCGATGGGAGTAGATGCGTCGGCGGTGTAGTTCAGGAGGTCCCCAACCTCATCGAGAGTGAGTGCCTTGGGGATTGGCTTACCGCCTCTCGGGGCCTTCAAACGACGGGTAGGCAGATCGCTGGTGACGCCTTCTTCTCTTAGAAAACGCATGAATGAGCGAAGCGAAGCGATTTTCCGCGATTTCGTGGCGTTTGAGTAGCCGCGTTCGTCGAGGTCACTGACGAACTCGGTTATCTGTGGTTCGTCGAATTTATCCCAATCGACCGTCATGGAATCTGCGCCCCACGTGTCTTCAATAAACGTGGACAATCCTCGGAGGTCGTTGCGATAGGCGCTGACCGTGTTCGAGGACAGGCCCCGTTCGCCCGTCAAGTGCTCGAGAAACGCGATGATGTGAGGATCCATACACGGAATCGTAGAAAAATCAGTGTGCACGATTGGGTTGATCGCGGTGCAATTGGGTTTTCAGTTTGCCGCTGACGATTGGCGAATGGCATCGAGAATGTTGGTCGGCGCGATAGAATCGTTCTCTAGCTGGCGATCACTCTTGACGGAGACCACATACTAGGTGTTTGAAGCGATCAACATACCCTTTGACCCGTACATATTTGGCGGTACGACCACCGCTTTTTCGTGGCACGGGTTCCTCACTTTCATAGCGGTCGGCACGGCGATCTGGTTGGCCGGCCGGGCAGCGATCCGCGAACAGTTGGACCAAGAGCAGGTCTACAACACCGCGTTGTGGGGGGTGTTAGGAGGAATTGTCGGTGCTCGGATCGTGCACGTCTTGGATAACTGGTCGATTTACGGTGACGATCCGCTGTCAATATTTGCGGTGTGGAATGGCGGGATAGGCCTTTGGGGCGGCATCCTCGGAGGGTGGATAGCTGGCTCGATATACGCGTATTTCGCGAAGGCTCCGGTTGGTCGCTTCATGGATATCGCCGCCGCTCCATTGCTGATTGCGCAAACGATCGGACGCATCGGAGACATCATCAACGGTGAACACTGGTCGCGCCCACTGGATCTGTTCTGGGCTTGGTATTTTACCGACATCGACAGCCCGGCGCGGTCGGTGATCGATCGATTCCCTGATTTGTTCGGGACCGATGTTGAACGCCCCGTCCATCCGGCGGTCGTTTACGAGATGATCACCAACATCATCATTTTGGGCGTGATCTTCTTGTTGCGAGGGAGGGTTCGCCCAGCGGGCAGTATCTTCATAATCTACCTCGCCCTGTATGCGACGGCCCGTTTCGGCATTCAGTTCGTCCGGTTGGACGACGTGAAGTTCTGGGGTCTGCAGGAGGCGCATCTGATCGCAATCTTGGTGTGGATTGTTACGATTCCGTGGATCATCTGGAGAGTTCGTTTCGTCGGGCGCGACGGAGGCGCACCGCGGCGGAGAGTTCGCGAGATTGCGGAAGTGGATCGAGTTTCTGCGGGTCGGTCGAGGCGCGAGCGACAGCGGGAGTTGGCGCGTTAGATACGGTGTCGCTACCTGCACGCCATTGTTAAAATTCGAATCGAATGAGTTTTGGAGGTTGTCATGGATGTAAAAGAGGCAGTGCGAACTGCGAAAGACTACCTCGCTGAGCTGTACATCGATGAGGAAGTCGTAAATATCGGCCTTGAAGAGGTCCGATTCGACTACGATTCGGATAAGTGGTTCGTCACGATCGGTTTTTCCCGACCTTGGGATCGGAAGCACCCGTTGGTGGGTGCTTTGAGTGAAGCAGGGCGTCCTGACCGTTCATACAAAGAGATTTGCGTCGACGATGTCAGCGGCGATGTGGAGTCGCTAAAGGTACGAGTTTTGGGACCTACTTCGACGATTTGATGGCCCATTTGGGATTCTTCATCGATGCTAATCTTCTCGTGTTGCTCGTGGTTGGCAGGACGCGACCCAGCCTGATTAATCGTCACCGTAGATTGAAGGAATATTCCGAATCGGACTACGAAACCTTGGTTGGCCTTCTCGATCATGGATCCAAGATATTCGTCACACCTAACACACTCACCGAAACTTCCAATCTTCTGGCTTACGGACCCACGGATATTAATTCACAGCTTTTCGCTCTGCTCAAATCGATGATCGAAGACAGCAAAGAGGTCGTGGTTTTGAGCAAGGTCGCGTCGAAAGTCCCCGAGTTTGGTTGGTTAGGTCTTACTGACGCCGTTCTAGTGGGAGTAGCGACTCGTGACACTCCATTGATCACTGCTGACCTCCGACTTTGGAATGCTGTAGCGATCCGCGATCCATATGCGGTCGTCAACTTCAACACTCTGCGGTTATGAGGAACACGCTCCAAAGACGCGACCGACTTCGTGCGACCAAGTGATCTCACTGATTCGCCGAGATATCGTGGAGCCGAAGCTCCCTTCGCCGGTTGCCTCGGTAGTAGTCGGTTTTTAGGCTGACTACTGCGTCTACGATGCGGGTTGGAGGGAGGTTGTCGGCCATGCGGAAACCGACGGTGCGGAATGATCGGCCGGTGGAGTCTTTGAGATCGAGGCGGACGTGGTCTTGGTTACGGCCCATGTATGCGATGTTGGCGGTTTCGGCGCCACGGACGAGAAATCGGGGTTCTCGATTTCCGGTGCCGAACGGGGCCATCTTGTCGATGAATTCCCAGAGTGAATATCCGAGCTGGTCGAGCCTGATCTCGGCGTCGACGGTTCTGACGGCGCGTTCATTCACGGTGGAGCTCAGGGCAGACCATGACATCTGAGTTTCGAGGTGGTCGGTAATTTCCGGTATCAGGCTTTCGTCGGCGGCAAAACCGGCGGCCGCGGCGTGGCCGCCGAAGCGTTGAAGTTTCGTGGATACCGCTTCAAGGGCCTGATGGATGTCAAAGCCTGGTATGCTACGTGCGCTGGCGCGTGCGACACCGTCAATTACTTGGTAGGCGAACGCGGGCGACGCGGCGTATTCGGACGCATTGCCGGCCAACGGTCCGAGTACGCCCATCGGTAAGGTGGCATCGACTTCGATCGCCATTACGTTGTTCCCGCTACTCATGGCGGCATCGATTTTCGGTTTGGCGGCACGCCACGCCTTGTCAGCGATACTGCGCCGCTTTTTGTTGGCGTCGTCGAGGTAATTGGCGAGTTGCATCGCTTGGTAAATGTCGGTCGCAATCAAAAGATTCAGGCTCGGATCTGCAGAATCGATGCGTCCGGGCGCGTTGAGGCGCGGGGCCAACTGGAACGTGATGAATTCGGCATCGAACGGACCGCCGTGTCGGATCTGATTGGAAATGAGACGAGTCAATTCGATGAGGCCGGGAGGAGAGGTTGTATCGAGCATCTTCAAACCTTCGCGGACGATGATGCGGTTATCTCCCAATAGTTCGGTTTGGTCGGCTAGCGTTCCGACCGCCGCGAGCGAGATCAATTCCGGTGCGGGCGATTGTTCGGCTTCGGCGAGGAGGGCCATTGCTAGTTTGAACGCGGTTGCAGCGCCGCAGAAATCGGCAAGTCGAGGGTCGTCGGAAAGGTGACGATTGACGATCGCGGCGGCGTTCGGCAACTGGTCACCTTGAGGCAGATGGTGATCGGTGATGACCGTTCGGATACCGAGGGTTTTGGCATATTCGACTTCGTCGAACGCGGTGATGCCGGTATCGACGGTGATGACTACGGATACGCCTTGCTTTTGGAAACGCTCCAGCGCTTCGAGCGAAATCCCGTGTCCTTCGATTTCGCGATGCGGCAGGTGGTACCGAGGTTCGATGCCAAGTTTCCGGAGTGTTAGGACTATGATCGCGGTTGCGGTGATGCCGTCGGCGTCGAAATCTCCCAAAATGCCGATTCCTTCCCCGTTGCGGGTTGCCTCGAGGATGACATCTACGGCGTGTTCGATGCCGGGAATGGCGCTCGGAGGATGCATCGCGTCAAGACCGTCGTTGAGGAACGACAGGGCAGCGTCTTGGTTACGGATGCCGCGGTTGTAAAGGAGAGTTGAAACTAGCGCCAATGAACCGCGCGGCGCGGCGTTCTCGATCTCCAGGTAAAAACCGTCCGGTGCCGGGTCCGCCACTCGCCATCGCGACGTGATGGGTTGGAGTGATGCCGGTGTTTCAGAGGCGCGTTGCGGACGATTGGACGCGTCCGTCCGCCGCGTGGTCAACTGTCGAATTCCTTGAACAAGACGGAGGCGTTATGACCTCCAAATCCCAGCGAATTGGACATGACAACTGGAACGCGTCCACGTTTCGCCATGTTCGGGACGTAGTCTAGATCGCAGTCGATATCGGGGTTTTCGAGATTGATGGTGGGAGGTACCGCCGATTCAGAGATTGCGAGGACGCTGAACCCGGCTTCGATGCCGCCGGCGGCCCCGAGGAGGTGGCCGGTCATGGATTTGGTGCTGCTCACGGACAGTTTATCCGCGTGGTCGCCAAAGGCTTTCTTGACCGCGATGGTCTCGAACTTGTCGTTGAGCGGAGTGGATGTGCCGTGCGCGTTGATATAAGCGACTTCTTCCCGGTCGATGCCTGCTTGTTCAATTGCGATTTTCATCGCTTCGGCGGCGCCTTCGCCTTCAGGGTGCGGCTGAGTAACGTGGTGGGCATCGCTCGTCGCGCCGTATCCGACCAGTTCGCAGAGCACTTCGGCGCCGCGCTTTTCGGCGTGTTTCAACGATTCGATGACGATGACTCCAGCTCCTTCGCCGAGGACGAAACCATCTCGTTCGGCATCGAATGGGCGTGACGCTCCTTGCGGATCATCGTTGCGCGTTGACAGAGCTTTGCAGGCGTTGAATCCGGAAACGCCGATTGGGCAGATAGCGGCTTCGGAACCGCCAGCAATTGCGACATCGACAACGCCTCTGCGGATCATCTCAGCCGCCTCACCGATGGAATCGGTGCCAGTGGCACATGCGGAGACAACTGAGAAGTTGGGCCCTTTGGCGCCGATCGTCATGGAGACTTGACCACTCGCCATATCACCCAACATCATGGGTATTAGGAATGGGTTCACGCGCCGCGGGCCTCGGTCGTTGAGGACCTCGATCTGTTCTGAAATGGTGATGATGCCGCCGACGCCGCTACCGATGAGAACGGCGACGCGTTCGGCGGTCTCGTCCTCCATATCGATCCCGGCGTGTTCGAGGGCTTCGAGACTGGCAACGCAGGCGAATTGGGCAAAGCGATCCATTCGCTTCGCCTGCCGACGACCGAGGATGGCTTCCGGTGTGAAATCGGTGACTTCGCCGGCGATCCGAGACTCGAACCCTTCGGCGTCGAATGCGCCGATATAGTCGATACCCGACTCACCGTTGATCAGGTTTTTCCATGTGGTTTCGCGGTCGGAGCCTAAGGGCGTAACTAGCCCTATCCCTGTGACGACTACCCGGTCGGTCATGTGTAGTTGTTTTCCCATGCGATGTTCGTTTGGCGTCGCAGATACGCTGAATGAAGTATATATCTGGGTCTGCTCGTCTCCTTTTGTACGTGGCAGAACCCTAGCTTCGTAGAATCGGAACCAATATGCCTACGGTCGAAATCGAGACGCATGGATGCAAGTTGAACACTGCCGATTCCCAGCTGTTGGCGGCGGAGTTTTTGCGTGCCGGTTTTGCGGTACGGGATCGGGATGACGCAGCGACACCTGATGTATTCATCCTCAATTCATGCACCGTTACGCACGTTGCTGACAAAAAGGCTAGGCAGTCGATATCCGCGGCGAAGCGTAGGTATCCAAACGCGCTGACGGTTATGACGGGGTGCTATCCGGAACGAGCCACCGATGAAACAGCGAGTCTCCACAGCGTCGACTTAGTGTTAGGGAATTCGAGAAAGCCCGAGTTGGTCGAATCGGTGGCCCGACGACTAAGCGTGGAACTGACGCCGTGTGCGGATGGTCGGGATGTGATTCCTCCCGCGGCATTGTTGGGCCGGACGCGGGCTTCGGTGAAGATACAAGAAGGGTGCGATCAGGTCTGTGCGTATTGCATAGTGCCAAGAGTCAGGGGTCGTGAGCGTAGTGTCTTGGTCGAAGAGATTGTTGACCATGTACGACGGTTGGAGATTGCAGGTTGCCGGGAGGTGATTTTCACGGGGACGCAGTTGGGACACTACGGCTTCGATCTGGAGGCCGGTGTGGATTTGACCTTCTTATTGCGGTCGGTGTTGGCGAAGACAGAGATTCCTCGGATTAGAGTCTCCTCGTTGCAGCCGCCGGAGATTGATGATCGGTTGTTGGATTTGTGGGTCGCTGAAGGGGACGGTAGGTTGTGTCCGCATTTCCACATGCCGTTGCAAAGCGGCAGCGATGTGATCCTTGGGCGGATGCGACGAACTTATACATCCGATGAGTATTTGCAGAAGGTCGAGCTATTGCGGGCAAGGGTAGGGGGTTGCGGGATCACAACCGACGTGATTGCCGGTTTTCCAGGTGAAACGGAAGTGGATCATGAAATGTCCGTATCCGTGATGCGCGCAGCGGAATTTGCCGATGTGCACGTATTTCCATATTCGGCAAGGCCGGGAACAACTGCGAACCACTTCGACGATCAACTTGACCCAAGGATCAAAGCAGAACGAGCTGCGGTGCTGCGCGATATCGCCTCGAGGAGTGCGTCACGATTCCGAGATGCGATGATCGGTACGGTCCGTCCCGTGTTGTGGGAGGGAAGTCGCGGGAGCGCAGGATTGACCGACAACTACGTCAAAGTCAGATTGGAATCCGTTGACGAACGCGGCGGTGACGGACTGATTGAGAATGTCGCGTTGCGGCGTGTCGATTCAGATGGTGTCGTCGTCGGTCAGGCGACCTGAGTTGATCGGTTGATTGTTCGCACTAGTTCAAGTGCGGGTCGAGCTGCGCCAGGATGTCGGTAGGAGTTCCGACGAGGTTACCGGCGCGGTCACGGTCGATGTAAACTGCGCGGCGCTGCGGATCCATCGGGAAGAAGAGGCACATGCGTTCCTGCTCAGCTTTTTCGAGCAACCGGACTTTTTCGTCATATGCTTGGAGCGGGTTCATGCTAAATCCGAACTGAACACTCGGGTCGATGTGGAACGGCGTTGGGAAGAGCAGCGGAGAGGCCATGATCTGTTCTGAGCCGCAAGTGACGATCACTGTTGAATTGGCAGGCGTAACGCCACCGGATCGCTCCAACTTGATGCCGGGCGCGATTTCGGCGTTGTCGTCTTCGACGAGTGTGATCTTGGCGTCGAGTCGCTGTAGCGTCTTGAGGTCCGTTCGGACCTCGCGGTATGCGGTGACGTGGAAGGGATGATTTCCCATCGCGGTATCCCATTCTTCTGCCGGGATGATGTATTCGGCGTTGGGACAGATCGGCTCGGCATCGCCTCGGTTGTTGTACGAAACGAGGTTGCCGGCGTGAAGGAAGTGAAGGCTAGGAAGAACCACTCGCGAGACGAGTTTGGGTTGAATGGACCGCAAGAGTTGGTTCGATTTGGCTCCTAGAACTTCTCGAGTGAAGATCGGATCGTGCATTCCGACGCCAGTTCCGATGACCGTGATGTCGTATTGGTCTTCTTCGATGGACGGAACATTAACCTGGAGCGCGAAGTTTGCCATCGTGACCCGGTTTTGACGGTCGGTCGGGCTCTTGCCGTCGTTGAGATTGAAGTCGCGCCATAGGGCCTTTTCAACGTTGTATGCGTAGGTGACGTCGAGTTTGATGCTGCTGGTGTCGATTGTCTTGATTTGCACTCGGGACATTGGAGGCTCCGTTAGTTAGTTCAAAGTCCTGGTATCGGTTGTTCGATACGGGTCCGAATGACGCCTGGGATGCGAAGCGTCGGAGATGCAATGCCCTAGACGTCGGTTGCTGAGAGTTTGGTGCCGGATGAAGCGGGCGAATCCCTTTAAGTCGGGATAGGGCCCCGTTCCGGAACCGAACCCTCAGGCGACTTCGCGGGTGAAGACAGGTTCCATCGGGTGGATTCCCGTGTTGATGACGGTGAGGGTGTTCCGTCCACCGGCGATCTCGGGGAGAGTAATGAGCAGGACAGACTTGGCTAACTGGATGCGGTGCTGCATGGATGAGTTGTCCTTGCCCGCGGTCTGGTGCGCCTGCCGGGATGTATTGCCTTGACTAAGCATTGCAAGCCTCCTTGTTAGGACTAGCGCAGTGAACATGTCTCAACTGGTTCGGCTACCGTGAGACTGATTCACTCGCACAAGCATCTAGTTTAGCCCGAGGAAACATTTACGTCAATTAAATTTCAAAATTTATTTTGAATTAGTTTTAGAAACTTGATTTCTTCAAAACTCTGTCTTCCCAACAGTGACGAAACAGACATGTGTGCCCCTCAATGGAGGCATTTGAGCATTTCGGAGCAAAACGTGCCGCAAAACCACGTTATAAGCGGCAATGTGGGTAATTCGCTAGAATCGATACACGACGACGACGAGCGGGATTTTTGACGAGGTAAAGCAGATATGACCCTGAGATTGCAAGCGATGCGTGGCGACATTGCGCACATCGCGTCGGACGCGGCGATCGTGAATCTTTTTGAAGGTGTTGAACGCCCGGGCGGTGCGACGGGAGCGGTTGATCGGGCGTTGGGTCAACTGATTAGCGAGTTGATATCCGATCGCGAAATAACGGGCAAACGCGGCAACAACGTGTTGATCCATACGCCTACAGGTCGTTACGACGGATTCGTGCCCAAACGAGTGTTGGTGATGGGATTGGGCAAGCAAGCCAACTTTGGCGCCGATGAAGTTCGCGAGGTTGCGGCTGTGGCCGCGAACCGGTTAAAGGGAATTGCCAAGACGGCGACGACAATTGTTCACGGCGCGGGCATCGGCGGGTTGGATACTGCGATGGCGGCACAAGCGATAGCAGAAGGCTCGATCATCGGTTCGTACGGTTTTAACAAGTACAAACAAACGTCGAACGAATCGTCCGACCGCCTTGAACTGATGAACGTAGCCGAGTTGAACGACTCGAGGTTGCCTGAGGTGCGTTCCGGATTGGGATTAGGTATTGCATCCGCGGAGGCGCAGAACTTCGCGCGCGATCTGGTGAACGAGCCAGCGAACGTTTTGTCGCCAGTGGCGATGGCGGACGAAGCACGGCAAGTTGCGGAGGATCACGGATTGCAGCTGACCTCAATGAGTCTGGACGAGTGTAGATCGATGGGCATGAACGCATTCGCGGGTGTGGCGCAGGGATCGCACCGTCCAGCGGAGTTCCTGCATATGACATACGCGGGCGATCCGTCGGATGCGAGCAATAACGTATGGTTGATTGGCAAGAGCATCACGTTCGATTCGGGAGGGTTGTCGTTAAAGCCGTCTCGAGGGATGGTTACGATGAAAGGGGACATGGGAGGCGGTGCGGCAGTTTTGGCGGCGATGAAGATCGTTGGTGGGCTCCGGCCTCGTATCAATGTTCACGCGGTGCTTCCAATAACTGAGAATATGCCAGGCGGTGGAGCGCAACGACCTGGCGATGTAGTTCAGGCGATGAACGGCAAGTACGTAGAAATAGATAACACTGATGCGGAGGGTCGATTGACGTTGGCCGATGCGTTGGGTTACGCGCGGAATAATGGCGCAGCACGGATCATCGATGTCGCGACGTTGACGGGTGCGGCTCGGGTCGCCCTTGGCACTGGCAATGCGGCGGTTTTTGGCAACGACGATGCGTTGGTCGGCTCGGTGATGGATGCGGCGGAGGCTTCGGGCGATGGGATGTGGAGATTGCCGTTGGATGCGACCTCGAAGCGATTGAACCGTTCGAATATTGCCGACGTAAAAAACAGCGGAGGTGCTCCTGCGGGATCGATAACCGCGGCGCACTTCATTTCGGAGTTCGCGGAAGATACGCCTTGGGTGCATATCGACATCGCTTCGGTCTCGATGGTCACCGGCAACCGGAGGATGTTCCGCACGGCGGGCGCGACCGGTGCGCCGACGCGGACTCTCGCAAAACTCGTGGTGTCACTGGCTAGATGAATTGAACAAGGGTGCGATTTCGATACTGGTCGTTGCGTCGATAGCGGTCACGATGATCGTTATTGCGGCGTGTGGGACGCTCGAGAGTGGGCGAACGTTTCCAACGCCGGAAGCTCGTGGACCGTATGAGGTCTCTACCGAGTACGCGGTAGTAACTCCGACATCGATCGATTTGCCGGAGGGTTGGTGGAATCCGATCGACGAAAAGAAGCTTGAACAGATCGAATATTCATTGGTCGGAATCAGGATGTGGGGAAACTGCGTCTGGTATTTCGACGATCCCTCGCCGGCGACGGAAGCGGCGGTGAGAATGGCACTTTCTGATGTGATCAACTCGCCGATTGCTAACTCAATTGGCATCATCGAAGGTGCGGATCTGGAAGCGGTCTGCGAAGGTTCGGCCGCGGTGTCTGATATCGATATCAATGTCACCGACGGGAGACGGGCGGCGATTGCGTCCGATTTGATGGTCGACCTGTTGGATTCCTGCGTAACGTTCTACGCGACACCCGATGCACCCTTGGCGTATCGGATCGCGACCAATTTCATGGACATGTTATGGATGTTGGAGTTGGATTCGCCCAGATGGCCACGAAGAGATTTTTGGGGCGTCCGGGAGTGGTGCGACAACGTCGTTGAGGGCGCGGTGGCGAGTTAGGTGGAGCGCTAGGGTAGTGTAATGGGGACACAGAACCAAAAAGGAACAAAGACGCATGAAAATTGAGGTGGGTGAATCTCTCTGCTACTCGTACTTGCGACACGTCAAGCAATGTTTGATAGTGCAAACGAACTGGAAGGCATCGGACCATTGGGATCGGCAAATCCCCGACGAGAAGCTTGAAGGCATGTTTCAATCCATGAGACAGCGTTTCGACGTCAGCGGTCAAGTGTTCAGAGGCACGCAAAATTCCGCTCAATTCATGAGACAGGGCGAGATAGACGTCATCGGGATTGATCAGATGGGCGACGTTCATGCTATGGATGTCGCGTTCCATGAAAGCGGATTGAACTATACCGTCGGCGTTGCCAATAATGTCCTCAAGAAGATGCTACGCACATATCTCCTTCTGAACGGATACTTGCGTACGGCCAGAAAGTTCCACGTTTACTTTCTTTCGCCGAAAGTAAATCGTCGAGACCAACAAACGTTGGAAAACATCTTCGTTACGTTACGTGGAGAGTACCCTTCAGAGGTGGCGGAATGGCATCTCATAATGAACGACGGTTTCGGCACTATGATGAGTGAGACACTTGCCAAAGCGGACACTGTAGCGGATACCTCCGAGCTGTTCATCCGATCATCGAAACTGCTTAATCTAGCCGACGTTGCTGAAA
The DNA here is from genome assembly GCA_002239045.1 of SAR202 cluster bacterium bin127. GTDB lineage: Bacteria > Chloroflexota > Dehalococcoidia > Lucifugimonadales > Lucifugimonadaceae > Bin127. Next base: position 27,507 of record MPNN01000006.1, read on the forward strand.
CGGTCCCGGTTCGGAGTTCGTTCGAGCAACCCATTCGTAGTTCCGGTACGCCTATTCATAGACGCTCCATGACCGAGCATTCCCGGAACTCCGGTGGTCAGATACAGCCAATCGTGCGAGGTTTAATGAAGACGCTGTTAGAAGACCATCCCACGCTTCTTGATGAGGCTGACATACAGAAGTTGATGGACAGGGATTTCTGCAAACGAATCCTGGGTCTCACGACCGGTAATTTTCCTCTTCTGCGTAGCGTAGAAGCGGGTAGGTTTGAAGGACGTCAAAGCAGATACTGGAAATATAGATACGGTGGAAGGTTTTACGTATGTAGCGAATGGTGGAAAGACCATCATATGCAAAATGCTGTGAGCCTACTCAGATTCGTTAAGGAAATCTCAGCAAAGAAACCTGATGCTCGCGGCAACGATGCGCTCAATTCGCACGCGCTAGCACTTGAGGATTACATCAGAAGCGCATAAATGGGCAAGTGGTTATGAAATACGAAAGGTTACGCGGCGGGGTAATCGTAGCAAGTTAGGGGCGGCTCTCACAGATCGGCCGTTGAACTCTTGCCGATCGCTATCAGCCCCAGATTTCGGCGATGGCAAAGACGATGCCGGTTTGTCCCAGAATGATGGGCACGAGCCACTTTAGAAGGTCGAACTTGGCGGTTGACGACCCGAACGAGTGAAGATCGACGATCGTCGAGTTAAAACGGCATGATGGTGGCGTCGAATAGAGATTCTGTTATCAGGATGGCGCCGACGGCGATGCTGATGGCACCGGCGGCGAGGGTGATGGCCCGGTTGAGAGCGAGTTTTGAGGCCGCGGCTTTGAACGGCAATGCGAGGAAAATGGTAAGGGTCGCCATCGAGAGCATGGTGCCGATGCTGAAGAGGGCGATGTATCCGAGGCCGGTCAAGGTCGAGTCGATCGTGGGAAGGAGGACGACCATCACCGCGGCGCTTCCGGCGAGTCCGTGAACGATGCCAATAGCGAAGGATTTTACGCGGAAGACGGGTCTACCCAAGATGAAGAAGCTGTTGTGGTTGTCGCTGTTGGGTTTGTGTTGGGATAGACGTGCGTGTGAAGCTTGAGGCTGGTGCGTGGCGTGGACGTGGACGTGAGGGCCGACGCCGTGGTCGTGTTGGTGGATGTGGAGTTTGCCGCGCAGGACGTTCCACGCGGCGCTAACGCCGAGATATACGAGCATGATTCCGACGCCGACTTCGAGGAATGGAGCAATGGCTTCGTAGCGTTCAATCGCGATCTCGTTGGAGATCAAAACGACGGTTCCGAGGATGACGAGGGGGACGGAGTGACCAGCTCCCCAGGATGCGCCGAGCCAGATGGATTGCCAGATGTTTCGCTCTTTGCCGACGATGTTGGCGACGGCGACTACGTGGTCGGCGTCGGTGGCGTGTTTGAGTCCGAGGAAGAATCCGAAAGCGAGGACGGCAATTATTCCTGAATGGGGTTCCATACTACTGACTCCGGAATGGGATTTGTTATTTGATACGAAGCGCTTTGCGAAGGGAGTTTCAAACGTTGGTGAAAGGATTGGTGGCACGCCCGGAGGGATTCGAACCCCCGACCCTCTGGTTCGAAGCCAGATGCTCTGTCCCCTGAGCTACGGGCGCACGGATACTCTCGAATTCGCAAAATAGAGTGGGGTGGACGGAGGGAATCGAACCCTCGATCTTCAGGGCCACAACCTGACGTGTTAACCGCTACACTACGCCCACCACGAGAACGCGAATGCGAGGTATGCGTCTTTCCGATTCTAAAACAGGTGGTTGGTGGGGTGGTGTAAGAATCAACGCGTGGGTGGTTTGTGAGTCTGGGGTTGAATCGGAAAGAGAGTTTGTTGATGGTTATGCATGTGACGGCGACGGTCCGGAATCCTGCGGACCCGGAGCGGTTTTGGGAGGGTTCGTTTCTGGTCGACACTGCGGCGACTGATTGCCTTGTGCCTCGTCAGCTTCTGGAGGCGATCGGGTTGGAGGCGAAGGGCGAACGGATCTATGGATTGGCCGATGGCAGCGAGCACCGGGTGTCGGTGACGACTGGTCGCGTTGAGTTGATGGGTGAGGTTGTGGGGACGACGATTTTGATGGGGGATGAGGATTCGGCCCCGGTTATGGGAATGACGGCATTCGCGTCGGCTGGGATTGAGGTTGATCCGCGGAATCAGACGTTGAAGCGGTTGCCGTTTGTGCGGTTGAGGTGAAGGGGTATCAGAATAGGGATCGATTGGATTCGGCGTTGGTATGAGGTAACTGGCTGATGATTGATGTGGAAACTGGGGCACCTGCCGTCGGGCACACCCAGCTTTCGTTTCGCGAAGGGATGCTGTGCACAACCTCACTTACGACGGATTCACGGTCAGATCACGTGCGCCTCCCCGTTGCCACGCCCCTCTGGATTCCGGCTTTCGCCGGAATGACGGGTTAATGTTGCTAGAATTGCCGCAGTCGTTAATGCATGAGAGGACTGCGTGATGAAGATTGTTGATGTCAAACCGATGGTGGTGGAGAATGATCCGCCGTTTATTGGTGGGCAGCATTTGCTGTTTGTGCAGGTGATTACGGATGAGGGGATTGTGGGGCTTGGTGAGCGGGTTACGGGTAGCGGGTATTCCGGCAATGTGGTGGATTTGCAGTCGATAATCTCGCTGCTGGAGGAGTATGGACGGTATGTGCTGATCGGGGAGAATCCCTTCAATATCGAGTTGCTGTGGCAGAGGATGTATGGGAGCCGGCACGATTTCCGGCATCCGAGTCTGCATTCGACGCCGGCGATCAGCGCGTTGGAGATGGCGTTGTGGGACATAGTGGGTAAGGCGACGGGGCAGCCGATCTACAACTTGCTGGGTGGGAAGTTTCACGAGAAGTTGCGGGCGTATGCGTATATGCCGCAACCGGAGGGCGGGTTCATGGCGAACCCGGCGGCGGCGGGTCCGATCGCGGAGAAGTTACTCGAAGAGGGGAACACGGCGTGCAAGATCGATCCCTTCACTCCGCTGTTCCCGGGACCCAGAGATATCGGGTTGCCGGAGATAACGCAGGCGGCGAAGATCTGGAAGGCGGTGCGGGATGCGGTCGGGAACGAGCTGGAGGTGGGTATCGGGACGCATGGTCAGTTGACGACTTACAGTGCGATCCGGGTGGCGGATTTCTTGGAGGAGTATCACCCGTTCTGGTTTGAGGAGCCGGTTCCGCCTGAGAACGTGGAGGAGATGGCTCGGGTTGCGGCGCACACGTCGATACCGATTGCGACGGGTGAGCGGTTGGTGACGAAATGGGAGTTTTCGAACCTGCTGGAGAAACAGGCGGCGCAGATAATCCAACTGGACTTAGGTCAGTGCGGCGGGATCATGGAGTCGAAGAAGATAGCGGCGATAGCGGAGGCGCACTATGCGGTGATTGCGCCGCACATGTATTGCGGTCCGATCGCGGCTGCGGCTGCGATTCAGCTAGACACTTGTTCGCCGAACTTCATGATTGCGGAGGCGAACCAGGGGCCGTTGCACAAGATCATCTTCAAGGAGCCGTTGGTGTTCGAAGACGGGTACTACATCCCGCCGACGGGGCCGGGGCTGGGCGTGGAGTTGGATATGGATGTAGTGAAGGGGAGGTTGTTGGGTTAGGTCTTTTCGTTTTTGTTGGAAGAACTGCCGCTGGACACAGCTTAAGCCTCGCGTTCAGCTTTGCGACCTGCTTCGAAGCCTTTTTTGTAGGCATCTCGACGCTTTTCGGCCGCCCTATCGGGTGCTGTGCATAACCTCCGTCATTCCGGCGAAAGCCGGAATCCAGAGGGGCCGGGCAACGGGGAGGCGCATGTGATCTGACCGTGAATCCGTCGTAAGTGAGGTTGTGCACAGCACCCTATCGCGGTACCACTTTCTGAGAACCACTAGTACCTCAAGTTCGATGATTGTGGTTGCCGTGCTTACTTTTCTTGGTCGCCGTTGTGATTGTTCCCGTTGCGCGGTGCGGCTCGTTCCTCGCGTTCGAGTTGTCGGCCGATTTCGATGCCACGTTCAAGCTCGGCACGTAGTTTTTCGCGTTCCAGTTTGGACTGTCGCTCTTGTTCAGCCCTTTGGCGGTCTTTCTTTTCGAAATGTCGTTCGAGTAGGGTTTTGAGTACCATTACTGCCTCCAGTTCGATGACGCTTGCAGTGGCGGCTACGAAGATGAGGGATGCGGAGCCGCTGACTATGGCGGTTATCGTACTTGCTATGTTATCGTGCGTGCTGCTGAAGTTCTCGGACCACCAGAGCGCGAAGATCAACGGTGCGGCCTGCGATGTGAATAACAGGTAGAACCAACCGATCCACTCCGCTCGGATTGTCCATATCGATTGCCTCGAATCGGAGGTGACGTTCAGGGCTTGTGCGAGTTGTGCCTCATCATCGTGTTCACGCATGCCTGCATTATATGGTACGTGCGTTGTGCAATTGAAGCCAATGGCGAAAATTCTGGTCGCCCTTTTGTCCGATCTATTGGCGTGGCGGGATGAAGATTGAGTATTCGGAGATGGGGACGTCCTCGCCGTTGATTTGGCCCCAGAGGAGGATGGTGTAGACGCCGTTGCCGTGTTGGGCTAGGAGGTCGGCGATGTCGGCGGAGATGGAGAAGGAGTCGTGGTTGACGGACCATTCGGTTGCGGTGATCGTTGGGATCGTTAGGTGGCGTGTTGTCTGGTTCTGGCTTAGATCGCGGGCATGTCGCCAATTCTCTTGAGCTTCGTCGTTTGACGTGGGTGGTGGTTGATCAGGCAGGCAAAAGTAAGTTGGTCGACTACTCAGTGGGTTCGTATTGCGGGATGAATATCATGGGCACAGAATCGCTGGTTATGTTGACGACTTTCGTCCGTCTTGATTCGCCGATTTTGGAATTCGTGCCAACGCTCAAATGCTGAGATATGATCACGGAATCGATACAACGAAAGGAGATCCGAATTGACCTACAAACAGGTAGTGGCTCTAAGTGTCGAAGCCGGGGCGACCTTGATGGCGTTCGTCACCTTTGTCGTCGGCATGGGTTGGATAGCAAATGACCCTTACCAAGGCGGAATACACGGACCTTTGATGGCTCTGTGCGCGGCACTAATGCTGTTGCTCATGAGCTTAGACTCAAGCGTGACGAAACGGCTTCGAGCCACGCGCGGCGCACTTGCTGCAATATTCGGCGGTGTCAGTGCGTATTTCTGGATTGCTGACGCTATGGGAAAACGCCCGACCGATTCAGAAGTATGGTTTGGACTAGGCTTAGCGTGGGTCTTGGTGCTTGTATACGCGGTTCTCGTTGCGATTATGCTGGCTGTATTCTTTTCGAAAAAGGATGAGTGATCACCAACACAATCGAACAGAGAAACACTGCACGCGATCCACCATTGAGTAAAAGTTCGATTGCGTGAGAGTTAAATGGCGAAAAACTTTGAGAGGATTTTGAGACGGATGTGCAGGCTTAAGGCAGTGACGGGATGAAGATGGAGTATTCGGAGATGGGGGGTCGTTCGCCGTTGATTTCGCCCCATAGGAGGATGGTGTAGATGATTGGCATTGTTGGGTTAGCAGAAATTCTGGGTGAAAAAGACTTTTCCGTCATCCGCGATAGCAATGCCCATCCCAGCGCGGTCATACGATGAATCCAGAATGTTCTGACGATGGCCGGGGCTGTTCATCCAACCTTCAACCGCGTTGTGGGCTATCTCTTCGGGTGAGTACAGGTTGTACGGTGTAGTTCTGCCATTGATCGTTCGGTATCCCTCGAACAACCATCCTTGGTGGATGTTCTCAGCGAGACCGATCCGATATCTAAGTCCGAAATCCTTGCGACAGCTGTACCCCGCACGTTGTGCTCTATCAGTTGGATCTAGCCCTTCAGGACTGTCGTGCGAAAAATAGTCTCGCAATGCCATGTCTTCGCTATGTGAACGGGCGATCAATCGGATTTTCTCGATATGTTCCAAAGGTTCTAGTCCATGGTTTACGCGTTGCACGTTTATGAATTCGTGAGCTAGATCCTCTAATCGACGAACTTCTAATTCCGGTGTACTGGTTGGCGTGGGTTCAACGGTCGGAACGGGAGTAGGGATAGGCGTTGCGGTACTGGTCGGAGTGGGAGTGATAGATGGTGTTGGGGCAAGTGTCGGTACTAGAGTTGGCGATGGTGTCGGCGTGAGAGTTGGTGTCGGAGTTGTGGTCGAGGTTGCTGTGCTGGTCGGCGAGGGGGTTTGAACCATGGGAGGCAAAGTCGGATATGGGGTGACTGCTACTGGAACTGCCGTTGGTGCAGGAATTGGCGTCGAGGTTGGGATTGCGGTGCTAATCGGTATCGGAGTTGTTGCCGGTGTAGGTGTATTAAGCAGCAGCGTCGAGGTTGGCAATGGAGTAGTTACGATAACTTGTGGCTCGGGCGTTGGCGTAACCAAGATAATGCGCGGAGCGTTGCGAAACAGCGACCGCCATTCATTGTTCCACTGCTGGCTTATGTCAGGACGAGTTGCGCTGATGGCAAGGTATCCCAGGATGGTAAGGAACAGGACTATCGACGTGAACTTCCACATTTTCAATTTTGAGGGGCTGATGCCGTTTGGTGTGAGCGTGGGATTTTATCGGAACCCGGATGCATCAAGCAACAGGAAGGTCTCTATCCTTCTGTCGGTTAACGTTCGAACATTTCATCGAATAAACCGCTCCAAGAGTTCATCAGTTCATCGATCGTTTCGGGTGACGTAGCCGACAATGCCAAGTAACCCGCGATAGCAATCGTCAATGCTAGCGTCAGAGTTCGCCAAAAGGGAGTTTTCGTTCGTGAAGTTGATAGGTATCCCGATCCGCGGCAACCTACGCATCTTTGATTATTACGTAACCCCCCGCTTGCCCATACGCCTTGATATCCGTTTCCTTGACATCGAGGGCAAACGGGCCGTTTTCTTGGCGCTGGAATGCTTTCGGGCATACGTCGTTTTCGACTAACGCTAGGGGACGGCCCCTCTCTCCATTCTGACCAGGGCCCCTCTATCCACTCAGACCAGGGACCGCCGTTGGTGCGCCGTCGCCATCGTGTCCTAGTTCGCCGTCGTCCGATGAAACACATGATCGTTACCTACTAATCGATAGGTATCGAGCAGACACGCGTAGCGAACTATCAGTCAAAACAGAGGCAAAAGTGCGAGTTGCCACGCGGTTTTTTCTCCGGCCGCCTAGGTGGTGGCGATGGGTAGCTTGCAGAAGTGGTTGAGGATGTCGTCGGGAACGTCGACGGGAGGTGAAGGATCGATCATCCATTGAGTTGGAGCCTTCTGTGCGTGTTGGTTGTTGGCTTTGACGATGATACTGCACGAGGGTGAACTGGGATGCGAAAGAGTGTGAACGATGAGATTTGATGATGTGCAGTTGAGTTGGGGTGATGCTATTTGGGAGTGCCGGTTTCGGGCTTTAAGTTTCCCCATTCTAAGAACATGTTCTTTAGAGGTTCTGAGATTACAGCGCCCAATACGACTCCGACAATCGTTACGCACGCGGCTGACCATGGATCGCTGAGTTCGAGGACGTTGGGGATCGTGAAGGATGCGAGGAACGCAGGCATAAAGAGTAAGCCCATTGCTAAGGCTTGGGTTGCCGGCCCCCAAATCCTAACGTTCTTGTACTTACGTGCGATATTCAGGGCAAGTGACCCGATTGGTGCCCAACCCACCGCGACAACGAAGATAAACGGCAGAGGCAAGAGCAATAGATCTGACGTCAATTCGTCTTTAGTCAACGCACCAGCCCAGTAGACCAGCATTGCGATTAGCGCGAGCGCGAAACCCGGGATCAGGATCAATTCATGACGGACGATTTGCCAGAAAATCCAGATCAAAGGCAAAGCAAATATCACGAACATAGCACTGAATGTTAGGAATCGAATATCATCGTCCACCCCGAAAAAGAGTGCCAATCCAACTAATGCGAAGGCTGAAAACCAGCCTATGTTGCTGATCTTTGTAAATGGCTCAGGCGGTGACAGGAATTGAATTGCTGGGAAAATTGTGACGGCAACGGACACAGTGACGCTAGAGGCGATGGTGTCGAAGACGTCGAGGCACCACGCCATTACGTAAAAAGGTAGACAGAAGGTTAGGATGATGAAAGTCAGGACGGGCCATCGTTCACGGACAGCGTGGGCAAACTTGCCGAACTGATCCCACATCGCCGTTAGGAAATTTCGCATGCGTGTCATGGTTTCCTAGATGATGTTTGCCTTGGGCGTATTGCTAGGGGTTAGTCATGTGTGTTTACTATGCTGACCCCGCCGCGCCGCCCCTCTGGATTCCGGCTTTCGCCGGAATGACGAAAGCGGGTGCCGGAATTACGTAAGAGGGTACGCGAATGACGGAGGTGTGCGTGAACTACGGTAGGGCGGTGTTTTGGCGTTACAACCCCTCCGGGTCTCGCTTCGCGCCCCCTTTGTCCCCCGTATCGGGGTACGGGGCAGGCCCCGGACGTTTCCCCCGCGAGCGGGGGAAACCCGATTGGCGTGTTGGTTATTTGAGGCTGTCGAGGTATTCCTGCATCGTCGCATCGGTCGGGGGGTAGTATTTGCCGGGGCGGACGTTTTCGTTGAGGATCTTCTGTTTGACGTAGTTTTCGACGCCTTCGTGTTCTTCGACCCATTGGACGGCTTCTTCGGCGAACCAGGAGGGGACGACTACGCAGCCGTCGTCGTCGCCGACGATGACGTCGCCGGGGCGGACTAGGGCGCCGCCGCATTGGATGTCGCAGTTTTCGTAGGCGGGGTCGGCCCAGGGGCGTCCGCCGTAGGGGGAGCGTTCTTGGGCGTAGACGATGAGGCCGTAGTTTTCGTCTTCGAGGACGCCGAGGTCGCGGATTGCGCCGTCGGTCACTAGGCCGTCGGCGTTGTTCATTTTGAGCTGGAGGAGTTTTACGTCACCAGCGACGGCGGCCCACTGTTTGCCCATGAGGTCGGCGACTAGCACATCGCCGGGTCCGCAACGGGCCATGGCTCGATATTCGGGGGATTCCTCGCCGATTTTGGTTTCGACGTCGAGGTCTGGTCGGGGCGGAAGGAAGCGAAGGGTTCGGGCGCGTGCGGCGAGGCGTTTGCCGGTGGTGAAGTTGCGGACGCCTTCCATGAATGGTAGGGTGACGCCGGCGACGTTCGCGACGGCGGCCCAGGTGGTGGCGATGGGGAGTTTGCGGAAGCGGTCGAGGATGTCGTCGGAGACGTCGACGGGGGTGAAGGATCGGTCAGCCATTGAGTTGGAGCCTTTCGTGATGAGTGTGCGTGTTTGTTGGCTTTGATGATGTTAACGCACAGAGGGTATGAACTAGGATGCGAAGGATGGGGAAGGATGGTAAGGATTTGGTTGGTGGTGGTTGAGGTGTGATGGTGGGTTACGTAGTTGTGTGAAGCCCGTCTTTGATCGGGCCGATTGAAGAGGGGGTCCGTCGGGAATTTCGAGCATCTCCTGCGTGCGAGGGCGGGTTTCAAACCCGCCCCTACGTCGCGTCCCCTACGCGAAGCGAAGGGGAGGGCAACCCGCCCCCAAAACCATCCTTCCCCATCTTTCGCATCCTAGTTCACACGCGTTGGTGTTTGGGGTTACCGCTGTTCGCGGGATTTGATGGCGACTAGGACTTCTTCTACGGACATGCGGCCGACGGGGCCGGATGCGTACATGGAGCCGAAGACTACGCCGCCTCGGGAGAGCAGAAGTTCGGTGGGTTGCATGTAGCGGCCGTGATGGTCGGTTGTCCACAGGGATCCGAGTGGTTCGAATTCGGCTTCGGTCATGCCGTAGGCGACGGGGAAGGTGAGGCCTAGGTCGTCGCGCATCGATTTGACTTCGTCGAGGGTTCCGACGGTTGCGGCGATGACTCCCGCGCCGAGTTTTTCGAGTTCGTCGATTTTCTCTTGGTAGCTACCTAGCTGCCTACGGCAGTAGCTTCACCATGCGCCGCGAAAGAAGAGCAGCGCGACATAGCGACTTTTCATTCCGCTGGGTAGCGTGAGGCCACCGCCGTCGACGAGTTGCAAATTGAGTTTCGGCAGGCGGTCGCCTTGTTTGAGCATTTCGGACATTGAACGATGACCTCGGTTCGATTGGAGTCGCGTTGTTTGCCGATGTTAACTAAAGCGTCGCATCTGGGTTTGTGGTTGGTTCAAGCGTGGGCGTTTCGATGGCGCCGCCAGATTCCGGCGTTACATCGAGCCCGAGCATTTCGAGTGCGATTATTTTGGCGTCGTCCACTTTGTCGACGATGTGTTCTTCAGGTACCGCGTCGATGGTATTGAGCGCCCGAAGGGCAGCTTCAGGGACGCCCCCAATACCGACGAGGATGCAATGTGTATCCAAAGTTAAGGCCACGTCGATCATCTGTTCGACGACGAGAGCGGCGCTGTCGTCGATGTAGACGGTGTCAGTGAAGTCGAGGATAACGATTTCATGTTCGCGGATGTCTTCGCTGAGGGTCGTGATGAGTCGGCCGGAGGAGGATACGGTGAAGCTCCCGCGAAGGGAGACGAGGCCAACCCGCGCAGCAAACACATCCATGGATCGTGCGGCTTTGAATCCTTGGAAGAATACTCGGTCGAGGATCGGGACAGAGACTACGCTGTCTAGTTCGAGGCCTTCGAGTTGCCTGGCGGTGGCCATTCCGGCGGCGATCAGTCCAATGGCGACGGCGGTGACGAGGTCGAGGAAAACGGTGAGTGTCATGGTGATGACCATGACGATGAGGTGTTCGCGTTGAACTCGATGAATGCGCGTGATGAATCGCCAGTCGATGATGTCCCAACCGACTTTAATGAGAATTCCCGCAAGAGCGGCGAGGGGGATATTTTCGACGTATCGACCAACGCCTAGGACGAGTGCCAGGAGGATCGCCGCCCGGATGACTCCCGATATCTGCGTTGTTCCACCGGCACGAAGGTTGACTACGGTTCCGAGCGTTGCTCCCGCACCTGGCAACCCGCCGATAAATCCTGCGACGGTATTTCCGATGCCTTGACCGATGAGCTCTTTGTTCGGGTTATGTCGAGTGCGCGTCATGGAGTCGGCGATCAGTGAGGTGAGCAGGCTGTCGATGGAGCCTAGGAGCGCAATGATGATGGCGGGTTGGATCGCTTTGACAATGAAATCACTTTCGATCTGCGGGAATTGAATGCTCGGCAAACCGGAGGGCACGTTACCGATCACAGGTGCGTCGGTTAACCAAAGCACCCCGAGGAGGGTTCCGGCGATCATTGCTGCCAGTGTTGACGGGAGGTATCGATTAAGGCGTTGTGGCCAAAGCGCGCCGACCGCGAGGGTAACGGCGGCGATGATGGCGGCGCTGACGCCGAAACTGGTGAATGCGTCAGGCCAGGCGCGAATCGCACCGACCGGACCACCGGATGCTCCTTTAGCGCCGATGAAAGGGAGGACTTGCAGAATGATGATGATGACTCCGATGCCGGACATGAAACCGGAGATGACGGAGTAGGGAGTGTATGCGACGAAACGTCCGATCTTCAGGACGCCGAGAAGGATCTGTATGATGCCAGCGAAGATGACGATCGCGAAGGCCTCTCCGAGGTTGTTCGGGCCGGCGAGGGTCACGATCGCGGCCATGGCGACGGCCATTGGGCCGGTCGGACCGGAGATTTGTGACTTAGTGCCGCCGAAGACCGCGGCGAAGAACCCGACAGCGATGGCGCCGTAGATGCCGGCTACGGCGCCGAGCCCGGACGCGACACCAAACGCCAGCGCGACCGGCAACCCAACCACGGTAGCGGTTAGGCCACCGAATACGTCGCCTTTGAATGTCTGGACATCGTATCTGAAATGGAGGATGTTGGATATATTCCGCAATTTCCCCTCGGCTTAAGCGGTCATTTGGACATCAAGTGCGAAATCAGTTTACGCGGGAATTGCAAACTACGCTTTCACCTTTGAATGATCCATCGCTTGATGTCACCGACGCTTGGCAACGTGCGAATGGGGGTTAGAGACCTAGCCGAAGGGAATCGAGATGGTTTCGGATGGCGCGTTCGGCGGCGTTTTGGGGCATAGGTGTGGTATATTCCTATACATATCAAGCGTGGTTAACGCGTACGGTTGCCGACGTGGAGTTGTTGCAACCGACAAGTTTTAGAGTGGGTACCATGACCAGTCGCATTTTGGATCGTATCGATGCACCTGGAGACCTCAAGCAACTTACGCTGCCGGAGGTTGAACAGGTAGCGGAAGAGGTGCGTGAAACCATCATTTCGGTGATATCTGAGCGTGGCGGTCATTTGGCGTCCAATCTCGGGATCGTGGAGCTTACCCTGGCTCTACATCGAGTGTTTGACAGTCCCCGCGACAGTTTGGTGTGGGACACTACGAACCAGATGTATACGCACAAGCTGGTTACCGGCCGCCGTGATGAGTTTCAGGACATCCGATTGGAAGGTGGGTTGTCCGGGTTTGGCGAGCCGGCGGAGAGTGAGCATGATACGTTGTGTGCCGGTCACGCCGGGACGGGTCTATCGATCGCACTGGGTATCGCGCAGAGTGCGGCGAACCTGAACAAGGAAGCGTGGACGGTTGGGATTGTCGGAGACGGAGCGATGACTTCGGGGTCCAGTTTCGAAGCGCTCAACAACATCGTTCATCTAAATCCGGATCGTTTAGTCGTCATTTTGAACGACAACGGGATGTCGATCTCGGAGAATATCGGTTTCTTGACGAACTGGCGAAAGCGATTGATCACGCATCCGGAGTTTCAGTCAATGATCAATCGAATGAAGTCGATTTCCCAGCGGGTTCCCACCGGCGAATTGATGTACCGCTTGGTTAAGAGGTTCAACACTGGTCTGGCGGGATTGATAGTGCCGACGATGTTTTGGACGGAGATGGGTTTTCAGTATCTAGGGCCGATAGATGGTCACGATCTCGGCGCATTGGAAGAGACGTTGCGACAAGCGATGAATTCGCAAGGTTTGGTGCCGCTGGTGCATATCGTGACGCACAAGGGACATGGATTCGAACCGGCTGAATATGACCCGGTGCGTTTTCACCAGCCGAGTTCCCCGTTAGGGGATTCAACTGGTGCGCCGACCTATTCAAAGGTGTTCTCCGATTCTTTGTCGAGGATAATGCGGGATGACAAGGCGGTCGTGGGGATCAGCGCGGCAATGCTCGAGGGCACGGGTCTGGCGGATGTGATGAAGGAGTTTCCAGATCGGGTGTTCGATGTGGGCATCGCGGAGCAACACGCGGTGAGTATGGCCGCGGGGATGGCGTCGAAAGATCTCAAACCGTTTGTTTCGATATATTCGACGTTCATGCAGAGAGCGTTCGACCAGATCGTGCACGATATCTGTCTGCAGAACTTGGATGTGACGTTGATCGCCGACCGGGCCGGGATCGTTGGTGAAGACGGTAAGACGCACCACGGCGCTTTTGACATCACTTATCTGCGATGTCTGCCGAACGCGATCGTTGCAGCGCCGCGAGATGAGAATCAGTTGCAACATCTGATTTACACGGCGTATCGCTATGACGGACCGTTTGCGATTCGGATCGCTAGGGGCACGGCAGTTGGTGTGGCGATGGATTCAGAACTGGAACAGCTGCCGATCGGCAAGGGTGAGGTTGTTTTGGATGGTGACGATGTTGCGATAATTGCGCTTGGCAAATCTTGCAGTGCGGCGGTTGAAGCGGCCGATCGATTGGCGGAGTACGGGATAACGTGCAGCGTGGTGGACCCGGTGTTCGCCAAACCTTTGGACAGCGAGTTGATCTGCGAGGTGGCACGAAAGACAGGCCGGATCGTTACGGTGGAGGAAAACGTGCTTGCCGGGGGATTCGGGTCTGCGGTGTTAGAAGAGCTAACAGATGCGGGGATCACCGATGTTGCAGTGCACCGAATTGGTATGCCGGATGCCTTTGTTGAACATGGCACCGCGGCGGATCAACGGCATCAATTGCAATTGGACGCGGATGGTATCGTCGACCAAGTCCTTGGTAAGTACTTTCCAGACGTTGCGGCGCGCGTGCAACGAGGAGAAGGCACCGAGGGCTCGGCGGCCGCGTAGCCAGTTTCGATCAGAGATAGGGATCCGCCCAGCTCAATCCTGCTTTGGTATCGCTCGCAGGAATGTATTCCGCACCGATCCATCCTTCGTATCCACAGCTGCCGATGTGTTCGAGGATGAATGGGTAGTTGATCTCGCCTGAACCCGGTTCGTGACGTCCGGGGTTATCGGCGATTTGGACATGACCGATGATGGGCAGCAGGCGGGAGAATTTGCGGGCGAGGTCGCCTTCCATTATTTGTGTGTGGTAGACGTCGAATTGCAGTCGAACGTTGTCACGAACGGTGTCTTTGATCAGGCGTTGGCCATGCGCGGTGGCGGAAACGAACGTGCCTGGCACATCGATGGTATTCAAAGGTTCGACGAGGACGATTGCATCGATCGCTGCCGCGGCGTCGGCCGCGAAACGGAGGTTGCTGACTAATGTATTGTCGGTGGCGTCGGGATCGCTTCCTGCATCGGGGATGCCGGCGAGGCATGTGAGCCGTTGGCATCCGAGGGCTTTGGCGTATTCGATGGCGAGTCCGACACCGTCTTGGAACTCTCCAACGCGATGTGGTTGGACGGCGATACCGCGGTCACCGTTGGCCCAATCGCCCGCCGGAAAGTCGAAGAGGATTTGCTGCAGGCCGTGTGTTTCGAGCTGTTCGCCGATGGCGTCAGCGGGGTAGTCGTAGGGGAAGAGGTATTCGACACCTTTGAATCCATCGCGAGATGCAGCCGCGAAACGATCCATAAAATCGTGTTCGTTGTACATCATGGTTAGATTGGCTGCGATTTTTAGGGACATTTGGGAAATTCCTGCGTGTTGTTCGCGCCTACGGGGTGGCGCAAGTTTTGATGTTAAGTGATTGAGATGATTGCCATGATACGAAGTCTCAACGAATATCTGACGCGAGATACGAATATGCGATCTGAACGCGTCTTGATTTGCGAAATTCGTCAATCAGCCCAGTGAATGGCATCGAAACCCCTTATTTTCCACGCCAAAATTCGAAATCGCCAATGGGCCTTTGGGGTATTGAGATGCCGTGGAATGTATTGGAACGAGAATAACCTGGCGGTGGGCGAGGGCTGGGTTTGTCATGTTGGGTTCAACGTGTTTGTAGTTCAATGTGCGGTGTGGGCGCATGGATTGAGCGAACCGTGGATAGACTCGTGATTACTCCATTTTTTCAAATTCCGGTGTAAAAGGAGTCCGATTTCATTGGATGAAATAATCGTATTCGGGGTACTGATTTTGGCGCTCGTCATGTTTGTGATGGGCACGTGGCGTTACGATATCGTTGCGCTTTTTGCATTGCTTGTGCTAACGTTCGCGGGGATTGTGCCGGCAGCGGAGGCGTTTAAGGGATTCGGTCATCCGGCGGTGGTGACCGTCGCGGGTGTTTTGGTGCTCAGCCGGGCGCTTCAGAATTCGGGGGTGGTTGACGTAATCGCCGCTTGGTATTCCCGCGTTCCGGATCGCTCAACGGCACGAGTGTTGTCGTTGTCTGGTATCACGGCGTTTTTTTCGGCTTTCATGAATAACGTTGGAGCGGTGAGCCTACTGATGCCGGTGGCTATCAGAGTATCGAACCGCAGTAAAGACCTCCCTTCGCGTTTCCTCATGCCGCTGGCATTCGCATCTCTCCTCGGAGGTTTGACAACGCTGATCGGCACGCCACCCAACATCATTATTTCCAACTTTCGGCAGCAGGAATCCGGAGAGCCATTTCACATGTTCGATTTCACGTCTGTGGGACTTGGGATCGCAGTCGCCGGGATCGTGTTCATAGCGTTGGTTGGCTGGCGTCTCATCCCGCCTCGTAAGGCCCCTTTGGCGCTGGGTGACACGCTGCATATCGAGGATTACATGACCGAGGTTCGCGTTCCCGAAAATTCTCGGTTGGTCGGCCAATTGGTGCGCGATCTTGAGGAGATGGCGGAGGAGGACGTTGCGATCGTGGGTTTGCTGCGTCGGGGTGTGGTTTATGGTGCGCCATCGAGCTATGAGGTGATCGATGCAGATGACATATTTATTGTCGAAGCTGATCCTGAGGATCTTCGGGCGTTTACTGACTCGACCGGCTTCGTACTCGAGGGTTCTCGAGACATGCGCGCAGAGATCGATCAATCGCTGAGTTCTGAGGACGTGACCTTGGTGGAGGCGATTGTCGGCCCGGACAGCGACGCGCGGGGTAAGACAGCCCGCGGCTTACACCTGCACGCGGCTTTTGGAGTGAACTTGCTCGGTGTTTCGAGACGTGGTACGAGACTCGCGCGGCGGTTAGGGAGAATAGCGTTTCGTCCGGGTGATGTTCTACTTCTCCAAGGAAGGACAGAGTTAGTTCAGGCGGCACTGCCTCGGCTTGGTCTGCTGCCGTTGGCCGAGCGCGAGCTTCGGGTTGGGCAACGACAACGTCTATTCTTCCCGGTCGCGGTTTTTGTGGGGGCAGTGCTTCTGGCCAGCTTCGAAATTGTGCCGGTTCAACTCGCCTTCGTGGGCGCCGCAGCGGTACTTCTGTTGACCCGAATTCTTACGCTTCAGGCGGCGTATCGAGCGATCGATTGGCCTGTGATTGTCCTGTTGGGGGCCATGATACCGGTCGGCGAAGCGTTGGAAACGACCGGTGGCGCGGCGCGTGTCGCGATGGTCATCGCGGATTTAGGCGGATCGCTTCCCGCATGGGCGACACTCGGAATTGTTTTGGTTACGACGATGTTGCTGTCGGCAGTGATAAACAACGCCGCGGCGGTGATCCTGATGGCACCGATTGGGATAGGTGTCGCGACGACGCTCGGAGCTGCGTCAGATCCGTTTTTGATGGCGGTTGCCATCGGTGCGTCGTCGGCGTTCCTCACTCCGATTGGCCATCAGTCAAACACGATAGTGATGGGCCCGGCCGGTTATCAGTTTGGTGATTATTTTAGATTAGGGCTCCCGCTGGTAATCGTGATCGTCACCGTCTCGATTCCGCTCATCATGTGGGTATGGCCGTTGGGGATATAGGGTCGATGACGGGTGGCGGGGCGTAAATCTATCAACAGTGGTCGTTACAGGGCGGTTTTGGGGACTTCTTTCGTTGGGTCGCGGAAGGGGACCCGGACCACGGTTGCGTCGACGATGCCGTCTTCGGGGAGCCGTACTTTCGCTTTAGTGCCCATGCGCCAATAGGTTTTCGGCATGACGGCAAGGGCGATGTTTGAGTTGATGTTTGGGGACCAGAACGCGCTAGTAATATATCCGATGTCGTTTCCATCTTCGGCATTCTTTACGAGATAGAAATCTTCGTTGTACCAAGTGATCGGTGCACCGCCGAGTTGGAGACCCACAAGTCGCTGTTGGACTCCGCGTTGCTTGATGCGTGCCAAGGCGTCCTTGCCGATGAAGTTGGCTTCCTTTTCGAGGTCAACTTGCCAGCCGAGGCGGACTTCGAAGGGGTTGTTCTCGATGTCCATGTCCTGACCGTATGAGAGGATTCCGGCTTCGAGGCGCCGGATGTGGCTGGGAGCGATGACGCCGAGGTTGAATTCCTTGCCTTGTTCGAGGATATGAGGCCAAATGTCGTCAGCGTGGATGGTTGCGTCGTGGAGGTAGATTTCGAAGCCGACTTCGGCTGAGAATCCAGTTCGAGAGATGGTTACCGGGTGACCGTTGAGTGTGTCGTGGATCAATCCATAGTAGGGGATTTCTCTGACGTGAGGTCCAAACATCTTCTCCATGAGGGCAGCGGATTTCGGGCCTTGGATCTGCACGGGTGAGACGTCGATTTCGTGGATTTCGACGTCGAAGTTGGCGAACGAGTTGACGCCTTGGGCCCAGAGCAGGACATCCGAGTCGGAGATGCTGAACCAGAACTCATCGTCGGCGACGCGGAGCAGCACAGGGTCGTTGATGATACCGCCATACTGATTGCAAAGAATCACGTAGCGCGCTTGCATCGGTGGGAGGATTGAGTGGACGTCGCGGGTGATCAGGAGATTGACGAAGTCTGCGGCGTCGGGCCCCTTGACTCTGATCTGTCGTTCAACGGCCACGTCCCACATGCTGACGTGTTCGGTAAGGAACTGGTATTCCGCGAGCAAACCGCCGTCCTCGGGCTTGATGTACGAACGAGGATGGTAAAGGTGGTTGTAGGTTGTGTATGCCCTGCAACCAGCGGCTTTAGAGAGGTGCCACCAAGGGGATTTTCTGATCCGAGTGGAGATGAGTATCCGGGCGTCGCTGTTCCCGCTCTGCCTCAAATTGATAGGCCAGTTTCGGCGCTTTAGGCCGTCGATTGTCAGCGTCTGGCTCACCTGATCACCTCCAATTTGCGAGGGACTATCTGATCATGCGGTGATGCTACCAGTAAAAGTGGAGAGCGGTTAAGTAAATTCTGCCGAAATGTTGTGCTTCATTATTTGGGGAGGTAGCAATTCACAATGCCATTTTGTCGCCTTTTGGATCGTAAAGGGGTTCTTTTTGGACGGTAGCTTGGAGCCGTTCGCCGAAATAGATGATTTCTACATTGGTATTTGGTTGGGTGTGAGAGATTGGGAGGTACCCATAGACGATGCCCCAGCCCACAGAATGACCAAAGTTTGCGCTGGTTACGTAGCCGAGAACTCGGTCTCCGTCCATGATCGGTTCTTTACCCATGACTACTCGATCAGGGTCGTCCAAGGTCATGCACGACAGCTTTCTCGTTGGTCGATGGGTCGAGGTGTTGAGCAGCGCTTTCTTGCCAATGAAGTCGCCTTTTTGCATCTTTACGGTGAAAGCGGTGCCGGCCTCGTATGGGTTGTACTCGGTGTGGATGTCGTTACCCCAGAGACGGTAGCCTTTTTCGAGGCGTAGCGAGTCGAAGGCGGCGGACCCGGCGGCGATCACGCCGAGATTTTGACCGGCTTCCCAGAGTAAGTCCCAAAGTCGGAGGCCATACTCGACCGGTGTGTAAATCTCCCAACCGAGCTCGCCGGCGTAAGAGATGCGCACCGCCAGAGTGGGAACATCGACAATCGTGATGGGTTTCGAAGTGAGGTACGGGAACTCTCGATTTCCGATGTCGTCGTCAGAGACTTGTTTCAACAGGGTGCGGGCTTGCGGACCCCATAAGCCGATGCAACAGGTTGCCGAGGATACGTCGGTGACATTCACTGATGCGTCCTTGGGCAGGTTTGACTGAATCCATTTCAGGTCTTGTGGACCAGAACCTCCACCGGTGATGACTAAGAAACGGTCTTCGGCAAGTCGGGTGATGGTCAGATCGCACTTTATGCCGCCGTTCGGGGTCAAGAGAGAGGTGTAGGTGATGGCACCGATCGGTTTGTCCATCTGATTGGTAGTCAAATGTTGGAGCGCGACCAGTGCGCCGGATCCTGTCACTTCGAGTTTGGTGAATGGGGAGAGGTCGAACATGGCGACGCGTTCGCGGGTGGCGACGTGTTCGGCGGCGACTATGGGCGACCACTCGCGTGCTTCCCACCCTTGGCGAGATGCGCCAGCTATATCGAGTGATTCGAGAAGGTCGGAGTTGGATTCGTACCAACGTGGGCGTTCCCATCCGGCGTCTTCGACGAAATCGGCGCCGAGTTCTTGTTGGCGCGGGTAGAACGGTGTGAGTCGGAGATTTCTAGGTTCTGCGATCTGTTGCAGAGGGTGAATGATGTCGTAGACTTCGCGATATTGTTGCGCGGCCCTCGCTCGGATGTAGCGGCGAGTGAGAGCGTGGGGATGGAAGCGCGCGATGTCGCATTCGCGGAGGTCAGTGGTGGGTGTACCGTTAACGATCCATTCGGCAACGGCCTTTCCGATACCTCCAGCGTGCGTTATCCAAACGGCCTGAGCGGACCAAAAACCTCGAAGCTGTGGCGCTTCGCCGAGAATCGGGAAACCGTCATTGGTGAACGAGAAAAGGCCGTTGAATTTCCGCGTCAATCCGACGCCATCGAGGCAGGGCATCACCTCGCCAGCTGCGGTTTGTGCGGCATCGAAGTGGTCTTGAGTGAACGGCATCTCAGCAGGTGGTACTGGCGAATCGCCATAGTCGGGAAGATCGTTGGCCTCGACGATCAATGGCTCGTGAAGATATGAGCCGATGCCGAAACAGTCGCTCTCCTGACGGAAATACATCGAGCGATCCTGGTGGCGGACCAACGGCAGTTCGATGTCAGACGTTGCGCCCGCGAATTCTGGCAAAGGTTCGGTGATTGCGTAGATGTGTTGCATCGGGGAGAGTGGTATGGGTACGCCAGCCATGGCACCTAACTTGGGTGCCCAGATGCCGACGGCGGATACGACGAGATCGGTTTTGATGTCTCCTGATTGGGTTTTGATGCCGCGAATCCGCCGATTCTCAATCTCGAAGCCGGTAATTTTGATGTCGCCGTGGAACGATGCGCCGCATTGCCGCGCGGCGCGCGCCATCGCTTCGGCGGGTTTGATCGCCGTAGTTTGGATGTCCGACGGGACGTAGATTGCGCCCAAGATGCGGTCGGAGAGCGTTGGGACGAGTTCGCGAGCCTCTTCAGTATTGATGACGCTGGCTTCGACACCCCAGCTAAGGCCGAAACCCGCTTTGCGCTTCAAATCGTTTAATCGTTCGGGCGTCCATGCGACCTCGAGGCTGCCTACGTGGTTGACACACGGTTCGCCGTTGAGTTCCAACTGTGACCAATCGGCGACCGTTTGGCGGGCGAAACTGGTCATTGTCTTCGACGCGTTGATCTGGAACACGCCGCCGGGTGCGTGCGAGGTCGACCCGCCGGTTTCGAAGAGCGGGCCTTGGTCAACGACAACGATGTCGCGCCAACCGAGCTTGGTTAGGTGATATGCAACGCTGCAACCGGCGATTCCGGCGCCGATTATGACGGCTCTGGCATGTGTAGGCAAGGATGTATCGGTCATCTGGTGCTTCGTTCCGCGGTTAATCGTGGTTGCATTGAGGTGAAATTAGTTCTGGGGAGTATTCGACGGAATAGAAATCGGGGTTGACGAGACGACGATTTTGAACAGGCAGTTGGCGAAGATTGGATGTGACTCGTTTTCTAACGGTCGTCAAGGCTTCGGGAGCGCCATTCCGTTTGCCCGACCTCATTACGCTGCGGAGCAAAGGTTCGCGATTGCTGCTCGGGATCTGGGATGATTCACGGGTGATGATATCGCCGCCCATCATCCCTTGGTCGAAGTTTCGGTAGACCTGCTTCGCCCATGGACGGGTGACCTTCGATGGACTGAGCTTAGTGACTGAGCGACTGTCGAGTTCGACTAGTTTGTAGACCGAATCGATGTACGGCGCATCGGCGGAGGTTCCGAAGCGCGTGCCGACACCGAACGCATCGATGGGTACGCCTGCTTCGACGAGGGCATGGATGCTGTGTTCGTCGAGACCGCCGGTTGCCATAATGCGGATATCTGGGAGTCCGTCGTCGTCGAGCATCTTGCGTGCTGAATTCGCTAGTTGGCCGAGGTCACCGCTGTCCAGGCGAATGGCGTTGATTGAGACGCCATGTTGTGCCGCGTTTTTGGCGACTTGGATGGCGCGGGCTACGCCGTCGATCGTGTCGTAGGTGTCGACGAGCAGGGTTGTGTTTTCAGGGAATTCATTGGCATAGGCCTCGAACGCTGTGGTTTCGTCTCCGAATGCTTGAATAAAGGAGTGTGCCATCGTGCCGACTGCGGGGATGCGGAATAGAGCGGCGGCTTTGACGTTGCTAGTTCCGGCGAATCCAGCGATGTAACCAGAATACGCGGCTTGGATCGCCGCGTCCTCGCCGTGTGTGCGGCGGGAGCCGAAATCGACGACGGGTTTGCCTGCCGCGGCTTGGATGATGCGCGACGCTTTGGTCGCCATGAGCGATGCGGTGGTGACGATGTTGAGAAGCATCGTCTCGACGAGTTGCGCTTCAATGATCGGCGCGGTGACTTCGAGCAGCGGTTCATCGGCGAAGACAAGGGTTCCTTCAGGCACAGCCCGGACGTTGCCTGTGAAGCAGATATCGGACAACGCGTTCAGGAAATCGTCGGCGAGCGGTGTTGTGTTTCGGATGGCCTGGATGTCGTGTGCCGAAAAGTGAAAGTCTGCGAGGAAATCGAGGGCTTGTTCGATGCCGGCGGCGACGTAGTAGGCACGATCCTTAGGGTAGCCGCGGAAGAAAAGACTGAACGTCGCGGCGTTATCCATGCCGCGTCGCCAAAAGACCTGAGACATCGTGAGTTCATAGAGGTCGACGCTGAGCTCTTTTCGGTGGTCGGTCATTGGTTGGCAGAGAGTTAGGTGCGTTGGTGCATACTTTAATGCTGACCATGCGCCGAGTAGTCGTATCGGCGAGCAACCGAACGGAGAAACGGGATGTCTCAGGGATTGGAAACCGCGTTTGCGATGGATGCCGCGAGCATCAAGTTCGGTTTTGGGGTGACTGCCGAACTGGGCTTCGAGATGAAGCGGTTGGGCGTGAAGCGGGCGATGGTGTTGACCGATCAATCCTTATTGGAGACTACGGCCGTCAAGAGGTCTCTGGAGTCGTTGCGAGACGACGGCATCGAATTCGTGGTTTATGCAGATGTGAGTGTGGAACCTACGGACGCGTCGTTCGCGGACGCGATCAGATTTGCAGAGCAAGGCAACTTCGACGGTTTCGTCGCAGTTGGCGGCGGCTCGGTGATGGACACGGCCAAGGTGGCGAATCTATACGACTCTCATCCGGCGGATTTCTTGGAGTATGTGAATGCGCCGATTGGGAAGGGTACTCCGGTGCCGGGTGCGTTGAAGCCGTTGATTGCAGTGCCGACGACGGCTGGGACTGGCAGCGAGACTTCTGGCGTGGCGATCTTCGACATGAAGGAGATTCACGCCAAAACCGGGATTGCGAACCGGGCATTGAAGCCGCATATGGGCTTGGTGGATCCGGAGAATACCCGTTCGATGCCGCGAAACGTTGCGGCGTTCAGCGGCTTCGACGTGCTTTGTCACGGGTTGGAGTCCTATACCGCGTTGCCATACACGAAGCGCGAAGCGGCGATCGACCCAGCGCACCGTCCCGCGTATCAGGGAGCGAACCCGATGAGCGACGTGTGGGCGGCGAAGGCGATCGAGATAGTTTCCGCGAACATCAGACGAGCCGTGAACGATCCCGAGGATGACGAGGCGCGGGCGAACATGTGCCTAGCGGCGACTGCGGCGGGAGTTGGGTTCGGGACGGCGGGAGTTCATTTGCCGCACGGGATGTCGTATCCGGTGGCCGGGAACGCGAGGGAATTCCAACCGGCGGGTTATCCAGAGGAACATCCGATCATACCGCATGGGTTATCGGTGATACTGAACGCCCCGGCCGTGTTTCGCTACACCGCGGTTGCGAATCCGGCTCGGCATCTCAAAGCGGCCCGATTGATGGGCGCCGAAATCGAGGGTGTGGACGACGAGGAAGCTGGTGAGCTTTTGGCTGAACAGATTGTTCGGTTGTTGCAGGATTTGGAAATGCCGAACGGATTGTCTGGTGTCGGTTACAGCGAATCGGATATTGACGCGTTCGTTGCGGGAACGTTGCCGCAGCATAGGGTAACGAAGTTGGCACCGAGGCCGACGGGAGCGGCAGAGTTGAGGATGTTATTCGAAGAATCGATGCGATTGTGGTAAGTCAGGGCGGTCGTTTCGGGAAATCCGATCAACACGACCTGGCATGTGTACTGAAGGTGCAATAATGCCTTTTACACGAGATTAGGAGGGTTCAGACTATGGAAATTGCGAGACGGATTGTTGCCGTGTTTTTGATCGCAACGGCAATTGCGGTCGTGGTCAATTTGGCGGCAACTCCGCTGTACCACGATGGTTCTGCTGACTATACGGTTTGGGAAATACTTAACTACTTCATGGCGGTAGGAACTGTGATCGTGTTGGTCGTTGGGATCTTGCGTAAACGGGCGATCGGTGGCACCGATGTTGACACGTTGACCTACCTCCGGACGTCGGTGGTGTTCTACGGCGGTATCGTATTGGCAAGCCTGTTTTTCTGGGAGTGGTTCTGGCAACTGAATCCAGACAGCGAGACTGGGGATGCGGTGACATCCCACCTGATTTATTTCCCCATTGTGGACATGATGTACGCCGTGCTCGCATTGATAGTTGGTCGGCGGATTTGGAGCGGCGGAACCAACTAGACACCCGCCGAGCGGCTTTTGACCGATTGGGCAGATTGGTCGGCCGGGTCGCTCGCTTAAACTCGTACCGTGGATATTTGCAATGGTCCGAGGTGCTTCGACAAAACCTGATGAGCTTGGAAGCTTCAGCGCGCCAGTAGCGCGTTGGTTCCGTGAGTGTCACGGTGTTGCGACCGAGCCGCAGCGTGAAGCATGGCCGCGCATCAAGGACGGCGAAAATGTGTTGATCCACTCGCCTACGGGGTCTGGGAAGACTTTGGCGGCGTTCCTTTCGGCCCTCGACGCGCTGTATTCGGATGTTGCACTCACCAAGCGACGAGGCATCAGAACGCTCTACATTTCGCCTTTGAAGGCGCTCGGATACGACGTCGAACGTAATCTGCGTGAGCCAATGCGCGGTATTGAAGAGGCGGCACGGACATTGGATGTAGCGATTCCGGAGGTCCGCGCGGATGTTAGGACTGGTGACACTCCATCGTCGGCGCGAGCGCGGATGTTGAGAAATCCGCCGCATATCTTGATCACTACGCCGGAGTCTCTGTACCTGATCCTTACATCGCTGCGTGCGCGCGAGATGTTGCAGACGGTCGAGACCGTGATCGTCGACGAGATACACACTTTGTGCACCAACAAACGAGGAGTGCATCTCAGCATCTCACTCGAACGATTGGAGGTTCTCGCGCCGGGGTTTCAACGGATCGGACTGTCGGCGACACAACGTCCGTTGAGTGAAGTGGCACGATTACTAGGCGGGCAGTCGGTTAGCGTCGGGGGAGGCAATGTCGATGGACTGCCGCCGCAGCCGCGACCCGTATCGATCGTGGATTGTCCGGGCTCCAAGCAGATCGAGGTGAGTGTGCATGGGATGGCCGAGGCGGTTGGTGCGGACCCGGGTTCGATCTGGCCGAAGTTGATACCGCGAGTTTTGGACGACATCGAGACTCACGATACGACTCTGGTGTTCGCCAATAGCCGCCGTCAAGCAGAGAACGCCGCGGACCGGTTGAATACCGCCCACGGAGAACGGGCCAATGGCGACGTGGAGGGTTCCGCGATCGGAAGCGGCTTCATCGGATCGGGTGATGAAGACGGCCCGTTCATGGCGCATCACGGAAGTCTGTCCGATACGATGCGGCGCGATATCGAGGAAAAGTTGAAGGCTGGCGAATTGCCGGCGCTGGTTGGTACGAGTTCGCTGGAGTTGGGAATCGATATCGGCAGTATCGATTTGGTGGTGCAGTTGCAGTCGCCTAAGACGGTTACTCAGGGTCTGCAACGGGTTGGTCGTGCTGGACATTCAGTGGGTGCGATCAGTTGCGGAAAGATCTATGCGACCCACCCAGAGGATTTGATGGAGGCGGCGGTTGTTGCGAAGGGTATGCAGGAGCGACGAGTGGAGGAAGTATCGGTGCCTCGCAATTCCTTGGATGTTTTGGCCCAGCAGATCGTGGCTGTGGTCGCGGTGCAGGATTGGCCGGTGGCGGACCTTTATCGTTTGGTGAAAGGCGCGTACCCGTACTCGGACCTGGATTACGAAAATTTCTTGGGCGTAGTGAAGTTGGTGTCGGGTCACTATCCAAGCGAACTGTTCTCGGCGTTGCGAGCGCGTGTTCACTGGGATCGGACTCAGGACGTTCTTCAGCAACTACCGGGCACGCGGATGATGGCGATCAGCAATGGCGGTGCAATTGTGGATCGAGGTGCGTTTGCGGTGGTGTTGCCGGATCGGAAGACTCGGATTGGGGAGTTGGACGAGGAGTTCGTGTTCGAGTCGGGAGAAGGTGACGCTTTCATGTTGGGGAGCCAGGTTTGGCGGGTGGCCAAGATCGAGGATGATCGAGTGATCGCTGAACCGGCGGCAGGGGCGGCGCCACGGATGCCGTTTTGGCGAGGAGATTTTCCGTGGCGACCATTGGACTTGTCGTACTCACTTGCGAAGTTTCGCGCTGAGGTAGCGGAGCGAGTCAGGCCGTATGTGGAAGACGAGGTCGCGCCGGCCGATGTCGTTGAATGGCTGCAGCTGGAGTATCCGATGGATGAGGTGGGTGCTCGGCAGATCATCGACTATGTCAGGCGGCAGATTCGATGGTCTGGGGAGATTTCGTCGGACAGGACGGTAATCGTCGAAACGTATCAGGATTCGATTGGCGATCTTAGGATCGTGGTTCATTCGCCGTTCGGCGGTCGGATAAATGGCCCATGGTCGGTTGCGATCGCGCGTGAGTTGTTGCGACGCAAGAAAGTGGAACCTGAGATTCAGGTCTCCGATGACGGAATCATGTTCCGATTGCCACAGTCTGACGATGTCGCGCCGGTGGACTTCATCGCCGAGATGACGAGCGATGAGGCGAAAAAGACCATTCTCGACGGAATGATCGATTCACCGCTGTTCGGTGCTGTCTTCAGGCAGAATGCGTATCGGGCGATGCTGTTGCCGAGTCCGGGTCAGTTTAGGCGCACGCCGTTCTGGTTGCAGCGATTGCGGTCCAAGGATCTGCTGTCGATTGCCAAATCATTTCCGGACTTCCCGATTGTGCTGGAGACGTATCGGGACGCGTTGGAAGACTTCATGGACATGCCGGGATTGGAGCGGATCTTGGATGATGTTCAATCGGGAGAGATTGAGCTGAAGTTCGTGGAATCTGATGTGCCTTCTCCGGTGGCAAGGGCTTTGGAGTTCAATTTCAAGGCGTTTTGGATGTACCAGTGGGACACGCCAAAAGCCGAACGTGGACTTCAGACGTTGAATATCGACCGTGAGGCGCTCGGGCAATTGTTCCGTAATCCAGAGGCGGCGGGACTGCTGAGACGAGAAGCGATCGAGGACGTGTCCGCGTTAGTTGGACGTTCGAGCCCGGGGATGAAAGTACGGACGGAAACGGAATTGGCGCAGCTTTTGGCGGAGGTTGGCGATCTGGCGGATGAAGAGATTGCGGATCGTTCCGAAGAAGGATGGTTTGACTGGGTTCAAGGGTTGGCTTCGCAGGGCAGGGCACAGTTGGTTGAGTTCGTTATTGACGGACGCGTGCAGCAGCGATGGGTTGCGACGGAGTTGGTTGATGAGTATCGATCGTCGATGAGGGACCCGTGCGATTTCGGATCGGCTAGGAGGGTTGTGGCGCGCTATCTTTCCCGAAGCGGGCCGGTGCCGGTGGCAGTGATCGAATCGCGTTATCCGATCGATCGCGCGGTGTTGCACGATGTGCTGGACGAATTGATGGCGGACGCGCGGGCTTCGAAGGGGTACTTTACGGATGCCGGAGAGGAAGAGTGGTTGGACCTGGCGACATTGGCTCGGATCCAAGAGCGAACATTGGCGATATTGCGATCTGAGGTTGAGCCTTCGGACCCGATGGACTATCAGGCGGCGTTGGTGCAACGTCACTGTTTGAACGATTCCAGGGATGAAGATTTGTACGGGGGGACTTGCAATGCATTGAAAATGCTCCAAGGTTTGCCGATCCCGGTCGAACAGTGGGCGCGAGACGTGTTGCCAGCGAGGGTTGATCGATTTTCGACCAATGTGTTGAACGAAGTGCTGGCGAGCGGAGATTTCAGGTGGGTGTTTTGTCAGGACGGCACGCGCGATACTCGGAGCGTGGCGTTGGTCCGGACTGGTGAGGGTCGAGCGGCGCTGCCATCAGCGACGGTTGATGTCATTGCAGGCGATTTCGGCACCTTGAATGATCAATCGAGAGGCGTTTATGAGTTCATTTCGGCTGAGGGCGTGGCGACCTCCGAGACGATACTCGCAGCTGTTGCGGGAGTGAATCCATCGGAGCTTGCGGCGGTCATCCGAGATTTGGCGCTTCGCGGCATGATTACTGGAGATTCTTGGCCAGTTGCCGCGGCGATTGCGCGGTCTTCGACGGAAGAAGTCTCTACGATTGAGGCTAGTCCGGTCGCGACTGGACGAGGGCGTCGAGTCGGTCACCGCCGTGACGTTCGGCGGCAATTCGCTCAGCGATTGCGCACAACGCAGGGAATATTGGCGCCGGGAGTGAATTGGTCAGCTACGTCTCGATTTTCGTTCCTGGGTCCAGGTCTGGATGAAGCACAGGTTGCTGAAAAGCGAGCCGGCTTGTTGTTGCGACGTCATGGTGTGGTGACGCGGCGAGCTATCGAGCTTGATCGACTGGGGTGGGATTGGTGTCCGATCTACCGAGCATTGAATCTGATGGAACTTAGAGGCGCGGTCAGGAGGGGCTATTTCGTTACCGGCCTTCCGGGAGTGCAGTTCGCAACGACGGATTTCATCGAGTTGATGCGCTCGGTTGGCGGCGAAGGTAAAAGTGCTTCGTCCGTGAGCATCGTGGCGGCGACGGATCCGGCGTATATTTTCGATCGCAACTTAGCGTCGATTTCGCAATCTCCATGCGCAGGCCTGCTGAATCTCAGCCGAAACGCGAGTACGAGGATAGCTTTTGTGAGTGATCGGCCAATCATGGTGGCATATTCGAGCGGTGCCCGAGTTGAGACGGGGGATTCTTCGGATGCGGAGATTGAGAACGGGATTCTGGCGCTCGTGCGGTCGATTGCCGCGGCATCGGTTGGCCGACGTGTGGCGATCAGTGAGTGGAATGGCACGGCGGTGATCGAGTCGACAGCGTCTGCGATGCTGGCGAAGATTGGTTTCCGACGTGACTATCCGAACATGGTTATCGATGCGCTAAATTCGCCGTTGGCAATCGTGAGAGGGATGGACTAACCGAGTCCGGCCAAAATTTGGTCGATGAGCGACTAGACCCCTTCAATGATGACGATGTCGGTGTTCGACGACTTGTCGAGCATGTCTTTGAGTTCAAGAAACTCAAGGGATTGGGACCATGTTACGGCGGTTTCAAAATCAGGGAACTCAATGACCACGAGACGTTTCGGTGTCCAATCGCCATGAACGATCTTGATGTTCTCGCTGCGAACGATGAACTTTCCGCCGTGAGCTTCGATGGTGGGGTCAAGCTTTGCGCGAAATCCTGCGAATAGCTCGGAATCCGTGATTTCGACGTCGGTTATTACATATGCTGCCATTTCGTTGGTCATGCCTCTCGAATCAGGGTTTCACCGGGTTTGAGTGGCAACGTATCGATGCAAATCAAGCCATGGTGACGGGAACCAATATGTTACGGGAACATCCGCCGCGACACGATGCAACGTATCTTATTTTGGTTGAAAAGCTGGTGGAATGCGGTTTGGGCTATCAATCCGCGTGACGCCGAAATTTATAAGTGTTGGTAAGCAACCGAGAAAGGAACGGTGGGATCATGCGCGACTCAAACGTATCGACGGCCGTGATGAACGCAGGCAGTTTTCAATATCGCATCATCGGCGATGATTTGCAGATGCTGGAGATCCGTTTGGGTCCGGGCGAAGAGATCATCGGTGAGGCCGGTGCGATGATGTACATGGAGCCGGGCATCGAGTTCGAGTCGAAGATGGGCAAGCGTCCGGGCGGAGGTGGAGGAGGGATGCTTGGTGGCCTCATGAATGCCGGTGCTCGTATGCTGGCAGGTGAGAGCATCTTCGTCACCCATTTCCAGAACGTAGCCAACCAGGGCCAAATCGTGGCTTTTTCGTCGGAAGCGCCGGGCAAGATTGTGTCGATCGACCTTGGCGGTTTGGGCGGCACGGTGTTGGCGCAACGTGACGCGTTCCTTTGCGGTTCATCGGATACGGGCATCACGGTCGCATTTCAAAGGAAACTTGGCGCAGGATTTTTCGGTGGCGAGGGGTTCATTCTCCAGAAGGTGCAAGGCAACGGGCACATATTCATGTCGGCAGGCGGAACCATCGTTGAGCGTGAACTGAACGGTGAACGTTTGCGGGTCGACTCCGGATGCATCGTTGCGTTCCAAGAAGGCATCAACTACGACATTCAACGCGCGGGGAATTTGAAGTCGATGTTGGCTGGCGGAGAGGGTTTGTTTCTAGCGACGCTCGAAGGTCGAGGCAAGGTCTGGTTGCAGTCGATGCCTATAGGGCGATTGGCTCACATCATTCACTCGAAGATGCCGAGCAGCCAGTAAAGATTTCGAATCAACAATGAACTGCGCCCGACCGCATTTCGGAATGCGATCGGGCGACATCATTCAAGATCAACTACGTGCGTTCGCTGAGGCAGGGACGGCGTTGACCAAGTCGTACCTCGTGCTGCGTCCGCCAGACTGACTGCGCTCAAGGACGCTTTTGTTGATTAGGTCCGTTATGTCCCTCAACGCCGTGTCTTGAGAACATCCGGTGATTTTCGCCCACCGGGTCGTCGTCAAATAACCATCGAACCCGTTGACGAGTTGTCTGATGACCTTGCGCTGCCGGTCGTTGAGCTGCATCCCCGCGAAGGTGTCCCAGAACCGAACTCGAGCAACTGCAGATGCGACGGTGTCTTGGGCGTTTTCAAGAGCGCGTCCTAAGCAGTCCAAGAACCACACCATCCAATTGGTGATGTCCATCGCACCTTTTTGTGTGAGTTCGAGTATTTCGTAGTAATCGGCTCTTTCTTTGCGGATTTGGGATGACATGCTGTAGAAACGCTGTGAAACGCCATCGGACCTTGCCAATGCCATGTCGGCGATTCCCCGCGCGATCCTTCCGTTACCGTCGTCGAATGGGTGAATAGTAACGAACCACAGATGGGCGATTGCGGCATTCAGGATGTTGTCGTGTTTTGTTGGCGCGTTGAACCACTGGAGAAAGGCCCGCATCTCCTGTTCGATGCGATCCTCAGAAGGCGCTTCGAAATGGATGCGTTCGCGTCCGATCCGACCGGAGACGACGCGCATAGGACCGTCACCCGGGGCACGCCACGCTCCGGTGGTGATGCGGGTTATGTTGTTCCGTCCGGTTGGAAACAGCGATGAATGCCAACCAAACAGGCGCTCTGCGCTGAGCGGTTCGTCACTTTTCAATGTGGCATCGACCATCAGATCGACGATGCCGTCGACGTTGCGGTGAGGAGGTGCCAGTCCACCGATATCCACGCCCAGCCGCGAGGCGACGGAGGACCGAACCTCGTCTACGTTGAGAACTTCGCCTTCAATCTCGCTCGTTTTCAACACGGTTTCGGTAAGCGCGTTCAACTCGGCCTGTTGTCTGAGGTCGAATCCGACGGCTTCCATGCGTCCGAGCAGAAGTCCCTGTTGGTGCCGAATGGTGGCGAGCAGGTCGATGAGTTCTTCTTGCCGCCACTGGAAATGTGGCCAATCAGGATGTTCGTGTATGTATGTTATCCGCAACATATGCGGATATTATACACGATATTCTCCGCATCAGCCCTTAATCTCCGTATATATGCGGAGATTAAGGTTGCTATTCTCCGCAAGCGATGGATAAGAGACCATCAGCCGCGCGCCATCTCGTCGTGGACGATGCGCATGGCCTGGTGGTGACTGACACCGTCATCTTTGAGTTGAGCGTAGCGTGCTTCGTCGATGTTGCTTCGGTCGAGGAAACCTCGGATGTCGTACCTACCAGGTTCTTCGACCGTAACCTTGCCCTCATCGATCATGAGTTCGAGCGGATATTCCTGTTCTTCCATCGGCAGGTGAACGACTTTGTTCTGCCGAGCGGATTCGTACATCGCCATCATGATTTCCACGGTGTCGCGAGCGATGTGGCCGGCGTTGCGATGCTCGGGTCCACCGTCGAGCCAACGGACCAGTTCTTCGACTTGCTTGCCGTTCATGTTGCCGCCGATGGCCTGATCGCCTTCTGACAAGTTGAGATCAACATCTTGCCAGCCGTTGGTCTCAGCGTTGAAGAGTTTCAGAACCGTTTCACGTACGTGGAGCATGCCCTCGGTGCCACGGATGAAGAACTTGCCGGCATCGCAGTCGTTGTCCCAGAGATCGGACTGGATGAAGAACTGCAGCGGATCGTCGAACATAACGAGGCCGATGCATGCATCTTCGATGGGGGTGTTACGTTCGTACTTGTCGGTTGTACGCTGGACCGCGCCCATCACCCAACGGGGTTTAGGGTCACCGAGAATGAACTTTGCGCCGTCGATGGAGTGCGTCGCCCAGTTGGCGAGGCCTTCTTTAACGCGGATGTCGACGCGGAGCGGGATGCCGATGGCGCCGGCTGCGACGAGTTCCTTGGCTTTGTTCCATCCGGGAGTGAAGCGGCGTTGGTGGCTGATCACTAATTTGACGTCGTTAGCGTCGCAGGCATCGACCATTCGGTTGGCACGACCCATACCGATCGCCATCGGTTTTTCACAGATGATTGCTTTGACAGATGGATAGCCGGCCGCTTCGGCGGTCAACGGGTCGTGAAGCAGATGCCAAGTGCAGACGCTGACAATGTCGGGCTCGGCGTCGTAGGCGCACTCTTCGAGCGTTGCATAGGACTTGGGAATGCCCCAATCGTCCATGTACATTTGGCGCGCTTCAGGTATCGGATCGACGCATGCGACGACATCGACAGCATCGACCAGCGAGTAACCATCCATGTGCGCATGTGCGATGCTGCCGCAGCCCACGATCGCCGCTTTGTATCGACCCGTCATGTCGGAATACCTTTCACTCGTACCGCGCAGATTGGCTGCATCGGATGATCTGATGCAAATAGGATATGCGAAACTAATTGCCAGATGTGGCCTAGGACGGTGGGCAATTCGCGGTACAGATCAAGGAAGTTCAAGTTCATTGAGGAGAGTGCGATGTCTAACTCGAACAGAGTGCTGATAGTGGTTGATGTGCAGAACGACTTCGTCGATCCGAGCGGCAATCTTTACGTTCAGGATGCGCCGTCGGTGGTTCCGAACATCAACACCAAGATCGCCGCAGCCCGTGGCGATGAGAGGTTAATCGTATACACGCAGGACTGGCATCCGGAGGTGACACCACATTTCGCTAAGGACGGTGGCATCTGGCCCGTCCACTGCGTAGCCGGCAGCTGGGGGGCGCAGTGGTATTCGGAACTAGAGGTGGCGACGAATTCTCAGGTGGTCCGGAAAGGGACCGGCGGAGAAGATGGCTACTCCGGTTTTTCCGTCCGTGATCCATTGACCAACGCCGAATCAGATACGGCGATGGAGGAAATTCTCAAGCGGCATGGCGTTACGGATGTGGATGTGGTGGGTATTGCCACCGACTACTGCGTGAAGGAGACGGCGTTGGATGCGTGTCGCCGCGGCTACAAGACGAACATCTATCTGGACTGCATGAAGGGCGTGAATTTGCAGCCTGGTGATGCCGACTCCGCGATCGCGGCGATGGTCGAAGCGGGCATCGAGGTGTTTGACGGTTAGCGTCGGAAGAGCCTGAAGAAGCTCTCCTGATATTCCTCGAAAAGTCCCCATCGGACGAGTTCTTCGTGGACAACTGAGGGATCGATTTCTCGGCGACGGGCGCGTTGCATAAGGTCGTCGATGCGTACCCTGGCATCCCTTGGAACTCCGCCGTCGTCGTCGAACAAGCGGCGTTCGTTCAACTCCTCGAAGTTCGATTTGGCGGACTGATTAGTGAATTCGTAGATGAATTTCATCACGGAGACATCCCAAAGTTCGTCTACGCCGAGGAGAACGGTGTGTAGCGGTTTGTCGTCGCGTTCGATTTCGTCGCGGATCTTGGCGGCGATTTGGCGCGGTTCTCCGGCGACGGTTTCAGTCGTCTGGGGTTCGTTCTTGTACTTGTAGAGCAAACCAGCAGCATCCGAACCGTATCGGTTGGTGAGGTAGTCGAGGTATTCTGTGGCCTCTTGACCGAATCCCTCTGAGTTTGACAGATAGCCGGGAGTAACTATCTGTGGTCGGTCGGCGCGGACGAGTCCGTATCGGACTACGGTGTCCTTTTGCTCGTCCTCGAATATGCCTTCGTAAACGGGTTGAGACACAACGTGATAGTGGATCACAGTTGAACCAAAGGTAGATAGTGATCGGCGTGGGACGCGGATCGTGCGCGTCATCGCGATCGCGCGTTCGATCTGCGGGTCCAGGTTTTCGGGGCGTTGGGGTTGAAGCACTTTTTATACGCGGCGGCGCGCGGGTCAGGGGATAGTTTGACCTTCGGTGATCTCGATGCGTTGGTTCGCGTCGACATCTTCGATGACTTGGTCCAGACCGCTGGGCCATTCGATCTTTATTCTGTCAACTTTATCCGCATTCCGGATCCCGAACGTCAGTTCCAGACTGTTCATAGAGAGAAAAGTAGAGCTTCCGGTCAATTCTTGAACTTGCTCATGCTTGGAGCCGTCAGCGTAGGTGTATTCAATGTAGACCCGCGCTCCGATTCCGTCGGCGTTGCTGCCGATGTCACCGTCCAGCATTCCGCCAATCAATCGCATAGTGATCCAACTGCGATCACCGCCGGCGTTCATCCACAGGAACAGCGGCCCGGGTTCCCAGTTGCAATCGTCTTGGCCGACGAGGCGGCATCCGTTGCTGTTGGTGCCGATCAAGTCTACGTAGCCATCTCCGTTGAGGTCGCCTTTCGCCAATCCCTTGCCGTTTTCGTGAAACGCGGGGCTAATCCGTTGCTCGGATCGGTCGAAGTTGGGGTGATTGGGATCGAGGACGGTGTAATCGACACCGAGGATGTCAAGCACCCGGGCTTCTACGGTGATGTCTTGGAATTCGCCGGCGCCGTTGCCACGTAACATGCGTCCGGCGCCCGGGAAGAGGTGGCCGCTGGGAGCTTCCCCGCGGTCGGACATGGCACCGAGCCAGTAGAGGTCTTGATCGCCATCGTTTTCGTAGTCGAAAAACACGGTTCCAAAACCGAAGTCGTAGGCAGCGAGGCCAGTCGGAACTTGCCAATCTTCGACGATTTGCGTGGGATCAAGCGCCATAGGTGGCATTACTGCGTTTGGTGCGACGTAGGTCGCGCGGGCGATGTCGTTGAAGACGCCAACGGTTCCCACCCCTTCAACGTCGCGAACGCCGTCATTGCGCAACAAAAAGTGGAAGCAGGTTCCCCATCCGTATTGATGACCGTACGCGCAGTCTCCCGACGGCGTGGTCGGAGCCTCACGGGTGAGGGGGTGATATCCGATATTGGTGACGAAAACGTCCAAATCGAGGTCGTTGTCATAGTCGCCTAGCGCGAAACCCATCCAAGCGCCCATCATGTCGACTCCCATGGCGCGGCTGATCTGGGTGAACTTGATGTCGGTTTCGGTCGAGTCGTTGCGAAAAACTTTTAACCGACTGCCGTCGTCTGCTAGCCATAGATCCGCATCGCCGTCGTCGTCGTGGTCAAAGAACAGCGCGGCGAGCGTCTGCCCGGTCGGTTCACCGACGAACTCGCCCGAGGCGTCGATGAGGTCCGGGTTGTAACCCGGCACGATTTCGCCGGTGACGGGATCGGGCCAGCCGATATCGTCGCCGAACGGGTCACGCATCAGAATCGGGCCGTAGCGCAGACCTGCTTCTTCGGTCACATCAGTGAACGTAAGGTCGGCGTTGTTTATGTAGAGAACGTTGTAATGTCCGTGGTGATCGGGACGATTGAACCAAAGGAAATCCTGGTCTACTCGATTGCTGACGAAGATGTCGATCCAACCATCGTTGTTGACATCGGAGCACCCGACGCTGAAACCGGAGCGGAGGTTTGCTGCATCTCCGAGCGCCGATTCTGTGATTTCTTCGAACGTTCCGTCGCCTAAGTTCCTGAACAACCGGTCTTTAATGATTGCTGGGAGATTGGGATAGTATCGGGCGGCCCGGTAATCCAGATTGTCGCCGATACGGCCGTAAGAAGCGACGTATAGGTCCTGATAGCCGTCGTTGTCGATATCGCAGGCGGCGACGCCGGTGCTGTTCGCGACGGGCAGATCTACTCCGGCTTCCTCTGCGACCTCGGTGTAAACGTGGTCGCCGTCGTTGCGGAAGAGGCGGTTAGGTCCACCAGTGGTGTCCGGGAGGAGGGCTTCGATCTCGGCGGAGGTTACATAGAAGTCCATGTCACCGTCGCGGTCATAGTCGAAGATTGCGACTCCAGGATGGCGGTTTTCGATCATCCACAGTTCTTCGCCTGTTTCCGGGTCGACTAAGACGAGTGGTGCGATGTTCGTGAACGGCATCACCGGTTCAGCCATCATCTCATCTAGCGATTCAGTGGAAGCCGTAGTGCCTGAAGTCTGCGCGGTCGGTGCCGGTTCCGGTGTTGGGGTCGATGGAGGAGCGGTGGGTTGAGGCGTGGCGGTAGGCTCTTCGCTGACGCACGCGGTTACGAGAGCAACGACCAAGATTGCGATCGTCAATATCAGTGGCGCGGATGGGTTCATACGCCTTGGGATTCGCAACGATTGGTCGTTAATCTGCATCGAAGTAATCGGTGTCGGTTTCGTGGAGATGCTAAGCCTTTCAGCGTACAACACGCTATATGGATTCGATACGCATCAAAGCGCCGTTTCGGTTTGACGACGAACCGAACGAAAATTAAGGTTAGATAGTCGCGCGAGCTCATTTACGGCTCTAACGATTCGCCAGTTGCGACAATCGGTCGGGACTGCATATAAAAAACCAAGCCTTTCACGGAGGTTGGCACTTGAAATTCAATATGACAAAAGCTCGCAGAAGCTTGCTGTTGCTGCCAGTTGTGGCGGCAATCGGCTTTGCGGTCGCATGCGGCAGTTCCGAGCCTGAGACGATTATCCAGACGGTCGTCGTCGAGAGAGAAGTGGAGGTTGTGAGAGAGGTCGAGGTCGTCAAAGAGGTTGAGGTTGAGAAGGAAGTAGAGGTTGTCAAGGAGGTTGAGGTTGTCAAAGAGGTCGAGGTTGAGAAGGAAGTCGAAGTCATCAAGGAAGTCGAAGTCGTTTCGGCTGTTCCTCGAAACAAGACCGTCGTAGTCGGAACCCGCTTTGGCGGCGGCATCGCCCTTCGTATGTGGAGCCCGTACGCGCTTGGTGGTACCCACCAGAAAGGCGTGATCTTCTTCCACGAACCACTCTTCTATGCAGACAGCTTGAACGGCAACAGCTACCCATGGTTGGCAGAGGAATTCTCTTACAACGCCGCAGCGACGGAATTGACGTACAACCTGCGCGACGGAGTTCTCTGGAGCGACGGCGAGGAGTTCAACGCTGAGGACGTGGCATACACGTTCAACACGCTAGCCGAACTGGGCAGCGAAGTCCGTGGCGGCGGAGTCTTCCAGACTTTCGTTAAGGAAGCCGAGATCGTTGACGATTTGACCGTGAAGGTCCACTTCAACTTCCCGGCCCCAAGATTCCACGCCGAAGTCGTGATCTACAAGGGCGACTCTGGAACGTATATCGTCCCGGAGCACGTTTGGAATAACAAGGATTGGGCCGAATACGATGCCTACAACGACGGTGCTGGTCCGGTTACGACGGGCCCTTGGCGTTTGTCCTATTCCGACAACTTCCGACGAGTCTTGGACCGCGTGAAGAACTGTGATGACTACTGGGGCTGCGCAACTGGCTTCGTGCCGTTCCAAGAAGTAGAGCGCTACGTGCTTTACAACATTGACGACGACACGCAGTTCGCCCAGGCGATGATCACGAACCAGATCGACGAAACTCACGACCTTCGAGTCGACACCGTTGAGACGATCCTTCGCGAGAACCCCAATACCACCACCTACACGGGCCGTGACGCCGATGGCGAATACGGCATGGTTTCTTGGTGGCCGATCTCGCTGCATTTGAACAACCTTCAACCGCACCTTGAGAACCCCAACGTTCGAAAAGCCATCACCAAGTACATCGACCGCGACCGCCTTAACGCTCAGGCTTACCTGAACAAAGGCCGAATCAACGACTGGCCTTGGCCGCAGTACGCTGGTCTGAAGCACGTCAACGAGGCGATGGAGCCGTTGAGGCAAGAGTTTGGCGTTGGTGAGTACGACAAAGAAGGCGCCGATGCCCTCATGACCGAGGCCGGCTACTCCATGAACTCCGACGGCTTCTGGGCCGATGCCAATGGCGATGTGGTCAAGTGCAACATCATCAGCTCGGCGCACTTCACGGACCTCGGTCCGGTTGTTGCCGCGTTGCTTGAGCAGAACGGTATCGAGTCATCCTGGGCGCAACCTCCGGATGTCTGGGCCCGAAACGGCAAGGGTGGCGACTACGAGTGCACGCTAGTCGGGCACAACGGTTCGCAGTCAGGCGACATCTACCGGTCGTTGCTGATGTTCACGACCGATTCTGGAGCTAACCGATGGTCATACTCGAACCCTGAATTCGATTCAGTAGTCGCATCAATGGCGGAAGAGCCTGATGTCGACAAGGTATTGGACCTTACCGAGCAGGCACTTCGGATCTGGTTGGAAGACCAGCCGGACGTCCCGCTCGTCGAGTTCTTCAACCGTGTGACTCGTAACGAGTACTACTGGGAGAACTGGCCTGGCGATGCTGCGGGATACGAGCCGTACATGAACGGTATCCACCCGCACACCGGATTCCCGTACATCCTCAGCAAGCTGGAAGGCACCGGCCGGGAGTAAATCCGCGTTTTAGCGGAAGAAACGTTGGTTGCGGCGCCGCCGAGTGGGAGCAAACTCCCATCACTTCGGCGCCGCAACTAATCGCAACCTCCCAACTGGCGCGCCGACACGTCGGTTAGCTCTGTTAACTTGGCATTGACGCGCATTGGGACGCAACATGGCGAAGTGTTAATGAGATGACCGTAGATTATCTGGCGAGACGTATAGGAATGTTCGTGGCGGTGGTTTTTGTCGCCACATCGTTCAACTTCTTTCTCCCCAGATTCACCGGTCAAGACCCGATCGCGACTCGGTTGGAATTGCTCGCAGCCGAAGGCGATACGATACGAGCCGAAGACTACAAGGCTCTCATCGAAACCTACAACGCGAAATTCGGTCTGGATCGTCCTTTAGTTCTTCAATATTTGACTTATCTATCGGCCGCTGTTCGGTTCGATTTCGGGAATTCAATAACCAAGTACCCCGTTCGGGTCAGCGAGCTCGTGAACCAAGCGATGCCATGGTCGATCGGACTGCTAGTTACATCGACGCTTCTGGCCTTCTTGGTAGGAACTCTTGGTGGTGCGGTGTTGGCATGGCAGCATGGTCCCAAAGCCGCTTTTGAACTCATATTGCCGCCATTCTTCTTGCTTGCGGCAGTCCCTTACTATCTGCTCGGACTCATATTGATATGGCTGTTGGCGTTCCAGGCCAAGCTGCTGCCCTTGGGCGGCGGTTACGCGCCGACGACGCTTCCCGATTGGAGCGACTTTGGATTCCTGTTCGAGGTATTCAAGCACTCACTCTTGCCAGCCCTCTCGATCGTTCTCGCATCGATTGGATTCTGGGCGTTGGGCATGAGATCGATGATGATCACGATGCAGGGCGAGGACTACATGTTGCAGGCGGAGGCGAAGGGGCTGACCAAGATCCGAACGTTTTTCCGGTACGCCGTGCGAAACGCAGTATTGCCGCAAACCACTGCCTTGGCTCTGACGTTGCCTCACGTCGTTTCCGGCGCGATATTGGTTGAGCGGATTTTCGGCTACCCGGGGATCGGTCGAGTTCTCTACGAAGCGATCACGGGATTCGATTACTTTGTCATTCAAGGCGTTGTTTACATCATCGTGTTGGCCATCGCTTTTGCGATGCTGGTCATCGACGTCGTCTATCCGCTGTTGGACCCCAGAATCAGCTACTCTTCCGCGTAAAGACTCATGGCAACGAACGCGACGACAGAACCACTCGCATCGCGAGGTAGTACAGGCGCATCGGATGCTCTGCATCGCGTTGGCGGTTTATGGCGCTACATGAAGCGGAACCCGTCGATAATCGCGGGGTCTGTGATGCTCGGCATCATCGTCCTGTTCTGGGCATTTGGAACATTGATGACGTCGCCTAAAGACGCCAAGGACCTTGCATTCGCGCCGCCCAATAAACGTCCATCGCTACAAAATCCGCATCCCTGTTACTCATCCGAAAATCCGCGCGAACTGTGCTTTGCGTACGACGACATTGAGCGACCACACCTGCTCGGTACCGACCGGTTGGGCAAGGACATACTGGCTTCATTTTCGCAAGGGATTCCGCAGACGGTGATGATCGGTCTGATCGCCGGTTCGGTCGGAACGGTGGTGGGAACGCTTTTGGCATTTGGCGCGGGTTACTACGGCGGGGTGCTTGACGCGACTATCAGATTCATCGTCGACACGTTGCAGACCATACCGGGGATATTGATTCTCATCATCATCACTATCGCGTGGCGAGATGTGGGGGGAGGCGAGATGACATTTATCCAGCTATCGTTAATCATCGCCATGCTGGCTTGGCTCGGTCCCACCAGAGTGATTAGGTCACAAGTTCTCGTGATGAAACAGCGCTCATACGTCGAGATGGCTAGATTGTCCGGGATGAGCGGTCCAGAGGTGATCTTGAAAGAGATGGTGCCGAATCTGATGCCATTTATCGTGGCTAATTTCGTCCTGGCCGTCTCGTCGGCGATTTTGGCGTCCATCGGCCTCGAGGCTCTAGGGCTGGGTGATTTCAGTTCCAACACCTTGGGCATGATGATCTACCACAACATTTGGTACGGGTCGCTAGTCAACGGCTGGTGGTGGTGGTGGTCGCCGCCGATCATCGTGATCGTAATTCTGTTCATTGGATTGTTCATGCTGTCAAGAGGCATGGATGAGTGGGCGAATCCTCGGCTACGAAGGCGGTTCTAGCAATTGGCGAACGACCGAACCAACACCGCCGTGGCGGATAGTCCGACCGACGCGCGGGTAAACCGACCGAAGGATGTCGCCGATCTACGTCGGTCTGGCACCAACGCCTCTTCGATCCCAGCCGTTCAAGTAAACAACCTCAAGGTCTATTACGATTCCGAAGCGGGCATTGTCAAGGCGGTTGACGACGTTAGCTTTACCCTGCAGCAGGGCGAACGCTTGGCGCTAGTTGGCGAATCTGGTTGCGGCAAGACGACGCTCGGGATGGCGCTCCTCAAACTTACGAAACCACCTGGTTACATTGATGACGGCGAGATTCTTATCGACGGTCGTGATCTGGTCCCCCTTCACGATGAAGAGATGCGCTTGGCGCGGCTGGCTGAAGTCGCACTCGTGACGCAGTCGGCGATGAATGCTCTCAACCCGGTGATGCGCATCGAAGATCAGATTTTCGACGGTTTGGTCGATCACGGAATCAAGGACACGAAGGAGAACATGAGGTCCCATGTTCACAGTCTTCTCAGACGTGTGGGTTTGCGCGACAGCGTTGCAAGGATGTTCCCGCACGAGTTGAGCGGCGGGATGAAGCAACGAGTGGCCATCGCGACAGGTACGAGCATGAATCCGAAGGTGATCGTGGCCGACGAACCTACCAGTGCCTTGGATGTTGTGGTGCAGCGACAAGTGATGATGACGTTGAGCCGCGTTCAGCGCGACACCGGCGCGGCGGTGATTCTCATCGGGCACGATATGGGTCTCGTGGCGCAGTTCGCCGACCGAATAGGCGTAATGTACGCCGGCAAGTTGGTGGACATTGGAACCGTCCAAGAGATCATCGAGGATCCGAAGCATCCATATACCAAGTTATTGATAAACAGCGTGCCAGATCTGGAGGAGAAGCGAGAGCGGTTGGAGGGCATACCCGGCATACCGCCGCCGTTGGTTGACCTACCACCAGGATGTGTGTTTGCGCCCAGATGCCCCTCGGTGGCCGATGCTTGTCAGGAAATCACGCCTCGCAATACTGCCGTGGGCGAAAGCCGTTGGGTGATGTGCCACATTTTCGATGAAACGGTAGAGATGGCGGGAAATACAGTTGGCTAATCTGCTAGAACTCCAAAACGTCACCAAGGTGTTCGGGGGTGGGATGTTCAGTCGATCCAACGTCACGATCGCGGCGGACGATGTTTCGTTCGCGATATCGGCGGACCGCCCATCAATCACGGCGGTTGCAGGCGAGAGCGGAAGTGGCAAGACCACTTTGGCGAGGTTACTGTTGGGTGTGATCAAACCCACGAGTGGCAATGTGATCTACAACGGGCGGGACGTTTCGAAGATGTCGGGTAGTGAACGTCGTGAGTTCAGGCGGGAAGTCCAACCCATATTTCAAGATCCCTTCGAGGTCTACAATCCGTTTTACAAAGCGGATCATTTGCTCCACGTGGCGATCGACAAATTCAAGCTCGCGGAGTCGGAGGATCAACGAATCCCACTCATCAATGAGGCGCTGGAGACCGTCGGTCTACGCCCTGAGGAGATGCTCGGACGGTATCCGCATCAGCTGAGCGGAGGCCAACGTCAACGGATGATGGTCGCCAGGGCGTTGTTGCTCAAGCCTCGTATCATTCTGGCGGATGAGCCGGTTTCGATGGTCGATGCGTCGTTGCGAGCTACGATTCTTGAATCGATTCGGACGCTCAATCGCGATCTCGGCATCTCGGTCGTCTACGTGACGCACGACCTCACGACTGCCTATCAGATCTGCGACGAAATACTCGTGATGTACAAGGGTTCGGTCGTCGAGCAGGGCAGTGTGGAACGGGTGATTAGAGATCCTAAGCATCCGTACACTCGATTGCTGGTCGAGTCGATTCCGCAGATGCGGTCGGATCGTGCATGGGAAGACGGCGCTGAAGAACTGATGTCCATTGATGAATCCATGGTCACGACAGGATGCAAATTCGCCGATCGATGCCCACAAGTGATGGACAAGTGCCACGACGAGCATCCGCCGGCGTTCCAACTTGATGATGACCGAGTCGCGAGTTGCTATCTTTACGACGATTTGCCTGCCGTCAACAAACAAGCGGTCGCGACTTAAACCCCGGATCAACCATGAATGCCAACTCACGCCCTAACATCGTCTACATTCAATCGGATCAGCACAATCCGGCCGTAGTCGGGGCATACGGTGATCAGGTCGTCGATACTCCGAATCTTGACCGTTTAGCGGCAGACGGAACGATATTCACGGGCGCATACTGCGGCTCGCCGATATGTGTGCCGTCACGGACGGCGTTCGTGACCGGACGATATCCGCACGAAACGGAAGTCTGGACGAATGACCAGATTTTGAGTTCCGCGGTCCCGACCTATGCACATTCGCTCGGTGCCGCGGGATACGACCCGATCCAGATCGGGAGAATGCACTACAACGGTCCGGACCAATTGCACGGGTTTTCGCGCCGATACGTCGGCGATCACAGTCCGAACCATCCGGGCAGTCCGAGACCGGTCGATCATGGACAGTTGCACGGCACGGCGGGTCCGGCGCGAGTGAGTTTGGAGGCGTCAGGGCGAGGGCAGAGTGCGTACGAGGTCCACGACGAGTATGTCGCGCAATCGGCGGTCGATTACATCAACAATCAAGGCATCACTCGACGGTCCGGTGTCGACGAATCGCCGCTGTGCCTGTCGATCGGGCTGATGTTGCCGCACCAGCCGTTCGTCGCTCGAGCAGTGGATTACGACAAATACGAGGGCCGCGTCGGTATGCCGATAGTACCGACTGAGCCAATCGAGGATTGCCACCCCTACATCCAATGGTGGCGAGAGCGCACAGGGATCGTCAAGGTTAGTGAGGCAGAGATTATCCGCGCGCGGACTGCCTACTGGGCGTTGTGCGATCGAACGGACCAGTTGATCGGGGAGATCCTCGACGCGCTAGACGCCAACGGCTACATGGAAAACACCATCATTGTCTACACCTCCGACCACGGTGAGCAGGTTGGTGAGCACGGGTTGTGGTGGAAACAGACGTTTTACGAGGACGCGGCGCGCGTCCCGGCGATAGTTTCGTGGCCGGGTCAACTCGACGCAGGTCGGGTCATCGACACGCCAATCGACCAGTTCGATTTGGCAGCTACGATTTTGGACGCGGCCGGTGCCGAGGCATTGCCGCAAGGACACGGCATGAGCGTGGCCGACCTCATCAACAACCCCGACACTGCTGAGTGGAAAGATGCCGTCTACAGCGAATACTGCATGAACGACTCGGCAGTTGGTTCGGGCATGTCGGCCAATCTAGGCGGCGCCGATATCCACGCTCGAACCGGTGGAGTGCAGAACCGCATGGTCCGATCCGGCGATTGGAAGTTGAACTATTACCACGGTTTCGAACCGCAGCTTTTCAATCTCGCCGAAGACCCGCAGGAGTTGAACGATCGCGCGCAGGATCCGAGTTGCAAGGGTGTGCGGGAAGAGATGATAGATCGCGTGTTGGACAGCTGGGACCCGGATCACATCGCCGAGCGAATGAGGATTCTGAAACGCGAGCAGGAGCTGATGGAGGCGTGGGCGAAAAACGTCGATCC
The DNA here is from genome assembly GCA_002239045.1 of SAR202 cluster bacterium bin127. GTDB lineage: Bacteria > Chloroflexota > Dehalococcoidia > Lucifugimonadales > Lucifugimonadaceae > Bin127. Next base: position 71,904 of record MPNN01000006.1, read on the forward strand.
GCCTGACGCTATCCGTTGGGACTTGCGGCCTGAGATGGATTATCTGGATTAAGTAAAGTGGGAAGACAGTTCGTACACGGAATGAACGACGACCAACAAGAGCGTGAGCAAAGATCCGCGGATTCCAAGAGCGCAGTATTCAGCACGCCATTCCATACGTGGCGTCATTTAACCGGTCTCGAAACCGAGTCTCTATCTATCGACTTCCGCGAAATAGATTCACATCAAAAGAGGTGGCTCGACCTCAGGCGACGGCGAGAAAGAGCTACCCCAGATATCTACGAAGCATTCCTCGAAAAGATATATCGGCACTGGGCGATCGAGACCGGAATCATCGAAGGCCTGTATGACATTGACCGCGGTACCACTGAAGCTTTGGTCGAATATGGATTATCCATTGACTTAATCCCGTCGGCCGGACCGGACAAGTCACCGCATGACGTTTTAAAGGTTCTACAAGATCATCAAGACGCAGCCAAATTCGTGACGGATTCCATACGTCGGCAGAGACCGTTAAGCAAGTTCTACATCAAAGAACTTCACCAACTTCTTTTGCGCAACCAAAAATACTACTTTGCGTACGACCCGATCACAAAACGCCGCATCGAGTTGGAGTTGCACCATGGCGCTTTCAAACTAGCACCAAACAGTCCGAAAAGACACGATGGAAGAATTCACGAGTACTGCCCACCGGAACACGTGGAAAGCGAACTGGACAATTTCATCAAGTTTTACGACGAATACGATTCGAACGCGAGTCGTTTTCATCCGCTCTCCGTCGCCGCATGGCTACATCATCGATTCACTCAGATACACCCGTTTGAAGATGGGAACGGTCGGGTTGCACGCGCCCTTCTGACTTGGCATCTGGCACGTGATGATTACTTGCCGGTAGTGATCTCACGTGACCACAAGGATGAGTACATCGACGCACTTGAAATCGCAGACGCCGGAAATCTCAACACTTTCGTGAAATTCATTGTGGGTTTGGAACGCCAAATCATCGTAAAGGCGTTGGGCGAAGAGTCAACCGTACCGACCACCCAAGTATTCACCCAAGTTCTCAATCAAGTCTCACGTCTTGCAGCACAACGGCTTGAAAGCGAACAGGTTGAACTCCGTACCGTGAATAATGTGGCTTCAAAGTTGAGAGATTCGACCAACGAGTACCTCGAAGAACGAGGCGATGAGATCCAGAAGCAACTTGAAGCAACGGGATTGGCAATCAAGTGTGTCTCTGAATGGGGTGGCCCAGACAACGAGAAGGAACATTGGTACCGGTACCAGATAACCGAAACCGCCAAAAAACTCGGTTATTGGGTTAACTTCAATGAAAACAAATATCTCGTCCGATTATCCATCAATCCAGAATACGGTTCAACTGTGCCGCGGATGATATTCGTCATTTCATTGCATCACGTAGGGCGTCAGTTGACTGGCATCATGGCAGCGAACGCTTTTGTTCAGATTGACCGAGCCACCGAGGGAGAGGACGGTGAATCCGCAGAGGCAATCTCCACCGACCTGAAAACCTGTTCGCCTGAATCCTTTACCTTCACGGCAGATTACAACGAAAAGACCGAGGCCAACGCATTCAATGAATGGATCGAGGTGGCTCTTTCGACCGCGTTGAGCTACTGGGGGCAATATCTTTCGTAACTGGATGGCGAGAAAACCGCGATAAAAACAAGCCCGAATGGCCCGCCAAGTCCGTTGAGTTCGGCATTCTCGCCGTTTTCTGCAACGTGTTCGGCGGGGTCGAGGAGAGTGACGCGTTGAGTTCTCCCTAAGGGGTGCTGCACATAGCGAACATTACAAATCCCAGAAACAGGATTGCGACCACTGTGACAGCGACACACCAATGCGTGTTTTCCCGGCTTTTTTGGACGTGATTTTCGCAGAATTCCGCGTTGTCGGCGATTGGGACATTGCAAATGCCGCCCAATTCGTCGTAGCTACATCGCTTTGGCAGTCCGTGTTTCATTTCTCTCCCTGTCTGGTTGCAGAACAGTGTTGAGTCTCGGTCATCGCCGGACAAGCGATGTTGGGATTCATGGTCTACCGAATGATTTCATATCATCCAGGGCGGATGTAACACGCGTCCGCGAGCTGATTTTCAGAAAGCTGCTTAAGACATCCTAATCCAACTGTCGCAAATTAGGATCCCACCGGTCGCGCATCCAGTCGCCTAGGAAGTTCCCCGCCATCACCACTAGGAAGATGGCCATCCCTGGGATAGCGGATACCCACCAAGCATCGCCGATGTACTCGCGTCCGCTGGCTACCATCGCGCCCCAAGCCGGTGCGGGCGGGGGGATGCCGACCCCAAGATAGCTCAATGTTGCTTCGGTAAGAATGATGCCACCGACACCTAGCGTGGCGCTGACGACGACGATGTTAATGACCCCGGGGAGGATGTGGCGAAGGAGTATTCGGCTCGACGAAGCACCGGCGACGCGCGCGAACTGCACGTAATCCGATTCGCGGAGGCTCAGCGTCTGCGCCCTGACTAGGCGCACAGCACCCGGCCAAGATATCAAGGCGAGCAGAGCGATCAGGATTCTGAGGTCTTGCCCGAAGATGCTTACTACGATCAGGGCGAGCATGATGAATGGCAGTGCCGCCCACACGTCAACAATGCGCATTATCACCTCGTCGATGTGGCGCCCGAAATATCCGGCAACCAAACCGCAAGCCGTACCTACGGTTACGCCGACCGTAATGGATACAAAAACCACCAATGCGGAGATCCGTGCACCGTGAATGATTCGGCTCAGTACGTCGCGGGCTATATTGTCTGTACCGAGAATGTAGAACTGGCCAGATCCACCGGTTGAGAATGGTGAGGTGTTGCGGTCGGTTAGTGCAACATATGCTAGTGGATCGTGCGGCGCGATCTGTTCTGCAAATAGAGCGAATACGATCAACGTCAGGATGATCAGCGCCGGGACTATCGGCCACCGACGAATGATGTAGAAGCTGTAACCCAACCAACCTAGCGAATGTCGCTGGTTAACCCTAGTCGGTGCTGAGACGGCGTCGCTGACGCTTTGTGGTCTAGTTTCCGTTGCCATGTCTATCTGTTACGCGTAGCGAATCCTTGGGTCCAAAATCGCATACAGGATGTCCATCGTCAACACAACCACAACGTACAAGACGACGGTCAGGAATGTAATGGCTGATATGAGAGGGAAATCGTTTCCCTGCACCGCCTGAACCGCTACGCGACCGAGGCCGGGCCACGAGAATACAGTTTCTACGACGGTCGTACCGTTGATGAAACCGACCAAGATCAATCCGGAAATCGTGAGGGGCGGAATCACTGCGTTTCGGAAGGCATGTTTCCAGATCACCGTGCTGGACTCCACGCCCTTGGCTCTCGCAAATTTGACGTACTCCGACTCCAAGACCTCCAGCATCGATGAACGGGTTAGACGGAGATACGCAGCTGCCGGTAACCACCCGAGGACGATCGACGGCAGTATGTAGTTCCGAATCGCGAACCCGTCGCCGCGTGTGCCTGATGGCAACCATTCGAGCTCGCCCGAAAAGATAAGGATGGCCATAATACCGACCCAGAAGACGGGCGCGGCTTGACCAACCAACGCGATGCCGCGTGCGACGTAGTCAAGTGGTCGACCGCGTTGCACTGCTGAGACGATGCCTAACGGAACGCCAAGTAAGGTCCCGAATGTCCATGCGATTATGCCGAGTTGGATCGAGGTCCAAAACCTTTCTTGGACTACGGTGATGACGGGCCTTTGGTGAATCAGACTGTCGCCGAATTGGCCCCGGAGATATCTGCCTACCCAAATTACGTACTGAAAGACGACTGGTTGGTCGAGAGCGAGTTCCTTTCTAAATCGTTCGCGAGTCTCTTCTGCGAGCGCACCGCCATATTCGTCGAGATACAGGTCTAATGGATCGCCCGACAAGCGCGAGAGCACAAATATGACGAGTAGGGCGCCGAGGATCGCGATGACGCCGTAGAGTACGCGGCGTGCGAGGAAACTACGCATTGTTCAATGAAGGGGCTGTGCCTGCGCTCCCTCTAGTGCCGGATTGGTATCGGAGGGAGGGGTGCAGGCACGCCAACGAGACGCCGGGCTGGGGTGACCCAGCGTCTCTTTTCAGACGGTGTCGTCTATGGTTGCCAATCGACCTCTTCGAGGTTGAACCATGTGCAACCGCCGATACACATCTGAGGCGGTATCGGCCACGCCCTGATCTTCTCGCCATCGTAGGTGTTAAACGCCGGTTGCTCGTTCACGCCGACGTTGATCGACACCTCTCGAGAGTAGTCGTAGTGTTCGATCGCCAGTTCAATACGTCTGCGGCGGTCGAGTTCATCCTTCATCTCGTCGAATATCTCGTCCCACCTGGGCAAGATGCTTCCGGCGCAGATCGTGCCTCCGAACTTGTGCGAAGTCGATTCGTTGGATTTCGGCAGGTCTACGCTCAAAGCCGAGAAGCTGTCACCACAAGTCCGGTACTGGATCTGATTGAATGACAGGTTAACCAGGTTCGGGCGGTGTTCCGAGTATGGAGAAAGGTCGAGGTTCACCCTGATGTTCAGCGTGGCGAGCCATTCCGCCGCCAGCGCTTCGACGATCTCTTGGTGAGTGCCTGCGCCGGTCCAAACGGTTACTTCAAACCCGTCGCCCCAACCAGCTTCTTCCATCAACTGCTTGGCCTTGTCGCGGTCGAAACTGTATGCCCAACCGTGCGACTCTGCGTTTTGAGCCCAAGTGTCGGAGTTGACCGACAGGTTGGTGATGTGGTTGACCCAACCTAGACCGTCGAGGATCGCAGCGTTGATTCCCTCGCGGTCGACGGCGTGTGCAATCGCTTGTCGAACTTTGAGTGCGGATTCCATCGATGCGTCGTTTCCGTATTCACCGACCCAAGGTAGGGAAGTGTCGTAACCCATGCGGTCGAGTTCCCATCCTTCAACGAAGTGGTTGGTCTGCCAATAGTTACCGCCGAAGTAAAGTCCGTTCATCCTCGCAGCAGTCGGCTGGGCAATGAATCCTTGTTCCGTGAGACTCGGAATATCTTTTAGCGAGATATTCGCGACATGAGCCTGACCGGTTTCGAGCATGGTCTTGCGCACCGCAGCCTCTGGCACTGCGAGAATCTCGATGCGGGCCATCTCTGGCACCTTGCGCCAATGTGCGCTTAGTGAGTTCAAGACGGCGCGGTCGTCAGAAGACCAGGTCTCATATACGAATGGGCCCGTTCCGACGAAGATATCAACCATCCCTTCGGGACCGTGCTCATCAAATACCTTCTTGCTATGGACACCCATGCTCTGCCAGTAAGGGCTCAAGTTACGCCGGAGAACTCCGACTCCCCACTGGTTGACGTGCATACGCACTTTGCCCGGGTCGATGACCTCGAACTCTTTGGTCATGGCGCGGAAGTCGCCGGCTTGGTCGTGCCGGGAGTCAGGGTTCGTGTTCGGGTTGGCGTTGTTGAAGCTCCATGCCACGTCTTCGGCGGTCATTTCGCCATAGCCACCGTGAAATTCGACGCCGCGACGGATGTCGAAATCGACCCACGACTGATCGTCAGCGACGGTCCACGCGGTGGCCAATCTAGGCACCGCGTTCGCGCTGGAGTCAAGCCACAACAGCGTCTCGTACCCGCCCATGCGGAATTTCTGATTACCGCAACCCGGAACGCACTGTTCGGGATACCCGACCGGGACGCCTACGCCGCTTTCGGCAATTATGACAGTTCCTTGCGGGTTACCGGTAACTAGATCGCCAGGTGCGGCCGCGGCTTCTTTCTCGACGATAACCGTCTGGACGACAGGTACCTCGACCTCAACCTCTTTTTCGACGACAACAGTCTGGACAACGGTTTCACCCGCAATCTGAACTTCCTTCTCGACGACGACTTCGCGTTCGACGACGACAGTCTGGACAACGGTTTCGCCCGCAATCTGGACTTCCTTCTCGACGACGACGGTCTGGACTACCTCAACTGGTACTTCCTTCTCGACGACGACGGTTTGAATTACGGTTTCGCCTTCTTTTTCGACGACAACCTCTTTCTCAACGACGACGGTTTGGATGACGGTCTCCGTGACGGTTTCGCCGCAGGCTACGACGAGAGGTACGGCGAGTAACAGCGGCAGTAAGATTAGTGCCGCCCAACGCCTTCGTCGGTTAAATGACATCATGTTCTCCTCCTAGAAGAAACTCGGACGGGTTCTTGTTCGCCAAACGCCGAAAATTCGAACTCATTCGACGGCGAGACTATAAGAATGCCGATACGTGAATGGATTTATACCACAGTTTGTCGGACGTGACGCGATACGGCATCAAAGCTCAGCAAACCGTACCGAGTTGAAATATTGCCAGTCCCACACGGCTCCCCAGCCGGGTCGGTTGGGTGGTGTGACCTTTCCGTTTCGTGGGATAGGCGGGTTTAGTAGGCCGATTTCGCGGCCTAGTTCGTCGCGGGATCCGCCGGGGAAGTATTCGTAGTAAGTGGTGTTGGGGATTGCGCAGGTTAGGTGGGTGTGAACGAGGCCGAAGAGGCCGCCGGGGCCGTTGAGTTCGACGTTTGTGCCGTGTTCGGCCGCGTGTTTGGCGAGGTCCAATAGGGTTGTGGTGCCGTGCCTTGCGTGTGCTCTGACGAGGTCGCATGCGCCTTGTTCGAGCCAGGTTTTCGAGATTTCAGGCTCGTGCATCAACGTTTCTAGCGCCATCACCGGGATTTCGAGTTCTTCGCAGAGTTTCCGCAGACCATTGAAGTCGCGATCGGGGATGGCCTCTTCGAACCAGCGATATCCGTGGCTTTCTAGAGCATGGCCAGCTTTGATCGCGTCGTCGAGGTCGTACTTTGCTCCAGCCGCGTCGTGCATGATGTCGATATCGTCTCCGCACGCACGCCGGACTTCACCGAACCAGTAGGTGTTCTTGTCCACTGGCCAAGATAAGTGGTCTTTGACGGCGCTGAAACCGATAGAGATGGCGTGTTCGATGTCTTCGATCGCTGCTTCCAAGGTCCCACCGCCGCGGTAGTTGTAGTAGGCGGGCGCGGAGTCGCGGGCGGTTCCGATGAGTTGGTGCACGGGTTTATTTTCCGCTTTGCCCGCGATGTCCCAAAGGCAGTTGTCGAATGCACCGTACCAACCGGGCATTGTGAAGATGTGCCGTGTGGCGGTGCGGAGTTTCGATTCCAGTCGATTTCGGTTGAGTGGGTCTTCACCGATGGCGAGGTGACGGAGATGTTCGAGATCGATCATCCGCATCGTGGTATAACGTGCGTCGCCGACTGTGCAGACGCCCTCTACTCCTTCATCGGTGTTGACATGCAGGACGTGATACTCGGTGGGATAGGGCGTAGTCGGGACGGATCGCCAAACTTCGCGATTGCCGAGAGTTGCGCGCGCCAGATTGAAGAACGGCGTCTGAGTCGGCAATTGGAATACCGACAACCGAACATCAGTGATCTTCAATTCGGGAGTCCTTAGTCATGTCGGCCCGATGGATTCCAGCATTCGGCGGAATGACGCTGGAGGTCGACGGCCTATGAGCGTTCTTTCAGCCGCGGGTTCGCCCACTCGTCGAGGCCGATTGAGGCGATGAAAAGACCCGCGAAAAGGACGACGAAGATGACGATGGGCGAACCCCACCACCACCACATCCCTCTGATGACGGCGTTGTAGAAGTTCTGCCAGTAGAGGATGTTTCCGAGCGTCGAAATGTGAGTGGCGCCGAGCCCTAGGAATTCCAATCCGATGGCCGCCAATATCGATCCTATAAGCGAACCGACGAACGCCGCGAGGAGGAACGGCATCAAGTTGGGCATTAGCTCAAGAAAGACGATGTACATGCCGTTTTCACCAGACATTCTGGCGATCTCGACATATTGACGTTCTCTCAGCGTCAAAACTTGCGCGCGAATCACTCGGGCGGCACCCATCCAAGCGAAGAGCGCGATCACAAGGGCCATCTGTTCAAGGGTCAACACATCCACCATGCTGGCCAAAACAATCAAGACTAGGAGGCCTGGAATCGCCAACCAGATGTCGGTGACGGTCCGTAGGACGGTATCTATCCATCCACCGTAGTAACCCGCGACGAATCCCACAGAAGCGCCGATTATGACACCAAGCGCACCTGCCATGACACCAACTTTCAGAGAGTCGGGTGTGGCATCAATGAGCCATGCGAGCATATCTCGGCCATTGGCATCGACGCCAAGCCAGTGCTCGGCGGACGGTGCTTGGCCAGGCGGGAGGACCATACCGACTTCGGCGAGTTCGAGGTCGACGAAAAATGGGCCGATGTACCCGAATCCAACGATGATCGATACGAGGAACAACCCGATCGTGATCTTCATGTTGTAACGGAAGAACCTGTACGTCCGGGTTGCGACGCTGGCGGTGCCTGACGCAATTGACGCGCTATCGCCGGTGGCAACAGCGGCAGGTTCGGTTGTCGGTCCGATTGTCATGTTCGATCGTACGAAATCCTAGGGTCGATTAAAGGATAGAGCAAGTCCATGACAAACAGTGCCAAGGCTACGGCGAAGATTGTGATGAGCGTCACACCTTGGATCATGAAGTAATCACTCTCGCCAATGGCGTTCCTGAGCAGGAGGCCGATCCCCGGGTAGTTGAAGACGATTTCAACGAGCAGAAGCCCGCCCACAACGCTGGCTAGCGAGAGGGCAAAGCTCGTGGTTTGAGGCAATAGGATGTTGCGTACGGCATAAACGAGGAATATACGTCGTTCTTTTAAGCCTTTCGCGTCGGCTAGCACCATGTAATCTTCGCCGGCAGTTGTAACCATCATCGCGCGCATCCCGAGCCCCCATAGCCCGGTGCTAGCGACGATGACCGAGGTGGCGGGAAGGACCGCATGCTTGGTCAATTGCCACAGCGTCTCTACGTTCCAACCGACTATGAAGCCTGGATCGACGCCGAACGCCGTAGGCAAAACCTTCCAATGAACTCCCAGGAAGAATTGGAGAACCAACCCGAAGAGGAAAAACGGTACTGCAGCGGTGACCATCAAAACAGGCAATGTCGCCTGTACCACCAGCAACGATCTCCGCCATGCAATCAACGCGCCCACCAACGATCCGAACAGCATCGCCACGACGGTCGTAACAGTTGCCAAGCCAATTGACCAAGGCATTGCGGCCGAGATCTTGTCCCGGACGGTCGCCGGATAGTTCGTCATCGAGTATCCCATATCGCCTCTTAAGAGGTTCGTGAGATACGTGAGGTATTGGATGTGCAACGGTCCGTCGAGTTGGAACTTTTCACGGTATGCCTCGACAATCGGACCGATGTCGCCGCCGGAGTTTCCAGCTTGGGCCTCGAGAGCGATGGCTTTGGCCTCGATGGGATCGCCTGGCGCTAGGCGCGTGAGTAGGAAAACGGCGGTGACACCGACCGCGACAGTTAGCACGAAAAGCCCAAGTCTGCGGACCAAGTATGCAGGGTTCATGTTGCGACTGTTGGATGTCGTCCTTGAAGTGACAATCGGGCGACAGCCATCTTGCTCTCTCGATTATTCGAAAACGCTGACGTTAACTTAAACGGATTGACAAGATTAGTCAAGACTCCAGCGGCGCAAACGTCGGTTGACAACGTGCTTGAATTCCGATAACGTTTAGCGCGTCGCTTAGAGATTATCTAGACGCGGCGGTTTCTGGTTGCTCATCAAAGAGTTGTGGATTCCGTCAAAAAAGATGTCCGAGTAGACGATGTCGTAAAACGATTCATTGGGAGGTCAATGAGAACATGCGATTAAAGAGGCTGAGTCCGCTGGCAGTGATGGTAGCGGTCGCATCAATGATCGCCTTAACGGCCTTGGCGGCTTGTGGGGGAACCGAAACGGTTGTCCAGACTGTAGTTGTCAAGGAAGAGGTGGCCGTCGAAGTGCCGGTCACGGTTGAGGTCGAGAGAGAAGTCATCGTTCAAGGCGAGACAGTTGTGCAGACCGTTGAGGTCGAGAAACAGGTGGTCGTCGAGAAGCAAGTTACTGCGACTCCGGACCCCGGGGCTCTGAAGGACGTTCCGAGAAACCGGACGCTTGTGATCACTCACTGGAGCGACTCCTATCGAACGCAACACGACAACGTAGAAAACTTCAACTGGTGGTTGCCCGGCAACTCCCACGCCCGCCACGCTTCGGAGAAGGGTCTCATCGAATATCTCTTCTACACGAACTTGAACGAAGGCAACATCATCCCATGGCTCGGAGAGTCGTTTGAGTACAACGATTCTCTCGATTCGATCGATGTCAAGATCCGCGAAGGCGCCAAATGGTCAGACGGCGTAGCGTTCACGGCTCACGACGTCAAGTTCACGATCGACATGGTCGTGGGCAACGCTCCTGACCTGAACAGGTCATCGCTTTGGGCGGACATGATCGGCAGCGTAGAAGTTCACGACGACTACAACCTGACGATCAACTTGAACCGGCCTGACCCGCGCTTCTTCCAAGTCCAATTCGGATTTGGTTGGGAAAACCACACCCCGATTGTTCCGAAGCACGTTTGGGAGAACGAGGACCCGCTCACGTTCAACAACTACGATCCGTCAAAGGGTTGGCCGTTGGGCACTGGCGCATACAAGCTCTCGCTTTCGACACCAGAAGTCCAGATCTACGACCGACGTGACGACTGGTGGGCGACCGAGATTGGCTTCCATGACGCTCCGAAGGTTGAGCGAATCAACTACATTCCGGTGGCGAATGACGACATCGCGGGTCAGCTTTACATCAACAACCAACTTGATGTTGGACCGCCGTTGCTGAAAGGTACGTTCGAAGCTGCGAAGGGCTTTAACGACGCCTTGAGGTCATGGAACTTCGAGGGCCCGGTCTGGGGCGCTCCAGACGGCTGTAATTTCGTGCTGATTCTGAACAACCAGAAGGAGCATTTCTCGAGCGCCGATGTTCGGTGGGCGATAAACCACGCGGTTAACCGAGATGAAATTACAGGTCTCGCATACGAAGGCGGCGTGCCGTCGGTAGTGGTTCCGATCTCGTCATACGGTGTCAAGCAATACCTCCCATTGATGCAAGACATCTTGGACAAGTACGACGCTGGCAACCACAGCCTTGAGAAGGTTGATGAGCGCATGACTACGGCGGGGTATTCCAAGGATTCAGAAGGATTTTGGACGAAGGACGGCGACCGCGTGGAGATCACGCTTGAGATCCCGTCTTGGATGAGGCCACAAGGTCCGTTCCTTGAGAAACAACTCCAAGCCGGTGGTTTCGACGCCATCTTCAAGCAGGGCGAGCCAGCAACCATTGGTGACCGCTTACGCATGGGCGAAACTGAAGTTGTTTGGGTGCAGTGCGGATCGATCAACGAGCCGTACGACACGTTCAAGTCCTACCACTCCAAGAACTCGGCGCCTCCGGGCGAAAACTACCAAGGCGCAGTCCAGGGTGGTCGCTACGAGAACCCCGAGATGGACGCGATCTTGGACGAGATGGAAGCGATGCTGCACTCGCCGGATGACCCGCGATACGTGGAATTAGCACGCGGCGCATTGGAGCTTTTCCTGCGTGACATGCCTGTAATCCACATCGCAGAAGAGTTGCACGTGATTGTGCACAACACGCACTGGTGGACTGGCTGGCCTGGCGTTGAAGACCCGTACGTCGCGCCTTATCCGCCGTGGAATGGTTGGTACTTGATCACGCTCAACTTGGAACCGACCCAATAGAGGCGAGTAAATGACGGTTGCATGAGCGGTCGAAATTACCGAGGAGCGGGTTGCAGTCATGAGACTGCAACCCGCTTTTCTTTATGGATGCACCGACCAATAAACAACTGAAACCGGGCGCGTCGGGAATCAACAAAACTACGGTGGTTTCGAATTTGCGTTATGGTTTATCTGTCGTTGGACTCGACGTTTAATCGTCACGCCCCAGCGTCAATGTATTGAGTCGGCGGAGGGCTAAGGAGGTCCCCAAGAATCATGCGTTCAAAGAAATGGATTCTGAAGGTTGTATTGCCGTCTGTCGCGATCCTGGTCGCGTTAGCCGCGATTGGGGCCTGTGGCGGCACGGAGACGGTGGTGCAAACGGTCGTGGTCAAGGAAGAAGTTGCGGTCGAGGTACCCGTTACCGTCGAGGTTGAGAAAGAGGTCGTCGTTCAAGGCGAGACGGTGGTGCAGACGGTCGAGGTCGAAAAGCAGGTCGTTGTCGAGAGGGAAGTTACGGCTACCCCAGACCCCAGTGCGATTAAGGATGTTCCGCGCAATCGAACGGTGGTTTTCACCCACTGGAGCGGTTCGTATCGGACACAGCACGATAACGTCGAAAACTTCAACTGGTGGTTGCCAGGTAACTCCCACGCCCGCCACGCCTCTGAGAAAGGCCTCGTCGAGTACCTGTTTTACACGAACTTGAACGATGGTCAGATCGTTCCTTGGCTTGGCGAAACTTTCGAGTACAACGACACGTTAGATGAGATCGATGTCAAGGTGCGTGAAGGGGCCAAGTGGTCAGATGGCGTACCGTTTACTGCGCATGACGTCAAATTCACGGTGGATATGGTGATCGCGTCATCTCCTGAACTTGCGCGTTCAAACCTGTGGGCCGACAAAATCGAGAGCGTCACGGTTCACGATGACTACAACTTCACGATGAAGCTGACTCGACCCGACCCGCGCTTTTTCCAAGAGCAGTTTGGATTCGGGCACGAGAACCACACCGCAATCGTGCCGAAGCATGTGTGGGAGAACGAAGATCCTCTGACGTTCAACAACTACGATCCCGACAAGGGCTGGCCGCTGGGTACAGGTGCGTTCAAGTTGGTGCTGTCCACTCCGGAAGTGCAGCTTTATGATCGCCGGGACGATTGGTGGGGCGCTGAGATCGGGTTCCACGATCTACCGAAGGTTGAGCGGCTGAAGTACATCCCGATCGCCAACGATGATGTCGCAGGACAGCTCTACATCAACAACCAGACGGACGCTGGTGTGCCGCTATTGAAAGGCACGTTTGAAGCTGCGAAAGGCTTCAACGAATCTCTAAGGTCGTGGAACTTCGAAGGGCCGGTATGGGGCGCCGCCGACGGCTGCAACTTCGTATTGATCCTCAACAACCAGAAGAAGCACTTTAGCGACGTAAACGTCCGTTGGGCGATCAACCACGCCATCGACCGTGGTGAGATCACCGGGATTGCGTACGAGGGTGGAGTACCGCCTGTGGTGGTGCCAATTTCGTCGTACGGTGTCAAGCAGTATTTGCCGCTGGTGCAAGACATTATCGACAAGTACAACCCCAACGATCCGGACCCGGCAAAAGTTGAATCGCGAATGACAGCTTCGGGTTATTCCAAAGATTCCGAAGGGTTCTGGACGAAGGATGGTGAGCGAGTTGAGATCACGTTAGAGATCCCCTCTTGGCTACGACCTCAAGGCCCGTTCCTTGAGAGCCAATTGCAGGAGGGCGGATTTGACGCAACCTTCAAGCAAGGCGAACCGGCGACGATCGGGGACCGGTTGCGCATGGGCGAAACCGAGGTAGTGTGGGTCCAATGTGGTTCGATTACTGAACCGTACACGACGTTCAAGTCTTACCACTCGAAGAACTCTGCGCCTCCGGGCGAGAACTACGCCGGCGCTGTCCAAGGCGGGCGCTACGAGAATCCAGAAATGGACGCAATCCTGGACGAGATGGAAGCGATGCTCCACTCACCTGACGATCCGCGTTACGTCGAATTGACGCGGCAGGCGTTCGAACTATTCCTTCGTGACATGCCTGTCATCCACATCGCGGAAGAGTTGCACGTGATCGTTCACAACACGCGATACTGGACCGGCTGGCCGGGCGTCGAAGACCCGTACGCGGCACCATATCCGCCGTGGACCGGTTGGTACCTGATCACAATGAATCTGGAACCGACGGAATAGACGGGACGGAGGCGACGGCGCGAACGACGCCGATGCATCGTCCGAGCGGGTTGCGGTCAAACGATCGCAACCCGCTTTTTTATTGGAACTCTGGCGGAACTCTGGCAATGTTACGGAAAAGTGACGCCAGAGGCATCGCAACCTGCGCGGCAGAAATTAGCATCTAAACCCATGCGAATCACTCTTATCTTGATTGTCCCCGCGGTAGCGATGTTGGTGGGTGCGTGCCAAACATCGGAAGATCCGGTGCCTACGGCCGCGCCGCCCACCGCGATGCGGGAATCGCTCCCGACCACGGTGCCCGAAACGCCAGTCCCGGTACCAACCGCGACGCCGAGTGTCGAGCCGGTTGTGGTGCCGGGCATGGAACCGGTGATGCCGTTTACCAACATCGCGCGCGACGCTTTGGGAGACAATGCGTTTGTGAATAACTGGCACCCAGGTTCCGCCTTCTTCGATTTCGACCGCGATGGTGACATGGATTTCTACGTCACTCAGGCCAACTCGGATTCTGAGTTCCCTGAGTCGCCGGGCGGCCCCAATCTGCTATTCCGCAATGATCGAAACAACGTCTTCACTGAGGTCGCTGTGGAGTTGGGCGCCGACCTGTCACTGTCCAATAGCACCGCAGTAGCCGCCTGTGATTTCGACAACGACGGGTATCAGGACCTCTATGTGGCCGGTTACGGACTGATAGGTGATGAACTTGATTACCGGTCGGCTGTTGGCGATGATGCATTGACGAACGCCATCAAGGATCGGTTGCTGCGAAACGTCGGCGGAGAACGTTTCGAAGACATCACCGACGCGGCCTTCGGAGATGCGATAAACGTGCAATCGGCGATAACGATCGCCTGCGGCGACGTGAATAACGACGGATGGACGGATGTTTTCGTGGGCAACCGTTTGGATCAAGATTTCATTCGTTTCGATGATCCGAGGCACCATGGTCACTACAACCGGCTATACATCAATAACGGCGATCTGACGTTTAACGATGTGACTGAATCTGCCGGATTGATAAGCCCTCCGATCAAGATGTTGAGTCCCAACGGGGAACCGATGGAATGGGAGGATCCTGACACAGGCGAGATGACGATGGGATACGATGCGTCGCTTAAGGATGCCAACGGAAATCGTATCGGTGATCCGACCGGGCAGACGTTGGCTTCATTGTTCTTCGACCACGATTCGGATGGCGACGTCGATCTCTGGTTGGCGGACGACGGTGATACGCTGAAGGTCTATCGCAACGACACGAACGACGATGATGTCGCATTCGTTTCGATCGGTGAAGAGATGGGCGTGGACAGTGTCGGAGCGTGGATGGGATTCGCCCTTGGGGACTACGACTCCGATGAAGACCTCGACATATTCGTCACAAATATCGGTTATCACTTCTTGCTTTACGATGTCCCACCGGTTCCCTCGGGTGATTGCGCCTACAGCCACGCGTACGGTTGGGGCACCTGTTACCACTTCTTGCTCCGAAACGACGGCTACAAAGAAGACGCAGAGATTGGAATGATCGGCGATTTCAAGAACGTTGCACCGGAGACGGGTGTCGCCACGAGCCAGGCATTCCCGCCTGAATCGCTCGATCCAGCGAACGTTCTCGATGTCTGGGCCGATGTTGAACAACCATCAGGATTGGCGGCCTACGATTTCGGGTTCGGCACAGCATTCTTCGATTACGAGAACGATGGCGACCAGGACCTCTATTGGTTGGGCGCGATGGGTGGCAAAGGTGAAGGTCCGAACGGATTCAAGTACACAGGTTCAGGTCGGATGTTGCGCGGCGATGGCGAAGGGCAGTTCGAAGACATTACAGTCGAGGCGCAGTTGCTCGACATCCAAGGCGTCAACTACGGTGTGTTGGATCCGAGCGACCCGGAATTTGACCCCGACCGCCAACGTATGGACCGCAGGTTCCACGAAAACGGCAAGGGACTGGCCAAGTGCGATCTGAATGGCGACGGGACGGTCGACCTGTTGGGGACGAACAGCAACGGCCCGGTCTTTGTTTCGGACAAAACGATCGACTTCTTCCGCGGTCCGTTATTTCTGTGGATGAGTAACGCGAGCGAAGGTAACTGGCTCTCGATTAAGCTGACCGGCCGTCAGGCGATCGATGGGACTGGAAGTAACGCCGATGGCATCGGTGCACGCGTGAAGGTTACGGCGGATGTAGGTGGATCGGGTGAATTGACGACGCAGGTTCAAGATGTGCTGGGTAGTTCGTCATTCTTGAGTATGAACTGCATCGACCTGCACTTTGGGGTCGGATCTGCGACGAATGTTGAACGAATTGAAGTTCAGTGGCCAAGCGGCGTGGTGCAAATCGTCGAAGACGTCGAAACAGGCCAGGACGTCGAGATCGAAGAGCCAGCTAGATAGGTGCGCGAATGCGCCTCAGTTTGCGGTAGCAGCGGATTCGAATTCGGGATATTCGAATGCTTGACCGAGGTCCGCGTTATCTACTGCAGGCATGTCTGAGTACAGGAAGCAACTCGCCAACTGTTGCGGGCCGATGGCGTGGAGCGGTGGTGCCGAGACGGTGCATCGCTCGAATGCGAACTTGCACCTCGACGCAAATTTGCATTGATCGGTGATCGTTGAGGCTTCGTCCGCACGATCGACCGACTCGTCTTCTTCCTCTCCCCACGCGGCTTTGGGATCTGGTTGAGGCACCGAGTCGATAAGCAGCTGAGTGTATGGATGTTTCGGGTTCTGGATGACCTCTTCAACGCTGCCAGCTTCGGCGACCGATCCGCGATACATGACAATGATGTTGTCGCACATCTGGTACGCCGTGGTCAGGTCGTGTGTGATGTAGATAACGGAGATGCCGAAATCTCGGTTCAGATCTCGAATGCTTCTGAGGATCGTTGCCCGCAGGGAAGCGTCGACCATCGAAACGGGTTCATCAGCCAATATGATGCGCGGTCGCAGAAGGAGCGCACGAGCGACCATCACGCGTTGTCGTTGCCCGCCGCTTAGCTGATGGGGATAGCGTCCCAACGTTTCGTCAGGCTGCAATCCGACCATCCGCAAGGCCTCAGCGATGCGTTCGTCGCGCTCCTGATTGCTGGAAGCGAGCTTGAAGTTCCGAATGGGGCGGTGAAGGACATGATCGACGGCGTAAAAGGGATTGTAGGCCTCGAACGGGTCTTGGAAGATCGGTTGCACTTCTCGTCGGAAGTTCAGCCATTCGCGTGAGCCCATCTTTTGGATTTCTTTGCCTTGGTACATCACCCGACCGGAAGTTGGTGGGACTACACCAAGAAGCAGACGCGCGAGCGTGGTTTTGCCGCTCCCACTTTCGCCAGCGATCGCCGTAATCGTCGGTCGGTCTTCGGGAATGGACAATGAAACGTCCTGGACCGCGATCGTGACGTTGGAACGATTGAAAAAGCCGCCGCCAAAGATCTTGGATACGTTTTCTAGCTCAAGTAAGTTAGCCATCGGACCCCGTTTCGTTGTGCAGGTGGCAAGCGACGCGCCAATTCGCTTGGATCGCAATGTCGAGTGGATCGGTGTCTAGGCAGACATCCATTGCCGATGGGCAGCGAGGATAGAAAGCGCAACCCGAGGGGAGATTCAAGAGACGAGGGGGCATACCCGGTATTCCAACGAACTCCTTCTTTTCGCTGAATGAAGGCAAGCTTTCGATGAGGAGCTTAGTGTACGGGTGTTGAGGGTCCTCGAAAATCTCCTCGACCGGTCCCAATTCGACCAGTCGACCGGCATACATGACCCCGATGGTGTCGGCGAACTGCGCCACCAATCCCATATCGTGACCGACGAGAATAACGGCTGCGTCGATGCCGGACTGGAGTTTCCCCAACGTCTGCATGATCTGGCGTTGGACGACGACGTCGAGGGCGCTAGTTGGTTCATCCGCCAAAATCACTTTTGGCGAGAGGCATGTCGCGATTGCGAGTACTGCTCGTTGTTTCATGCCACCGCTGAGCTCGTGTGGATACATCGTTGCGACCGATGGCGCGAGGCCGACGTTGGTGAGCAGGTCAGCGACTTTGTCGCGTAGCTCCGAACGGGTCGGTTTTCGCAGGAGTGCGCCTTCGGCGTTAGCTTCCATGACTTCCGACCGCCCAGACCCAACCGAATTTCTAACTGAATCTTCGACGATGTGGTCCAAGATGCCGTCGATGATTTGTTTCTCGATTCGGATGACTGGGTTCAACGAGTTCATCGCGCCCTGCGGCACGAGTGCGATCTCGGCGAGTCTGGCGCGCCGCATCTCGTATTCGTCCAACTGCAAAAGATCGCGACCACTCAACGTGATGCTGCCGGATACGATCTTGCCCGGAGGCCGCGTCATCCGCATCAGAGCGGTAGCCATGGTGCTTTTGCCGCTGCCAGATTCGCCGACGAGGGCGAGCCGTTCACCAGCCCGCAGATCGAAGGAAACGCCGTTTACAGCTTTTACCTCGCCCGCCTCCGTCTCGTAGTAGACGTGAAGGTCTTCAACTCGCAATGCGACCTCGTCGGAAAGCACTCGACTTGTACTTTGAGATGCGTCAGCGAAGGTTCGATTTGTTGCCGTTGTCATGGTGGAACGAAGGTGGATTCGTAACTTGCTGTGCGCAGTATACAACCTCTGCCATTTTCCCATGTCCAATTGCTACCTGTGGATTGATCGGAGGGTCGCATTGGACGCACATGCGGAATGATTTCGGAGGCGAGTGGACTGTGCATTATTATGAGATTCAAGTTACAGGAGCCTCATTTACGCATGAACAAATTACACATCCCAAACGAATTCGTCGAGTGGGTATTCATCATCGTCGGTGTGACCATCGCGGGCTTGGTCGGCGCCGGCCTTAAGACTTGGCTCGACAGCGCATTGGATGGATCCGGCGTTGAAGGTTGGGTTCCAGGTGTCGCTGCTCTGGTGGCGTTTTTTCTGATCGCCGCACCGTTTTACTACTGGACTAGCCGAAGCGCGCGAGCGCGTGGCGAGCCGACGTCCGACCAGGTTCCCGACGCCGACGAATAATCCTGACGCGGAACACTTACCTCGACCCAAAACAATGTGGAATTTGCCGAATTAACCATGCCCGAATCAGTCAATCGCAGTTGGACAATAGCGAACCGCCCTTACGGATATCCGAAAGAGAGCGACTTCGCGATCTCTGAGACCGAGGTCGAAGACCCCAAGCACGGCGAGATCCTCGTCCGCACCCTCTACCTATCTCTCGACCCGTACATGAGGGGACGCCTGCGAGACCGCCGATCTTACGCGATTCCAGTGGGAATCGGTGATGTGATGGTTGGTGAAGGTGTGGGCCGAGTGATCGCTTCGCAATCTGAAGATGTCGCGGTCGGGGATATCGTGGCGTGTCAGATCGGTTGGCAAGAGTACGCCGTGGTTCCTGCGCATACGGCTCGCGTCGTGGATCCATCTATGGCGCCGATTTCAACCGCTTTGGGCGTTACCGGTATGCCGGGATTGACTGCGTATCACGGACTTTTGGCGGTTGGAAGGCCGCGTCCTGGGGACACCGTCTTAGTTTCAGCCGCGTCGGGTGCCGTAGGCGCCGTTGTCGGTCAGATCGCGAAGATGAATGGGTGTCGGGTGATTGGAACTGTGGGTTCGCAGCAAAAAGCCGACTACTGCATTCAAGAGTTAGGTTACGACGCAGTTATCAACTACAAGACCGAAGATGTGTTCGCTCGATTGGCTGAAGCAGCACCTGATGGAGTCGACATCTATTTCGACAACGTTGGAGGCACAGTCACCGATGCGGCCATCGAAAACTTGGCCTTGCGAGGGCGGGTGCTAGTCTGTGGTCAGATCTCGCAGTACAACCTCGAAGAACCCGAGATGGCACCGCGCAATTTGTGGAATTTGATCACGAAACAGGCGCGGATCGAAGGCTTCTTGGTTTTCAATTTCCAAAACGATCACGACGTCGCACGTGCACGATTGGCGTCATGGGTGCGTGACGGTTCTTTGAAGTATCGCGAGGACATCGTAGACGGATTCGAGCGGGCGCCTCGAGCCTTCATCGGCTTGATGAACGGTGCCAACTTCGGCAAGTTGCTGGTCAAGATGTCCGATTGATGGTCGTGTGGCACCGAACGAGTTAATCCCGACCTCGTCTGCACGATCGGCGTTGATGATGCATAATCGTTAACTATCGAGCGGAAGTAGCTCAGTGGTAGAGCATCTCCTTGCCAAGGAGAAGGCCGCGGGTTCGAATCCCGTCTTCCGCTCCATCCTCTCTTCCCTCACCCTGTCTCAACGTATTGTTTGACGACTCGTGACAATCCATCAATCGAAGTCAGGCATGATGCCTTCGGCGGCGTCCGCGGCGATTTGCCGTTGATGTTCGGTAAACGAATCATCGCCGGCGATCCAGCGCAGATAGTCGGGATGGGTCTCGCTCAGGTCATACAGCGTGTGTCCGCGGTAACGTCCAAAGTTGATTAATGGGTCGCCTTCGTCCGACAGCGTGAAACGTCCTTCATCATCGATGTGACGCTCGATCGATTCGCCTGTCGCCCACCGTTCCAGGGAAGCTGCGTCGTCCGGCAGATCCGGGTGTTGAGTCATTTGACCGTGGATGATCGCTTTGATTGCGTTTACGGTTACTTCGTCTTCAATGGTTCGGACAAACTTTCCGCCAACAAACCGACGGTATGCGCCCGCGAAATCTCGAGGTTCTAGCCGATGGTAGATTTCCATAGCATCGACGATGACTCGCTCATTTATTTCGAAGTCGAAGCCGGCGAATTCAAATTCTTGCCGCAACACGCGCACGTGGAAACGCCGTATCCCGAAACCTGCGAGATCGCAGCCGTTCAGGTATTCGTACAACGCCTTTGCGTAGACCGCGAATGGTCTGGCATCGGCCACATCTTCGTCCGAAATGCCGTGGAAGTTGGTGGCCCCGGGCGAGATTGGAGAGTTTGGGTTGATGAGCTGAGAACGGAACTGCTCAGTGCCGTCGGGTTCGACCCGGAGCGTGGTTAGCTTTACGATGCGCGCAGTTCGGTGGTCAGGCCCGGTGGTTTGAATGTCGAGGAATACGATCGGACGCTCAAGACGGAGCGGGAACTCGCTATTCATGTTGGTTGCCGGGATATGTTCTTCTGATGCCATCGGAAATCACATTATTCGAGTTTCGAAAACCTTTAGAAATAGGTTAATCATCAGCGGTTCGAATCGCAATCGCTGATGGCGGGCGCACGGCCTTGCGAGGCGAGCATTTCCGTCTCGCAGTTTAGAATTAAGGCATTGGATTGCCGAAGTGGCGGAATGGTAGACGCGAAGGTCTCAAAAACCTTTGGGCTTTAGCCCGTGTGGGTTCGACTCCCACCTTCGGCACCAAAAGTCGGAGTAGATGCGTGGTGCCGAGGGGCGAACTCGAACCGCTGGCATCGGACGATTGCGCCGGTCGTGCTCGTGGTCGCCGAGGAATTCAGAACGAAACTCGACCAATCAGTCCTCGAGCTTTCATTCGTCAGTCGATTCGCCGCTGACCTCTCGGTTCGAGCGCGGGGGTTTAAAGCGATGGTTGGGGCCGACGTGGAAGTCGTGAAGGCGGTTAGTTAGTCTCGTTGGGTTGATGGAGAGCGAGTAACTATTCGAGACTGCGTCTAGCGGGCAATCTAAGGTTGCTGACGATTGAGGTTTCGTAATTCTCGAAGTATCTCTGCTTGACCTGACTCAAGGTTTTCGAGACGCTTGGTCGTTTGTTGTTGCCCGTTATCTAAGCGCTGTTGACCTGCTTCTAAGCTTTGTTGGCTGGCCACTAAGCTGTGTTGGCTGGCCACTAAGCGTTGTTGACCAGCTTCTAAGCGTTGTTGGCTGGTCACTAAGCGTTGTTGACCAGCTTCTAAGTTGTTGAGCGATTGGTTCGTCTCGACCTGCGAGGTCTCGATACCGGTCAGCCGATCTTCAACTTTCCCCAAGCGGCCTTCGAGCCGCTGTTGACCATCTTCGAGTGAACTGAGTCTCGTCATGTTGTCGTCTACCCGCATGAGCAAAATCCTAGCCCATCCCCAAACGGATTGTCAACGATGTTAATTTAACCGACCGCCCCAACCTGCCACGAATTGTGGACTCGTCAGCGGAAACCGTTGGGACGCGTGACGTATCCCGATTAATCGCACTGCGACGTTTGGTATCAGGGCGGCATGATTTCTGCCCCAATCCCAAAAACACGCGACGATGGACAGTGCGCGCCGACGAAGGAATGTCGGAGCAGGTGCGTGGTGCCGAGGGGCGGACTCGAACCGCCGACACATGGATTTTCAGTCCATTGCTCTACCAGCTGAGCTACCTCGGCTAGGCACTTAATCACTATTTTATCTTTGCGCCGCTGGTATAATCCATATCGCTATCGAGTCGCTTCCATGACTGCCCAAAGATAACCGCCTGAGTGCCACATATGCCGTCAATCATCATCTCGTCAATCAGCGAATCTGCGGGCAAATCGGCGTTCGCTGCGGCGATAATTTCCCGATTGCGTCATGACGGAGTAGACGTTGTTTCGTCGGTGGATACCGGCGAGCTTTTCTCGGAAGACAACGGTGTCGAGCTGGTCGCATCAGACGACATCGATGCATCGTCAGGTTCGGCATCGATAATCGAGGGATCGACTGGCGAACCAGAGGCGGACGTAGCGTTGGCGGAGAAGTTGGATGCCAACATTGTGTTGGTCGCCGGATTGGATGAGGATGTTGGTGCCATAGCGCCAGGATATGGCCCACGATTGTCGGGCATAGTTTTGAACAAGGTGCCTCGATATCGTGAAGTCCATGCTGAGAGAATGCTGGCTTCACTTTCCAGTGACGGCTTCAGGTGTTTTGGTTGGATACCGGAGGATCGACGACTTGCCGCGAACACGGTCGAATCGGTGATCGCCCATTTAGAAGGGCGGCTGGCTTTCGACATCAACACGACGACCGAGTTGGTCGATAACGTGTTGATCGGCGGTTTGGTCCTCGATTGGGGACCGTTCTATTTCCGTTCTCAAGAAAACACCTGCGTCGTCGTGCGCGGTGGACGGCCAGACGTGCAGATATCCGCATTGCAAAGCGAGACCACTAGAGCGATGGTTCTGACGGGCGGCGACAAGCCGATCGATTATGTCTTCTACGAAGCCCGAACTAAACGCATACCGTTGATTATGGTTGACGACGACACGCAATCCACGATGGCGGCGCTTGACGCATTGACGCCGGCCGGTTTCACTCACCCGGATAAACTCAGTCGAATGGGTGAATTAATCGCCGAACGGGCGATTATCGAACCGATTCTGGACCTCGTTGCGCAACCTCCGACACGCTGATCCTCCATTGGGAAGGAGCAGCAAGTATGTCGATGCCGCGTGAGACGTATCTGCATGGTCATCATCGCACTGTAATCTCGGCCCATTCGGCACGCACCGCAGACGATGCGGCGGCTTTTCTTTTGCCGTATCTGCGACCCGGGATGTCAGTGCTCGATTTCGGTTGCGGGCCGGGCACAATTACCGTCGGTCTGGCAGACGCGGTAGGCGAGACAGGGTCGGTTCTCGGCATCGACGTTTCCGACGGTTTGCGCGACGAATGGGCTAAGCGCCTCGAAGAATCGGGACATGCGGGTCTGAAGTTTCGCGTGGACGACATCTACGACACCGATCTCGAGAAGAACCAGTTCGATGTTGTCTATGCGCACCAGGTATTGCAACATCTTGGGGATCCTGTAAGCGCACTGAGCGCGGCAACCCAATTGGCCAAGCGAGGCGGATTGGTGGGAGTGCGGGAGGTCGATTGGGGAACCTTCGCCGCACATCCGGATTCATCGGCGCTCAGAGATTTTCGAGAGGTGTATGACGCGGTAGCAAAACGCAACGGGGGAACTCCGCATGCGGGTCGGCACATGCTGGAGTGGATGGAATCGACCGGGTTGTTGGACGACATCCGCATCACGACCAGCACTTGGACGTTTTACGACGATGGCGGAAAGACGTGGTGGGGCGATCAGTGGTCGCAGAGAATGTTGCATTCTGAAATCGCGGTCAAGGCGATTGAATACGGTGTGGCGACCCAATCCGAACTAGAGACCATCTCAAGGGGTTGGATCGAGTGGAAAAACGCGTCCGGCTCCGTCGCATGCTTCACGCACTTCGAGGGACTGGCGCGTCGCCGTTGACGCGTGACTGGTGATTTCATGGCGTTTACGCGGAACGTATTCACGCCTTCGTTGATCGTTGCGTAGAATATGTGAAACTTGTTCTAACATTTGGTTATTGGCACACTGAAAACTCGAATCGAATGACGACTCTGACGACAAATCCGGAAGCAGTTCTCGAAGGACTCTCTGACGCGCAGCGCGCCGCGGCTTCTTACATCGACGGTCCGTTGATCATCGTCGCTGGACCGGGCAGCGGAAAAACGCGCGTGATGTCGCATCGGATGGCGTACATCCTGGCGACGGGAGTTGCGCCATGGCGGGCGATGGGCGTTACTTTTACGAACAAAGCGGCGGCTGAGTTGCGCCAGAGATGCGATGCTTTGGCGAGCCAATTCGTTCCCAACGCAGCCGAGACGAATGTCAGTACCTTTCACTCTTTCGGCGCTCGCTTCCTCCGTATCCACCACGACGCGGCCGGGTTAGGGCGAGACTTCACGATCTACGACCGCGACGACCAAGAGCGGATGTTGAAATTGATCTTGGCCGACATGGAGGTTGAAGCGAAGGTCGGCGAGGTGCTGGCCGACATCGGCAAAGCCAAGAACAACAACATGTTGGCGGATGAGTTCGCCAGCACTGGGGTCGGTCATCGCCACGAGTTGCACGCTGAGATTTACACCAACTACGAGGCGGCGTTGCGGCGTGGCAACGGCGTCGATTTTGATGACCTTTTACTCAAACCATACCGCGTATTGATGAGCGAACCCGATATTCGTTACCGAATGCAAGATCGCTACCAACACATCATGGTTGACGAGTTCCAAGATACGAACGCGCTGCAGTTCGAGTTGGTTCGAGTTCTGGGCGACATTCACCGCAACATATGCGTGGTGGGAGACCCCGATCAATCGATCTACTCATGGCGCAATGCCAAGCCCGAAAATATGGAACGTTTGGCTGAAGTGCTGGATGGATGCAAAGTCTTCGAGTTGAGCGAGTCGTATCGATCGACCAAGACGATCATCGCCGCCGCATCAGGCTTGATCGCACACAACAAACGCGCCATCGAGCGTGTTCTCTTCACCAACAACGAGGAGGGTGAGCCGGTAGAGATCGGGGTCACCGAACACCCGGAGCATGAGGCTTCGGTGATATTGGACGCGGTTGAACGTCGGCTCAGGCCGAAAACTGCGGGAGACGGTCCTAAAGAAGCACAGTTACGCGGCAATCTAGACCGCTTCGCCGTCTTGTATCGCACGAACGCGCAGTCTCGGGCGATTGAAACGGAATGCAGTCGGAGGGGGGTGCAGTACCGGCTCATCGGCGGTGTCAGGTTCTACGAGCGTCGCGAGATCAAGGACGCGTTGGCGCTTCTACGGATCGTCGTCAATCCGTCCGACGAGACCTCGTTGCGCCGGATCATCAACGTGCCGCCGCGCGGTATCGGACCGGCAACGTTACGAAAACTCGAGGAATACAGCGTTTTCAAAAACGTCTCACTCCTCGACACGATATTGCTCGCTTCGGATCCATCTGCATCCCATCAACTCGGTTTGGGCAGAGCGGCATTGGGTAAAGTTCGATCATTCGCCGATTTTGTCGCGATGCTGATCTCGAATTCCGAGAAACACTACCCGAGCGATATTCTCGACTTTGCTTTGAAGGGCAGTGGTTACCGCGACTGGGTTAACAAGGATGAGGAAACAAGGTTAGAGCGCAATGAAAACTTGAAAGAGTTGGAGTTGCTGGCCGAGAACTATTCGGTTTCAGGTGATGGTATCGAGCCGCGTCAAGCTCTTTCTGATTTGCTGGAGCACACGTCGCTGTTCGCAAACGTCGATTCGATGGACGAGGGTGTCGGTGCCGACGAGACGAATATCGCGACGCCGAGCGAAACCACGGGTGCAATTACGCTCATTACGTTGCATCAAGCGAAGGGACTGGAGTTCGACACCGTATTCATTGCTGGTGCGAACGAAGGCGTGTTGCCGCACGCGATGGCTTTGAATGTGCAATCCCAAGACGACTACGAAGCGGCATGCGGCGAGGAGCGCCGACTGATGTACGTCGGCATGACACGCGCCAAGCGCAATTTGCACATCACCTGGTCTTTGTTTACCTCATCTTCGTTGTACCGCCGCCAGAATGTGCCGTCCCAGTTTCTGAAAGAGATACCGGAAGAGAACATTAAAGAGGTCGAATACGCTCGAAATCCAAGCCGATCGGCACCAACGCCGATAGCCTTTTCTTCGAGTTCGGGCATCGCTATTGACCGCCCTCGCTTCGCTACATCACGACGCCGGGAGCGACGCGAGAAGTTCACGGAACAAGGGATCGAAGACCTCCCGGTCGAGATCCAGTTCAAGGCTGGTCAACGCGTCAATCACAGCAAGTTCGGTTCTGGCGTTGTGGTCAACTCGCGCCCGGTGAACGGAGATTTGCGAGTTACCGTGGCATTCTCCGAAGAAGGCGTCAAGATGCTGATGGCCAGCATGGCCGGGCTAGAGAAGGTCTAGAAGGGCTTCCCTTTGTTGGACCGCTTGCCAGATCGAACGTTTGTATTTGCCGTCATTGCGCTTTTATTGAGCATCGCCGCGTTTGCGTATCTAACGCTGTGGCCTTCGTTCGAGATTGTCGAAACCGACGCCGAAGGAATCGCCACGATTCGACTCGTCGGTATAGCTGAGGCCAATGGCCTCGTGGGTTTGTTATTCGCGTTCATCCCAGTCTTGATTACGCTCGGCGCCATACTCTCAGTGCCGCCCAGCGGTGATTCTGAACGCCGGCACAAGTTGAATCTGATTGTGGGAACGATCCTGCTCTGGGTGTTCATTGTTGCGTTTTCCGGAGACATCGGAATTTTCTACGTGCCGGCATCGACGATGTTGACATCGGTGGTGGTACTGATGCTGATTCGCGACCGTGCATGGGGCAAAACGGGAGCCCGCGAACGCTCGAAAACGGCCCGGGAGTTGCGCGAAGAAGCGGTTCGTCGGGCGAAGCGCTCAAGCAACCGCGTTGGGCGCCGCAGGGACGGAAGGCGTCGCCCTCGTTAGTTAAACTTGGTGAGTCGTGAACACCGATTTCGTAGCAATATCCAAGCACAGGCGCGAGGTCCGATGAGTTCGGTAGTGACCGAAGAGATGCGTTCGTTCATCGGTGCGGAATCGCCGCCAATCACGTATTGCGTCTCCCATCGTGAAATCGCCCGTTTCAACGCCGCGATCAGGGGCGAACTTCCGCCAGTTGAGTCGGACCCCGAATCACACGGCAATCCGAGACTTTTAGAGGCTAATCCGCTGATCTTGCGGTCGTTCATCTCCGCACCGTTCGATCCTCCCTTCCCGGAACCTTTCCACGATGTACTTGACGGCGGAAGCAGTTTCGAATTCATCAGATCAGTGGTTGCCGGAGACGAAATAACCGTAGTTAGAGAGATGCAAGACGTGTTCGAGAAGAGTGGGCGTTTCGGTCCAATGCTCTTCAAAATCTCCGAGGTCCGTTACCGCGACTTCGCCGGGCAACTTGTGGCCACGCAGCAGTCGACCAGCATTTCGTACGGCAGACCTGCGGGATCTGTTTAATCAGCGATGGACGGAGGGATACCTAGATGTCGAAGATACATTTTGAAGATGTGGAGATAGGCGACGAGATTGATCCGGTGCGTCAAAACGTAACTCCGCGGCAACTGGTTCAATATGCCGCAGTCTCGCAAGACTTCACGCCGATCCACTACAACACCGCTTATGCGCAGGGCGCAGGGCACGATGACATCATCATTCATGGCGCTTTGAAGACAGCGCTGCTATCGCAGATGCTGGCAGATTGGGCAGGCGACATCGGCGCGCTCAAAATGCTGGAGACGTCGTACCGGGGGATCGATCTCGCTGGCGAGATTTCTTGCACGGGATCCGTAACCGACAAACGAGTCGAGGACGGGATCGGGCTAGTCGACATAGATGTGCAATTCCGCAATTCGGAGGGGTCAATCACCACGCCGGGCAAAGCAACAGTCGCACTACCGAAGCGCGATTAATAAAACCGCGATACATTTCGCAAACGATAGGGAACAAGTTAGGAGCAGCAAGTTGCATCTTGAGGGGAAAGTCGCAGTAGTAACCGGAGCCGGTCGCGGCATCGGACGAGGCGTAGCCGAAGAGTTGGCCGCAAATGGAGCGAGCGTGGTCGTTAACGACATCGGCGCTGAGCTTGACGGCACCGGTGGTTCAACGTCAATCGCCCAGGGAGTTGTAGACGACATAGTTGCCGCTGGCGGCAATGCCGTGGCTTCCGGCGACTCGGTTACGACTTGGGACGGCGGCCAACGAATCATCGAAACGGCACTCGATTCGTTCGGCCGTATCGACATCGTGGTGACGGTTGCGGGGATTCTGCGCGATCGAATGCTCTACAACATGACTGAAGACGAGTGGGACGACGTGATTTCGGTGCATATGAAGGGGACCTTCACGGTCGTCCGACACGCCGCACCGATATTCAGGCAGCAACGCGGTGGTCGAATAATCACCTTCTCGTCCGGGTCGGGACTCGTGGGTTCCATCGGACAGTCCAATTACGGCGCGGCGAAGAGCGGCATCGCTGGCTTCACCAAAGTGCTGGCCAAGGATTTGGGCAAATACGGCGTCACTGCCAACAGCATTGCGCCGAGAGCCGAGACGCGGATGATTGCATCGATCCCTGGCAATATCCAAGAGATGATGGTGGAACGTGGCGCGTTGCCCCAGCCCGACGAATTGCCGTGGGAGCCACGCGACGTGGCACCTTTCGTTGCCTATCTCGCAACCGACGGCGCGGCGCAGATTAACGGTCAGGTATTTCTCGTCTATGGCGGCAACGTCTCGC
Source organism: SAR202 cluster bacterium bin127 (assembly GCA_002239045.1). Classification (GTDB taxonomy): domain Bacteria; phylum Chloroflexota; class Dehalococcoidia; order Lucifugimonadales; family Lucifugimonadaceae; genus Bin127. Next base: position 100,823 of record MPNN01000006.1, read on the forward strand.
ATCTTTCGCTGCCGCGTCGAGTCAACACGATCTACGCCCCCAATCCGCCCGGCTACTGGGAACTTGATGAGCTCGACCGATTGGTACCCAAGGTTTTGCTTGAGGGCTCTCAAAGCATCACAGGTGGCAGCGCATTTGCCGAAATTAACCCGGGTTCGAAGGCACCCGCACCGGCGGTAACCAAGGCGATCAACGGCAAACGACTTACGGGTAAGGTCGCGGTCGTAACCGGTTCCGGAAGAGGCATCGGTCGAGGTGTGGCGAAACTGTTGGCGAGCGAGGGCGCGTCGATTGTGGTCAACGACGTCGGAGCGGCACTCGATGGTCAAGGCGAAGATTCGACTCCGGCGGCGCAAGTCGTTGAAGAGATCAGCGAGCTAGGCGGACGAGCGGTCGCATCTTATCACTCAGTCGCAACCGCGGAAGGCGGCGCCAACATCGTCCAACATGCTCTCGACGAGTTCGGTCGCTTAGACATTGTCGTGACGCCCGCGGGTATTCTCCGTGACCGCATGATCTTCAACATGTCCGAACAGGAGTGGGACGACGTGATTGCGGTGCACTTGAAGGGCACTTACTCGGTCGTGCGACCTGCGTCGGAGATATTCCGCGCGCAGAAGAGCGGCAGGATCGTCACGTTCTCTTCCGTCTCCGGTCTGTACGGTCAGGGCGGTCAGTCGAACTACGGTGCGGCGAAAGATGCGATCGCTGGATTTACGCGCGTAGTGGCCAAGGAACTTGCGCGCTATAACGTGACCGCAAACATCATCTCACCGGGTGCTAGCACGCGTATGACGGACAGCGTTCCGGAAAGCACTCGCGCCATGCGCGCCGGCGCGTTCCCGCCACCTATGGAGGGGACATTGACTTCCGAGCCGGACCAAGTTGCGCCGATGGTGGTATGGCTTTGCACCGACGCCGCAGAAGGTGTATCGGGCAACATATTCCACTGCACCGGGAATCGTGTCAGCTTGATGAACCACCCCGTGCCGCACCGGTCCATCTACAAGGATGGGCGCTGGACCGTCGACGAATTGTCAGCAGTTGTTCCCGAGACGATCGGGATGGATCTGATCAACCCCGCTCCGAAACAGGATTGAACACCTTAACTGACACCAGCGCGAATAGCTGTTAGCAGACGTAGTCGACGCTGTTCAGGATCAGTTGCCTAAACTGCGGATGCAGTGCACTGGACCCGGCATGACCTAGCGCGATGTTGGCCACCATGCCGTCGCCGTAATTGAAGGACCAGCCCAACGGGCGCTCTTCGTCTTTGACGATGCCGTGCATGAAGACATCGATACCCGGTTGGATGTCGAGGCCGCAGTAACATTCGTCGTAAGTCCAGAAAGGTTCGACGTCCTTGGCAAGTGGGTGGTCTGGGTTGCTCATATGGACCTTGAACCAGCCGAACGGTGGGTGCCAGCTTTCACCCAATATCCAACCGCCGCCGGTTATCTTCTTCATCTCCGGCCAGTCGGGAGTGGAAGCCGCGGAAATGTGGACAGAGACTAGGCCGCCGCCGCCGGCAACATAGTCTTTGAAGCCGGATCGCTGCGCATCGTTCAAATCGTTGTCAGTCGGCTCCTGACGTAGCGAGTTGAAGACGATAGCGTCGTAACCCGATAGATCACCCTCAAGTTCCGAAGCGCACTCTGAAACATCGAGATCGTGTCCGGCTTCGGTGAGGAATTCTGAAATCACCGGGGTCGTCTCTTCGTAAGGATGACTGCCGCCGGTCAATAGTAGAAGTTTGGCCATCTTACCGTTGCTCCATGGCTAGATTTTGCGGGCGAAATTCTGACTGAATGATACTCGCGAAACGTAGTTAACCGTTGGTGGTCGGATAGAAGTTGGTGTTGGACCATTCGTGGGCAAGAAGTTCCATCTGCACGAAGCTCTTTCCGTCGCGCCAGATGTGGTCGTATCGTCGGAATCCCGCGCTCTCAAATGCGCGTAGGGCGCGTTGGTTAGAGGCGAGGGTGTGTAAGTAAAGCCGACGGATATCGGTTGCCGTGAAGATGTGCGAAACCAAAATCTTAGTGGCGTCGGTGCCGTAGCCACGCCCCCAATAGTCGCGGTCGCCGATCATGATTCCGAACTCGGCCTGCATCCGTCGTTCGTTGTAGTCGTAGCACATGCAATTCCCGATGTGCTGTCCATTTTCATCTTCGATCGCGAACCGCAGCGATCGTTGATTGCCCTTCCTCAGATCCTGGTGGTAAAACCGCTCGTAATCGATAAACGCCAGATTCAAAGGATCGGCGGCATCGAGATCGGAGAGCTCAGGATCGGTGCGCCACTGATAATCGTTCCAAGCATCCGAAATCCGTTTGGATCGTAAGGTGGCGCGATCGCCTTTGATACGAATGGCATCTTGAACCGTGTTCACTTTGCGGAAAATGCGAGCCGCCGAACGGGCTATCTTCGCTTCACTGTGGTAGGTCAAAGTTTTCATCGCTTGATCCAGATCGACCCAGCGCGCGACATCGTATTCGTGGTCGTGGCGTTCAAAGCAACCGCCATGTGCTTCCATCAAGAACCAATAGACGGTCTTGTTGACCTTGATGTTGGCGTGTGGATTTGCCCGGTCGCTGAGTAAGTGGTTTTGCTTGGAACGGACGAACGAGTAATGTGTGGAATCGACAGTGGAGACCAGCTTGACGTCGAGCCCCGTCTCCTCTTGAACTTCACGTAACGCCGTTTGTTCAATCGTCTCGTCCGCGTCGGGAGTTCCCTTTGGAAGAGCCCATAGATTGGCGCCCACGCGTCCGACCAAGGCAATTTCGATGCGTTTGTCGCCGTTTTCGCGGACGACAACGCCACCAGCGGACCAACGCCTCAGCGTTTTCATCGCTTTTGGTTTGAGGATGTTCATTTTTTGGTCGACAATACTCTCGCAGGCGATTGTAAACGACGGGAGATATTCGGGTGCGAACGAATGTCGCTACGACATATGCTCACAGGTATCATTACGGTAGAGGCATACTACGGATTTAGCGTAAAACGGACACAATTGGCGCCCAATTGTAGGCGCACCGGAGGGGAGAACTCGTTCTCGAACATGTCGGAAAACCAAAGCCAGGACTTCGTAATCCGTTTCGCCGGCGAAGGCGGACAAGGACTTGTTACATCAGCTGACGCAATGGCGAGGGCCGCGGCGAACGCCGGGTACTACGTTTCAACGTTTTCAACATTTCCGTCCCAGATAATGGGTGGCCCCGCATCGTCACAAGTTCGTATCTCAAATACACCGGTGTTGTGCTCCGGGGACAACGTGGACGTGCTCGTTTCGCTTGACGAATACGCGTATAACAACCACCGGCACGATCTCTCCGAGAATGGCGTAGCAATTTACAACTCCGGCGAGTTTGAGTTGCCCGGAGGTGGACAGTACTTCGGTATTGACGCTGACGAACTCGCTAAGTCGACAGGTAACACGCGTGCCGCAAACATGGTGACTATCGGCGCCGTAGCCAATCTCATCGGTTTCTCGTTGGAAGAGATCGACGCTTTCATTACGCAGCGTTTCACGCGCGGTCGACCGGGCGACGAAGAGATAATCGAATCAAACAAACAGGCGATCCGACTTGGCGCCGATGTTGCCGCCAATAGCGGTTTCTCCGTTGGCACGCTGGCAGCACCGATTCCGCCAGACTACGACCAAATCATGATCACCGGAAACGCTGCGTTGGCTCTCGGCGCGGTTACTGCCGGAGTTGACTTTTACGCCGGATATCCGATCTCGCCCGCAACCACGATATTGGTTTGGATGGAGCAGAACTTAGTCGGTCCCGGCCGTTTCGCACATCAAGTTTCTTCCGAGATCGAAGCGATCAGTGCGATCGTAGGTGCAGGTTACGCGGGCAAGAAATCGATGACCGCGACCGCCGGACCAGGTCTTTCTTTGATGAGTGAAGGCATAGGCCTCGCATGGATGGCCGAGATTCCCTGCGTTGTTGTCGATGTCCAGCGTGGCGGTCCCTCCACGGGACTTCCAACCAAATCTGAACAGAGCGACTTGCTCCTGTGCCTGAACCCCGGCCACGGAGATATGAGCATACCCATTCTGGCTCCTGGGTCGGTCGAAGAGTGCTTCGATGCTGGCGCTCTGGCGGTCAATTGGGCTGAGCGATATCAAGGCCCAGTAATCTTGATGAGCGAATTTGGGCAGGCCGAAAAGGGCGAGAACATTCGTCGGCCCGAGCTAGCGGATGTCAAAGTGGAGCGCCGTTCCATTTACGAAGGCTCCAACGGCTACGCTCGATACCAATCTTGGAATGGTGAAGGCCTTTCGCCGATGCCGATCCCCGGAGGGCCGGGTGCATACGTTGCCAATGGTTCCGAACACGACGAACGCGGTGACACAACACATCTACCTCGTCACCACATCAGATTGACCGAGCGACGGTTCAAGAAACTCGATCTGCTTGGCGATGCCCACTACGAGATCGAGAACGAAGGCGCGATCGCTATGATCATGTCTTGGGGATCGTCGAAAGGACCAGCTCGCGAAGCGTACGAGCGATTGCGTGAGAGCGGCGCCGATGTCGGTTGGCTCTATTCGATGGCGCTCAACCCGCTGCCGGACGAAATGAAGTCGGCGTTGGAGCGGGCAAATCTAGTCATCGTTCCTGAACTCAACTACACTGGTCAATGGTCAGCCGTTCTCCGTCAGCATGGATACCGCGCAGAATCGGTAACACAGTACACTGGACTACCGTTCAAACCAGCGACGTTGGTTGACCGCATCGGAGCCCGATTGGCGGAACTTCGGGCAGAGAAAGGAATGGTTTTAGCGTGAGCAAACGCAACCCGGAATACGATTTCGTCTGGTGCCCTGGATGTGGAGATTTCGGCGTGCGACGAGCTTTGGAGTGGGCGCTTGAACGGCACGTCGCCGAACACGAGATACCGCAATCCAACTATGTCATCGTCGCCGGTATTGGTTGCTCAGGCAACATGGTGCACCTGATGGAAGGCGATCAACCGTTCGGCCTTCATGGAATTCACGGTCGGACGCTTCCTTTGTCTTTTGGCGTCAAGATGGGTAGGCCGGATATCGAGACGGTGGTCGTGGCAGGCGATGGTGATTTCCTCGCGATTGGTGGAGAGCACATCGGACCGGCAGCCGCTCGTAATGTTGACGTGACCTGTGTGGTGATGGACAACGGAGTTTATGGCCTTACCAAAGGTCAGTCGTCTCCCACTACCGAGATGGGCGCGATGACGAGTTCCACGCCGTATGGCAAGGTCGAGACGCAGATGATGCCGCTCAAGTATTACTTGACCATCGGCGTGTCTTACATTGCGTCTCACTACTCGAGCAAGCCCCGAGACCTCGCCAATTGCATTCAAGACGCCATGAACCACAAAGGGTTCTCGATCGTGCACGTGCAATCGCCATGCACGACGTACAACGACACGTACGACATCCTTAAAGGGAACCGCCGCAAAGGCATTCCGGGCATTGCTTGGGAAGTCCCTGAGGATCACGATCCGTCGAGTCGGCAATCGGCTGAGGATCTCCTTGATCGCCCAGGTATCCCGCTAGGGTTGATCTACCAAGAGGATCGTCCTACACTACAAGACCAAGTCGACAAGATCGCGGAGTCCAACCCCAACCGCCAACCTGAACAAATCTTGGCTACCTACGCGATTTAGAAGATTCGTTGGCAGGTTGTTCGGTTAGTGGTCGATTCGACAGACAAACCCTATCCGTGAGGCCATATCGTGCCTGATCGTCCGAATGTTTTGCTGATCTGCACTGACCAGCAGCGTCGCGACACGATGGCGTGCTACGGAAACGATTGGGTTCAATCTCCTAACGTCAACGCCCTCGCCGACGAGAGTTACGTTTTCGAAAACTGCTACGTAACCGTTGCCGTCTGCTCGCCGGCACGCGCATCGCTGTTGACCGGACTTTACCCGCACACCGCCGGCGTGATAAAGAACAGCGTCCCACTCCCGGAAGATTCGCCGACGATCGCGGAATTGGCACCTGAGGAGTACACGACCGCGAAGTTCGGAAAGTGGCATCTCGGCAACGATTTGGTGCAGCAACACGGATTTGACGAATGGGTTGCGACCGAAGACGAACACGAATCTAATCCGACACATACCCGCCGTGAGCATAGATTTAGGCACTCGGCATACTTCGATTTCTTGAGGTCGCACGGTTACCGGCCGCACCGCCACACCGATGACGGATTTGCCTTCTCCCAGCAGCAACGAAGCATGTTGCCTGAAGAGCACACGATGGCTACCTTCCTCGGCGAAAACGTCGCGGACTTCATCCGCTGCAACACTGATAGTCCTTGGCTGATGTGCGCGATGTTCTTCGAGCCGCATCCACCTTACAACGGTCCGTTCAATGACATGTACGACCCTGCGGAGGTGCCTACCAGCCCGCTTTTCTTACGCCAACCCGATTCGAATACGCCATTATGGCATCGGCGGCGTGCCGAGCATCACTTAGTCGACGGTGTGTCAGATCGTTTCCGAGTCAGTGACGAAATGTCGCCCTCGTTGGACGTAGGTGCTGAGTCGCGACCACTTGAGACCGAGGATGATTGGCGAGCGTTGAGGGCGCGTTACTTTGGTCTCGTGACGCTGATGGACAAGGGAGTAGGGAAGATACTCAACGCGCTTGATGAGACGGGCCAAGCCGATCGAACGGTGGTAGTCTTCACCAGCGATCATGGCGACGGTCTCGGAGACCGAGGAATGCTCGGTACCAAACGTGCGTTTTACGAAGAGATCGCTGGTGTCCCGCTGTTGATGCGTGTTCCTTGGATGAGTCGATCGCAAAAGCGATTGGCGGGCAGCATCGGGCAGGTTGACATTGTGCCGACGTTGCTCGAACTGATGGGAGTTGATGGGACCGACATGCCAGATCATCTGCAAGGTCAGAGCCGCGTCGGTGTCTTGGACGGAACAGCTGAGTTGTGTGGCGATGTATTCATGCAGTGGTACGGACATTCGCCCACGGTTCCGCTCGGTAACGACGACATCGAGCGCATGTCGAATGTGTCTTGGCGGTCGGTGGTGACCGGTGACCGATGGAAGCTGAATCTCAGCCCAGGCGATCAATGCGAGCTTTACGATCTGAACGCCGATCCGTTTGAGATGATCAACCGTTTCGCCGACCCGGACTGCCAAGATCGTGTGCGAGACATGACAGCACGTATCAGGATCTGGCAACAGGCCGTAGACGACAATTTGACGTTGCCGTCGGTTTAGTTTTCCGATTCGGCCGGCCGTCGCTCTTCAAATTCTCCGGGTTCAACATTGGCTTCGCGCCCAAATAGGTGCGAATTTTGTTTGTGAAACCGAACGCTTTTCAGTAGCACGGCGAGTGCGAGCAAAGAAATACCGACGTAAAGTATCAGAAGTTCGGTGCGCTGATCGCTGGGACTGGCTACGGCGACGGTCAATAGAAGCACCCCCCATCCAGTTACACCTGCTTGCAGCGAAGGGTGATCAAACTTGAAGCGCAGCGGCGGCAAGCCAAACGCGATGGCCACGATGACCGCGGGCAACGCGGCCCACTCGAACAGTCCGACCACCAGTCCACCGAGACTAGCGACGCCGTCGCCACCTTTGAACTTGGTCATCGGTGAGAACCAATGTCCAAAAATGACGCCAATCGCGGGCACCAAGAACAATAAACCCGAGACTTCGAAAATATACCTTGAAATCAAGACGGTGATGATGCCTTTGGCCACGTCGATAATGAAGACAATGAACCCAGTCTTTCGGCTGACGTTTTTCCAAACATTCGTAGCGCCGGCCTGGCGCGATCCGACGTCGAAGATATTGATGCCATGAAGCCGCGCGGCGACATATGCGGCCGGGATTGCTCCGATGAAGAACGCAACCAGCGCGGCGTATGCGAGATTGACGATTTCTGGACTGGTGTGCATCGGGATTCGCAATGAATTTTAGCACCTTAGGCTAAACACTAGTGGCACGAAACAGTACAACGGTTTCCAGAAAGCGCCCCGGCAGGACGCGACTAGGAGTCGCGCGGCTCGGACGGACCATGTCGTCGATCGAGCTTCGGAAATTCCTGTTCGGGACGGTCATCTGGAGCATTGGCAACCAGATGGTGACGGTCACCCAGACCTACGTCATTTTCGACATTACCAAATCGAGTCTGCAACTCGCGATACTCGGTGCTGCGGTCGTCGTCACCTCGGTCTCGATGTCATTGGCCAGCGGGATTTTGGCGGATCGACTTAGCCGCAAGACATTGTTGATGTGCGGTTCGGTGGCGACCGCTAGTTCGATGTTCGCCGTCGGATTGCTGATAATCACGGACCAGATCGAACCGTGGCACATTCAAGTGGCTGGCGGTGTGCATGGCGCCGCGCTCGCGCTCGACTGGACCGCGCGCTTCTCGCTGATTCCTAACATGGTGCATCGGAACATATTGGCCCGCGCCGTATTCTTCGACAACACGTTCTTCAATCTCGGACGTGTCCTTGCACCCTTGATGTGGGGCGGCATCGTTCAGTTTTGGGGGTACGAATGGACCTACTTCACGATTGCCGGTGTTATGACCCTTAATTTCGTCGTGGTAGCTACGTATCGACCACTCTCGTCAACAGTCGGTGCCGCGCATCAAGCGATCTGGCACGATGTCATGGAAATCGCGACCGTGATTCGTTCCAATTCGATCCTGAAGGGAAACCTGATCTTCACGTTCGTAAATGCGTTGTTGATGGGCGGATTCATATACCTGCTAACGCCGATCGCGCGCGAGGTTTACAACGTCGGCGCGGGCGAGTACAGCCAACTCTTCGCATCCATCGGTATCGGGGCATTCGTCGGCGGGCTGTTCCTCGGCCTAAGCGGTGGATTTAAGCGTACCGGTTACGCGTTGCTGACGACGAACGTTTTGTCAGCCGGGTTCGCGATCGCGTTCGCTTTCGTCGCGAGTTTTTACTTTGGGTTCGGCTTCGCTCTGATGTTCGGATTGATCGGCGCGATACACATCGGCTTAGGCTCCATCTCTCTTCAGATGGCGATCACCGACAATGTGAGGGGCAGATTGGCAGGAATTTACGAGGTCGCTTGGGCGGGATTCCCGCTGGGAGGATTCGTGTTCGGCGCCATGGCAGAACCGTTAGGTTCGTCGAATTCGTTGATGATCGGCTGCATTTTCGTCATCGTCGTGACGATAAGCATCGGTGCCTTCAACCCGCAGTTGCGGCGGTTGAGGATGCGGCTGTGAACGCGCAAATGCGGCGTTACGCGTCGGGTTGCGAATCGAAGTAATCCGGCTGATACGGCGGTGGTTCAGTTTGACCGTCGATCTCCATCTGCTCTTGTTCAGTCAGATACTTCGACGGACAACGCACCGTCAGCGTTTCGGCTTGCAACACTCCGTCCGGCCCGAGATTTCCATTGAGAATAATCTCTGAATGGTCGTTGAAGAAGACCTGCCCGACTTCGCCGTTGTAGCTGACGGGAAGTTCGGCCGAGCCGAACTCGTCCCTCAATCGGAAGTTTGCGGTGATGCCGTCTGGTGACTTGATATAGGAACCAGGAACCAACTTGCCTAGTACGCCAATCGATTGCGCACTGCTAGGTTGCTCACTTTGCACTACTTCGTCAACGCTGAGGAACCGCACCGTCGCGGCGTTGAAAGCGGTTGCGGCAAAGTAGACAATCCCAACCAAGAAGAGCACAGCGACAGCAATGATTTTGGCCTTGCCGCTCATCAGCACCGTTGATTTAGCGCTGGTGACGGTTTGGGTTGGGTCTGTCGGCGAAGGTTCTGGCCGTTCGATTGTTGACATCAGGATTCGTTACTCGCGTTGTTCCCTCGGAGCCGTTCCAACTCAGCCGCCATTGTGCGTTGCCGTACGCCCAAGAATACGACATAGCCCATGATGCCGATCCAAGCGATCGCGACGACGGCAAATAGATAACCCAAGTTGGCGTCGACATCCTTCGAGTCGGCCTGGACCACTGATACCGCGGTGCCGCCTTCAGATTGGACTGAGATCTGTTTGAGGCGGTTCTGCTGGTCCCTCAGACGGACAGCCGACTCCGTCGGTTCTGAAGCCTGGTCAGATACCCATCGTTCGCCGACTCGGTTTTCCAAACCGTATGAAGTGTTGGGATTCGACCCTGAAACCGCAAATCGAGCAACTGTGCCGTCCCCTATGACGATCGAGAAGGCGGTCAATCGACCTTCGCCATCGGTTTCAACTTCCGTAACCACGCCGGTTGAAATTGACGGCGATTGCGCTGAAATGCGTTCAACCGTGCCCAGCATCACCAAAGCGGCAATGGTTATGGCCAACACAGGGAGGAAAGTCGCCTTCATCAGCTGGCGCTCATTTCTGGATTGATAATTCGGTATTTCAAAACTTCATGGTCGTGTTCAATTTTCGCGAGACTGAGGCGAGTGACGAGCAGGGAGAAGAACAGGAAAGAGAATGCGATCACGCTGACCAACAGTGTGAGGCCGATCTGAGCGGCTACGAGATTCTCTTCCTCGGCTATCGGTCCCACAATTAGTGGCGGATGGGCCTCTTGCCACAGGACGGAGGCGTAGTAAATGATCGGGGTATCGATGGCACCAATAATGGCGATGATTGCCGACAGTCGCATTCGTTGGTCGCCAGGCGGGAAGTAGGCGCGAAACATCAGGTAGGCGACGTAGATGAAGAAGAGTATCAATGCGGTAGTCAGTTTCGCTTCGCCAGTCCACCACACTTCCCAAACCGGTTTGGCCCAAACCATTCCCGATATCAACATGATCGCGCCGAACACCACGCCAACCTCGGCCATGGACGCAGCGAGGCGGTCCCAATTCTCGCGCTTCGTGATCAGGTACATGACGCTCGCCACAGCGACACCTACGATGGCGACCATGCTGACCCATGCAACTGGTACGTGAATATACAGAATCCGCTGTACGACGCCTTGATTGATGTCGGTCGGCACCCACACGAACATCATCCAGAGAGCGAACGCCATTGCGACCAGCGTCGCGACGTGCAACGCTGTTTGGGCGCGGATTTTCAAGAATCCCATGTGAATTAGGAGAGGAGAGCGTCGAAAGTGGCTTAGCGAGTGACTAGGTTCAATTGTAATTTTCGAAGCGGATCACGTAAGAGATTCGATGTCCGATGTCCGTATCAATCGTCCAAAACGTAGCCGAAGAGCAAGGCCGATGCGGTTACAAACACCACGTCGTACACCACCGCAAGCTGGATCCATGGCAATGATGCAGACCACGTATCTCCTGCGACTGAAACCGAGGTGACGCGGATGGCCGAGAACAACAGTGGCGCTACTGTGGGCAAAAACAGCATCGGTAGTAGGACCTCCCGAGCACGAACTCGAAAAATCAGGCTTGAAAACAGCGTGCCCACACTCGCGAAGCCGATTGCAGCCAACAACGCGACAAGCAAAATCTCGGCGCGGAAGATCGATAGATTAAACATGAACGTGAAAACGACAAACACAATCAACATCGCGATTGTCAGAAACACAAAGCTGCCGAGTGATTTGCCGATAAACACCAGGTCTCGGGACACGGGCGCCAACATCAACGCGCCGACCGCGTCGTTCTCTAGTTCGTGGGAGGTTGCGCGGGTCATTCCCACCACGCCCGCGAATGTGATCGCGGCCCAAAGCACGCCGGGACCGGTCTCCAACGCCGTGCGCGCGTTAGGTTCGATGGCGATCGCGAATATGGCTATCACCAATGAGGCGAACATCACGATCGCGACCGCGACATCGCGGTTGCGCGATTCGATGCGTAGCTCCTTGAGCGTCAGCGCCCAGATTATCGAAAGCGATGCGGTCAATCGAACATCAACTGGATTCGAAGTGTTCCAATCGGCCGGCAGTCATCGTGTACGCAGCATCAGGCGCACGAGTGGCGAAGTCGGAACTGTGGGTCGCCATCAACACCGATCGCCCTCGGGACCTCCACTCTTCGACGATCTGCAACATGACCTCTAGCGATGACTCGTCAAGGCCGGTCTCCGGCTCGTCCAATAGCAGCAGGTTCGGGGTGTGGATTATGGAACGGGCGATGGCTACTCGTTTACGGTACCCGTGGGAGAGACCTCGGACCCGCTCGTCCAAGCGAGCCTCCAACCGCAATCTGGAGGCCACCGCCTCGACGCGATCTTGCGGCTTTTCGAGTTGACAGAGCGTGGCGAACAGAGCGAGATTTTCGCGAATGGTCAGGTCGGAGTAGAGCATGGGTGAATGCATTACGGCGCCAATTTCTCTCCGCGCGTCGGCAGAATGACGTAGGGCGTCGACGCCGTTGATCGAGATTTGACCTTCAGATGGGCTCGTTAACGTCGCAGCTATCCTAAGAAGCGTCGATTTTCCGGATCCGTTCGCTCCGCGGATGACCGTGAAACTGCCGGCCGCGACCGCCAGGTCAACTTTGTCAAGAACCGTTGCGGCGCCGAATCGTTTGGTAACCGCGTTCATCTCCAACAGCGGTTCCCGCGGTTGACTTGATGTTTCGGTTTCAGTGGCGGTGATGATGACCTACCAAATGTGGGTGCGCTGAATGGTGCGGGGGATAGCGTCGTCCGTTGCGGATCGTCTCTACGGGCACCAAAAGCTGCTTTCCTTGCCGAGTTGCGCCTTTCGCATCGGTCAACTCGAAGTTGCCTTCCAACATTCTGATTATCGATACATCGGCGTCGGCACCGACGCGTAGTGAACCGATCGTTTCAGTCATCCCGATCGCAGCGGCAGGCCGTTGCGTCGCGAAAGCGATCACCTCGTCGAGGGAAAACCCGAGGTACAAGTATTTCGACAGCGTTGTTAGCAGGTCGTAGACGGGGCCGCGGATATTGTATCGGTGGACATCTGAACTGACCGTACCCGGCCCAAATCCGTCTGCGGCGCACTTTTCGGCTACGTCGAATGAGAATGAACCTGCACCGTGACCGACATCGAAGTTGATACCGCGTTGCACGGCGTCGCGAGCGGCATCGATGACTTTGCCTGTGTTGTCGACGATGCCGGGTGGATTTCCGGTGAAGCTGTGCGTGACGATATCGCCGGGCCGCAACTGTTCAAGGTACCGCTCAACTGGATTCACGGTTCCGCCGATGTGGATCATGAGCGGCTTTCCGAGTTGACGGGAAGCCTCCAGAGCGCGTTCCATTGCGATCAAATCGTTGTGACCCACTATCCCCTCGGAGAGCCTGATCTTGATGCCGACGATTACCTCAGGGAAGTTTCGGGCCGCCTCTACTGCTTTTTCTACTCGGGCCCAACGAACATCTTCTAGCTCGCCGATTTCATTGTCGAGTTGTCCCATCCCGGAGATGTGCAGGAATGCCAATACTCGTGTGTCGGTTTGTTGCATCACGTAGCGATGGAAGCCGGCGATTGTGTTCGCACCTGCTGACCCGGCATCGATAGCGGTGGTCACGCCGCGATAAAGGCTCGAAGGGTCCGCTTCCACCGCAAGATGCGCGACTCCCCACCAAACATGGACGTGGAGATCTACCAAACCCGGAGTAACGATAAAACCGTCAGCTTCCAACACATCGTGCGCGTCGCCGTCGCTGACGGATTCCTCTACCGCGCGGATCTTCCCGCCGGAGATGGCGATGTCACGCTTCGCATGCAACCCTTGGCTGGGGTCGACTATCGTCCCGTTCTTGATTACCAGATCCCAAGTCATGTCTCACCTCGTGATGCTTGCGTCGCGCGATCGATGCGCGCGTTAGGCATCGAAGTCACGGATTACTTTACCCGGCGTGGAGCCCGTCACCTCTCCGTTTGCAATCGCCGTTACGCCGTTGACGATCACCCAGTCCATACCGGTGGAGTACTGATGCGGGTCGGTGAAGGAATTGTTCTGTTTGATGTTGTCGAGATCGAAAACCAGGACATCCGCAAACATTCCTCGTACGATACGACCGCGACGCGTCAGATTCAGTCGGCTAGCTCCAAGCGCAGTCATCTTGAAGATCGCTTCCTCAAACGAGAGCAGGTTGCGTGCCTTGACGAACGTTTCCAAATGGCGCGAGTTCGTCGCATAGCTGCGAGGATGTGGCTTTCCGGATGAAAGGGGTCCCGTAGTTCGTAGCGAACTTCCGTCAGAGCATACGGTCATCAACCGCCACTGCGCGATCGTCTCGACGTCGGATTCCTCCATGGAGTTCAATACATAGGAGCCGTCGGATTGTTCATATAGTCGAAGCGCTGCTTCAGCCGGTCCGCATCCCATCTCGTCGCCGATTTCCGAAAGGTTCATGCCTTCATAGTCGGTGTTAGGTGGGAAATGGGCGACGACAGAACCGACGGCGCCGTGGTTACGGCTGATGTAGTACTCGGTGTCCACGCGCATCTTCGCCCTCAAATCGGCGTCTTGTAGCCGGTCCAGAGTCGCATCTCTACCGCCGGTCAACGCCCACCGTGCAAACATTGCTCCGCTGAAGCCGGTGCTTGACCATGAATAGGGGTATTGGTCGCCGGCAAGGTCGATTCCTTCGTCAATAGCGCGTTCGAAACCTTCCAGTAACTCAGGTCCGCGTCCCCAGAATTTCGGACCAACCGCTTTGACGTGAGAAACCTGTATGCGTCCGCCAGTACGACGCCCGATTTCGATGGCTTCGGCGTGCGCCGGGAAGAGGCCGCAGAGATCATCCGCTTCGGAGCGAATGTGCGACGAATAGAGTTTGTTGCGATCGGCGACTGGCTGATTGAGCGCAATCACCTCATCGGTCAACGAATACGAACCGGGTGCATACCACAGACCCGTCGACATACCCAATGCACCTGCATCAAGGCTTTCTTCAACGAGCCGCGTCATGTGCGCGAGTTCATCAATGGTCGGGCCGCGATTGTCCATGCCCATAACCGCGGCGCGGACGGTTCCGTGTCCGACCTGAGTGGCGACGTTGATTGTCGAACCGCGTTGTTCGAGCGCGTTTAGATAGCCGTCGAAGTTCTCCCAATCGACATCGAACGTGCCTTCACCACCGCGCGTGAGACGTTCCCTCAATTGATCTTTCGCCGCGCCGTAGAGTGGGGCGCAGAAGCTCATGCCGCAGTTGCCGAAGTACTCGAGCGTCACACCCTGCGTGAGCTTCGAGTCTGCCATAGGATCCACGAGAAATGAAGCATCGGAGTGAGTGTGCAGGTCGATGAAGCCGGGTGTTACCGATTTCCCGGTCGCGTTGATTGTCGTCTTGGCCTCGGCGCTGCTGAGGTCACCGACAGTCTCGATAGTGTCGCCAGCGATGCCTACGTCGGCGAGAATGCCCGGTAGACCGCTACCGTCGTGTACCGTACCCCCAACAATTTTGATATCCAGCATGTTCCCCGCACCTTAGTTACAAATGAAGCCGTTGAGTGGATTTTAACGGGTTTTCTTGGCAACACTCGAAACAGGTCGGCCTGCGGGTTTGCGAATCTTTAACTTAAACTTGCTTGAAGATTTCACAATCCAGCAACCAGGGAGCGAAAGATTGAAGTTCGTCAGATTTGAGAACGGCGGCAGTGCGATGTACGGCATCGTCAAAGACGACAACACGGTGGTCGAGATATCCAACTCGCCCATCGGTCAGTCGTACGAGAAAACGGGTAACTCTTACGATTTGGCCGACGTTAAGATACTTGCGCCGAACCCGAACCCCATCAAGATGTTGTGTTTGGCCCGCAACTACCGATCTCATCTCCACGGTGTTGCAGAACCTACTCGCCCGGAACCTTTCTACAAGACACCGACCGCGATCATTGGTCCCGGCGACCCCATCAAGGTAACTGCCGACTCGGGCCTAGTGGTCTGCGAATCCGAACTCGTCGTGATTATGGGCAAGCGAGCCAAGAACGTTAGTGAAGAGGATGCGCTGGATTATGTATTCGGCTATACCGCGGGCAATGATGTCAGCGCACGCGAATGGCAGAGCGATGATACGCAATGGTGGCGCGCCAAATCGGCCGACACATTCGGTCCAACCGGACCGTTCATCGTTACCGACATCGATCCGCAGGACGTCAACATCCGCGGTCTGGTAAACGGCGTTGAAGGGCAGAAGTGCCACTCCTCCGAGATGATCTTTGATGTCCGGCAATCGATCAGCTTCATCTCGCGGTACGTCACCTTAGAATGCGGCGACATGCTTTGGACCGGCACATCCGGCACCACTCCGCCGATCAACGTCGGCGGAGACGTCACGGTAGAAATCGACAAGATCGGTGTGCTTCACAACCCGGTCGAGGCCGCGTAACCGGCACCCGAGCTGACAATCAATCTCTTCTAACTGGCGCCGAAGTAGGTCGAGAGATCGCCTTCGGTGAGCCAGTAGAAGACGAGATACGCACCTACCACCGCGAGGATGACCGCGGAAGCGCGCTCAACGTACTGCATCGATCTTCGGAGCGGATTCAAGATGGCGCTCTTGAACAACGCGATGCCGATGGTGACCAACATGATTAGGAATGCCATCCCGCCAGCGTAGGCGACGAACTGTATCAATCCCGAAAAGAATCCCTCGCGACCGAACGAGCTGGTCACAACGCTCAAGAAAAGCGGTAGCGTGCAACTCAGAGACGCCAACGCGTAGCTGACGCCGAAGAGGAAGTATCCGCCAAGCGTCGACACTCTTGGATCTCCGACGCGGTCCGCCATGCGCTGCGCGACGCCGGTGTAGATCTTTCCGCCGACGAGGATGTAGGCCGCAATCAGCGTCATCACGATCCCGAGTGTGAAGCCGATCCACGGCAATGCTTCTTTGACAAGCTCTTGGCTCGCCGATACCAAAAGCCCGGCGGCACCGAAGAGGGCCACGAATCCAACGCCCATCGCCAGACTTACGTAGATGGCTTTCGATCCGCGTTTGGCAACTCCGGCTAAGCTTGTGTCGCCATCGACATCAGATTCGTCCCGCAGATAGATCGTCAGGTAGGCGGGCAACATCACAAATCCGCAAGGATTTACCGCGGCGACCATACCGGCCACGAATGCGTAACCGAACGGCAAAAGATCGCCAATGTTGGTGACCCACGACGTCGACGTGCTCTGGATCCCCAGGACGTTGCCGACGGTGTCGTTAGCGCCTGGGCCTTGGAGGACCCCCGTCACAAAGGCGATAACCAGCAACAGAACGGCGCCAATGGCGGTGGTAAGCTGGATCGGCGTAATCGGTTGGGCAAGTGGCCCCGGCAATTTCATGTCATGACTCCCGTGTTGACGAAACTAACGATGTGATCGCGATTGCTTAAATCTGCGAGCGACAACCGATGCATGTAAAGAATAACGACTCGAACTGGGATTTGGTCGCATGTCATCCGTCCGAATGATCGATTGATGCCGTTGAAATAGCTCTTTGTGATACCATCGAACATTGGTTCCAAAGGTCAAATTGATGCTTTGGAGGCGCTTCGCGCGCCATGTGAAAGCCTAAGACACGACGATCAGGAGATCACCTTACTACCTTGACGACCGAAACCGTAGCTGCCGAGACACAAGTCGCAGCCGCAGAATCCGAAGAACTTGAGCCCTTGACCGTCGAAGGGCTTTACCGCGCTGGAGTGCACCTTGGCCATCTTTCGAAGCGCTGGCACCCGCGCATGCGTGACTACATCCGACTTAAGCACCAAAAACGCCATGTTCTGGACATGGACAAAACTATCGAATCGATAGAGGCGGCGAAGACCGCGGTGCGTGAAATTGTCGCGGCCGGTGGTGAATGCCTCATGGTCGGAACGAAGCCCCAAGCGCGAACCGAGATCGAGCGACTGGCCAAATCGGTTGGCGCTTCGTACATCACCTCTAGATGGCTCGGCGGCACCATGACCAACTTCGCCACGATATCTCGTCGTATCGAAGCGCTCATCCAACTTGAGGAGGACTTCGCCAAAGGCGAGGTGCAGGCGCACACGAAGCGCGAACTGTTGATGAAGCAGACCGAGGTTAAACGGCTCAATAAGTTTTTCGGCGGCATCAAAGAGATCGCCAAACTGCCTGACGTTTTATTCGTGGTTGGAATTGACCGTGAGAAGCACGCGGTCAAAGAGGCCACCGATCTGAACATACCGGTAGTCGCCATCGTGGATACAAATTGCGATCCGAGTACGATCACGTACCCGATCCCAGGAAATGATGATTCACACGCTTCGATCTCACTGATCGCCCGTCACGTCGCGGCCGCGATCTCCGAAGGTCGAGAACTCGCTGCGGCGCGGGAGCGCGAACGAGTGGCGGTTCAAGCCGAACGCGACGCGCAAGAAGCAGCAATGGCAGCGGCTCGCGCGGCTGCGGCGGCACGGTCGAAACAACAGAACTCGAATAGCTAGTCAACACGACTGCTAAACACCCACCAAAATCATTCGAAACGGAGTTGTCACCCAATGGCTAATATCAGCACCGCGCAGATCAAGGAGTTGCGCGAAATGACTGGTGCTGGGATCATGGACTCGAAACGAGCTCTTGAGGCGGCAGACGGAGACATCAAAGCTGCTGCTCAGGCGCTCATGGAAGAGGGTTTGGCCTCCGCTGCAAAGCGTGCCGGACGCGAGGCTGGAGAAGGCGTAATCGAGGCATACATCCACACCGGATCCAGGGTCGGCTCGCTGGTCGAACTTAATTGCGAGACCGACTTTGTAGCGCGCACACCAGAATTCAAAGCCTTGGCTCGAGACTTGGCGATGCAGGTCGCCGCGATGAGTCCTCGTTACGTTGATCGTGAATCAATCCCGGAAGACGCCGGTGAAGTGTCTGAAGATGAAATATTGCTTGACCAGATGTACATCCGAGACAACAGCGTAAAAGTCGCGGATCTGGTCACTGAGATGGTCTCAAAGGTCGGGGAAAACGTCAAGGTCGGACGCATCGAGAGGTTTGCGCTCGGCGAATAAGCAAAGGAGCACCGTGCTTTGCGGTCGACGCCACGCTACAGCCGCATCTTGCTGAAACTCAGCGGCGAGTCGTTCAAAGGCGGCAAGAACTTCGGCATCGATTACCAGACGGTCAGATACATCGCCGGCGAAATCAAACAGGTTCATGACGCCGGTGTCGGTATCGGAGTCGTTGTGGGCGGCGGTAACATGTGGCGGGGCACCGACTATGAAGCTCAAGGGATGGATCGTTCCAGCGCTGATCACGCCGGAATGCTCGCGACCGTGATGAATGCGTTGGTCTTACATGACCAACTCGAACGCGACGGTATTCCGGTGAGAACGATGACGGCGATACCGATGCCCACAGTCGCCGAACCTTATGTCAGATCTCGGGCGCTGCACCATCTCGAACGTGGCCGCACGCTCATCTTCGCCGCCGGAACCGGCAACCCATTCATGTCGACCGACACCGCCGCAAGCCTGCGGGCGCTCGAAATGAATGCCGGCATTCTCGTGATGGCCAAAAATGGCGTCGACGGAGTTTACGATGCGGACCCGGCGACCGTCCCGACGGCGAAGAAATTCGACCACATCACCCATCACAGAGCGTTGGAACTCGGCCTGCAAGCACTCGATTCAACCGCGTTATCGCTCGCGATGGACAACAAGATGCCGATCATCGTGTTTGATATGTTCAAACTTGGCAATTTAGCAGGTATCGTTAGCGGTGGATATGTCGGTACCCGGATCACCGTTGATGCTGCGGGCGAACAACTGCATATGCCGCAACAGGCGTCGGCCTCATAGGTTTGCCGCCATTAAACGCATCAGTTGACCGGCGGCAAACCGTTGGCGACTAGCAAAAGAGCTAATCAGGACCACCTGCCCGTAGAGCAAGAGAGGTGTTTGGATGTTGGAAGAAACTTTGGATGACGCAAGTACCCGGATGGACTCATCAGTGAGTGTCTTCGAAGATGATCTGGACGGTTTTCGAACCAACCAGGCATCGACAACGCTCGTCTCAAAGATGCAGGTCGGTGTCGACATGGGCGGCGCGACCGACACTTTGTTGATGAATCAACTTGCGATGATCGCTGTTGAAAGCGCCAGAACGATCAAGATTGAGGCGTTTTATCCGGAGGCTGCGGCTGCGATTGTGAGGGCCATCCAGATGTCGGACCTCGGATTGAATCCCCGCGTAGATGGCCAGACGATCCGACTGATATTGCCAGAACTTACGCAGGAACGACGACAAGAACTAGTCAGAATGGCTCGTCGAAGGGCTGAAGACGCGCGGGTGTCGATACGCAACGTCCGCCGCGACGCCCAGAGCATGATCCGCGAGATCCAAACCGAAGGCGAGGCTTCGGAGGATGATTGCAAACGCGCTTCGAAATCGCTCCAGGATTTGACCGACGAAGCGGTCGGTCGCGTCAGCGAACTTTTGACCAACAAAGAAGAACAAATTCTCGAATAGCCGGTAGTCAATCGGTATCCGAGCACATTTGACATCTGCGAGGCCACAGTGAATTCTGCAACTGAGGACGCGATCAACGAAACGGATTCATCCGTATCGCTCGTCGAATCTGAGGCCATCGAATCCGGTCAAAATGGGCTGGCACCAGATATCCGAGTTCCCAATCACGTCGCGATCATCATGGATGGCAACGCACGATGGGCCGAACAGCACCAATTGAGTGTTGCTCGAGGCCATCGCGCCGGATACGAAAACATCGGTAGAGTGGCAAGGGCGCTGGCGAAAATCGGAGTGAAGCAGTCCACCTTGTTCGCGTTTTCAACGGAGAACTGGGATCGGCCGGAGGACGAAGTTCAAGCTTTGATGGACCTGGCTTTTGAGGCGATTGAACGCGGCGTCCAGCAATTTCATGCCGACGGTGTACGACTTCGCCACGTCGGTTATGAAGAACGATTGCCGGCGGACATGATCGCCAAGATCAAGCAAGCAGAGAAATTGACGCGTAAAAACAGCGTTTTCGCACTGAATTTGGCGTTCGACTACGGCGGTCGGCACGAGATTGTTAACGCCGTCAAGAGAATAGTTGCCGACGGCGTGCCAGCCGAAAAGATCGATGATGACTTGGTGGGGCGGTACCTGTTCACTTCAGGCATCCCCGACCCGGACTTGGTAATCAGAACTGGTGGCGAGTTCCGTATCAGTAATTTCATGATCTGGCAGTCGGCATATTCCGAGTTCTACTCGTCGAGTGTTATGTGGCCGGAATTTGGCGATGAAGAGATCAAAAAGGCCATCGCAGCCTACTCCGAACGTCAGCGCCGATTTGGCCGACGTCCAAAGCAGTCAAAATAGTCCTGAGCAATAATCGGCGTGTCTCGGGAAAACAATTCGGTTAGTCCTAGATCTGGTTCCGAATCATCCGAACTCTTCCTCCGACTGATCTCGGCAGCTGTTGGACTCCCGCTGTTGGGTTTGGCTCTCTATTTCGGGTTCTGGCCCGTTTCAGTCATCGCAATCGGCGTAGCCGCGATCGTTGGACTAGAGACGCGATGGATGGCCTATGGTCGGTCCGGCTCATTTACGACGCATGAAGCGATCGCGATGCTTACGGGAGCGGTCGTTGCAGGTGTCAGCGTATTCGCTGCTGCGCTTGCTGAACTGGAAATCGATGCCGGCGTCGCCTCATCAACGGCCACGGCGATTGGAATCGTCATCGCGTTGGTGTTGATAGAAATCGTCATCACGTCACGTTTCAAGCAAGTCGTCGCGGTGCGACGGAATTTGACCCTCTCGTACGGTGTTTTCGCCGTGTTGGCAGTTACGATGCTGCCTTTTATCTTGACGAAAGACGATGGGCGCGAGCTCTTGACGTTCGTGATCTTGGCGGTTTTTTCCGCGGATACTGGCGCATACTTTGTCGGCAAGGCGTTTGGGAAACGGAAAATGGCCCCGAACGTGAGTCCAGGTAAGACATGGGAAGGATTCGCGGGTGGCGTCGTAGCCGCGTTGATCGCCGCCTGGGTGCTATCAAACCTGCTGTCGCTCGACTTCACAGTCGCCAAAATCGCAAGCATCGGGGTGGCGATTGCCGTTCTAGGGGTTGCGGGCGATCTCGGCGAGTCGTGGATCAAACGGCTGTCAGGTGTCAAGGATTCCGGAGGAATCATCCCCGGCCACGGTGGGCTCATGGACCGCCTAGACGCGCTGGCCCCAAACTTCGTATTCATATACTTCATCGATAGATGGTTAGTATGAAAAAGCGAATTGCAATCCTCGGCTCGACAGGGTCGGTCGGTACGCAGACGCTAGACGTCATCCGCCAGTTTCCAGATGATTTCGAGGTGGTAGGCCTCTCCGCTGGCAACAACGTCGACGAACTCACCAAACAGATTGCGGAGTTTGAACCGGCATATTTCAGTTGTCTCGACGATTCGATCACTGAGATTGGCAGTGCCCAACGGATATCCATGCCGGACTTGGCAACTCATCCAGACGTTGAGTTTGTAATGCACGCCACGTCGGGTGTTGAAGGATTGCCATGTGCGATCGCCGCGCTCAGTGCGGGCAAAAACGTCGGACTATCCAACAAAGAATCGATCGTCATGGCGGGTGGTCACCTTAAGCGCGTCGCCGACGAGAACGGTGGCACCATATTGCCCATCGACTCTGAACCTAGCGCACTCTGGCAATGCGTGATCGGCGAAACATCTAATCCGAAGCGCTACATCATCACCGCATCCGGCGGAGCGTTTCGGGATCGGACGCCTCGGGAACTGGCCAATGTAACGCCTGAGGAGGCGTTAAAGCACCCTACTTGGTCGATGGGAAAAAAGATAACCATCGATTCCGCAACCTTGATGAATAAAGCGTTTGAGGTTATCGAAACCGCGTCGCTCTTTGACGCGGAATTGGACGAGATCGACGTGGTGATACATCGGCAGAGCATCGTCCACTCGTTAGTAGAGATGGAGGACGGGTCGATCAAGGCCCAACTTAGCCTGCCCGATATGCGTCACCCGATTCAGTTCGCTCTGTTCTACCCGGAACGGCGGCCCAACGAAACATTGCCTAAATTCGACCTGCTAGATGGTCACGAATTGACGTTTGAAGCGATGGACTCTTCGAAATATCCATGTTTCGATCTAGCGATGAAGTACGCGCGAATCGGCGGCACTTATAACGCAGTCTTAGCTGGAGCCGATGAGGCGGCGGTTGATCTGTTCTTGGGTCGGAAGATCAAATTCACTGAGATCGCGAAAGAGATCCAGTTGACCATCGACCTACACGAAGCAAAGACCGACTACACCGTGCAAGACGCCATTGCCGCCGCCCAGTGGGCATACAAAACTACGACTATGCGCCACGCACGCACGTAATTCGTTTACCTCGATGAGCCCTACCCTCGTATACGGTCTTCTACTCGCGGTTCTGATCCTCGGACCGTTGGTCGTTCTGCACGAATTCGGACATTATTTCGCCGCCAAGATTAAAGGCGTTAAGGTGCTCGAATTTGGATTCGGATTCCCGCCTCGCGCATTTGGTATCTGGACTGGCTCGACGCCGATATCGACATTTACGCACACCAGATATGACGCAGAAGGTGGCCGAACCGCACTTCGAGTCGGTCAGATGGTGACGATCTTGGGTGAAGAGAGGCCCGATGGGACGATCGATGCAGCTAGCGTGACAGAGTTCGAGAAAAAGGACATCTCGACCGCTCAATCCTCGGCGTCAGTTTTCGTCGGAAAGGTAAGGCGAATCGACGACCACAGGATCGTCGTATCCGAGATGGTTTGGTCGATAAATTGGTTGCCGTTTGGCGGATTCGTCAAATTAAAGGGAGAAGAAGACCCCGAGGCAAAGAACAGCCTTGCGAACCAATCAGCAATCACCCGAATATTCGTAATCATTGCTGGCATCGCGGTGAACGCCGTCATTCCCTTCATCGTGTTCACCGTCGTCGTCATGATCCCGGTGCAATACGTCGCTGGCGATGTCGTCGTCTCGAACGTGATGCCTAACTCGCCCGCATACGAAGCAGGAATTCGACCATTACAAAAAATAGTCGAGGTTGACGGAACGCCGATCAATAACTTCAATGATCTCCAAAGCGCGGTGATCAAGAAGCTAGGCGAAGAGTCGAAATGGGTCGTCCAGCGAGGCATTCCAGACCCGTTCGCGCGTCCGGCCGAACCGACCGTCCATTATCTGGAAGGCGATACCCAGATCTTCACTGTTGTAGCTCGATGGGATCCGCCACGACATGAAATTGTGGACGAAGTTGAAAATCCCTTGAATCAGATGCGGCTTGGAGTCGCTCGTGCCTACAATCCAAGCGTCGGGTTGAACGACACATTGATGGTGGTATCAGATGGGACTGTCCGAGACGACCTATATGAAATCTCGCTTTCCGACATCACGGAATTTGTTCCCACAGCGCAGGTCGGTGACGCGATCCCCGTGACACGATCCGACGACGGCACCGGGATTCACTATCTTGACGCTCGGAAATTCAACCTTGAACTCGGTACCGTGACTTATCTACAAGAAGGTGCTGCTGGGGTCCAACTTCAACTGCAAAATCCTTACGTCGCGTCGCGGGGCGTACCTATCACGCGCGCGATCCCCGAAGGCATAAGGGAGACCTTCGGAATCGTCACCCTTGCACGCAACTCGATATTCGGCGCCCTGTCCGGCTCCAAAAACCCGCAATTCGAGGGTCCAGTCGCGGTTGGTCCCGTTGGTTTGAGCCAACTGTCCGGTGAAGTGGCAACCGCCGACATATCGATCACCGCCCGCGTCACGATCATACTGACCCTGGCCGCCACACTGAGCATCTCACTGGCGGTGATCAATCTCTTGCCGTTCCCCGGTCTGGATGGGGGCCGTTTGGCCTTCGTGGTGCTGGAAGTCGTGCGCGGCGGTCGGCGAATCTCGCCGGAAAAGGAAAACCTTGTTCATCTCGCGGGATTCGTTATCCTCCTCGCACTCATCGTCGTCATTTCGTTCTCGGACATCGCACGCTTGATCGGCGGCGAACGCTTCCTATAGCCGATAATGGATACAAGCATGCTTGAACTGATCGACAAATCTGCAACCGCGCGCTCGACTACCCATCGCGTCATGGTCGGTCACGTCCCGATCGGTGGGGGCAGTCCCGTCGTTGTGCAGTCGATGACCGACACGGATACCGCTGATATCGAGAAGACCACATCGCAGGTCAAGTTGCTCGCCGACGCCGGCAGTGAAATCGTTCGCATCACCGTTAATAACGATGACGCGGCTCGGGCGGTGCCGGAAATCGCCGAGAGATTGGCTGACTTGGGATGCGACGTACCGTTGGTCGGCGATTTTCATTTCATTGGTCACCGCTTGCTCCGAGACCATCCAAAATGCACCGAAGCCTTGGCGAAGTTCCGCATTAATCCGGGAAACGTTGGGCGTGGCAAGAGACACGACGAGAACTTCGATGCCTTCATCGAAATCGCACGCGACCTCGGGAAACCGGTCAGGATCGGCGTCAATGCCGGAAGCCTAGACCCTGATCTGTTGGTCCAAAAAATGGACGAAAACTCACGACGCGTGAACCCGATGAGCGGCGACGATGTGGAACGTGAAGCGTTGATGGAAAGCGCGATTGCCAGCGCTAGCGCGGCAGTAGACGTCGGCCTCCCTGAGACGTCGATGATTATCTCCTGCAAAGTGTCGCGCCTTGGGCAGATGGTTGAGGCTTACAAGACGCTGTCCAAATCGACCAAAATACCTTTGCATTTGGGGTTAACCGAAGCCGGGATGGGACAGAAAGGGATCGTCGCTACGACCGCCGCGCTTTCGGTGCTGCTATACGACGGCATCGGCGACACGATCCGATCCAGCTTGACACCCGAAGTTGGCGGCGATCGTTCCAAAGAAGTCAAACTGTGCCAAGACATCCTACAGGCGCTAGGTATCCGAACCTTCCGACCATCCGTAACGGCATGTCCGGGATGCGGGCGAACTACCTCGACGCTGTTCCGTGAATTGGCGAGCGATATTCAGAAACAAATCGACGTCAACTTGCCAGATTGGAAACAGAGGTATCCCGGTTCGGAAACGCTCAAGGTGGCCGTGATGGGATGCGTAGTCAACGGTCCTGGCGAATCACGAGCTGCGGACATCGGCATCTCGTTGCCGGGAAGCGGCGAGAGCCCGAGGGCTCCAGTATTCATCGACGGTGAACGCGATCGTATGCTGTCGGGACCAACGATAGCCGAAGAGTTCATCGGCATGGTCAACGAGTACGTTGACCATCGTTGGGGCACCAAAGCTGGCCGCAAACACACCTAGATTTATCGAGAGGGACCGCAAACCACGGATGCGAGCATCAAAGTTTTACATCAAGACGACTCGTGAGGCACCAGTAGAGGCCGAGTCGATCAGCCACAAATACCTCACCCGAGGCAGCTTCATCCAGCAGATCGCGGCAGGCATCTTCAGCATCATGCCGTTCGGACAGCGCAGTCTGGACAAGATACGCAACATTATCCGCGAAGAGATGAATGCCATCGACGGTCTCGAAGTTACCATGCCGGTCGTTCAGCCGCGTTCCATTTGGCAGGAGAGCGGTCGCGCAGATACCTACATCCCGCCACTTGCGCGATTCTCTGACCGCCGCGAGCGCGACATGGTTCTAGCGCCAACCCACGAGGAAACGGTCTCCATCATGGGACGTTACGGGATAGCCAGTTACCGCGACATGCCCCTCATCCTTTACCAAATACAGACCAAATTCCGTGACGAAACTCGATCTCGTGGCGGCCTCCTGCGCGTTCGTGAATTTGAGATGAAGGACGCATATTCTTTCGATGCCGATGCAGAGGGATTGGACGCCAGTTACGATGCCATGGCTCAGGCCTACCACAACATTTTCTCAAGGTGCGGCTTGAATGCGGTGATGGTTGAAGCCGACTCTGGATCCATCGGTGGCAAGGATTCCGCTGAATTCGCGCTGCTCGCCGATAGTGGGGAAGACACCGTGTTGACGTGCGATTCCGATTCATGCGACTACGGCGCGAACTTGGAGAAGGCCGAGTTCTTGAAGACTCGCAATGCAACTGAGAATGCCAAGGCCGTCGAGAAATTCGCGACTCCGGGTATAAAGACCATCCAAGGATTGGCGACAGCCGAGGGAGTTACCGAATCGAAGACAGTAAAAGCGGTTTTCTACACCATCGAGGACCAGGTTTACGTAGTTGTGATTCGCGGCGACTATGAGGTGAACGAGACTAAGGTGCGAAATCTGATGGGTGGTGCCGAACCCCGATTGGCAACCCGTGATGAGGTATCAGCCGCCGGGTTCGTGGCCGGGTCAGCCTCTGCAGTCGGTATCGACAGCAAATATGTGATTGCCGATGATTCAGCAGTTGAGAACGCGAATCTCCTTGCTGGTGCCAATGAAGAGGGGTATCACCTCCGCAACGTCAATTTCGGGCGCGATTGGGACGCCGATCAAATTGGCGATATTGCCGCCGCGGTGGAAGGGCACAAGTGTCGTCGTTGCGATGGCGGCTCTCTTCGGCAACACCGGGGCATCGAGGTCGGGCACATATTCAAATTGCGAACCATCTACAGCGATGCGATGAACGTCAAGTTCAATGACGTAGGCGGCAAGCTTCAGCCGGTGTTCATGGGCTGCTACGGGATTGGGACTGGACGATTGCTGGCCGCTGCGGTTGAAGCCAATCATGATGACCGGGGGATGACATTGCCCCGATCCATCGCGCCTTTCGAAGTCGTCGTCGTTGGCGTCAACATGCACAACAACGACGAAGTGCGCGAACTCGCCGAGTCGCTTTACCAACAGCTGAACGATGTAGGGGTTGACACACTTCTCGATGATCGAGTCGAAGCGCCGGGGGCGAAATTTGCAGATGCCGACCTGATTGGGATGCCGGTTCGGGTGGTCGTCAGCCCGCGAAGCATCCAAAACGGCGGCGTCGAGGTCAAACATCGTAAGGCGGCACCGTCCGAATCCACCATCCATGCCGTTGACGAGGCGGTCTCAGCGGTTCAAGCAATGTTGAATCGCTGAATCAGATCCGAAAAACCGCATTCACCGTATCGATATTATGTGCGCCGAATCATTGTGCGGGTAACTTCCGAACGTGATAGAGTCGAATCAATAAGAACGCACATTGCGGCTGCGATGTGTTGAGGAAGTGGGCGGGCGCCCACTTTTTCTTTTTTGGGCATAGCGCGACGCAGCCGATATTGCAATTGATGGAGGTCTATCAAGATGAAGAGCGACATGCTGCTTGCGGTAATGCAGCTCTCCGCGGAACGAAATCTTCCGCAGGAGTCAGTCGTCTCGGCATTTGAAGACGCCATCGCTGCTGCCTATCGAAGAGACCCCGCTGTCGACGAACAAGACGTGGCGGTGAAACTCGACCCGGAGAGCGGTGAAGTGATCATCAACACCGTAGTTCACGTGGTTGATGAGTTGGATGAAATTGACCCGCGTGGCCAGGTAGATGTCGACCAAGCTCGCACGTTGAGCGCGGATGCCCGACCAGGTGACGACATCATCACCGGCGTTCTCGATTTCACGCCGCAACGAATCGCTGCGCGCACGGTAACCCAAGTCCTGATGCAGCGCTTGCGGAGCGCCGAACGGCGGCTCGTGTTCGAGCAGTACGCCGACAAAGAAGGAGAGATCATCTCCGCTCCGATCCGAAGAGTGGCATCCTCACGCCAACTCGAATCTTTCAGCGACCGACCAACTGTTTTCGTTGATCTGGGTAAGGCTGACGCGATAATGCCGGGCGACGAGCAAAGTCCCAACGAGCGCTACCGCACGGGCATGGAGCTCAAATTTTTCGTCGTACGTGTCAGTGACGAGACCGAAGATGGCGATGGTTCGCCTGAGATCGTGGTTTCCCGCCGACACCCGATGTTACTCCGGCGTTTGATGGAATTAGAAGTCCCCGAAGTAAAGTCTGGCCTCGTCGAAATCAAGTCCATTGCGAGGCAGGCCGGAGCCCGGAGCAAGATCGCCGTTTACTCGAACAAGCACGATATCGACCCTATTGGCGCGTGCGTCGGTCTTCGAGGTATCCGCATCCAAAACATCGTTACCGAATTGATGGGCGAGAAGATTGACATCTTGGAGTGGAGTGACGACCCATCTGTCTTCATTGCAAATTCTCTTGGTCCGGCGCAGGTTGAGGACGTGGTCGTTGTAGACGACGATTCCGTCGAGGTAATCGTCCCAGAGAACCAACTGTCGCTTGCGATTGGCAAAGATGGACAAAATGTCTCCCTCGCGACCCGTCTTTCCGGTTACCGAATTGACATCAAAGGCTCAGCAGCTTACGCCGAGGAGCTGATCGAACGACAGCGTCAACGAGAAGCAGAAGCGGCGCAATTGGCCGCTGAAGGTGAAGCGGCGAGGATTGCGCTCGAAGCCGAAATCGCAGAGCGAGTCGCTGCGGAAGCTGAAGAACAACAACGACTCCGCGAAATCGAAGAACCGGCGATCGCGGAAGTTGCGCCCGAAGTCGAAGTTGAACCAGAACCAGTTCCCGAACCCGTTGCCGAAGAGGTTCCTGTCGAATTAACGCCGGTTCTGTACGTGCCGGAACCAGAAGTGTCGGAAGAAGCGGAAACCGAACCTGAGATGGTCGTCGCGCTCGATGAAGAAGTTGTCGCAGAGCCGGAAATCGAAGAAGAGCCCGTGGCCGAGATCGCCGCTGAGCTAAGCGACGACCCAGAGATCGTCGAAGACGAGATTTCAACATTTGTCGAAGAACCGGCTGTTTTCGAGGAAGAAACACCGCCGGAACCGGTGATGCCCGCATTGTTTGTTCCGAATGTACAGCGGCCTGAACCGCCGCCATCGGTCACGGGGCCGGCGGAGGAAGACCTCGATCTCGAACTCCTCGAATTGGAGGAGAAGCTTAAGGAACTCGAAATCGAGGAGCAGGAGCGCGCCGAAGCGGAGCGTGCAGCCGCTGAGTTGGAAGCGTTGGAGCAGGACATCGATTCCGACGATCTTTGGATGTTGCCTAGCGAAGTTGAAGTCGTGACTGACTCCAGCGAATCGGGTTTGCGGTTCGCCGAGGACATCTCCGGGTATCGTGACGAAGAAGGCCGTCGCGGTGGCGGCCGTCGGCGTGGCGGCAGTTCGCGCAGAAACAGACGCTGACCGAACCGCAGACGGGGGATGAACATATGCCGAAAAATCGGCATGTGCCAATGCGGACCTGCGTTCTTTGCGGCGACAAACGCCCGAAGCATCAGTTGATCCGGATTGTGCGCACGGATAATGATTCGGTGTGCATCGACGAGCGTAGAAGGACATCCGGCAGGGGTTGTTACGTATGCATGGACGCGACGAAGTTCGAACCGAGCAGAATTAACGATAAGATAAAGAGAGCACTGAAACTACAAACGGACCTCTCCGCGGAATTTGTCGAGAATCTGTCGGTGCGGATAATGTCCGAGTAGTGTGGTATCGGGACGGGATTCGAGAAAGAGCTAATGGCAAGATCACCAAGAACACGTCAACGACGCGGCGGTGGCCGCCGCCGTTCCAGCAACGGGTCGCCTGATCGGCCAGCACAACGGCGCGAGGTAGTGAAATTCGCCGGGCCCGTTGATCTCCCGGCCGAGATCAGCGTTGCAGAACTTTCGGAAGTCATCCGAAGGTCGCCAATCGAGATCATCAAAGAACTCATGCGCCTCAACATGATGGTTGCCATGAACGACTCGGTGGATTTTGAAGTGGCTGCAACGGTTGCAGTTCGTCTCGGTGTCCGAGTTCGCAAACCGGCCGACATTGAGGAATCAGAAGCCTCGGATCGTGTCGGTGTTGATGATGAAGCTGGCAAGGTTGAGCCCCGTCCCGCCGTCGTCGCGGTGATGGGTCACGTCGATCACGGAAAAACCACATTGCTGGACGCAATCCGCGGCACGAATGTCGTTGATGCTGAGGCAGGCGGGATAACTCAAAGCATCGGGGCGTACCAGATCGACCACGATGGACAGTTGATAACTTTCATCGACACGCCTGGACATGAAGCATTCACGGCGATGCGAGCACGCGGGGCACAGGCCACCGATATCGCAGTGATCGTCGTTGCCGCCGATGACGGGGTGATGCCGCAAACGGTTGAAGCTATCAATCACGCCAAAGCTGCGCAAGTTCCGATCATCATCGCAGTCAACAAGATCGACCTCCCAGGAGCAGACAGGACGCGAGTTACGACGGAGTTGCTCGAACACGACTTGATCGTCGAAGAACTCGGCGGCGAAGTACTATCCGTGCCGGTGTCCGCGCTCAAAGGCGAAGGCGTTTCTGATCTGATCGATTCCTTGTTGCTATTGTCGGAGGTATCCGAGTTTACCGCCGACCCCGAACGAGATGCCATCGGCGTCGTTGTCGAGGCTTCTCTTGACCGGTTCCGTGGTCCAGTAGCCACTGTGATCGTTCGATCTGGCACCGTTCGCATTGGCGACACTGTGGTCGCCGGCGATAAGTTTGGTCACGTGCGACGGATGGTTGACGGGTTTGGAAATGAAATCAAAGAAGCCGGACCTTCGGTCCCGATCGAGATTTTAGGGTTGAACGGCGTTCCAGAGTCCGGTCAACAGTTTGAAGTCGTCGATGACGAGAGGATAGCGCGGCAGCGTATCGACACTCGTCTTCGGCAGGAAAACCGGCGTCACGAATCAAGTAGGCCATCGACCGTTGCAGAGGTCCTTCGACACCGACAGAGCTACGACGCTGCGGAACTCAATCTAGTCGCCAAGACCGGCGCACAGGGCACTATCGATGCCGTCCGTCGTGCCGTCGACGGCTTATCGTCGCCGGATGTTCAGGTCAAACTCCTGCACGCCGCGACCGGACCGATTTCGGAGTCGGACGTAATGCTCGCATCAGCATCTGATGCCATGATCGTAGGTTTCGAAACTACAGTCGAAACGGCGGCCTCCAGATTAGCCAATCAAGAAGGTGTCCCGATCAGGACATACGACATCATCTATACGATGATCGATGATGTGAAACAGGCGGCTTCCCGCCTCACCGAACCTGAGCAACAGGAAGTTGTCCTCGGCCGCGCAACCGTGTTGGAGGTGTTCCAGCATGGTCGGCGTGAACGTATCGCCGGCGTCCGGGTGAACTCCGGCTTGATGCGTCGCAACGCCCGAATGACGGTGACGCGACGCGGCGAAGATATCTTCGAAGGTGCGGTCTCGTCAATGCGGCATTTCGACGAAAACGTCAGAGAGATCGCCACCAATTACGAAGGCGGTATCGTGCTTGACGGCTTCCACGAATACGAACCAGGCGACATCATCACCTGTTACGAGATGCAGGCGGTTCAGAATCGATAGATGATCAGTTCCGGTCGACATTCAACCGCGATTCACGTTCTGGCATGACAAGAAGAATCGAGCGCGTAGAAAAAAACGTGCAGCGCATCTTGGGGGAGATCATCCAGGAAGAGTTGCGACCGCCGGGCATGGTTTCCGTAATGGATGTTACTTGTGACACTCGATTGACAACCGCTCGAGTTGCCGTAAGTGTCTACGCATCCGATTCAGAACCTCGCGCCACGATCGAGTATCTCGAACGACGTATCGCATTCATTCGACGCGAGTTAAGTGCTCGGGCGCAAATGCGCCGAACGCCAAAGATCGAATTCGTACTTGACACGTCGCTCCAAGACGGTCAGAGCATGATCGATCTGATTTCAGATGTTTCATCGAGCCGTTGAAGGAACCACAGCCGCCTCTCCGATATGCAGAATCCAATCAGTCCGATAGGTGGATTTCTGAATGTCGACAAACCTGGTGATTGGACTTCCTCGGACGTCGTAGCCAAGTTACGATCCGCATTCCAGCTGCGCAAGCGCCGGATAAAGATCGGACACGGCGGCACGTTGGACCCGATCGCTACCGGCGTGTTGCCAATCTGCGTCGGCAACGCAACCCGTCTGTCCCAATACGTTTTATCCGGAGATAAAACCTATCTCATGTCCGTGCGCCTCGGCGTCACCACGGACACCTATGACTCGGAAGGCAACACCATTGAGCAACACGACCATCGCGGAGTCTCATTGTCTCAAGTCAGGTCGGCAATGACTAACTTCGATGGCGAAATCGAACAGATTCCGCCGATGTACAGCGCAATCAAAATAAACGGACAACCTCTATACAAACTTGCCCGGCAAGGCAAAACAGTCCCACGCGAACCGAGAAGGGTAACCGTCAAATCGATGACGTTGAGCGATTGGAATCCGCCAGATTTCAAGTTGCGAATCGAATGTGGCAGCGGATTCTACGCTCGGAGTCTCGCACACGACCTCGGTCAAATCTTGGGGTGCGGCGCACATATGACATCGCTGCGTCGAGAAAGGGCAGGGGAGTTCAGTATCGAAGATTCCGTCTCGATTGACGAACTAACCGCAGGCGCGGGCGATGACTCGTGGGCGCGTCATTTGCTAAAACCAGACTATGTGTTGAAACACTTCGATGCGATATGCATTGGAGACCTACAGGCGGCAGCATTTACGCACGGAAGGGTGACGGATGTCGATCAGACATCGTCCGAATCTGGTGAAGTGCAAGTACGCGTATACGGAAACACCGATGAGTTATTGGGTCTTGGTTACATCGATCCAGCGATTGGCCGGTTGCGACCGGCGAAAGTGTTCCGCGCGGCTATCGAATTGAGCGAATCATCTCAGATGTAGAATCTCAGTTTGGCAAGGAATTCGAGTCAACTCTGTTTGCGCTGCGCCTCCTGATTGCCGTTAGAAACTGAGCCTAAGACCTCACAAAGCATCGACAATTGCACGGAGAATCGCTACTTTTCTTATCCGCTGAGCTGATCATCATGCTCGCGATTATCCTCGTCGCCGCTAAGGTAGGTGGCGAGATCGCCGAGCGATTCCTAAAGATTCCGGCGCTCATCGGCGAACTCGGCGCAGGAATCATCATTGGACCCAGCGCGTTAGGCGGGATGCGTTTTTTCGACCGGATCGGCCCGGTATTCCACGAAGTCGGTCCCTACATCGCTGAATCAGCTACTCATGCCAGCGATGTGGTCGAACCCGCGATTCCCTTCGCTTTGTATTTCGTGGGACAACTCGGCGCGGTATTGTTGCTGTTCGAAGCCGGACTTGAGACTGACCGCAAGCAGTTCCTAAAGTTCATACGCCCAGCAACAGTCGTCGCTCTTGGTGGCGTGATATTCCCGTTTGCGCTGGGAGCACTGGTCACACTGTGGTTCGGGTACGCCAATTTCAACTCCATCGAAGAAGCGATACCGGCATTGTTCGTCGGCGCGATCCTGACCGCGACCTCCGTCGGCATTACCGCACGAGTGCTCGGGGACATTAGTCGACTCGACTCTATTGAAGGAGTGATCATATTGGCCGCTGCGGTGGTCGACGACGTTCTTGGAATCGTCCTCGTAGCAATCGTCGTCGGAATCGAAGCAGACGGTTCAGTTTCAGGTTCCTCGGTTGCTTTGTTGATCGTTAAAGCCGTCGGATTCTGGCTCGGATTGACACTAATCGGAAGCCTTCTGGCTAACCGCATTTCGAGAATGACGATGTGGTTCAAATCTGATGGCTCGACCTTGGTGCTCGCCATTACTCTCGCATTCATCGCCGCGAGCGTTGCGGAAGTCTACTTCGGGCTGGCCATGATCATAGGCGCATTCTCCATCGGTTTGGCGCTGTCGGCAACGGTGCTGAAGGAGTACACCATCTTCGCCATCCGCAACGGCGGCAGCATTTTGATTCCGGTCTTCTTCTGCATAATCGGTATGCAAGTTGATCTTACGGCCGTCTGGGAATCGGACAATCTCCTCCAACTATCGTTGTTTGCGCTGGTCGTCACCTTCGTAGCGATCATCTCCAAAGTAGCCGGAGCAGGTTTACCCGTGATGGCTATCGGATTTGGCAAACGCCGAGCTTGGCGTATAGGACTAGGAATGTTGCCCCGAGGCGAAGTCGCACTGATCGTCGCCGAGATTGGCCGCGCCAGCGGAATAATCGACCGCGACATTTTCACGGTGGCAATCGTCATGACGGTGGTTACCACTGTCATCGCCCCGATATTCCTCGTCCGTGCGTTTGGGAATACCGGAAAAGGTAGACGCCCGAGTGTCCGTGCCCATTGATGCACGGCGTTCGAAATTGAACGCTACGCCGTATATCATTTAGCGCTCAAACCCGCCCCCGTAGCTCAGTGGATAGAGCACCGGCCTCCGAAGCCGGGTGCGTGAGTTCGATCCTCACCGGGGGCGCCATGATCAACACATGGTTCAAACCGCCCTACATTCACGACTCGTGCCCAACGGCGCACCGTTAGTAGATTTCGTCGCCGACGCGGTATCGCGGATCAGGACTCAGAACGCGATGACGCGGATTCTCGTCGTTGCACCTTCGCTCTATTCGGCCTTCTATCTAAGACGGGCAGTAACTGAGAATTTGTGTAGCGACGACGGTGGTGGTCTCTTCAATGTCGAGTTCACTCGCATCGAAGAGGTCGCCGACACGATTTTCGACGCCGTTTCCGGCCAGACCGACCAACCTTCAATGACGAGACTAATCGCCTCCGAATTGATTCACAATGCGATCGCCGAATTGGTTACGCCAGGTCCGCTCAGCAATCACCGCAATAACGACTCCACATTGGAAGCGGTTCAAAACACGCTGAGGGAACTCGAACTGCTTGATGTTGGCGCCGAAACGGCTTTGGTTCGCTTGGCGAGAGGATCGCGCCAAGGCCTCTATCCGCAACTTCTCGAGCTGCAACGCAGATACGCCGCACCAGCCTCCAACTACCTAACCCGCGAAAGCAAAGCCGCGCTGGCGGCAGCCGCAGTTGCCAAAGATCCATCGGCCGCAACCGCGATCTTCGGCCCCCATCTGATCGTGCTTCGAACGCCGTCGGCCCCCGACGCATACACAAGGCTTTGGGACGCCCTCGAACAACTAGACGCCGCGATTCCGGCCCGTATCGATCCGGAAACGACCTCGGTTGACCAATCTCCAGACCATCGAACCGAAACCAATTTCTACTCAACATTGAGCGCGGCAGATGAGCCAAGGGCGCTGATACGCAACATCGTGGCTGATGCACGTGCCGGGGTACGTCTCGGCGAAATGGCCGTCTTTTATCCGACTGTCGACTACGCCTCACGCGTCAAGGACGCTTTGGATGCCGCCAAAATCAAAAACTGCGGTCCTTCAACCAAGACTCTCGCCGAAACCCCTTCGGGTAAATTCGTTGCCCTTTTCCTCACAATGTTGGCCAACGACATGCGCCGGGACGCATTCACCTCTTGGACAACCTCGGCTCCCGTGATCGACCCATCCGACGGCTCGAGAGTATCCGCGGTTGAATGGGAAATTGTTTCTCGTAACTCCAACATCGTTCGCTTCGACGCTGATACTGACTGGCAACGATCATTGCGCCGTTACGCCAACAGGATGAGTAACCGCGCACAGCGGCCAGACAACGATACCGACGACGAAAAATCGGTCGATCCAGAGACTTTTCGCAACGCCGCCAACGCCGCGACACAGCTGAGGTGGTTCGTGGCAGAACTCGCATCGCGTATCGATATCGATCAAAGTAGACCTTGGACCGAATGGGTGGATTGGATGGAGGCGATCATAACCGACTACCACTCGCCTCAGAAAGTTTCTGACGACTCCGAGCGAATCGGCCTCACGCGCGTCGCGGCCGAGTTGAGCCAACTCCGCGAACTGGACCAAATCACCAACGATGACGTCGGATTTGATCGATTTAACCGCACGGTTCAACGCCTCTTGCGTGCACGAACGGGCGGTTCGTCAGGTTGGGGGTCGGCGGTATTGGTCGCACCTCTGTCGGCGGGTATCGGCACCGCATTCAAAAGCGTCCATGTTCTGGGAATGTCAGAAGGAGGATTGCCCGGTCCGAGTCGATCCGATCCTTTGTTGTCGGACGATCTCCGGCGTGAGTTGGATCCCGACGGTCATTGGTTGACAACCAGACGCGACAAACTCGAACTGCAACATCGTGAGTTCAATCTGGCTCTGGGCTGCGCGACTACACGGCGGATGTATTGGAATAAAGCACTACTGGGTGCTACCAACGAATCGTACCCCTCGCCGTGGTTCGTGGACGAGGTGCTTAAAACTAGCAACGAAACTAACGTTCCCGTCAAAGATTTGATGGATCCGGGTTCCGATTGGGTTGATTCCGTCACCCCACTCTCTGACATTGGCACGACTGGTGTCGAAGCATTCTCCGACTACGAATTCGGGCTCCAGAACGTCGCGACTCGCTCAAATGACGAATCAGATCTGAGAGAGCTTCTCGCCGACCCAGGAAATCGTCCCATATTACTTGGTCGCCGAACCTTGGCGTCCAGTAACTCCAGCGTCTTCGGCCCGTACGACGGTAACGTCGACTTGGACAGCAACGGATCGCCAACATCCTTGCGCCTATCTGCAAGCGCGCTCCAAGGCTACGCGACTTGCCCGTATCGCTACTTCATTGCGAATGAACTTCATGTGGATGCTCGCATCGACCCGGACGAATCCCTTGAACTGTCGAGTCTCGACAAGGGGATATTGGTCCACTCGATTCTGGAGCGGTTTTTCGAAGAATTTCGTCCCGAAGATGCGGATGATGGACTGCGTCGATTGCGAGATGCGGCGCACGGAGTGTTCGAACACTTCCTGCGAGACGAATATGTGGGTTATCCCCCGATATTCGAACTCGAAAAAGTTCGATTACTCAATCAACTGGAAGAATGGCACCGCGACTACATGAAGGTCATGTCGGGATACGACGGCACAGTGATGCCCGAGGTGCCGTTCGGTTACGAAACAGACGATCTGGGTCATGTGCAAATTGCCGACGGCGGGACGTTGCGTCTGCGGGGAAAAATCGATTTGATCGCGGTTTCCTCGGCTGGAGATCACGCACAAGTTCTCGATTTCAAATCCGGCAGCACCGGTAGCTATTCCGACATCGAACAAGATGTCACAGCATCGGGTACCAAGCTGCAGCTACCCATATATGCTCTGATCGCCCGACAGATCCTAGGAACCGAGACTGAAATCAGCGCCGCATATTGGTTCGTTTTCGAGCGGGGCAACAAGCGGCTTCGCCCTGAACACAAAGTCACGATGGAACAAGCGCAAGAGAAATTCACTCCCGTGCTCGAAACTATCGTACGTGGCATACGCGCGGGCAACTTCCCTGCCAGACCTGGCAACCGGGACTCGTGGGGCGATGGTCCTCCTTGGAAAAACTGCAAGTACTGCGACTACTCCGACGCCTGCCATTCTGATCGGTTGATCTTGTGGGACCGCAAAAAATCATCACCGCCGCTATCAAGGTATCTGACATTGGCAGAGGGTGAAGCCGAGTGACTATCACCGTAGCTCCAAAAATGTCGGACGCCGACTCGCTGTCGGTCATACAGAGCGACCTCGATTCCAGCATCTACGTGGAAGCTGGCGCGGGCACCGGAAAGACTCATTCGCTGGTTCAACGCATCGTGGCATTGCTCGAGGAGGGCGTCGAGATCGAGGAAATCATCGCGATTACCTTCACACGCGCTGCCGCTTCCGAATTGCGCTCCCGCATCCGTGGGGAGTTGGAGCAACTGCGGGTCGCAAATCCATCCGATCAGCGAATTAAGACTGCGTTAGACGGCATCGATACCGCCGCATTTCAGACGATCGATTCTCTCGTTTACTCAATACTGCGGGAGCATCCGCTCGATGCGGACTTGCCACCGATGATCGAGGTCCAGCAAAAGTTCGCAGAACTCCAGGTGTTTCGAGATCGGTGGCGCCAATGGTCGGTAGAGCGTTTGGAGGATGACCAACGCTTCCCTCAGGCACTGTCAGCTGCGATGCGCCTCGAACTGAGATCACCATTCGCGAGTGTCAGCGATCTCGCCAAAACCATCAACGAAAACCATGGTGAAATGTCCCACGCCGTTTTTCCCAAACCGCAAAGGGTCGGGATCGCCACAGTCGAAATCCTTGCGGCTTCGATCGCTCGATTACAAGAATTGATGATCTTGTGCCGAAGTGATTCGGATAGCCTCTACGTCAAAATCGAGCGGGTTGTTGACTGGTACACAACGACGCTTGCATCTCGCAACCTCACATCAGAAGATGAAGCTGAGGCGATTCTTGCGAGTTGGCCGTCCACAACATCCAGCGGCGGCACTATCAAAAACTGGGGACGTGAGGGCAAAGCGGATGCCGCTGACGCTCTGCAATCAGTCATTGACGCCATAAATGAAGCGTTGATGACAGCGCGCGAAGCCGTGACTGCTGAGCTGTTCAAATACGCCGCTGACTTCGTCGTAGCGGTCGTCGAAGAACGCCGCCGCGCCGGTACTGTTTCGTATTACGACGCGGTCACCTGGCTCATCGATATGCTCGAGAAGCACGACGACATCAGGCGTCGACTACAACGTCGGTACCGTCGAATCCTCGTCGACGAGTTTCAGGACACAGACCCTAAACAGGTTCGCCTCGTTCGCCTATTGACCATCCCGCCTGGCGCGCAAGATATCAAACCCGGATCACTCTTCGTCGTCGGTGACCCCAAGCAATCGATTTACCGTTTCCGCGGTGCACAAGTCGAAGTAAGTCAAGGCGTTAAGACCGAGATCGCAAACGCCGAAGCGGGCGGAAAGTACCTGAATCTCAGGGAAAACCGCCGTTCCACTCGCCCGGTCATCAACTGGGTAAATCACGTCTTCGGAAGCTGGATGCCATCTGAAGCCGGACAGGCCGACTATGTCCCGCTGGATGTTGCCTCTGACACGGCTGCGCCCGACACATTCGGATCTGTCTATCACTTCGGCGAGACGATGGAGGATGTAAATCTGCCCGAAGTCCGCCAAGAGGACGCCAAAGAAGTCGCAATCATCGCCCGTGCGGTTTGCGCCGGTGCCCTCGAAGTGCGCGTCCGTCAATCCGGGGACACCAGACCCTCAAGACCCGGCGACCTGACGATCCTCACGAGAGCAAGGTCCAACTGGGAGACCTACACGCGGCAACTTAACGAACTGAACTTACCGTACACAGCTGAAATCGGCGGCGCGGCGGTGCTAGACACCCAAGAGGTCCGCGACATACTCAACTGCTTGACTGCCGTCGACGACCCGTCCGACCAACCGGCAACCGTCGGTGCCCTCAAATCGACGCACTTCGGATGCAGTGATGTCGACCTCTATGAATGGGCAAAA
The DNA here is from genome assembly GCA_002239045.1 of SAR202 cluster bacterium bin127. Lineage (GTDB taxonomy): Bacteria > Chloroflexota > Dehalococcoidia > Lucifugimonadales > Lucifugimonadaceae > Bin127. Next base: position 140,917 of record MPNN01000006.1, read on the forward strand.
TCGGGCGGCAGATTCAGTTGCACTTCCGAAATTCCTGCGAACTCAAAGTCGACTGCCGTTCGTGACGCGATGGAGGTGCTGCGAAAATATCATGAACTTCGCGACGAACTTCAACCTGCCGTACTGGTTGAGCAGTTCATTCGCGAGCGCCAAGCCCGCGAGCTGATGTTCCTCATGCCGGACCCGGCGCCTGGTCTACGAAGGATCGATCTCGTCGTAGAGTTGGTCCGTAGATTTACCGAGGAAGGTGCGGCGTCGCTTCGAGACTGCCTGACCAGGTTTCCGCAACTCAAAGAAGCGAACGACCCTCTCCGCGAAGAACCATCCCTAGATTTCGACCACGGCAAGATCAGGCTCATGACCATGCATGCCTCGAAAGGGTTGGAGTTCCCCGTCGTGATCCTCGCCGACCTCTGTGGTGCCGGAGGCGGTGGGAAAGACCCTCAACTGATAGTCGATGCGAAATCGACTGACGATGGTAACCGCAAGATCGGCGTTCGCTTGGGTGGGACGAAAGGCGCGTACTTTCAGAACGGAGAATATGAAGAACTTCTAGAACGAACCAAAGCAGCGGATGAGTTGGAGAGCACCAGGGTCCTTTACGTCGCCGCAACTCGGGCCCGGGATCACCTCATCATCAGCAGATACCGGCAGGAACGAGACAAAAAATCCATTGCCACGCGATTCGAAGAGTTTGTCGGTCCCAGCAACTCCCTTTGGTCTCCCATCCCACAGGACTGGGCATCCCGGACTTTCGATCACGTAATCGGCCCTGAAGTGCCTGATCGATCGCCTATCGTCGAGGATCGGGATGCTTGGGATCTGCGGTACCGGAATACCATCGTATTTGCCAGTGAGCAACCATGGATCTCACCAAGCATTCTGAAGGCCGAAATCGTAACGGAATCATCCGACGAGCGAGACGCGAAACACGATTTCACACCGATTCTCGACACCGACGAACCGACGGGCAGAGGTCGTGCCGCGACGAAGATCGGCAGCGCTGTGCACGCCGCGGTACAACGGTGTCTGGAGATGCCGTACGCCGACCGCGATCAAATGGCGCGCAATGAAGCCGAAAGACACGGTGTCGCCGAAAATGTGGATGAAATCGTCCGCCTCACAGTTGCGACGCTGAATATGCCGTTGGTGAAACGAGCCGCAGCCATGAACCGCGAAGACATCTGGGTCGAGACACCAGTAGCGGTCCCGATACCCACCGAAAACGGTGCTACCAAAACCATAGAGGGCCGCGTTGACCTCATCTATCGCCGAGCCGACGGCACTCTCGGGATCGCCGACTTCAAGACTGACCGGTCCTTCAATCGTTCGATCTCCGAAATGGCAGAGCCTTACATCCCGCAACTTGGGGCATATGCCTACGCCGTCCAGAAAGCCACTGGCATTCCGGTTACAGAGGCCACGATTCTATTCTCGCGATTGGCCGCGGACAACAATGGAGGAGGCGACTACCGCTTGCCCGATGTGCAATCAGCAATCGAATTGGCGTTAAAGTTGGCTTCAACCCAATAACGAGCTCATTCGTCAGACATCGTACTTCGAGTCAAGGAGACAACGCAACCATGGACCTACTGCAAGGCAAGAAAGCTCTAATTACCGGCTCAAGACGAGGCATAGGCGCTGGAATCGCACGTGTCTTCGCCGAGAATGGCGCTGATGTCGGCATCAATGACATCGAACGCGATGAAAATGCCGACGACATCATCGCTGAGATCGAAGCCATAGGACGCGTCGCAACCTGGCACCAAGCGGATGTCGGAAGCGCCGATGATCGCACCCGTATGTTCGACGACTTCATTGCGACGCATGGACAGATCGACATCCTAGTCAATAACGCCGTCGCATCCGCCGACCCGCACTTCACCGAAATCACCGAAGATTTCTGGGACTTCCTCGTCGGTCATGCTCTCAAGGGATATCTCTTCTGTTCGCAGCGCGCCGTGAAAGAGATGATTAAGCAGGGCAGTGGCGGTCGCATCATCTCCATCTCCAGCGTCCACAGCTATCGCGCGTGGCCCCAAGACACCGTCTACGGCATCGTCAAAGCCGGCCTCAATCGCATGGCCATCAGTATGGCCGTGGACCTTGCAGGTACCGGAATCACCTCTAATTGCGTCGCACCCGGCTACATCGACAGCCGCGTACTCCCGCCGGAACTAGAGCACACTCGTGGCCAACTCGAAGGCTATGTCGACTATGCCCGTGACCACATCCCCAACCGCCGCGGCGGAGTCCCTCGCGACATCGCCAATGCCTGCCTGTTCCTCGCCACGGATCTCGGCGACTACGTGAACGGCCAAACGATCACTGTTGACGGCGGTTTCCTTGCGGGTGGTGTGCCGCCCGAATCCGTACCGCTCGAACCTGGCATGCCCGGTGCCGCCGAGTAATTGGAATCCCATTCTTAACCGCGCAGGAGCTACCAATATGGAATCAGTCCTTCAACATATCGAAGACAACGTCGATCGCTCATTGGAAACCCTTTTCACGCTAGTCCGACAACCTAGTGTCTCCGCACAACGCCTAGGCTTCGACCGCGCACCGCACCTCGTCGCCGAAATCTTTACCGAACACGGATTCGACACCCAGATCCTCGAAGCGCCCAACGATGGATTGCCATCCGTCTACGGTTATGTTCCGGCTGACAACGAAGCATTCCACCGCGCTCAGAATCTCGCGGGCATCGATAATCCATCCGACGACCCGCCAACGTTGATGTTCTACGTCCACTACGACGTTCAGCCGACTGATCCCATCGAACTTTGGGAAACCGACCCGTTCGAACCAACGCGGAAAGACGACCGTCTCTACGGGCGTGGGATGTCCGACGACAAAGGCAATATCGCCGCACGTCTCGCCGTCATCAACGCTTTCCGGGATGAATGGGGAGGGCTTCCGTGCAACATCAAGATTTTCGCCGAGGGCGAAGAGGAGTCTGGATCGCCGAATCTCCCCGGGTTGATACTCGAGCACGCTGACAAGCTCGGAGCCGACGCGTGCATCTGGGAGGGCGGTGGTCGAAACGCTCAAAACCGACCGCTCATCTACTTGGGTCTAAAGGGTGTGCTTGCCGTCGAACTCTCGGTGGCGTTACTGAAAGGCGATGCTCACTCGTCGTACGCAACCGTTCTTCCGTCAGCCGCATGGACGCTCATCAACGCGCTCAACTCCATCAAGGACCCTTCCGACGATCGCATCCTGATCGACGGTTTCTACGACGACATCCGCGATTCCACTCCTGAAGAAGATCGTGCGCTCGCCAACCTGCCTGACGACTCGGATGAATGGCGCGATACGTTTGGCAACGCTTCGTTCGTCGCCGGACTCGGCTCAGAAGACCTCCCACGCAAACACCTCTTCATGCCCACCGCAAACGTCGCTGGTCTCGATGCGGGATATCAAGGTCAAGGCATGAAGACCGTTTTGCCTGCAAAAGCCACCGCCAAAATGGACTTCCGGCTTGTCCCAGACATGCGTCCCGACGATATATTCGCCAAGTTCCGCCGTCACCTGGATCGAAACGGCTTCGAAAACGTCGACCTCGATCTGATCAGCGGCGTCCATCCATTCCGAACCGACATGTCCTCCAAATGGGCGCGAATGGCCATCGAAACATCCGAGGAGACCTATGGCAAGCAAGCAGTCATCTACCCCACGATGGCCGGCTCAGGCCCGATGTACGATTTTGGCGGCGTTCTAGGCATCCCCATCACATCCGCCGGCATCGACCATCCGACCCATAAAATCCACGCCCCAAACGAGAACATCACCGTTGACGACTTCGTCCTAGGAGCGAAGAACATCGCCCGTCTGGTGCAACGCTTTGCCGCCGAATGGCGTTCCTAGTGAAATTGAACTAAAACTTTCAACCAAGGAATTTTCGTCATTCCACTTGACGACTATTCCTTTTCGGGAATATAATCAATCATGTCTTGGACGGTTGAATTCACGAACGATTTCGAAGACTGGTGGCACGGCCTGACCGAACGACAGCAAGATTCGCTCAGCGCAAGCGTCGAGTTGTTGATACGGTACGGGCCGAGGCTGCCCTTCCCGCATTCTTCGGGCATCAATCGATCGCGACATGGAGCGATGCGAGAGCTGCGGACCCAGAGCGGTGGCCGCCCGTTGCGGACCTTCTACGTATTCGATCCGAGGAGGACAGCTATCCTCCTGATCGGGGGAGACAAGACCGGGAACGATCGTTTCTACGACGAGTATGTTCCGATCGCCGATCGTTTGTATGACGAACATTTGAAAGAAATCCGGAAGGAAGGGCTGATCTGATGGCCGGCCACAAACCTTGGAACGAACTGACAAAAGAATTCTCGCCCGAACGGCGCCGTCGCATCGACGAGATGACAAACAAGTTGATCGCCGAGATGCCGCTGCACGAACTGCGCCGCGCTCGATCCTTGACTCAACAAGACCTTGCGGAGGCGTTAAACGTCAATCAACCTGCTGTCTCCAAGATGGAGCAAAGGACAGACGCCTACATCTCTAGCCTGCGCTCCTACATCGAGGCGGTGGGCGGCAGGCTCAAGATCACCGCCGAGTTCCCTGAAGGTGAAGTCGGCATCACGAACTTCGGCGCGTTAGCGGACGAAAGCGAGGAGTTCGATCCTCGTGACTGACCGATCGAACACGCACTACATCCCGATGACAAATCTAAAATCTAAACCTGCGAACCCTTAAGTAAACGCTCTGGGAGCCTACAACCCTTGGCCATCATCCAACCAACCCCCGATCACGTCCTCGATTCGGCAACGATCGAAAAACTAAAGACGGTCAACTCAACCGCGGTAGTCGACATCCTCGCCCGCAACGGGCATGACCCGCGCTATGTGTACATGCCGCATATCCGAACGATGAATCCCGGCGTTCGACTCGTCGCCCGCGCCGTTACCGTTCGCTTTCTTCCCGCCCGGCCTGATCTCATGGCCGAAAAACCAGGTGGCGAAGAATCTCCCGAATACGCAGCATTCGAACTCGGCGGTCCGGGCGATGTCATCGTCATGGAATCGATGCGAACCAAGTTGATGTCGATCGGTGGTGACATCAAGTTCCTCCGCCTGAAGCAGCGCGGCATCGACGGACTAGTCTGCGATGGCGGCATCCGCGACATGCACACGGTCAAAGACTATGGAATTGCACTCTACGGGTACGACAAAACTTCTAACCTGGGCACCCGAATTGGCACACCGTATTCCACTAACGACGCCATCAACTGCGACGGCGTCCTCGTCAAACCCGGCGACTACATCGTTGCGGACGATGACGGCGTAGTCTGCATCCCACGCGTCGTCGCCCCAGACATCGCCCAAAAAGCTATCGAATACGACGACCTCGAAGAGTGGATTCGAGCGCGCCTCGACCGCGAAAACCTTACCCCAGGCAAGTACTACCCGCCAGACGACGGAGTGATCGAGCAATACCGGGCTGAGCGGGACGCTTAGTTATAGCAGATTACAAACGAGTTTTCCTCAATCCGCCCGGATTTCAATACTCATGCCGTCGTAGGCGTATTGGATGTCTAGGCCGTCGTTGAATTCCGGATCGCGTAGCCGAGCATTCATTCCGTAGTGGTCGATTCCGTGCGCGGCGTCGGTCAAGAAAGTCCGGCGAGGCCGAATGATCTTCGCGTACCCGACCGCTTGCTCCATTGTCAGGTGCGAACCGTGCGTGCGTTTGGTCCTCAAGGCATCGATGACCAATGTGTCCACGTCTGATATCTGGGCCATTACGCTGTCGGGTACTTCGGAAGCGTCCGAGATGTATGCGAAGTCGCCGATCCGGTATCCGTTGCATGAATAATCGGGACCATGGGGTACAGGTAACGGGATTACCGATGTGCCGAAGATGTCGATCGGTTTCTCGCAGAAGGTCTGGAAGTCCAAAATCGCCACAGTCCCGCCGCTGGTCATCTGCGTCCGATCTACCAAGTAGTAGGCGGTCTTCGACACGATATCGAGGTCTTGTTCTCGCAGAAATATGGGGATCCGAGCATCTCGCCCACGCGCCAGCAGCGCCGCATGTTCATCTCCGCTCGCAAACCGCATCATATTCGTCCAATCCCGCAGATCGTCCAGACCACCCGCCGAATCGGCATGGGCGTGCGTCAAAACGACCGCGTCGATCGTGCGAATCGCATGCTTGGGAAACCACTCGATGGCAGCCTGGTAAAAGAATTTCCCTGCATCGATCAAGATATTTACCGGCGGGCCGTCCGTCTGTTCGCGTTGGATAACGATCCCGGTGTTACGTCGACGGTTCTTAGAACCAGGTCGCATCGCATCGGTACACACAAGACAGGTCGGCGGATCAGCCGTCAAGCACGTCACCCGCGGTATACCCTCCGATGTCCCGGTGCCGAGGAACATCACCGTCGCTTTTGCATTGGCATTTGGCATTACTTCAGGGTACGACTCGCAGCGGTTTCGCTCACTAGGTTGACGATTATTCTTGAGGAATGTCTTTTGTTTGGTCGACTCCTACTTAGAGGCGGTTAATCCCTTGATCAACAACAAATCCGATCTCATCGCATCGTTGGACGACGCATTCGAGGGCATCATCGCCGAGCACGATGCGCCGAATCACGCCGCGCTTGGATTCGCCCTCGGCAAGACCCTCGGTGTCCTTGAGCCTGACACGTTCGACGACGAGACACGATCGGCGTCTTCGACATTTGAAGACGCAATCGGTCAACCCGATCATGTCGTTCTTTTGCTGGTAGATGGCTTCGGTATGAACTTCGTCGATACCTTGCCGACAGATTCGTATGTGCGGCAAAAGAACACGTTTACGATGTGCTCGACGGTTCCAACATCGACTGGCCCCAATCTGATGGCACTCGCCACCGGCAGATGGCCCGGGACCCACGGAAATCTAGGTTGGGATGTCCACATCCCGCGTCTCGGAGAGCGTATCCAACCGCTACCGTGGCGGCTCACAAGAACCGGTCAGCCCCTGCACGAAGTTGGCTTCAGCCCACTCGAGCTCCTTTTCGCTCCGCCGATACCGTACCGAAACCTAGGATCTTTCACCTTCGTCGTCGACAACGACCTCGCTGCTTCCACAACGACGCAGATGTACGGCCAGCTGAAGACTGCGGGTTACTCGACAGAAGGCGACTCCATCACCCAAATCGTCGACCATGTCAACGACGCAATCGCCGCTGCTCCGGCCAAATCTTTCACTTACGTTTACTGGACTGAAGTTGATAGCAGCGCACACGCGTACGGCGAAAGACACCCCATTACCAGAGCGGCGGTACATCGCGCTGCGGCGCTGGTCGAGGCGCTTGGGAACGCACTGACGGGCAGGGCGAGATTGATCGTCACCGCTGACCACGGCCACTTGGACAGCCCGAGAGAGGTCTGGACGACTTTGACCCCTTCAGACAAGCTCAGCCAGCATCTGACCTGCGTGCCCTCGGGAGAACCTAGAACATTGTTTTTCCACACCAAACCCGGCGCAGACACCGCGTTCGAAGCCTTGTTTCAAGACAGATTGGGCGATCGTTTCATTCTTATGCGACAGGAAGACGCCATCGACATGGGACTCTTCGGTCCGGTTGAACTGATTACCGATGCTTCACGGGCTCGCATGGGCGATTTCTTTGCGTTGTCGCGTGGAAGATGGTCGATATACGCGTCCGATACCGAAGAAGGAGTGTCTTTACAATCGATGCATGGCGGAATAACCACCGCCGAAAGCATCGTGCCATTAATCGTGGTCTGAATTACAAGCAAAGCAGGTGACCAAATGTCCATTCGAGGCGGACTCAAGAAGAAACTTCAAGCGGGCGAGACCGTTGTAGGGCCGTTCGTCATCATCCCATCGGTGCCATTGATGGATGCCTTGGGCTACTCCGGGATGGATTTTTGCATTATTGACACTGAGCACGGCCCGATTTCCCAGGAATCCGCCACCGACCTCGTGATTGCCGCTCAAGGAGTCGGAGTCGCCCCGATCATCCGCGTCGGCGACAACGACGAGCGCCTCATCCTACGAGCCCTTGACGTTGGTTCGGAAGGCGTTCAGGTACCTCAAATCAACTCGATTCCCGACGCCGAAGCGGTAGTCCATGCCGCCAAGTACGCCCCCCTCGGTGCACGCGGCCTTTCAATATTCACGCGCGCCGGTAATTACTTCGAGAACGACGGTGAGGGCCACACCGACCGACAAAACGACGAGACGATGACCGTCGTCCACATCGAGGGCAAAAAAGGCCTAGACAACCTCGACGAAATCATGACCGTGGAAGGTATTGATGTACTTTTCCTCGGCCCCTACGACATCTCCCAATCCCTCGGATACCCAGGAGACGTCCGCAACCCGATCGTCGAGACTGCACTACGCGAAGCTACAGCCAAAGCTCGCTCCCAAGGCAGAGCGGTTGGATCATACGCCAAGGACGTCGAAATGGGCAAGTGGCTCATCGACCTCGGCATCCAGTACATCTCCATCAACGTTGACGCCATCATCTACAAACAGGCCTGCGAAGCGATCGTCAGATCACTCAAGGCCTGACAATCAATGCCTACAGCATCGCATCATTTAACCGAACTCCAAATCCGGCCTCATCGCCAATCGCCAATCTACCTCGTTCAATCTGAGGATTTCCGATCCACAGATCATCGACATCCGCGCCCCGCGTCCCCATCACCATCTCCGCCAAGTTCTCGCAAGCATCGTTTGCCGCGATCAAGTGCAATCCCCAAACCTCACCTCCACGATGGGGAACAACCGGAATGTTGAGACTGGCCGCTAACTCACAAATCCGCAAACCAGCCGTAATCCCACCACACCAAGTGATGTCCGGCTGCCAGATGTCGTAGGAGCAATACTCCGCAATCTCCCGGAAACCGACGCCGCCGAATTCGTGTTCACCGCCTGCGAGATTGATAGGGGAGATCTTCGGGCGTAGGTCACCGAGGGCGGATAAATCGTCAGGTGTGAGAACATCCTCGAACCAGTGGATATTGAATTCCGCGAGGTCCTTAGCCATGCGGATTGATATTTCGGCATCCCACGACATATAGACGTCGAACATGACCTTGGCCCCGTCGCCCATGATCTCGCGAGCTGCGCCCGCTGAAGCGACCGCGTCATCCGTTGTCCCGTTCCAACGATGGGTCAACTTTTGACCGGAAACGCCTAATTCGGCATACCACTCGGAGTCAGGTCCCGTCGCGTAGACGTCGATGCGGTCTTTTCGAACGCCGCCAATGAGGCCCGCTACCGGCTTTCGTTCCGCCTTCCCGAGCGCATCCCATAGAGCCAGGTCAACGCCGCTCATCGCCATCATTGCGATGCCTTTGCGACCGTATGGAATTGACTCAAAGTAGAGGTGATCCCACATGCTCATGATGTCGTCAGGTGAATTCAATTCCTTGCCGAGCAACAACTCACTGAAATGTCCGTTGACGATTGGCAATGAAGCGAGGCCACCTCCTCCATATCCGTAACCCACGACGCCGGTGTCGGTTCGAACCTCGACGACGATTTGCCACAGATGCGTGCGCCATGATGAGACGACGTTACGGTAGTTCGGGTAGACCGCTTTCAGGCTTTGGACTTTCACGCAAGATTTCCTCAGGGTTAATCGGTCATCGATATTGAGGCATCGGTCATTCGATCACGCGCGGAATCGCGGAACCGAATACACCATCGTAGCCCGCGTCCAACTCCACGTTGCCGAACCTAGCGTTGATGATCGCGCGCGCAACATCATCACGTTTGGTGACTGTTGTGATTTCAGATTCAGGAGGCGACAACAGTACAGAAAATTCGTTACCAAATGCATCCGTGAGCTCAGAATATACCGACATAACGCGTTTTGTTGATTTCCCAACATCTAACGTGTACGCCAAAATCTCGTTTAGCGGTACCAAATGGCGGTATGGTGGGTGGACGTCCAGCGGGTCTTCCCACTGACCCGTAGCATCTTTGACAGCTCCAACTCTTGGTCCGTCTGATATAGCTCGGGTGCGATTCAATACACCCAAGGTCATGCCTCGCAGGCAATTCGGACAGACGCCACCAAGTTCGTCGGAAGCATCTGGATGCATTCGAACACCGCACTTTCGGTGTCCGTCGAGATGATACTTGCCGTGTTCAGGATGAAATTCGTATGTCTCGACTACGTCTCGACCGCGCAGGGCGGAGATTACCGATTCATAGGACAACTCGCGGATTTCCAGCACGGTCGCTTCTCGACCTAATGATGCAACAGAGTGAGCGTCCGAAAACGAAACGATGGCTCGCGCTCTGGAATCGGGGACCGACCAGTGCATCGACGGGTCGCTGGAAAGCCCCGTTTCCACTGCTGGTATCTCGTCGGCGTAGTCGCCGAAACACTCGCCGAGCGAATCGAATCCTGATTTCGCACCAAATACTCCGTACCACGGCGTGAAAACATGGGCCGGAATTAATTCGCATCTGGGGTCAGCGTCGCGAACGATCTCGAAAAGTTCGCGGGCAGAGATTTTGAATATCGGACGCCCATCAGATTCGAGATTTTGCAGTTTGGCAAACTTCGTAGACATCTTGTCGACTGCTTCGAAACTGGGCGCAGCGATCAAGATGTGTACGCGCCTAGATTGGCCATCTTGCCGCCAAATGCATGAAACCTCGCTCATCAAGACGAAGTTTCTACCGCGCGTCGTGAAAACGCCTGAACCGTACTGCGTCTCCACTAGTTCGGATCTCATCTCCTCACGCCAATGCGGATGAGTGAAATCTGGAGCTGCGAGGAGGTCGATACCTACCTGCTTGGCACCATCGGCTAAGCTCCGCAGATCGAGCGACTTGCTGGTCGCTAAGGAATAGCGTGAATGTAGGTGAAGGTCGCAGATGACGCGCATTCATGCCAGCCGATGACTGATTTCGATGTGCAAAAGCATAGAATCATAGTATTGGATTAACGGGGAGTGGCGCAGAGGAAGCGCGCCTGCTTTGGGAGCAGGAGGTCGCGGGTTCGATCCCCGCCTCCCCGACCATCACGGCGATCTCAACGATGTATCAACATCTCGCCGCCGTCCACCATGATCACTTGCCCCCGGATCATCTCGGCATCCGACGAGCATAGCATCGCGACCACGCACGCCACATCTTCCGGCAATATCGTTCTGCCCGCGGGAGTAGGGCGGTGCGCCACTTCCTTGATTCCCAATTCATCGGGAAATGCGTTCAGCGCGTCCGTGTCGACGAAACCCGCCGAAACTCCGTTCACCGAAATCCCCATGGGGCCGAGGTCAATCGCCATATACCGTGTGACTGCGTCCAACGCCGCTTTGGAAACACCGACCGGAAAGTATGAAGCCAAAACTCTGTTTGACCCCGGCGATGAGATATTGATCACTCGAGAGCCAGCAGGCATGTGTGCTGACGCCAATGCCGCGAGCCGCCACGGTGCCTTCGCGTTGATTGCATGTGTCCATTCCCAGTGCTTTTCGCTCAACTCTACGGACGAACGCATCACACCGGACGCTGCATTATTGACCAAGATATCAACCTTGCCGAACCTATCAACGACCGTTTCGACCAAATTTCCGATCGCCGCGTCATCCGCCAGATTCGCGCGGTGCCGCATGGCCTCGACTCCCAAACCCTGAAGTTCCGCCTCCATCTCCCGAGCCGCCGCATGGTTCCGAAGATAGTTGAAGCAGATGTCGGCGCCACGTCTCGCCAATTCCAGAGCGATCGCTCGACCAATCCCTCGCGAACCACCTGTAACCAACGCAGTCTTCCCGGCGAGAGATTTACCATCAGGCTTCATTTCCACGCGTGTATCTCCATGCAGACGCTGATCATCCACGAGTCTTAAAGCTCCTTAGATCGCGAGGCCGCCATCAACCCGTATCACATCTCCGGTAATGTAGCGTGCTTCTTCCTTCGTCAAGAACGCCACCATCGGCACTATCTCTTCTACATAACCGAATCTACCCATCGGGATCAAATCCAAGAGGATCTTTCGGGCGCGGTCTGAAATCACCTCGCTAGTGGCGGTTGCGACGTATCCCGGTGCGACGACGTTGGCGGTGATGTTGCGTTTGGCGAGTTCTTTGGCCACGGAGTAGGTGAAACCGTGGATCGCGGCCTTGGATGCTGAGTAGTTGGACTGTCCGATATTGCCGCGGATGCCGACGATCGACGAGATGTTGATGATGCGACCCCAGCGGCCTCGTACCATATCCGGTAGAACCAGCCGCGTGCAGTTGATGGTGCCCCAAAGATTGGTGTCGATGGTGTGCTCGAGCTGTTCGTCCTTCATTCTGATCAAAAGATTGTCGGAGATGACGCCCGCGTTGTTGATGAGGATCTCTACCGGTCCGTGCGCTTCGGAAGCTCCGGCGATGATCTGCTCGCATCCCTCTTTCGTTGCCACGCTACCACCTACGGCAGTTGCGGTACCCCCGGCATCTCGGATCTCCTGAACCACCTCGTTGGCCTCGGCTTCGTGCGAGTTGTAATTGACGGCTACGGAGTGGCCCATCGACGCTAACTTTATGGCGACTCCCTTGCCGATGCCTCTAGAGGCACCGGTTACGAGTGCGGATCGCGGTTGGTCTAATAGTTCCAATGGAATGTCTGACTGCGGCGGTTTCTGATGAATTCAACTGGCGTTGGCAAGAAACGCGGTCAGTTCCTTCTGTTGCGCGCCAACGAAGTCATTGTCGTAAACGAATTTGGCGGTATTGATCGCGGTCGATACCCCAGATGCTCCCGCCGCGCCGTGACCAACTACTGCGATGCCGTTAACGCCGAGCAACGGACCACCGCCGTGAATTGCTAATGAGTTGGTCATCGAATCAATTTCATCTGCAAGCGCGTCGTTTCCGCCTTTTTTGCGGACGTGATTGGAAATGGCCTGTCCTAGACCCTCGGTGAGTTTCAAGACGATGTTGCCGACGAATCCGTCGCAGATCACGACCTCCGCTTTACCCAAGGGTAGATCGTAAGGTTCGATCATGCCGACAAAATTGAGAGATGAGTCGCGTAGCAACTCTGCAGTACCCTTGACCAACTCGTTGCCTTTGGTCTCCTCAGATCCGACGTTCAACAGCGCGAGCCGGGGATTTTCCTGTCCGTATAGGACCCTCGACATGACGGTGCCGAGCGTCCCGAAACCGGCTAACTGTTGCGGCCGAATGTCGATATTGGCGCCGAGGTCGATGATGACGGTGTTCGGCGCGTAACCGATGATCGGTCCACCGAGGCAGCCCCTCGAGATTCCTTCCATCGTTCCGTAGGTGACAGTGGCGGCGGCGATCGAAGCCCCGGTTGAGCCCATGCTCACAAACGCATGAGCTTTGCCCATTTTGACCAATCCCGAACAAACGAAAATCGAGGCGCGGGGCTTGGAGCGAAATACCATTGCTGGGTTGTCTGTTTCCTCAACCACACCGTCCGACGGTACGACTTGCAAAAGCGGATGGTCAACGGCGTCGTGTTCAGCCAAGACCGGCATAACTGCTTCCGAATCACCCACCAATGCGATCGCTAAATCACCCGAAGACACTGCTTCAAGTGCAGCCGAAACCGTTACCTCAGGTCCATGATCGCCGCCCATCGCATCGAGGGCTACCACCATATCTGGTCTTGCGCTGGCTGTCATTTCGGTCACAATAAATCGAACGCGACGGTGAACGTCGCGATGCTCACACTAGTATATGCGAGTCTCCGCAGGCTCAATATCAGTTTGAATCATGCCAACGGGACGGTTGCCGACCCGGTTAACGCCTTCTCGCCATTCGGTCTGGTGACCGCCACTTCGCACTCCACCATTTGTTTGCCGCCGATGGTGCGCAACCGTTTTACGATTCCACTGACCGCCACTTCCTCGTTCGGTACGACGGGAGAGGTGAAGCGCGTCTTCACGGTGCCACCTCGGTGCCATGTCGTTGGATAATTCAGAGACATCATCTCCCACACGAAGGCGAGGCTCAACATCCCGTGTGCAATGCGGCGGCCAAATCGCGTACTCGCGGCGAAATCTTCGTCGAGGTGGATGGGATTGTGATCTCCCGAGGCATGTGCGTATGCGGTCACGCGGTCTTGCGTAACTGTTCGGCGGAATCCTCGCAAACTTTGGCCCAATGTGCTGGGTACGCTCATATCAGAGGTCCTTTGCGTTACCCGATCTCAAGGCATCATGATGATCGTTGAACTCGAATCCGCGACCGCGGCCCCGGAATGGTCAACGAACTCGGTTTCAAAGATCGCCCAGATGCTCCCTCTGCGATTCGAGCAACTTTTCAACGTGGCATTTGCCACGATGTTTTCCGAGTGAGCAACTTCGCGATGGACCGTCATCTGTTGGCCAGCGTGCACCGTTTCGATTCGGTTTTCGACGATGCCGATATCAGCGATCAACCTACTCAATACGAAGGCGTCGAGATGCAGCGGGTGAACATTTCCTCCGAAATTGTGAGGCGTGAGATCGTCGCCCGTGGCCGAGATGTAGTCATCAGCATCGGACCTCGTGAATTCGATCGCGTACGGTCCGAAGAGTTGTCCTGACTTTAGGTCGTCTAGATTCATAGCTTCGTTCGTGTGGACTAGGCCCCTGAGAGGGTGCCACCCCCGCGTTGCATGTCGATTGCTTCGTTGACGAGATGGTTCGCGAGTTCAAACGCCGTCGGATTCGAGAAGTCCAAATCGGATAAAGCCAACACTCGGTAAAGCAATCCCGTTGATGCCAAGACCTCGACGGCTTCGCCCGACCGTGGGACATTGACGCCGAGAGCCACGGCCATAGCGGAGGCGGCATTGATGCCGGACTCGTCGAGTTCCACACCGGTCAGGGTGTCATCCTGGTAAGAAAGCAGGACGCCATCTTCAGTCTGTTCAAGCTTTACTCGGAGATGTGACCGCGGAGTTTCCAGCAGTTTGTAGGCTGCCTCTAAAGCTATCGATCTTGCCTCGCCGTTCATCCGGTAATGCTGTGAAATCAGTGCGCCTCGTCCAACCCGGTTAAGGTGAAATCAAACCCATTTCTACGAGCTTGTCCCACACCCGATCGGCGCTGATTTCGGGAGCTTCGAGGTCTGAACGGAACATGATCTCTGGGTCGGCCGGTGGTTCGTATGGGTCAGAAACTCCGGTGAAGTTGGGTATCCGGCCTTCCAGAGCCATCTTGTAGAGACCTTTGACATCCCGTTCAATGAGAGCGTCCAATTCGCAAGAGGCAAAGACCTCTACGAAGTTCTCGTGTTGCTCGCGGATTTCGTCGCGAATCGCTTTGTAGGGCGAGATCGCGGCGACGATACAGATAACCCCGTTGCGCGCCAGAAGCCCGCTGACGAATCCGATCCGTCGGACGTTGGTGTCGCGGTCTTCTTTGGAAAATCCCAAGCCGACGCTCAGGTTGGTTCGGACTACATCGCCGTCAAGAATCTCGGCCTTGGCACCGCTTGCCTGCAAACGCTCCAAGATCATGTCGCCTATCGTCGTCTTGCCGGCACCAGAGAGTCCCGTGAACCAGAGAGTAAACCCCTTGTGTTCCATGTATCACCCGTTTGATTCGTGAATTTTCAACCTTTAGATTCTAATTTCCGCCGATCCCGATAGCCGTGTCGCTCATCTGGGTCAGAACTTCGTCTAGCGATTGGGAGGTGTTAGGTCCGTTGATCTTGCGCACGATCTCTCCTTCGGGATTCACGAAGAACTTTTCGGGGATACCACGCACGCCAAATTCGACCGCGATCTGACCATCTTCGTCCACCGCGTTCGGGTACTTGATGCCGTGCAGTTCGACAAAATCGCGCACATCGTCTTCAGTGTCCCAGATCGAAATACCGACGAATTCAACGCCTAATGCCGACCATCTCTCGTACGCTTCAGCAAGAATCGGCGCTTCAGCTCGACAAGGCGCGCACCATGAAGACCAAAAGTCGATCATTACGATCGAGCCCCGTAAATCGCTGAGCCTCAAAGAGCGTCCGTCCAACGTCGTGACTTGTAAATCGGCGAATCTGTCTGTGGAAACAGCAACTTCGCCTAAAGTGTCGTTCACTCCGGGGCGCCCGCGTCCAGCGTCAGATTGCAACATGCCGATGATGAGCACAACCACGAAGATTAGCAACGGAATACCGACGAGCAGTAACGGTTTTGCGCGACTCGGCATCACAAGGCGTCTCGGTCGGCATCTGAATCGACTGCTTGTTGTACCAGTTGCCGCCGTCTTGACATGTAATCGGAGTCTTCGATCTTGCCAAGCTCGTGCATCTCGTCCAATTCGGCGATCGCGGCGACTATTTCGGGTCTTGCGCCACCCTCTCGGTCTTCGAGAGCCGAACTACCTGTCCCCACCGCGAGTTGTCGCCGTCTAGAAACGAGTATCACGTAGGCGACCGCGGCAATCATCGCTATGGCGACACTAACCACAATCGCGACCCGAGCTTGGTCGCTTCCCAGAAACTCCACAAACTGATCGCCGACGCCCGGTTTGGGCAAGCCCGTGATGCGAACTCCCAATTCGACACCTCGTTCATAGTTGGCACCTTCGTAACTGATGTAGTTTTCATCACCAATGTTTGCCGCGTCGGTGCGAGACAAACCCATCCCGGTGACTTCGCCGGAACCTTCAGGTATCAAAATAGTGACCGATTCTGCACCAAAAGGAAGTCGGAATGGATATTCAAACTCACCATTTTCGAAGGCAGCACTGTAACTAATAACCATGCTGTATTCGCCCGGCGGCACTGGATTGGAGATCGCGAAACCAGTGTTTATCTCCATCACGTTCCCGCTTGGTAGATCCGATTCGACCGTTAGCTCTTGATAACCCTCGGGAAGATTGAAACGCAGCAGCTTGAATCCCGTCAGGCTGGGATCGGCGAGGTCAGCGAGATAAACCTCGTCGCCCGAATTAACGAGGTTTACGGCGGCGAGCACACCTAAAACGCCGCTTGTTTCGTCGATCACCGGTATCACTATGGAATAGTTAGTGACCGAAATGTCTTCGAGCGATGTCGTTCGGTCGTACACGGTGAGAGTAATTTCCTCGCCGGCGTTGGCTGGCAAGACGTCCACAAACGGCGTGTAGACGCCATCGTCAGCCACCAAACGGTAGAAACGACCAGAATCGATTTTTACCACTTCCAGTTCGAACGATCCATCCATCTCCGTAACCGTCTCAACGCGTTCAACGATCGTTTCCGCGTCTTCGTCTATCACAAGCGCAAATACGGTCAAGTCGGCGGGTGGATCTCCACCGTCGGTGCCATTGACCACGCGGCCAGAAATTGTGATCGTATTTTCCGGAGACTGTGCCTCGGCGACAGCGTCGAAGGTTGATGACAACATCAAACCCAATGACAGGATCAGCGTGAATACCGTTAGGCGTGCTTTTTGCTCGAAGATCAATTGATCACACCTCGGCGTTGTCGCCTTTTGACTCAGAAGCTTGGCGTGCTTGCCGAATGCGCCGTACCTCGCGCTCAAGCTCCAATTCCGCCGCCAGTAAATGGTTGCGTCGTTCGGCGCGTTGCTGCATCAATCCCGCGGCCCGCACGCGAAGTTCCTCCAACTGCATCTCGTATTCTCGTTCCGTGATGTTTCCCGATTCGAATTCATTGCGCAACGTAACTGGCTCCCGATAGAGGAGATGGCGCAACGTGTCCGCGGATGCGACGCGATCGACTTGATCTGCCGCGGGTGCAGCATTTCGGCGACCCTTGATAAAGGGATAGACCAAAACAATCACGATTGTCGCCGCGAGGATTATGCCTACGATTGCCGCCACGTGTGCCGTCCCTAGGATTCCATTGCCGTGGTCGGCGCATCAGTCGGCACAGTGACTCCCATACGACGGCGGCGAGCGACGCGTTCGAGAGTCGGATGAGGCCAAAGAGCGACAAGTGTCCCCAGCAAAAATATCGGACCGGCGATCCACAACCACATCGCCAATGGGTTGATGCTTACAGCAAGCGACACACGTTCGTCTTCGAGGAAGTCCCGCGGAATTACGTAAAGGTCTTCAATTGGGCTTGTCTTGATCCCGGAACGGACGGACACCATGTTGAAATTCCGGAAAAATTCGTGGCTAGGCTCAAGTTGGCCGACAAAATTATCACCGGGGCGCCGTCCCGTAGCTACTGTGAAACCCTGCTTGCCTGCGTCCTTGGCGGCCGAAAACTCGCCACTGTATTGGGCCGGGTCGATCCTGTAGACATCAATCTGTGCCCAGCGAGCTAAGCGGTCCGGTCGGTCGTGGACCCGATTGTCGACATATTCGATGCGATAGTCATCCAACACCAGGCTCTCACCCGGCGCGATCGCAGCATCGTATCGTTGGTCGAAGAATTGGGTGCCGATTACCCCGATAGCCAGCGACAACACAGCGACGTGAACGATATAGCCTCCGTGTCGCGGTCGATTGCCGTTGACCAGACGCCACCAAGCGGACCAGGGCGTTTCACCCAAATTCGAGACGCGGGCGCGGGCTCCCATCCACCACTCTTCGAACACCGCAACCCCAGCAAACGTGACCGCCGCAAATCCTAGGACCGCCCAAAACTCCCAAACTCCGAACGCGACAAGGACTATGACAGTCAGCGACGCGGCTATAAGAGGCGCCATCAACCACCTGTTGAGCGACCTTGTCGACGTTCTGCGCCAAGGTAACAATGGCCCGATCCCCATGACGATGACCGTGAGCAGGAGTACTGGTCCATTCACTCGATTGAAATAAGGCGCGGATATGCTGACATCGACGTCGCGGGCTAAGTTAGAAAAGACCGGATAGATGACACCCCAAAGCGTTATCGACATCACCACGAGCAGCAGGAAGTTGTTGACTAGGAAGGACGATTCTCGCGACATGAAAGACTCGATGGCGCGTTCGCTCTTCAACCGCGGGTATCGCCAGATGAAGATTGCGAATGCGAACAGCAGACTGATCGCCATGAACGACAAGAACAGCAGTCCCAAAGTCGATTCCGCGAAGGAGTGGACGGACACGACACTTCCGCCTCGGTTGATCGACATCCCTAATTGAGCGAGGATGAACGCAACGTCGATCAATACGATGTTCCACATTCGGAACATTCCCCTCCGTCGTTGCACCATGATCGAATGAATGAAGGCGGTGAGAACCAGCCATGGCATCAGAGCAACGTTCTCAATCGGGTCCCAACTCCAGTACCCGCCCCAACCTAGGATCGTGTACGCCCACCACGCACCGAGGAGGATGCCAACGCCGAGGATGCCCCACATAATGATGGCGAAAACCCTAGCAATGTCTACCCAATCATCGCCATACTCGCCGGAGATAAGCGCTCCAGATGCGAATGCGAATGGGATTGTAATACCAACCAATCCAGCCATGATTAACGGGGGATGGCTGTAGAAACCGGGATGCAACAAAAGCGGATTGACGCCGCGACCATCGGGTGGCACAATCTCCAAGGTCTCAAACGGATTTGCGTACGTCGCCATCGTACCGAAAAGGAAAGCCAGCACGACAGCGAGAATCGCGACGGTGTAGGGCATTGCACCGGCGAATCGTCGCGGCGCCAATCGGACACTGATCGCAGACATCAATGCCAGTGCCAATGTGATGTAGAGCAGTGAACCCTCATTTGCCGCGTAGAAAGCGACCAGAGTGTAACCCCTGCCCATGACGATGTTTGAGTTGTTGGCAACGTACTTGATGCTGAAGTCGTTGGTCAAGAACGCGATCAACAGGGCCGCAGACGCGACGAGCGCGACTAGGAAAGCCATATAGACTGCACGGCGTCCGCTGACCACGAGTTCTGGGACCGCACCTTTCGCGCCGACCAATGACGTAATCGCTGCATACGCCGAAACGGCGACACCGAGCCAGATTGCAGTAGTACCGATCTGATCCACTATGTCCGATCCCCGTTATCCGCGTCGGTTACCACTCGCGGACGCGCGTCACCGACCGCCGCTGCAATCTCACGATCGGCGCGTTCGAGATATTCGTCCATCACTTCGTCGGGGCGCACTGGTTCGGGCGCCGTTTCCGTTGACTCCTCGACCTCGTCGCGGCTGCCGTCTTCACGCCTTTTCCGTCGCATATTCAGAAATGCATTCCCGACCAACAGGGCACCGCCCACGAATATGATCACGGGCATCACCCAGGCGATGATGTTGAAACCTCCGGCATCGGGTGAAGCTAGTACGACCTCGCCGTAGCGCGCCACGAAATAGTCGCGGATTTCAGCATTGCTCTCACCCTCTTCGATCTTGCGTTCGATTACCGCTTGCATGTCCAACGAAAGCTGCGCTTGCGATTGATCCAGCGTTTGACCGTCACAGACTGGGCACATGAGTTGCTGAGAAAGTTGATAGACGCGCTGGTCAGTCGTCAGATCGTCTTCATTGACACAGCCGGTCGCAAGCCACAGCAATGGAACGGAGATCGCCACGAAGCCAATCGATACGAGCGTTCGCCAAATTAACGGCGTTCGCGGGATGGATGGCGTCAACATGTTGAGGGCGTCGTCGGAGGCTGACAACCCCTTGCGTCGCCAACAACCCTTCGGTCGAAACCTTGAGACCTAGGTTGGCGATTAGTGTTCAGCGACCGACGCCGGTGTTTTGGTCGTAGATATAGGTCGCGATTTCGCGGATATCTTCTTCAGGAAGCAAATGGCGGAACCTAGGCATAACGATAACGCCGTTGGTGATCAAGTTGATCATCGCTTCCTGATCATACGTAGCGCGTTTTTCGATCAGATCTGCGGGTCCCACGTATGGCGAATCGTTAGTCTGAGCCCAGTAGCTATCGTTCGATACTATGTGTTGCGCCGCGGGACCGTCGCCGGTGCCGGACATGCCATGACAAGTTGCGCAATTAATCCGGTAGAGTTCTCGGGCACGCGCCGCGTCGTATGGACGTTCACGGTACTCCGGCACGTCCAGGATCTCTTCGGTCCCGATCTGTACGAACGGCACTGCGTCTGCGGCCGGCGCCAAACGTGGTGGTTCCTGCATCCGATTCGCCTGCGAGAAGTGCATCTCGGAGAAAACTTCAATCGGATACGTGTTCGATTCCTGCACCGCACACGATGCAGCGCTGAACGCGACTATCACAACCGCCAATAGCGATATGGCGATACGGCGAGTAGACATTGAGATGATTGGATCGATCAAGGGTTTCACGCCTGTTTGATCTCCATCGCGCCGGCGGCGTTTAAAGCGTCGATCGCGGTGTCAGACTTGTCATCATCGGTAGTGATTACAACCCCGATCAATCCTTCCGTGATGCGATTGTCGTAAACGCCGGGATTCACGTTAGGCAAGCGAGATTCAATGA
This sequence comes from SAR202 cluster bacterium bin127, assembly GCA_002239045.1. Lineage (GTDB taxonomy): Bacteria > Chloroflexota > Dehalococcoidia > Lucifugimonadales > Lucifugimonadaceae > Bin127. The sequence continues at coordinate 162,230 of MPNN01000006.1, forward strand.
CGATACCCACGACGGTCGAGATAACCGCCGACAACATCGACATCTCGTAGAGGATGACCAACATGGCGAACAATGAAAGGATTGGCTTGCCACCGGTGACTAGCGGGTAAGCGATCTGCGTCGCCGCCGTGAGGAATATCGCCAACGTGAAGCCGATGATTGCGCCGAATGCGGGGAAGCGGAACAGTCGGTGCTGCGGAACGTGTTCGCCGAACGCACCTTCTGGGTATGGGGTTCCGGTCAGAACGTCGAAAGTTCCGAGTGGGAATCCAGCTCCCTTCAGTGCATCCATCGCGTCTGCAGCTTGATTCGGATCGCTGTATAGACCAAGTACGCTCTTGCTCATTTCGATGGCTTCCTCAATCCTCTGTTTAATCTGCCTCGCGGACTATCGCAGGCACTTTGACGCGGCCGATCTTGATCGAGTCGCTAAACGTTTCGCTTTCTTTCTGTTCAAACAGTGGAACCAGCGGGAAGAAACGCGAGAACAACAGCATCAGGAAGGTCACCCATGCCAACGACCAGAACAGTATGAACCATTCCAATCCGCTCGGGCGATATGACTCCCAGGTGTAAACGAACGGGGTCCTGCGTGCCAGACCGGGAACAATGATCAGGAATCTCTCCAGCCACATCCCAATGTTGACAAACAACGATGACCAGAACATGAGCGCGATGTTGTTACGCACACTCTTCTGCAACCACATCCCGACCGGAATTATGTATCCGGTAATCACGAAAGTGATGAATAGGATGTTCCAGGGCCACTGGAAGATCTGCAGTTCGCGCAGTGCTAATTCGGGGGCGTCAAGTCCGTAGACTGCGAATATGAGTTCCAAGAACGTAAACGCGAGCCACCCTGTGGCAACCACGATCAGCAATCTGGCCAAAGCGTCGAAATGCTCTGGACGGATGAAGTCTTCCCACTTCCACAACCAGCGCATTAGTGCCATCATCGTCACCACCGCCGACACACCGGAGTGGACCGCGCCGATAACGAAATAGGGCGCGAAGATCGTCGAGTGCCAACCCTCAACGGCCGGCGTGACCGCAAAGTCCCACGACACGATCGAATGGACCGAAACGAAGATGGGCAGCATCAACGCGGATAGCAAGATACCGCCTACAGTCTGCAACTTCCACTGCCGCGGGTTACCTCGCCATCCTAGAGAAAGGATCGTGTAAAGCGCATTTTGCCAACCTGTCGTGCGGTCCCGCAAGTTGCCGAGGTCGGGGAGAAGCGCGATGTAAAGGAAAAGCGTCGAACCGGTGAGGTATGTGCTGATGGCGACCGGGTCCCAAATTAACGGCGAACGAACGTTGGGCATGATGCCGCGCGCAAAGTCGTAAGGCAGGATGTAGTAGATGATCCGCCAAGGCCTTCCCGCGTGCATCAACGGGAACATCAATGCGGTTAGCAGAGAGAACACGGTCAGCAGTTCTGCGGCCCTAGTGACTGGTCGGCGCCACTCCGCCTGTGACAAGCGAAGGATGGCCGAAATCATGATTCCTGCGTGACTAATACCGACCCAGAACACAAACGTCGTGATGAAGAGACCCCAGTAGACCGGGCGCGAAAGGCCCGTCACGCCGAGACCCTTGTTGACCATGATTCCGATCATGAAGAACCCGATGGCAACGATTATCCCGAGGGTTATCACCGTCGGCGCCCACCACTTCGGCGTGTCTAGCTGACCGTTCAGCAAGACACGGTTGGTGTGGATCTGGTCGATTGTTCTTCGTTGTTGCATAGTGGCTTAGTGCGTTTGCAGCCGGCAAATCTTAGTCGGGCTTACCGATGAGGGAAACCTTCGTCTTCATGTAATTGACTGGTCGATAGAGCAGATTGAATTGCTGAACATCCCAGATGCTCAGGATTGGCAGAACTCGCGTGGCGGCGAGAACGACAAATACGCAACCGGCGAGGGCACCGACCATGATGAAGAGGTCCATCACATCAGGGAACACAGCCGACGGATATTCGGTGAGGAATCGCTCGTGGATTCGATCCTCAGGCACGGCCCACGCGGCGACATACAGTCGTACACGATCTAGGAATACGCCGAACAGGATCAATCCCGCCCCGATCGCCGTTCCGTTGTAGCTTCGGCGGACGCGGTTCCAAATCAGCCACCACCAAGGTGTGAACCAGATAAACAACACGCCCAAGATGAACACCCAGAAATACGGACCCAAGATCAGGTAGTCGATCCACATTTTGTCTGAGCCGCTTCGACCGTACCAGTAGACGATGAAGGCCGAGATGAAGAAGTAACCCCAAAGCAGCGTGAATGCGAACATCAATCGACCGATCGACCAGAACTGATCGAGATGCAAGTACTTGTCCATTCCCATGTATCGCCGAGCGGCCCATAGGCCAAGAACGGTGACCGCCAGCCCAGCCTGAATCGAGGAGATCGCGTGGTACATCGGGAAGATCGCGTCGCGCCATCCCGGAACCAAGCTCATCGCAAAGTCGGTGCTGATGATGAAGTGGACAAACACGAAGGTGAAGAAATAGAGCGTTCCCATCATACCGATGCGGAGCCGCAAAGTGCGCCACTGTATCGTCGTACCTATCCAACCGCGCGCCATCCAGCTGCCGAACCGCTGTTTCCATCCCGTTGAGTGGTCTCGCATCGCCGCGAAGTCGGGGAGTGCGTAGGCGTAGATCAGGCCAAGCGCCGCGGTGATCAACGTGATCATGGAGACTAACGCCCACATATGCGGGGATACATCCGGGCCTTCGAACCAGATTGAACGTCGGCGTGCACCGTCTACGACGAGCATGGGGAGGTTCAGGATCAGCGGAATCATCCAGATGGTGCAGACGATAGAAGCGAGTGAGCACAGCGCCGCGAAACGAGCGACCGGGCGTACCCAGTTCGCTTTCGCTAGGGTAGGCGCAATCGCTACCAGTGGTGCGCCGCCAAAAACGCTGAATAGGAAGGCGACCATCGCCGCCGTGTAGCCCCATTCGGATTGGTCGCCCCACTCGATCAACAATTTTGCGAAGCCGACGCCGATACCGACGAGCGTCACGATCCCTAGAATCCACATCCAGTTACGAACACCAGTGGAGTTCGAATCGGTCGACGCGACCAGTTCCGACGTGATCACGTCGGGTTCAACACGCGCTGGAAGCTCGTGGTGAGCCTCTTCGTGCGTCCCCGAATGAGCGTCGGTTTGCGCGCCTGAATGTATCGCTTCGCTAGCCATGCGATTCGCCTGCTGATTTGTCTGTGTCTATCTTGGCCAGATAAACGACGTTGGGATCGGTTTCGAGATGGGGGAGGAGCGTGTAATGACGATCATCCTTCTTCATCTTCGATACTTTGCTGTCTTCGTCCATGAAGTTTCCGAACACTAATGCGTCGGTCGGACAGGCCTGCGTGCAGGCTGTCTGAATTTCGCCATCGACGACATCACGATTTTCTCGCTCCGCATTCCGCACCCCGCGCCGAATGCGTTGAATGCAGAATGAGCACTTCTCCATGATTCCACGGCTGCGAACAGTGACGTCCGGGTTCAGGTGGTTGCGGAAAGCTTCTGGCCACACCGGTTCCCAGTAATTGAAGAAACGCACGATGTACGGGCAACCGTTAGCGCAGTACCGCGTACCGACGCAGCGGTTGTAGACCTGAACATTCAGCCCTTCGTTGTTGTGGTAGGTCGCAAACACCGGGCACACCGGCTCGCACGGCGCGTTCTCGCAGTGCTGACACATGATCGGGATGAACCGAGCCTTGATGTCGGGGAACTCGCCTTCCCAATATCGTTCGACACGTATCCAAGACATCACACGTGCTCGTTCGAACCGATCTTGTAGGTTCAACGGCACGTTGTTCTCGGCTTGGCAAGCCAACACGCATGCTTGGCAACCGGTGCATTTGTCGACGTCGACAACCATGCCCCAGCTGTATTTTCTTTTTTCCCGTTGCAGTGTCATGTAGTTAACCCACGTTCACAGTCTCCGCTTCTGCAGATTCCGTTGATCAGTGGCCTCCTCCTGACCCTTCTTCAGTTGCTTCGGACTTGTCAGGAAGCAGGAAGTTCTGTTGGTATTTGTGGTGGTTTGCAACCTCCGCGTCGTGAGCGCTTTCGCCCGGTGCGACTACGAGTACCGGGACACCCGGTTCCACTGGGAACGCGGTGACCTCGCCCTCGAACTTCGGTAGTTCGCGTTTGCGGCCGGAACGTTCCACTCGAACTCGGGTGGCCGCCCAAGCGAGCGAACCGCTTGCCGCTTCAACACGCGGCGCCAGTATCTTGAAAACATTAGCGCCCAACCCTTCATCGTATCTACCGCCATACTCGTGTCCAAGTCCGATGGGGACGCCGATGACTCCCGGTCTTCCGCCCGGAGTCGGGTAGGCCAGTGCCTCAATCTCGCCATGCTCGGATTTGATGAACAGAACGTCACCCTCGCGGATGCCGAGATGTTCAGCCTCTTGGGCGTTAATCTCGGCCCAGGTGGTCCAAGCTGCACTGCTCATAGGGTCTGGGTTTTGGACGGCAAACGGCGTCGCCGACAGCCGACCCTCGTACAGACTGTTGGACAGGAACGGGACGAGATGGAAATCGTTGCCAGCGCCCAATCCGTCAGTGCTCGAGTAGTTGACGGTGCTGTCCAGATCGAAAACATTTGGCGGCGCGTGGTCAGACGGCGTTTCGGCGGTAGCTTGCGTGTCCCACCAGCCTCCGCGCTGCAACACGCCTTGCTTGAACAATCGCTTATCGGGAGCCGATACCGAACCGCGGTTTAGGTCGTAAAGCTGGTCGATTGAGATGTTAACGAGTTCTTCCATATCGTCAGCGCCCAGTCCGCCATCCGCCAGGCGTAGCAGTTCGTCGCCAAATCCGCGCGCGTCCGAGATCAATCCGCCTCCGCCGAACAGTTCCGTATCTCCAATGACCGGTTGTTGAATAGTAACGACTTCATATCCGGGCGCCGGATCGGGGATTGTCGTTCCCCAAGTTTCCAGGAATGTCTTCTCGGGCAGTATCAAGTCGCAATTCGCGAGCGTGTCGTTCATGACGCTGCCAAAGCCAATCACCGTCGGAACGCCAACCAAAGCGCCGACGACATCGACAGAGTTCGGCATCCCGTGCACGATATCCGCACCGCGGATGATAACCGTCTGCACGTTGCCGCCGCGCCATTGCGCAAGTTCAACTTCCCAATCCGAGAATGAGTCCCCGCTGCATCGGCCACTCAGCCCGTCCAAGGTTGGCAACGGGTTGTATTTCACTCCACCATCGGAGCCTACGGCCCCGACCAACGTGTTCAGTGCGTGAGTCGCTGCGATATTGAACTGCCCATTAGTGTGTCCACCTGCGCTTCCGCCGGCGAACGCTAAACTCGGGCGGTTTTCCGCGAAATGCCGAGCAGCTTTGCGAATCCGTTCTGCGGATACGCCAACTCGTTCTTCAACGTCTTCTGGTCGGAAGCCGACTAACGACGCCGTAGGAATCTGGTTGAAGAATCGACTGATCTCACCCGATCCTGTGAGGCGTTCGTCAACGATCACATGAGCGATGCTCATCGCCAGATGACCTTCATAGCCGGGCATCACCGGCAACCACAGATCGGCATTCGCCGCGGTCATCGACATGCGTGATTCAGCGTGGATGAGATAGCCGCGTTCACCCTTGGATCGGAAATCGCCGTAACGCACCGAATATCCAACCGATGATTGCCATGTGCTTAACCAGTCGGCACCGACGGAGAGAATCGTTTTCGCATTCGAAATGTCGTAGTAGGGCGGATCTTCTTGGTCGTAGACGAACTTGATCGCGTCTTGCATGACGCCTTGTTCGGTCGGATCGTATTTGATGTGTCGTCCACCGTTCAACGCCGCGAAGTTGATTGCGACCCATTCAAGATGGCCGCCGAGCGGGTTCGTGACAACCGACAAGTTGTCCTTGCCCGCCTCTACCGCGCTTTGCAGCAATTGTTCCGCACGTTGCCAAGAAATTGGGTCGTATAGACCGCCCTTGCTTTGGCGTAGCATCGGTTCGCTGATGCGGTCTGGGTGGTAAGTCAGCTGGATCGCCGCGTCGTGGCGGGCGCTCTGTTTGCCCAAATTGACCGGATGGTCCGGGTTGCCCGCGATCTTCTTCGCCCGACCTTGCATCACACGCACGATGAGACCATCGCCACCTGGCATGTCGGGCCAAGTCGTCGCGTACCAAGCGTCTTCACCCCGTACCAGGTCCTCCGGCATGTCGATCGGACTCTGGACGATGAGTTCGCGTTCAGGCAAACCGCAGGCCGCGAAAATCATCGTGCCGGCCGTTGCCTTGGCGCCTAGCGCTAGGAACTCTCTTCGACTTAGTTTCATCTAGTGGTTTAGCCCGTGATCGTCTCTAATTTAGTGGTGGCAGGACGCGCAATCCGTCGGCGCTTCATTTTCGCGGTGGCAATTCACACATTGACCCATCTTGAGCGGCTCGACCTGGGCGACCTCTTCCATCGAGGCGACGTCGCCGTGGCAAGTCGAACAGACCCCTGCTGCGCCTATCGTTTCGCCACTCGTGCTGTTGGTGACCTTGTCCGGGTTCTGCGTCAGATATCTTATGTGCGGTTCATGCACGAATCGCACGTGGTCCGGCATCCGATGCACCCGTTTCCAGTCGATCGGATGTGGGCTGTCGCCAATTATCCCTGCTGCGGTGCGGACCTGAGTTAGAGGTTCACTCTCCTCGCCGCCGATAACTTGGTGGCAGTAAGCGCAGAACTGGACCGGTGGTACGCCTGCGTTGGCTTGCGAAGTAACGGTCCGGTGACAGAACGTGCAGTCCATCCCAAGGCCTTGAATTTGGTCGCCTGTCGAATTTGTATAGACGCCCATGCCCGCATGAATGGTGTGAGGAAATGCGATTGGCTGCTCGACCGATTGATCGAATCCTAGAACTGGTATCGGTTGCCCAAGCCAAGCTGTGACCACGAACGCCAAGAAAGCTCCCATTACTGCTACTACACCGAGTGAGCCAACTCCAAGAACTGGAATCAACACCTTCAACCACATCGGGGTTGTCCGGTGCTTCTCGCGCAGGAACTCAAGCAATGTAGCTAACAAGCTTCAACTCCTGAGTTACCGAGGTAAGCGACTTAAGCATCGGTGCGGCCATCAATTTTGATGGCCCAATGCTGCATGGCTCTAAAGTCGATATCACTGCCAATACCTTGAATATCTGACTTCGAGCCAGTCCATGTTCAAGCCCGCTAAGACGAAGCAAGCAATGACGCCAATGAGTGCGAAGATGCCAACGGTGTAGAAAACCGGGCGCAGACTCGACCATTTCGCGGGAATGGTGTTGGTGTCCACCAACGAGGTGATGATGGCGTGGGCGGTGAGAAGGCTAAATCCTGCGACGATGGCGCAACCAAGAGCTGCCCAGAGAAACTTTAGCACGGTGCCTATCTGCGCCCATTCGGACGATGAAAGCGGTTGTGGATCCATTCGCCGTTCTCTTGTTCAACTAACGGGCAGACGATCTAAAGGCTGCCGGAATGTCTTTCAGGTTTGCTAAACGATCTCTTCCAGTGGCGCATGGTTCGGCTGCGCGCTCTCATCTATCTTATTTGCCGTGAAGCGCAACTGTCAACGCGCATCATCTACCGCCATTGGAATGGTGAACCAATGCATTGTAGCAAGCCAGATGCGGTTTGATGCGCTCAATTCGGACGCAATCCGATGAATTCGACCTCGGTACCGGTAGGGAGCAGCATGTAGGGTTCACCGAATTCATGCGGGGAATCGAGCATCCACTCACCTGTGCTATCGCGCGGACGGAGCCGGATGCCATGATTGTCGCCGTAAACGAGTATCGATTCGCCCGCTCCCGAATCTCCGACTTGGATAACCCGAACATCGCATTGACCCTCGTCCGACCAGCCAACGACTTCGCATCGTCCTTCAACGTTTGTCACGGACGCCAACACGATGCTCGATGCCACGCGCTCTTCGCCGCGCGCCTCAAACGTTTGCATTGGGAAATATCCGCAGTTGTCGTTGTCTTCGATATCTATCCAAACTTGAGGCATAGCAAGGTTCTCTGTACGGTCTCCGCTCATCGATTGTAGTAGCAACATTCCGGCAATACGCACCCAAAAAGCGTTGGCAAGTGTAGCCCAAAGCACCGACACCGGAGGCGAGATATGACGCTGGTGAGGAGAGTGCAAACACGATCCCACACGTTTCCACCCGACCAATCCCGCAAGCGAGAAGCACCGCCAAACTTAGTAACATCAATCTGAATGAACCATGACAACCACAAAGCCGCGGCGGGCGTTTTCCGGAACCCCGCAGGACTTCGGGAAACTACGTGATGCGATTAACTAGAGAAAAACTGCATTGGCTCTACGAAACGATGTATCGCATCCGTCGATTCGAAGAGACGATGCTCGAGCAGACTTTCCGAGGCAACGCGATGGGTGTCACTCATCCATCCGACGGTCAAGAAGCGGTTCCGACGGGCATCTGCGCCCACCTCACCGAAAAAGATTGGATCGGCTCCACGCACCGAGGGCACGGTCACTGCATCGCCAAAGGGTTGGACACCAAGGCGATGATGGCCGAGATCATGGGGCGTTACACCGGACAATGCAAAGGTAAAGGCGGCAGCATGCACATCGCCGATTTTTCCAAAGGCATGCTTGGAGCAAACGCCATCGTCGGAGCGTCGGTCCCCCTTGCCGTCGGGGCAGCACTGACCGCGAAATACCGCGGTTTAGAGAACGAATCCGTCGGTGTCGCATTCTTTGGCGACGGGGCCACTAGCCAAGGCGTGGTTCACGAATCTATGAACCTCGCAGCAATCTGGAAGCTGCCTGTAATTTTCGCTTGTGAGAACAACCAGTACGCCGAAGCCACCCCCGCGTGGTACGCGGTTTCGACCGATGACATTGCTGCGAGAGCCGATTCATACGGCATCCCCGGTGTGCAGGTCGACGGTATGAACGTATTTGCTGTCTACGAAGCGGCCGAAGAAGCCATTAGGCGTGCACGCGCCGGCGAAGGCCCCACGCTCCTCGAACTGAAGACCTACCGGTATCACGGCCATTTCCATGCCGACGACCCCAAGAAATACCGGAAGTCTGATGAAGAGGAGGAATATCTGGAGCGCGACTGTATACAGCACTTCGAGCGCCTGGTATCGCAACAAAATGCAATGACCGAAGCTGAACTCGAAGCGATTCGCGACTCAATTGAGCAAGAGATGCAAGAAGCGGTAGATTTCGCTTTGAACAGCCCGATGCCACCGATTGAGGAGCTATATTCCGACGTCTACGTCAACTACTCCAACCCATTGGTTGGGCTCCGTTGAAGACCGGCTCAGCGTTTTAGAAAGGCGACCCAAAAAAATGACCACAGCCGAAGCCACAGAACCGACTTCCGTTCTCACCGATTCGGGCGTTTTTGTACCCGGCCCGGGTTACGACGTTCCGGGAACCGTCGAGCGCTACCGCGACTCCTTCAATCGAACCTTGCGCGATGAATTGAATCGCGACGCCGACGTCTTCATCATGGGCGAAGACATTTCTGGAGGGTTCGATCGTGACACGCTTGAACCTCTCGACGCTTGGGGAGGGCCATTCGCAGCGACCAAAGGTCTCGTGCAAGACTTCGGGCCGGATCGCATCCGCGACGCACCGATATCTGAAGCGGGGTTCGTCGGAGCCGCCGTCGGAGCCGCTCTTACTGGATTGCGGCCCGTCGTCGACCTGATGTATTTCGACTTCGTCACTGTTGCGTACGACCAGCTGCTGTCTAACGCTGCCAAGTCGCGCTACATGTTCGGTGGCCAGACAAAAGTACCGTTGACACTGTTTGCCCGTTCAGGTGGAGGCACCGGGCATGCCGCCCAGCACTCCGAAAGCTTCTACTCGATGTTGGCTCACATTCCCGGGCTCAAGGTGGTGGTTCCATCCGACCCGTATACGGTACGGGGACTGCTCGCCGCTGCAATCCGAGACGACGACCCGGTGTTCTTAGTCAACGACAAGAAACTGATCAACGAAGTCGGGTTCGCGCCAGACGAATCGTATGAACTCCCGCTCGGCAAGGGCCGATATCTCAAGCATGGAGACGACGTTACGTTGATCGGGATGTCCTATACCTCGGTAGTCTGTAAACAAGCGGCCGACGCGCTCGCCGAAGAGGGTATCGATGCGGAAGTCGTCGACATGCTCTGTCTTTCGCCTTTCGACGAGGAGATCATCGTCGAGTCGGTTAAGAAGACCAACCGTGTAGTTATCGTTGACGAAGACACACCACGCGCCAGCATGGCGTCGGAGTTTGCCGCGATCATCGCCGATAAAGCGTTCGACTACTTGGACGCACCCGTCAAACGCGTAACCGGACCCCACACCCCGGTGCCATACAACAAAGGCCTCGAAACCGCCTTTATGCCGCAGCCAGATGATGTGGTGAACACCGTCAAGACCATGCTCGGCGTCTAGTCAGATCACCTGATCGGAACATACAACCGCGTCGTCCGCTTCGGCCAATTTTCGCAACATCCGAAATGGATAGATTCCTGTCGAGTGTCCGTCGGTCCACAGGAATTGCAGGGCGTACCTTCCGACTTCGATGTAGTCGACGGCAATAACGTCCTCCGGCACGGTCGCTACGTTGAGCAAGATCCGGCCGGTCATCTCCTCGACACAACCCGCACATGCACATTGCAAACGCAAATATCGATACGGATACAAGCACGTTGGACCGTCGGACCAGGTGATGGAGACGCCTTCGCCTACGAGATCGACGTTGGTTGCGATGATGTTAGTTTCTGACATTGAGGATTGGCGATGGTTGCCACTATGGAACACGCCGATTCGCGACTCGAATCGCGTCGCTGGGCTAACCTTGTTTAAGCGTATCTAACAACCACTCCGCAAACAGACTCATGGGAGCAAAATCGTGACTACAGCTACCGATAACATCGTCGTCGGATTAATCGGCGCGGGCGGAAACACCCGACTAAGACACATTCCAGGGTTGCGCGACCAAGCAGGCGTCGAGATTAAGGGTGTGGTGAACCGATCTCTAGAATCGTCGAGGCGCGTCGCCGACGAGTTCGGGATTCCGGAGGTTTACGAAGATTGGGTGGAACTACTCGAAGACGACGACATCGACGCCGTGTGTATCGGAACTTGGCCCTACATGCACGCTCCGCTAACTGTCGAGTCGCTCGAAGAAGGGAAGCACGTCCTCGTTGAGGCCCGCATGGCCATGAATTCAGACGAAGCGCTCGAAATGCTGGACGCTTCCAAACGCGCTCCGCACCTCATCGCACAGATCGTGCCTGCTCCCCACTCACTTGAGATCGACAGCACCATCATTAATCTCATCTCAGAGGGATTCATCGGCGATCTTGTTAACGTCAGGTTGCAGGTTGGAACCGGAAGCGATTTCCCAAATCCAGATTTGCCGCTGCACTGGCGACACAATCGCGACTTCTCGGGCAACAACATCATGACGATGGGTATCTGGTACGAGGCGATGATGCGATGGTTCGGGCCGGCCGCCACAGTTCAAGCGCTGGGTCAGACGATCGTCAAACATCGCATGGACGACGGGCGAAGACGCTCAACATCGATCCCTGACCACCTCGACGTGCTCATGAACATGGAGGGCGGGGGTTCAATGAACTACACTGTCACTACCGTTTCAGCATTCGCACGTGAACTTGACCTTTGGGTTCACGGCACCGACGGAGTGATCCGCGTCGAGTTAGCGGACCCGAACGCATCGAACGGCGCAACTTATGCCGTAAGTGGTGCGCGGCGTGGCGACGGCGAAATGTCGCCGATAGAAGTGCCCGAGGAGAACCGTGGTGGTTGGCGAGTAGAAGAAGAGTTCATTAACGCCATCCGGGGCATCGAACCGGTAACCCACACCAACTTCACCGACGGTCTGAAGTACATGCAATTCACGGACGCCGTCTCGGAATCCGTCAAAAGCGGCGACATGGTGCGACTACCACTGTAGTCACGTCCACATGGACGATCGCGACCGCGGATTACCGATCGGTCGTTGCCCAATTCTCGGCGAAAACCAACGGTCGTCAGCGTTCGCCATTTTGGTTTGAGCAATCACGTTACGTATGTAACATTGAATGCGTCATGCATTCAGATACTGAGACTTTCATACAAGAGTTAACCGAAATCGGTCGTCGAACATCCTTCGTGAAACCGGACAAAGTGATGGGGATGATCGAGTTACAGCCCGATCCGCCGAGTTTCGAAGACGTGTCGGCGGAGTCTGATCCGGCGAAGGGTATTGACTCGCAACCAGCGCAGCCGCGATCCAACCAAACGATCGACACCTCAAATGACGACGAGCAGCCACCGACCGACGTCAGAGATTTGGAATTCGAGGCTGACGAATTCGACGAATCAGAGGATGTTGTATCCAGTGCAGTTGTGAATCGAGTGGTGCCGCCGAACGATCGATTGGAGAACCTGCCGGAGCGCGAACGCCCCCGCGAACGGATGCACCAACTCGGGCCCGCGGGGATCACCACTACTGAACTGCTTGCTATCGTCCTCGGTTCGGGAATCCAAGGCAAGAACGTCAAAAATGTCGCCGATGAGTTGTTGGTCACATTCGACAGTTTGCGGGGGCTGAGCAGAGTCAGCACTTTCAACATGCGCAAGGTCGACGGCATCGGTAGCACCAAGGCTGATGTCCTCACCGCGGCATTCGAGTTAGGCAGACGGGCGGCGCTGGAAGATGTCGAAAATACCGAGGGTGACTACGGTTCCCCCATGGCAAACGGCGAAAGCATCGCTTGGTGCGTTGCTAAGCAGTTCACGACGCACCTGCGCGATAACCCTCAAGAGGAGATGTGGATCGTTTTCCTCGACGTTCGGAACCGTTACCGCGGAAGAACGCGTGTATACATCGGCTGTTGTGATCAACTGGTTGCCAAAACGGGCGAAATCTTGAGCCGGGTAGTTGAACGCAACTTCCCACGTTACGCGTTGGTTCACAATCATCCATCTGGTAGGGGAGATCCGAGCGGCGCTGATATCTCGTTTACCGACCGCTTAGTGATGGCCGGCCACCTGCTCGACATCGAATTGGTCGATCACATCGTATTGGGTGAAGACATGCACAGCTTCGTCAGTATGCGGCAACGTAAGTTGGTGGATTTTTCGCCTAACCCGCGGACCAGCCGCAAGCTCAGCTAACGGCGTTAGTTAGCCGATACCAATCGTCGACTCGGATCCAGGCAAATCGTGTGACCGGTCCGCCACTCGGCAATTCCCCGCCACATGCTTCGCCAGACACCGGAATGTCTGCGTTTCGAAGAACTTGAGCGACGTCGATGCTCGGAGTGTCGTCAGACTTGCTACCGTACGCGCCGAAAATCAATGCCCCGTCCTGACCGACCGCGTGGGTCAGCAGATGCCGCGCCAAATCGGGAAGCAGCGCAATCGGAACTAAATCCCAGATGGCGTAAACCCATCGAAATCTCCTCGGCGGCAACCAACCCCAAGCGTTTCCCACCCAAAAATGGTGCGGAACATCGTCAAACCTCCGTGTCGCTGCTTGCACCAAGAGCGGATTGAGGTCGAGGCCGTAGGGCACGAGAGCAAACCCGCGTTCCGACGCCCACTTCACGACAGATTCGAGGAGATATCCGTTGGCGCATCCCAAGTCCAAGAAGTCTCCGTCACCTTCCACACCTTCCAGCAAAGGAGCCCGTTCCGCTCGCCATCTCTCGGCACCTCCACTGAATCCAGACTGTTTGATTGGATCGTTTTCCGCCAAGTATGCTGGCTCAAGAAGTCGGATTGAAGCAAGATGCTCTTCAGGCAGTTTTGAAGGGCGCCTGCGTTGTTCATCGGATGGTCTTGGGGTCATCGGTGTTACGATACTAATCGCAGATGGGAGTTGGGAAATCGTAGCTAACGCTGGCTAAATCGGGCAGAATCAAACGCAAGATAAATCGGGAGCAGAAGCCATGACTCAAACGGTGGCGATTGACCTAAATGCCGATATCGGCGAATCGTACGCGTCGTACAAGATGGGCATGGACGAAGACATCGTCAAGCACATCACCTCGGCCAACATCGCGTGCGGTTTCCACGCCGGAGACCCCGATTGGATGGCGCGGACGGTCGCACTCGCCGAAGAGCACGGAGTGAGCGTCGGAGCGCATCCCGCCTACCCAGACCTTGCCGGATTTGGACGCCGTGATATGGCGTTGTCGCCCGACGAGGTCGCGCACGCCGTGACGTACCAAGTCGGTGCGCTCACCGCCTTTACGAATGGCAAGAAGCTCGAACACGTCAAACCCCATGGTGCTTTGTACAACCGAGCTGTGGGCGACGCAGACATCGCTGCCGCTGTTGTCCGAGCCATACGCAAGATCGACGACGAATTGATACATGTTGTGCTTGCGAACTCGGTGTGGGAAGACGTAGCGCGCAACGAAAACGTCCGCGTGGCGCGGGAATGTTACGCAGATAGGGCAGTGACCCCGCAGGGATCTCTAGTCCCGCGTTCGCAGGCTGGTTCTGTTATCCACGAGATCGGAGAAGTCGTCTCTCGTTCATTGCGCCTTGCCGCGGAAGGGAAGGTTACGGCATCGGACGGCAACGATATCGATTTTGCAGCCGACACGATCTGCTTACATGGCGATACGCCGGGTGCGGTGGAGATGGCGGCTTCAGTTAGAGCGACCTTCGAATCGAACGGGATCGACGTAAAACCGCTTACTTCGATTCTGGGTTGACCACGACCGACGTCAATTGCGACGGTGGACCAGTGATCGAATATCCGCGCATTCTCCCGGCAAGCGATTCCTCGATACTGATCGAGTTCGGCGACACTATCGACTACGAAACCAACGCGCGGGTCTACGCGTTGCAAACCGAGATTGAAAACTCCGATCTCGGATCCTCTGTCGTCGAATTCATCCCCTCCTACAGGTCATTGCTCGTTGAATACGATGTGTCGGAGTGCCTTTACGCCGATTTAAATGAGCGTGTCAACGATCTGATCGGTAAAACGGCAATATCCGACGGCACGACGATCAATTCTGACCAGAATGCTCACGAGATCCCGGTCGCATACGGGGGCGATTACGGGCCTGACCTCGAGAATGTCGCAACACATGCTGGCTTGACCACGGACGAGGTAATCGCAATTCATTCGAGCACCGACTATCGCGTCTTCATGTTGGGATTCGCCCCAGGATTCCCGTACTTGGGAGGCATGGATTCTCGGATCGCGTGTCCGCGCTTGGCGACACCAAGAACTCTGGTGCCCGCAGGTGCCGTTGGCATCGCTGAATCACAGACTGGTGTCTATCCCAACCCAAGTCCGGGAGGTTGGCAAATCATCGGTCGAACGCCGATGAAACTCTTTGATGTCGACGCTGACCCACCGTCGGCGATGCTACCGGGCACCAAGGTTACTTTCGTTCCGATCGCCAACGACGAGTTCGAAACGATGGTTGGTTCGGAATGAACTCTTTCGTCGAGGTAATCTCGCCCGGCAATCGTTTGACAGTTCAAGACCTCGGTCGACGCGGTAGCCAGAGATTCGGGGTTTCAGTGAGCGGCGTCCTCGATTTGGCGGCTGCGGTCACCGCGAATCGACTAGTAGGCAATCCCGCAACTTCGGCGATGCTGGAGGCCACATTTGGCGGTGTGTCACTGAGCTTCAATAGCGAGACGCGGGTTGCGGTTACTGGGGCAGAGGTGAACGTTGATGTGAATGGCTTCCCGATGCCGATTTGGGAAACCATGATTCTGCCCGCGGAGGCGGTGCTAACCCTGTCGATACCGTCAACCGGTCTCTATTCCTACATTTCCGTTGCAGGTGGCATCGACACTCCGATCGTGTTGAATTCCAGATCGACGCACGTCGCGTCAGCGCTCGGTGGCCATGAAGGTCGGATCCTCGCTGCCGGAGACACCTTACCGATCGGCGAAGATATTGACGGTCAATCACGACCGCGCGCCGGTACGACAGCGCCACAAAGTGTCGTACCTGGATCCTACGACCGCGAACGGCCCGTTCGAGTGATTTCTGCACCCCAGTACGATGCATTCGACGATGATGCAAAGTCGAAGTTTTTCGCAACGTCGTTCACGATCAGCAACCTAACCGACCGCCAAGGCGCCAGGTTGGACGGTGCATCGATCCCCGCGATCGATGGCAAGCACGATATTGTGTCGGACCCCGCCTTCATGGGTGCAATACAAGTCCCATCGGATGGCAAACCGATCGTGTTGTTGGCCGATCGTCAACCGACGGGAGGATACGCAAAGATCGCTTCGGTAATCGGCCCCGATTTGCCAAACGTTGTCCAACGCACGCCCGGTTCTGAGATTGCGTTTGAACTCGTCGGTATCGAAGAGGCCCAAGAATTGGCGCGTGGATTCCAGAAATCGATCTACAAAACACCATTGGTCGAACCGGCAAGGATTTCCTCTTCGCATCTCGAAGTCGATGGCAAAACCTACAATGTTCAGATAGTGCGTCCAACGACAATTGAGGAAGAGATGGTTGCCGACGGCATCATCTATGCGGACATCCGCGACCACGCGGAGGTCGCAGTAACCGTTGAAGCGTCGCACGAATAAACGAGCGAGATGAACAGCACCCACCATTAGGTGTTCTCGCGATTACAGGAATGACCGAAACGCATAGAACGCGGAAATTGAATTGGATTTCGAACCGATAGTTGATGGGCTGTATGTCAGCGGCATCGGAATGGGTATGACGAGCGCGGTGCTCGTCATTTTGGCGTTGTCCGTGCGCGGCATGGCGTTGTTCGACGCCTATTCGAAGCGGCGTGCGGCGGCGAAAATCGCAAGCGACGAACTCGAGTCCGAACCAGACAATGATTCCGAGTCGGCAATTGCAGGCGATCTTGATGAATTAGGTGCAGCTCGCGCGGCCGCGATAGCCGTCGCGATCGCGCTCTCGCAACGAGCCGAATCAACTACCGTGGCAACACATCCATCGCCGTCGGGTATCGATGTTGGCCATTCTTACGACGCTTGGTTGACGGAAGGGCGAGCGAGGCAACAACGCTCTAACCGCGACGTTGCGCGAGTCGGTAAGGCGTGGAAATGACGAACCGATACCGCATCACAGTGCAAGGTGTCACCTACGATGTCGAGGTCGGTGACATCTCGTCTTCGCCAGTCCAAGTGACCGTGGACGGTGTCGGTTTCGAAGTCGAGATACCCGAAGCGCTTGATTCCCAATCGCCATCAGCACGCCCATCACGCGCTGAGCCAAGACCTACGCCTCGTCGCCGCCCGGCACAGCCATCTCGACCGTCGATGTCGGGAGCTTCTGATTCCGAAGATGTTGTTCGTGCGCCCATGCCGGGTCGGATCGTGCGAGTGAATGTTGCAACTGGCGACTCTGTCACGCAAGGACAGGCGATCGCGGTTCTCGAATCAATGAAGATGGAGAACACTATCGCGGCACCACGCGATGGGGTTGTATCGCAAGTGCACGTTTCAGCCGATGAATCGGTTCAGCATGGACAATCGCTGGTGGAGCTCGAATAAGTTATGTCCGGCGATGGCGTACTAGACCAAATTTTCGTCGGTTTCGAAGCTATCGGCGAAGACCCTCGCATCGTCGCGATGTGGGTAATCGCCGCCGCACTTCTTTACGTTGGTGTCGCCAAGCGCAAGGAACCATTGCTGCTGGTTCCGATTTCAATGGGCATTCTCTTCGCGAATCTGCCTTTGGGAGAGTTCATTCGGGTAGGTGGTGAAGGCGAACCGACTGGGGTTCTGCGGACGTTCCAGACCGTCGGATTGGAGACGGACATCTTTCCCTTGCTGATCTTCTTGGGCGTGGGTGCGGCGACAGATTTTTCGCCGATGCTGTCCAATCCGAAGACGTTGCTGTTGGGGGCTGGTGCGCAAGCAGGCGTGTTCTTCGCATTGATCGGCGCGTTGATCCTCGGTGCACTTGGATGGTTCGATTTCGGACTGCTCGAGGCGGCATCAATTGGGATAATCGGCGGTGCGGACGGTCCGACAACGATCTTCATCGCTACGCGGATGCGCGAGTTGGGACAAGCATTGCCGCACGTCGAAGTGCGTGACATTGTTGGTGCGACTGCGGTCGCGGCGTATTCGTACATGGCGCTAGTTCCAATAATCCAGCCTCCGTTGATCAAACTATTGACAACGAAAAACGAGCGTCAGATACGCATGGATTATCCAACCGAATCGGTCTCGCGTAGGTCGCTGATCATCTTCCCCATCCTGACCACCCTAGTCGTCAGCGTCTTGGTACCGTCGGCCTCCCCATTGATTGGCATGCTGATGCTCGGCAATTTAATCAAAGTGTCCGGCGTCGTCCCTCGACTCGCGGATGTATCCGAAAATTCATTGATGAACGCAACGATTGTTATTCTCGGATTGTCAGTTGGCGCGACCATGCCGGGCTCAATCTTCCTGCAACCCGAAACGCTCGGTATATTCGTTCTGGGGTTATTCGCTTTTGCGACCGCGACGATCACCGGTGTGCTTCTAGCGAAGTTGATGAACTTGGTTTCGAAAAGCAAAGTCAATCCGATGATCGGGGCCGCTGGCGTTTCGGCGGTGCCGATGGCCGCCCGCGTCGTCCAGAACATGGGTCAGGACGAAGATCCTGACAACTACCTCTTGATGCACGCGATGGGTCCGAACGTCGCAGGCGTCATCGGCACCGCGACCGTTGCTGGAGTTCTCATCGCGGTAGTCCCATCTCTCCTTGGTTGAATAGATTGCCGCCTGAACACACTGCGCGTGTAATATCGATTTTCGTAAGCGATTGCCCAAACCAAACCGCTGTTCCACGGAGAATCAACAATGCCTGACCTCACGATGCGAGGGGTTTACCCGATACTTTCGACGCCGTTTGATCAAAACGGAAACATCGTCTTTGATGATCTGGAGAACCAGGTCGACTGGATCGTTGATCAAGGCGTCGATGGAGTTGGAATCGCGATGGCGAGCGAAGTCTTCAAGTTCACCGAACAGGAGCGGGACGCAGTTCTGAGATCGGTAGTCGACACTGCTAGCGGCCGCGTAAAGGTGGTGATGAATACCGGCGCAGAGGGTACGGATGCGACAATCTACTACTCCAAGAGAGCAGAGGAGTTGGGCGCTGATGCGTTGATGATCCGTCCGACAAGTTACATCCCTACGACCGCTGCGGAGCACATCGAGTTCTTCGTCCGCATCGCGGATTCAGTCGAAATTCCGATCTTCTTGCAAGACCAAAGCACCGCGCAAGTTCCGCCTGCGATGGCCGCCGCGTGTGCGCGGCGTCATGAAAACCTTTGCTACATCAAGGTCGAAACGCCGCCTACAATCCCTCGCATGGCGGAAGCACAGAGCCTAACCAGTGACGGTACCGACCTCGTGCTGTTCGGTGGAATGGGTGGCGCGTTCTTCTTGGAGGAATTGCGACGAGGGTCGGTTGGAACCATGCCTGGATCGACGCTACCCGACAAGTTCGTTCAGATTTTGGAACTATGGGAATCGGGGGACCAGGCAGGGGCGCATGATGCGTTCGACAGGTACGCATCCATCATCCGAACGTTGGCACAAGGTCAAGGATTGGCGAACTGGATCTACAAACACATAATGTGGCGCCGCGGTGTTTTCAGCCGAGGCGGCATTTATGCCCGAGGTCCCTCACTGAGGCCCGACGCGGCGCACTTGCGAGAGGTCGATGACTTGCTCGACCGTGTAGGCTTGCTCGAAGTTACCGGTTAGCTTGCGAAGCAAGCGTCGAAAAGTTGAGGCATTCTCTCAAAATCAGATCACGATGCCGAAACGGCTTCGATTGCACCGTTGAGGCGACTGATGAAATCGCCGTCGGAAACTGTCGACGCCATGTCGCGTCGAATCAAACTACACACGAAAACAGCCAGCTTCGGGAGTCACGATGGAAGTGATTCTCGGCACGACCACCGATTTCCCGGTATGGGAGTTGGCTTTGATGGCTGCCATTTCGCTCGGCGTAGGATTGACCGGCGGCATCGTTGGCATCGCGTTGGGCGTGATACGTCTCCCGATGTTGACGTTGTTTGGCGTCGACCCATTGATCGCGGCCGGCACAAATCTAATGATCAGCGTTATGGGATCGACCGTGGGCACGCTCGAAGCGTCGTTCGATCATCGCGTCGCACCGACCGTAGTGTTGGCTATGGGCGGTCCCGCCATGGTAGGGGCGTTTATCGGCGGTTATTTCGCCAACGTGGTGCCGATCTGGATACTGTTGACCGCAGTTACGTTGCTGATGGGTTGGTCGGCGTTGTTCCTAATCGCTTGGTCGGTTCGCATTGTGCGAATCCGGAGGCGGTATCCGGCAGCACGCTTACGCAAGGCCATGACCGGTGGCGGGAACGGCGACGAAATGCATCTCGACGTCAAACAAATCAGTCGGGAAGGCGCCGCTGGATTCACCATCGGTTTGATCGGTGGCGCGGTTGGTTTGGTTCTCGGAGTTTTGAGGATGCCGGCATTGTTGGCGATGAAGATGGATCCTCATAAGGCGGCGGGGACGAATTTGGCGATCACGGTGTTCGTCGGCATTTCAGGTTTCGTCGGCCACCTGTTACGGGGAAGTGTGGATTGGCACCTTATCGCGATCGTTGGGTTACCCGGAGTGGTGGGAATGTTCATCGGAACTCGCATGGCAAACCGATTTGACGCCCCAGGATTGAGGCTTGTGGTCGGCGTCGTATTGTTGCTCGTTGCACCGGCGGTCCTGTTCGGCGCTTTTCGCAACATAAACTGACTTCAAACCAAAACCAATGAGACCAATCTTGATGTGGAGCAATTTCCAAGACGCGATGGCAACAGAAAAACCGTTGCAGATTGCGGGCGTAATCAATGCGTACGCGGCAATTCAAGCAAAGAACGCTGGATTCCATGCCATCTACATTTCGGGAAGTGGTGTCGCGACGGCATCGTATGGTCTGCCCGACCTCGGGATGACAGGCATGGCCGACGTTCTGACTGATGCGCTCAGGATTACTTCAGTTTGCGACTTGCCGTTGCTCGTCGATTGTGACACCGGGTGGGGTGCAGCTTCATCAATCGCACGAACCGTCCGAGAAATGGAACGCGCCGGTGTAGCCGCGATTCACATCGAAGACCAAGTGCAAGAAAAACGGTGCGGCCATTTACCCGGCAAGATGGTAGTGGAGACCAACGAGATGTGCGACCGGATTAAGGCTGCGGTCGACGCTCGGACCGATCCTGACTTCATTATCATGGCCCGTACGGATGCTTTGGCGATGGAGGGATTGGCAAGTACGTTAGATAGGTGCAGTGCTTATGTGGAAAGCGGAGCGGATGCGATATTTGCCGAGGCGGTAATGGATCTGGATCAATACCGTGCGTTTGCTACCCGTACTGGCGTTCCGATCTTGGCAAATCTTACGGAGTTCGGAAATACGCCCTCATTCCCTATCGACCAACTGCGTAGTGCCGACGTAGCAATGGCTTTGTATCCCCTATCGGCGTTTCGCGCGATGAGCCTTGCCGCCGAGAGCGTGTACGCTGAAATCAGAGGTGCGGGCACCCAGGAAAAAATCGTCGACAAGATGCAGACGCGTGAGCAACTCTACGAAAATATCGGCTACCGCGAATACGAGCGCAAGATAAACGAACTGTTTTCTGCTCGAGATCAATCGGAATAAATCACATGACCATCATCGCAAAAGGTTTGGCTGGGGTCACCGTAGGCGAAACCGCCATTTCTACGGTGGGCAAAGCCGGCGCTGGGCTGACATATCGCGGCTACAGCATCCAAGATTTGGCCAGGCACGCCACCTTTGAAGAGGTAGCTTATCTCCTCATCTACGGAAAGCTCCCCAATGTCTCCGAGCTAAATGCCTACCAGGAACGACTGGCCAAGCTGCGCGAGTTGCCTCCGCCAGTTTGCCAGGTGTTGGAGACTTTGCCGATGTCAACGCACCCGATGGACGTGTTGAGGACGGGCGCGTCGATGATCGGATCGTTGGAACCAGAAGGCGAGAACGGCAGGGGAGCGGCGTACGTGGCGGACCGCCTGATTGCCAGCATGACATCGATGTTGGGTTACTGGCATCGGTACGCGCATCGCAGGCAGCGCGTAGACACGCAATCGGATGAGACTACCTTGGCGGGACATTTCCTCCGATTGATGAATGATGCGCCACCGATCGAAACCGCAAGACGCACCCTCGACACAATCTTCGTGCTCTACGCGGAGCACGAATTCAACGCCTCCACGTTTACAGGACGAGTTGTTACCAGCACGTTGGCCGACACCTATTCCGCCGTCGTAGCCGCAATCGGTGCTCTGCGCGGACCGTTACACGGCGGTGCAAACGAGGCGGCGATGGAGTTGATCGCTTCATTCGAAACACCGCAAGAAGCGGAAAAGTCGATCAAGCACATGCTGGATGCGCGCAGATTGATTATGGGATTCGGTCATCGCGTCTACAAGAACGGCGATCCACGTTCGGACATCGTCAAAGAGCTGGCCCGCCAACTATCGTACGAAAGCGGAAACACGATGTATTTCGAAATTTCGGAAAGCATCGAGAACGTAATCATGCGTGAAAAGGGACTGTTTCCCAACCTAGATTTTTACTCGGCGACCGCATACCATCTGTGCGGGATACCAACCGTGATGTTTACGCCGCTGTTCGCGGTAAGCCGAACATCGGGATGGGTAGCCCACGTGATCGAACAACGCGATGACAACAGCTTGATTCGACCAAACGCTGACTACACCGGACCACCAGCGCAAGAATTCGTCGAGTTGCAGGGACGGTGATGGCGAATCGTTACGACGATCTCATTGCCGAGATTGCGGCGTACGCGTGCCAAGAAAACGAGATTGGCACTGAAGACGCCTACGACACGGCTCGACTGGCGCTGATGGATTCGGTCGGTTGCGCGCTGTTGGCGCTGGGATTCCCGGCGTGCAGGGACTTCATCACCTCGGACGATGCATCGTCCAACATCCCAGGTGGTGTGCCGATTCCCGGCACCGCCTACGCCAAAACGGCTTCGCAAGCGGCATTTGACATCACCACCGCGATCCGATGGCTGGATTTTAATGACACATGGTTGGCGAACGAGTGGGGACACCCTTCGGATAACTTCGGTGCGATACTTGCCGCGGCTGACAGTTTTGCCCGGACTAACCAAACCGATTTCCGGATGCGTGAAGTGTTTGAACTCGCCATTCGTGCCTATGAGATTCAGGGCGTTTTGGCCCTTGACAACGCATTCAATCGCGTAGGGATAGACCACGTTCTACTCGTCAAGGTTGCGTCCGCGGCGGTGACAGCCGCGGTTTTTTCCAGCGGCAACGAGGAAACAGTTTCCTCAGCGGTATCTCATGCTTGGCTCGACGCGACTCTTCGCACGTATCGACACGCACCGAACACGAACGCCCGTAAATCTTGGGCCGCGGGTGATGCTGCGTCGCGCGGGTTGACGCTCGGAACGTTCGCCACACGCGGGATGCCCGGGGTAAAGACCGCGTTGACGGCGCCAACCTACGGGTTCCAAGACGTCTGGTTTGAAGGACGATCGGTAACGATGCAACGTGATCTGGCATCGTACGTCATGGAAAACGTGCTCTTCAAGGTCAAGTATCCGGCCGAGTTTCACGGCCAAACCGCAGTCGAAGCCGCAGTCGCACTGCATCCGCAAGTCTTTCATCGTTTGCCAGACGTAAAGACCGTTGAAATCAAGACACAAGAACCGGCGATCCGCATCATCGACAAGCGCGGTTCGCTTAACAACCCTGCCGATCGGGACCACTGCATCCAATACATGACCGCAGTGGCTTTGATCAAAGGAAACGTCACCTCCGATGACTACGAGGAGGATGGGGCGCGTGACTCGCGCATCAACAACCTGCGCGAAAAAATGGTTGTGACCGAACGCCGGAGCTACTCGGTGGAATACCTCGACCCTGATCGGAGATCAATCGCGAACGCAATCCAAGTGCATTTCAATGACGGCAGCTGTACCGAGGAAATCGAGGTTCGCTATCCGATCGGCCATCGAACGAGGCGTCCCGAAGCGATCCCTTTGCTTGGTGCGAAATTCTTGGAAAACTTGCGCTCAACTTACGGCGACTGCGATTACTCGGCACGCGTTCAAGATCTATTTCGAGTTCCGGAATCGCTCGACGAAATGTCGGTGACTGACTTCATGGACGCTTTGGGAGCGATCCGTGCTACAGAAAGGACTGCATCCAATTGACAGACAAGCTGACGGGCAGTGACCTGTTGAATCTCTCGCTGAAAGCGGAAGGGGTAGACACTCTTTTTGGTATCGCCGGAGATCACATTCTCGATATGCTTGATCGAATGGTCGACGAACCGTTTCGGATGATCGACACTCGACACGAATCGGGGGCGGTTCACGCCGCCGATTCTTACTCTCGAATCCTGAGGCGTGCGTCCGTCGCCCTCTCGACCACACCAGGACACGCAAACGCGGTACCTGCATTGGCGAATGCGTTGCACTCCGAAGCGCCGGTGGTAAACATCGCGGGCAGCGCCGACTCCCCAAATCTGGGTCGCGGCGCGATGCAAGAGATCGATCAGGTTGGCATCGCGCGACCAGTCACGAAGGGCGCATGGGAAGTGCCGTCGCCGGAACGCATTCCGGAGTTCGTCGCTCTTGCCTTTCGCACCGCTTTGA
This sequence comes from SAR202 cluster bacterium bin127, assembly GCA_002239045.1. Lineage (GTDB taxonomy): Bacteria > Chloroflexota > Dehalococcoidia > Lucifugimonadales > Lucifugimonadaceae > Bin127. The sequence continues at coordinate 186,942 of MPNN01000006.1, forward strand.
GCGGTCGGCAAGGCCCCGTTCACTTGACTATCCCGCACGATTATCAATCTGCAACGGTTGACGCCGCGGATTTCGAGCGCTACGCCCCGCGGGAATATAGTTCGCCGACTCGGGTATTGGCCGATCCGGAGCGAGTCCGGCAGGCAGTCAAATTGCTCAACTCTGCAGAACGCCCCTTGATATTTGCCGGATCTTCGGCTGGTGCGACCGCCGATCCCGAAGTTGTGCGATGCCTAGTTGAGACTACACGCGCTCCATTCGTGTCAGAGGATTCTGCACGTGCACTGATTCCTGATTCGCATCCTTACAGCTTCGGATTGGGGTACCTACCTTTAAACCGCGCGGCGCAGATGGTGCGGGATGCCGATGTCGTTTTGATGCTTGGCAAACGATTGGATTACACGCTGGGTTTCGGTGGCTCGCCGCCATTCAACGCGAACGTGAAAACCATCGTCGTCGACCCGTCAGCGGCGCAGATCGGCCGGGCTCGTTCAGGGGAAATATCGATTCTTGGAGATCTAGGACCGGTTTGCGATCAGTTGAAAGCCGAGGCGGAACGATTGGCCTGGGAAGAGCGGACCGATTGGATATCGTCCCTGCGACGCACGCACGATGCGTGGTTGGCGGAACTGTACGAGCTAGCTCGATCACCTGAGCCGATGCATCCGATGTATGTAAGCGAAGCGGTTCAACGATACCTCGAAGATGATGCCCACATTACGTTTGACGGTGGAGATTATTGTCACTTCTTACGTGCTTCGATTCCACGCGAACGACCTTTCAGGTTTCACAACGTTTCGAGTTTTGGCATGATCGGCGTAGGAATCGCGTACGGCCTCGGTGCCCAAGCGGCATTGCCCGACAAGCAATGCGTAGTGGCCACCGGCGACGGTTCATTCGGTTTCAACGGAATGGAACTTGACACGATGGTGCGCCACAACCTACCGGTAAAGATCTTGTTAGGCAACAACTCGATCTGGGGCATCGACTGGCAGATCCAGAAGGGCATCTACGGGCGTCCCGTCTGGACTGACTTGGCACAAGGAACGCGATACGATCTGGTCGCGAAGGGTTTGGGCGCGTATGGCGAGAATGTGACCACCACAGAACAGCTTGAACCAGCCATCAAACGGGCATTCGACTACAACGGGCCAGCTTTGCTCAACATTGAGGTCGGGCAGATAATCAGTCCGGTGGCAGAAGCAGCCATCGACCGCAAAATGGGTTCGCACGGATAGGTGTCGGGATCAAGACCATGGAGATTCAAAAATGACAACAAAAGTCGACAAGACACGGGCACCGGATGGTGGAGCAGGGTACTTTGACCCAGATTACGTAGAGCGCCGAGAGTTGTTGCCGGGTGTGACGGCTCGACTAATCTGGGGGGAGCGGGTGATGATGGGCATCATCGACATCGAACCGGACGCGATCGTCCCCTGGCACTCGCACCCTCATGAGCAATGCGGGCGAATACTCGAAGGATCCGCGTGGTTCGAGCTTGAAGGGCACGCCAAAGCGAGGTTGGTGGCCGGGGAACACTATGTCATCCCGGGCAACGTACCGCATCAGGTTACGGCGACAGAGGAAGGTTGCGTGGCCCTCGACATCTGGTCGCCCATCCGCCAGGAATATATCTCCGAGGACATCGGGTTTTTTGCCACCGATTGAGGCGTTTTTCAAAGCTTCAGACAGCAAGCCGCGTCCGAACGTCAACGATAGAGACGAACGGACGCAGATTGCGTCATTGCGACCGAAGTCGCTACGACCGGCTTACTGCTTGGTCTCCCAGAAGATATTGCCGATCTCTTCGAGTGCCGCTTTGAAAGCTTGGGCAGCTTCCATGTCAATGTTCTGCTTGACCTGACTACCGAGCTTGCACGCGTTCCACACGAGTTCGTGAAGGTTGGGGTACTTCTCCAAATGCTCGGGTTTGAAGTAGTCGGTCCAGATTATGAGGATGTCGTCCTTCGCCTTTGTGGCGTGCTCTTCCTTGGCGGCAACGTAACGGATAAGATTGTTACGCGCGCCGAGGATCGATACGTCTTCCGATTCGAGTATCAACTCGGTCATGCGGATGCACGTCTGAGCAGCTTGGATCGCGTCATTCGGGTCGTAGATACCGCACGGAATGTCACAGTGTGCGTGTGCAACGCCGAAGGGTGACAGTCTGTCGGCTAATCTTTTGACACTTCCTAGCATTTTTCGGTTCCTTTCATACTTCCGCGAGGCATTGTCGCGGATAGGTTGGGTGATAGTCGAATACGGGTCGATTATCCACTTCAAGAATAGACTAACCCGATGATCGCTAGCGTCAAAAGGATATTACAAAGCGTCGGAGCGTTACCCGGTGCTGTTGTTGAGCGTTTGACCAGCAAGTGGGTAATTGTAGTAGGGCACTCGATGCATCCCACACTCCGAGATGGACAGCGCGTACGAGTTAGCCGCAGAGCCTATCGGATCGCCTCGCCTCAGCGATGGGATGTCGCGTTTTTCGAACACCCTCGCCGCGACCGCTTTTGGGAGACCAAAAGAGTTATCGGCCTACCCGGCGAGTCCGTGGTTTTGGAAAACGGGCGGCTTTACGTCGATGGGAACGAAATCGATGAACCATTCATTTTCGGTGTACAACCGCGAGTCAACCGACAATGGCAGTTGCAGGATAACGAGTACATCTTGTTTGGCGACAACCGGAGACGTTCTACCGACAGCCGGGAGTTTGGACCCGTTCCCCGCGATCGCATCGCAGGTAGGGTCGTTGTGCCGGAAAGTGATCCCTTGGGCAATCAATAACCGGTGATCGGGAGTCTGATCGTGTTTAGCCGAATCACGCAGATTCTGTCGACATCTCTCGTATCAGAGCATTGACCCTTCGGGCAATCTCGTGGATCAAAGCGACGATCTCTTCGTCATCGGCCATCTCGGAGGGATCGGGCAAATCCCAATCATCGACATCCGCGAAGTTGATAGCCGGACATGCTTCAGCGTCTGCGTTGCAACCCAAAGTGACAATCCGCGGCTCGGAAGCGAGCATCGAGTCGGTCAAAAGTTTCGGCGCCTCATTGCTGGTGTCAAGATTGAATGATTCTAGAACTCGCTTAACTGATGGGTTGACCTGTTCGCTGGGGATTGTACCCGCGGATTCAGACCGCAGGCCTAAACCAAGTCTGGTTGCACTGTCGTTGAATAGCACCTTGGCTGCCACACTCCTACCGGCGTTGTGCACGCAGACGAAGAGAACGTCGATTCGGTCGTCACTCATATCGGCTCCTCACGACTTCTTCAAGTTCTTTGTTGTTGCCTGGTAATCCGGTTTCGATAACCAGCTTGTAGATCAATGCTCCGATCGGAGCACCCACGAGCGGTCCCAAGACGTAAACCCAGAACCCGCCTTCTGGTCCAGGAATTGCGATTTCACCCCAACCAGCAAGGGCTGCTACGATCCGCGGCCCGAAATCGCGCGCCGGGTTCCAACCCGCTTGAGTGATTGGCGCGAACAGACTAATCAACGCGGCAACTGTGAAGCCGATGAAAAACGGCGCCATTCCATTCGTCGGGATGCCTGCATTGCGACGTTCGGTGAGGGCGAAAATGACCATCGCCAAAATAGCGGTGCCGAAGGCCTCTACCGCGAACGCATGAAACGGCGATATGGAAAGCGAATCGAACATTGCCGGATTCGGAAAGTACTCGCCGAACGCCATCGCCGATTTCTGGCTTCCTTCAGCGCCCCTGACGATTCCATTGTCAGATTCGAACTGATCGATGAAGGGATTGAAGAGGATCAACACCACAACTCCGGCAAGGATTGCACCGAGCAACTGTGAGCCCCAGTAGGCAAAGAGGCGATCTAGCGGGAATTGGTCGCGGCGAAATATGACGAACGCGAGACTGACTGCTGGATTTAGGTGCGCACCTGAAACGGCACCACTAACGTATATCGCAATCGTCACGCCGAAGCCCCAAACCGCAGCCACTTGCCACAACCCAATCTGTGCGCCGGTGTAGACTGCGGCCGCGACGGAACCAGTGCCGAATAGGACCAATATGAAGGTTCCCAGTGTCTCGCCCATGCAGGCATTCAACAATCGGGTCTTCTTAGGTGGGTCTGAATTCACCTTGACGAGGCTCATCAGCGAATTCCCTTGATCCATCGCGCTGCATCGATGGCGAAATAGCTGATGATGGCGTCGGCACCAGCTCTTTTGATGCTCAGCAAGACTTCCAGAACTGTGTTCTCAAGATCAATCCATCCCTTCGATGCCGCCGCATGGATCATCGAATATTCACCGCTCACGTTGTACGCATACAACGGGTAGTCTCGAAACCGCGAACTCGCCGAGGCGATCACATCCAGATAAGAAAGGGCCGGTTTGACCATGATGAAATCCGCGCCTTCAGCAATGTCGGCTTCGATTTCCTGCATCGCCTCTTCATGTTGGCTCGGCGCCATTTGGTAGGTGCGCCGATCGCCGAAACTCGGAGCAGAATCCGCAGCGTCTCGGAACGGGCCGTAGAAGGCCGAGGCATACTTCGCTGAGTATCCCAAAATCTTTACGCTTTCGTGGCCAGCATCATCGAGCGCGGCTCTTATCGCCGACACTTGTCCGTCCATCATTGCCGACGGCGCCACCACATGAGCGCCGGCATCGGCGTGAGATACCGCGGTTTGCGCCAGCAAATCCAACGTCGCGTCGTTGTCCACTTCGCCACTGGCGGTTAGTTGGCCACAGTGTCCGTGGTCGGTGTACTCGCACATGCAGACGTCGGTTATCGTTTTGGCCTCAGGCAATTGCGCTCTGAACTCGGCGACGGTACGTTGAACCGCTTCGATTGGGGACCAAGCACGCGTGCCCGTCGCGTCTTTTTCGTCAGGGATGCCAAAGAATAGGAAACGATTGACATCGGCGAGCATGGCAGTTTCCGCCTCACGCATCGCTTCATCGGACGACATTCGGGCGACCCCCGGCATCGACGGCACTGGCTCACGCCGGTTGACACCGTTGATGACGAACATCGGGTAAACGAATTCCGAACCGTCGAGCTGCGTCTCAGCGTTAGATGAACGCACGTCGACGCTCGACCGCAAAGGTCGAAAACGTCGGAATTCGGGAAGGGCGGAGGATGACATTACATTCAGGCGCGGTCTTGGAAATAGGTTGCCACAGCAGAGATCATTCCCGGGATTGTTTGCTGTTCAGGAACGATGTCCACTCGAATGCCGAGAGACTTCGCCGTTTCAGTTGTTACCGGTCCCATGCAGACTACAACCCCATTGTTAATTCCAGTTACGTCTCCAGAGAGGAGGCCGACCAAGTTCTTGACCGTAGATGAGCTGGTGAACGTAACCACGTCGATACCGTCGTCAAACGCTTTTCGTGCCATCTCTGCGGAATCCTCAGCGGTTACGGTCCGGTATGCTGCGACTTCGGTCACCTTCGCTCCGAGCTGGCGCAATCCCCGCGGCAGCGTACCTCGCCCGATATCAGATCTGAACACGACGGCAGATTTTGGCGCTAGATCACGGGCGCGAAACGCCTCTACCAATCCATCGGCCGTAAACGTGTCCGGCGTGAGGTCAGCGACGATGCCGTGCGATCTCAAAGCCGCGACCGTCGCGGGACCGACTGCGGCGAGTTTTTTGCGTGCGAACGCCCGCGCGTCCGAACCCTTGGCATAAAGGTGTTCCAACACTTGGTTCACCCCGTTCGGACTAGCAAACGCTACCCACTCAGCCTCATCCAAATTCGCCAAAGCCGCGTCAAGAACTGCTGTGTCTTCGATGGGCGCTGATTTAATCACCGGGCATTCGACGACATCCGCACCGTAAGAGGTCAATCCCCGTGCCAACCTGCTAGCTTGGCTCCGCGCACGCGTGACCAGTATGCGCTTGCCGAAAAGAGGAAGATTGTCGAACCAAGCGATGCGGTCTCGCAGCTCAACAACTTGGCCGATGACCAGTGCTATCGGAGCGGTCAATTCGGCTTCGGCCACCTTGGCTTCGATGTCGCTTAGCGTGCCTGTTACGGTTCGTTGCATCGCCGAGGTGCCGCGATGGACAGCCGCTGCGGGTTCGATTGGCGAGCGACCAAAGCCGATCATTCGAGATGCAATCTCGCCGATCCTGGTAGCGCCCATCAAAACTACGACAGTCCCGCTGGTCTTCGCGATTGCATCCCAGTTGACACTAGGTCCAGAATTACCGGTGGTGCGTTCGCTGCCCGTGACGATGGTGACGGATGAGGCGACGCCGCGATGCGTTACCGGGATACCGCTGTAGGCTGCGGCTCCGATGGCTGAACTAACGCCTGGAACCACCTCGAACCGAATACCGGCCTCGGCAAGCGCCAATGCCTCTTCGCCGCCACGACCAAATACGAATGGGTCTCCACCTTTGAGACGACAGACAGCTTTTCCGTGCTGCGCTCGATCGATCAACAATTCGTTGATTTCGGTTTGCGTCAGCGCCACGGCACCGGGAGCTTTGGCGGCTGAGATCAATTCAGCATCATTTCGAGCCTCGCGCAGGAGTTCGCTGGAAGCCAAACGGTCGTATACGACCACGTCTGCTTTGCGCAGCGCTTCAAGACCCTTGACGGTTATTAATCCGGGATCGCCGGGTCCCGCACCAACTAGCTGGACGGTGCCCTTTTTCGTCATTATGCGTTCGAGACGGCTGACAGTTGAGGCAACAATTCAAGCGCGCCTTGGTTGATGAGATTGTCGGCGACGCGCTTGCCAAGCTCGGTACCGTCTTGGATATCGGACGATTCGCGGTGGCGGACGATCTGCGTACCTGACGGTTCGGACACGAACGCGGCCAGAGTTATCGTGTCGTCGTCGATCCGAGCATGTGCACCGATGGGCGCGCTACATCCACCTCCAATGTGAGCCAAAAATGCCCGTTCTGAATCTACACTGACACGCGTCTCGGCGTGTTCGATAGCCGAACACAATCCACTTGTGAAATCGTCTTCCGCACGAGTTTGGAGCGCCAATGCACCTTGGCCGGGCGCGGCGACGAACGACATACATCCTAGGTATTCAGATATGCGGTCTGACATACCGAGTCGTTTCAGTCCCGCCGCGGCCAATACGAGGGCATCGATCACCGAATCCTCGTCGTCAAGCATCGCCAGTCGCGTGGTGACGTTCCCGCGGATCGGTTTCAGAATCACATCTCCACGCTCGGCATTGATCAATGCGCGTCTCCGGGCACTTCCGGTACCGACGATCGCGGCTGAGGGAAGGTCGTTCAACCCAACTCCGAGTTTGCTGACCACGACATCACGGGGGTCTTCACGATATGGCACACCAGATATGACTAGGCCATCGGCGATTTGCGAGGGGAGATCTTTTAGGCTGTGCACCGCAATGTCGATCTCGCCTTCGAGTAAGGCCGCCTCGATCTCTTTCACGAACACGCCGACCCCGATCTCAGATATCGCTACATCAGGACGGTTATCACCGCTCGTCTTAATGCAGACGCGCTCAATCTCGATGTTGTCGAACCGTTCGGTCAACGCGTTCGCGACTTCGTTGGCCTGCGCGATCGCGAGGCGACTGTTGCGACAACCTAAGACGATTTTTCGTGCGGAAAGAGTCATGTAAAGGCATTTTATGCCTGACGGTTGAGTGCTGCGCGTTCTTCGAGGGCATCGACCAACATGTCACGCGCCGCGTCAGGGTTGCCGTCCCGGAATGCGCTCAACATCCGGTCCGTAATTGATTCTGCCCAGTCGTCGGGTGTAATCGGCAGTTCACGGGATCGGACGTCTTTCCGGACATCTGCGAGCATTGGTCCCATGTCCGCCCACTGCAAACAGCGGCAATACTCGTGATCCGATATTCGTTCGCGAAGCCGACGCGCTAGTGCCGGACTGGTTCCGGCGGTGGACACGGCCACCGTAACGTCTTGTCGTTGGATCAACGCTGGCGCGATAAATGTGCACAACGGAGTGACATCCATGACATTGAGGAGGATATTTCGCTCCGCAGCTTCGTGCGAGATGGCTTCGTTGGTCGCTGAATCGGAGGTGTCAGCGACGATCACCACCCATGCTCCGGCCAAATCACCTGGTTCGTACTTTCGTCTCACCCAATCGATCTGCCCCGATGCCGCCATCTTCGCAAGATTGTCCGACGTGCCGTCTTCAGGGCTATAAAGCGTTACGTCGGCCCCGCATTCGACAAGGTACTTGACCTTTCGTTCCCCTTCGTGGGGGTCACCGCCAAACACTAAGCAACGACGGTCTTTGACGTCAACAAATACTCCGTAGTAGCGTGGCATGATGATTAACCAATCGCGGCGACCGCGGCGCGTTCGACGTCGATATTGTCATCGACAAAATAGCGCACCCGCGTCTTTTTGTACTCTCGGTGGCTGTAGAGGAGTTGGTAATCGGTTAATTCGGTTTCACCCGCGATCTCCAATGCAATGTCTTCGCACTCGTCGTGTGTGACTGCGTGAATCATTGTGAAATGCGAGAATCTCCAGTCGTCGTACCGTGGGCGTTCGTAGCAGTGGGTAATCGCAGGATGTTTTGCCATTTTCTGACCAACTTCGATGGAACGGACTTCAGGGACGTTCCAAACCACCATCGCGTTGGCCGAAAAACCGGCACGGCGATGGTGGAGCACCGCAGCATAACGGCGCATCAACCGGCGGTTCACCATCTCGTCGGCTTTGGCGAATAACTCTGGGACACTGAGTCCCAACCGTTCGGCCATTGCGTCAAATGGACGGGATTTCAGCGGCAAATCTTCCTGGAATTCACGAACAAACGCGATGTCGAAATCGCTCAGATTCTCGTCAGCGACGGGCACGCCATTCGATGTCGTCCCGTTTTCCCCGCTACGAGCGAACTTGGCGTCTGGTACGAAGTAATCCGTGGCGTTGGACACGTTTTTGACCATGTCAAAGTTAACGCCGATCTTGAAAAATCGGATCGTCGGTAGAAGGCGCGCCGTTTCCGCACCGGACAGTTTGGTTAGTTTTTCGACCTCCGCACCGATGTCTTTACCGGGTGGGAGGGCCAACGTGAACCAAAGATTGAATTCGCCGTTTCGGGCGTAGTTGTGGCTGATGCCGGGATGGGCATTCAGAATCTGCGCACCGCGGTCTAAGCAGTCATCTGCGAAACGCATCGCCACCAGAGTCGACGTATATCCCAATCGTCGAGTATCGAAAATCGCACCGATTTGCCGAACCACATTTTTGCGTTTCAACTCACGCACGCGATCGATCACTTCTGATTCGGCCAGGCCGCAACGATCGCCGATATCCTGAAATGGTTCGGAGACGAGCCGGAAATCCGACTGCAAGATGTTCATCACCTCGCGGTCGACCATGTCGAATTCGTCGCGCTTCAAGGTAGGTACTCGTGTGAGAGTTGGATTACAGCCCAAAACTGGACTGAATCCCGATTATATCGTGTTCGATTTCAGCGAACGATGCCTAATCGCCAAGGGCAATTTAACCGTTCAGGCGGATAGCCGTTGCAGTGCCAGATCGGCCGCGGTTTGACCGCTCTTGACAGCGCCTTCCATAGTCGCCGGTAGGCCAGTATTCGTCCAATCGCCGGCAACGTGAAACCCCGCGATGCCGACATTTGGGCCAAGGCGATGATCCAGTGAAGCTGGGTTCACTTTTATCGTCGCTTCCAGCGTCTTGACCACAGCGGAGTTGACCACCGAGTTTTCGCGCGCTGCAGGGAAAGCTCGTCGCATCGCCGACGATACACGGTCAAGGATCTCTTCCTTTCTCAAACTCGCCCAAGAATCGGCTCCGCTCAAGGAAACCACGATGTGCTGAGGCCCGTCGCTTAATCGACCCCGGATGGCAGTATCGTTGAAGACCCACTGCAAGCCGAGGTCAAGGAACGCCTCGACCGGCACCAACATCACTGGTTTCTCGTACCAAAGATGTACGGCGACGATAGGGGAGTAGTCGAGCGCGGACAGCGAATTCTTGACGGCGTTAAATGTTGCATCAGACATCGGCAGGACGCCGTTAAGGGAGTTGGGTGCCAATGCCGAAATGACGTTACTAGACCGTAATGTTTCGTCGTTGGACAATCCGACTTCAAAATGTCCTGAATCGCCACGTGCAAAGGAGACGACGCGCGTGTTCGTTTTCAGTTCTGCACCCCCCGACCTTAAGAATTCCGTTGCCGGGGTACCGATGAGCGACGACAATCCCGTCTTCGGATAACCAATCGCTGCGTCACGCACGTTTCCCAACAGCGCGGACCGAGTGAATTCGAGTCCGTCGAGTGCTGCTACCTCATCAATGTGACAGTTGAATACCGGCAATATGAAGAGAGACCAAAATCGCTCGATCGCAGCGCTGGATTGGCCCCGAGAGGAAAGCCAATTGCCGAACGATGTGGTACGCATTCGTTGGCTTTCGTTTTCGCCAATCAGTTTCAACTTGATTTTGAAAAGAAGACGAAAAATCGACATTCGATCTGACAGTGGGAGGTGACGGTAGTTCAGTAAAGCGATCGCGTTGCCGAATACGCGGTTCGCCCGTAGGTTGGACGTTTTACCGTTCATCGACACCGGGACATTGAGCGCGGGGCGAAGGTCCAATTGATCTCTCGTGCCCAGATCTTCCAAGAGATCCAGGAATTGGTGGCAGACGCCAAGTATCACGTGTTGGCCGTTGTCAATCTCCTCGCCACTGATGCGATCCATGAATGAGAATGCTCGACCACCTAGGAAGGGGCGTCGTTCGATCAAGGTGGGCTTGATGCCACGTTTTACCAAGTGAACGGCGGCTGCGATACCGGCGATGCCACCACCAAGGATTATGACGTCGCGGTCGCTCAATTCCCGTCCCGCTGACCATTGCGACCAACCGTACGCCATGCACCTCGCCAAGCGACGCCGAGGGTCATCGAAAGTTTCTCCGATGTTGATAGACTGATCCGGTTGGACAATACGTCAGCGTCTTCCTCGCCGATCTTGTCCAATATCCGCGAGTAGAACCCGCTCATCAACTCGAGGCATTGTCTGCCGCGCGTGGCCAAAGGGATCACTCGTTCTCCGCGTTCATAATAACCGCGGGCGCGATCAACCTGGAAGCGCAACAATCTTCTGAAGTTGGCGCTGGACGTGTCGAGAGCGAATTCGGTCTCAGACACACCGAACTCTCGCAGTTCATCGCGGGGCAGATACACCCTGCCGTTGCTGTAGTCTTCGCGAATATCGCGGAGTATGTTCGTCAACTGAAACGCGATCCCTAGATCGTCAGCGTATTTGAGAGCATTTGGTGATTGATGACCGAAAATGCTGATGCAAATGAGCCCGACCGAGCTCGCGACGCGCCGACAGTAGACACTGAGTTCGTCGAATGTCTCATACCGATCCGTACCAATGTCCATCCTGCAACCATCAATCACATCGACGAAATACTGTTTGTCCAAGTCAAACCGTTCTATTGCATGTTCAACGGCAACAAAAATCGGATCGTCTCCGTAATTCGTGACCGTTCGATTGTCCAGCGCTGCCTGCACCAGATCCAGTTCGGTCGCCGGATCCCGACCCGAAGCAGGTTCGTCCACAATGTCGTCGCACAGACGGCAGAATGCGTATGTGGCGTAGATTGCGCGTCGCAGTTCATTCGGAAGCGCCAAAAATCCAATGTAGAAGTTCGAGCTTGACGAACGAGTTATTCGAGCGCACTCACGATATGCAGTTTCGATCCGGTTGTCCATCGCTTCTGCCATGCAACATCGACTATGCCGATCCCAATCGGCGCTCAGAATTGCTAAGGAACGAGTCAGCTGACACAGGGGTGAGCCTAATCAACTTCCTCGCGACGATGCTCAGCATTATCCGAACTTTCTTAGTTCGCGATACCGTCGGCCGTACCGTGAGCGTATCGTAGTCCAACTGCTCAATCGCATCCAGAACGGACAGGCCCCCAGCGGTGATGGCAGAGAATTCCAACCGGAAATCACGTTCCAAATGTTCATAGAGTCCATAACCGTCTCGAAACAGATCGCGAGTGCGTTCGACTTGGAACTTCATCAACTGGCGATACTCAGTGGTCGGTTCGCGATCTCTGATGATCGATTCGTCAACACCAAACGCGGACATGTCAGACTGGGGAATGTAGATTCGGCCTTTAAGATAATCGCGCCAGACATCCTGCCAGAAATTCGCAAGTTGCAACGCAATACAGGTACGATCCGAAAACGCTGCCATCTGTTCGGAGAAGTATCCGTACAGGTAGAGAACCAGATGACCGACGGGTGTTGCGGAATGGGTGCAGTACTCAACCAACGCTTGGTAATCCGAGTACCGTCTATCCCTCTGATCACGCCGATTCGCTTCGATTAATCGCAAGAAAGGCTCGGGCGGGATAGCGAATTCCTCAATAGTCTGCTTCAACGCCTGAAACCACACCACATTCGGGGTGCCTTGGTAGCAGAGCATCAATTCATGTTCCCACCGATCGAGCAATTCCAATCGATCATCATCGACTTCATCCCCAAGGTCGTCGACCAACCGACAAAACGCATACACGGAGTAGAAATGCGGTCGCAGATTAGCTTTGATGAATCTGCTGCCGACGTTGAAGTTTTCGTAGCTCGCGCCGGTCAAATTCCGGCAGGCATCAAAGGCTCCAGCGACATCTCTCGCGGCGCCAGTGAAATGTACGGAAGCGTCCATGATAGTAACGACCAACGAATCAGGTTAGCCCTAAGCACTTCGTTCGACTAGGAAATCGCCAAGTTCACGAAAGTCCGTGTTGACACTTGTGCCCAGGTCTAATTCGTCGATGATTTGCTCAGCCTCCGACCAATGGTTCGCCGACATTGAATCACAAAATTCGTAGGTGCCAATCGAATCCATAATCTCGAGCACCGTCTCCACATCATGGCCGGTTAGGTCGGTCTTCTGGTAAATGCTCTGAATCTGATTCGCCGCCGCTCCGCGCGCCGAACTAAGCGCGTGTACGGCTGGCAGTGATTTTTTCTTGTTGTAGATATCGCCGCAAACTGGTTTCCCGGTTTCGTCGGAACCCCACACCCCGAGAATGTCATCTCGGATCTGGAATAACCGACCGAATTGGTATCCGACCCTTCGCAAGCCGTCAGAGATACGCTCATCCGACCTACCGTTGGCGGCAACCAACCCGCCAACGTGGAGACTGGCTTCGATCAACGCACCGGTTTTTCGTGCGATCATGGCGAGATATTCGTCGATCGTCACTTCGGCTCGACTCTCGAATGATATGTCGAGATGTTGCCCTTCGATCATCGACAAATACGCTTCTACAATCAATCGCTGGGCTAGGATCGAGGTCGGCAGATCGACGCCAAATTCCAACATCTCGCGTGCAGCACGATCCGCGACCTTGAGCATCGAATTGCCTGACACGATGGCCATCGGTTCGCCCCAGACCACCCACATCGTCGGACGGTGGTGCCTGAAGCGATCTTGGTCTTCGATATCGTCGTGTACCAACGAAAAATTATGGACGTATTCAAGGGCGATCGCCGCGGGCAGGGCGTATTCAATCTCACCGCCTACAGCTTCAGCTCCGAGTAGAGCGATGGTAGGCCTAAGGCGTTTGCCCTCCGTGGCAACCAAATCTGATCCGTCTTTGTCAGCCCAACCCATGTGATACCGGTGGGTCGCGGATATCTCGGACGCGTAACCTCGTAATTCGGCGCGTAGGGCGCGATCGATCACCGATTGGTAGCGATCGAAAAACGATGGCAATTGGGTTCGTTCAGCTAATGCGGGCATGATGTGTTCACAAATGATACGCAATGTCAATGCTAAGCATCTGTGCCAGTCGTAACCAGCCTATCGAGCATTGGACGCGATCACTAAACGCGACTACGCCCCGCAATACCGCGGGGCGTAGTCAAGTGAATCTGACCTTCCGCACTTATCATGCGGCTATAGGCAGTCTCTTCGGTTGCTCAGATTCACTCTTCGGCAGCTCGATCTTGAGAATTCCGTTTTTGTACGACGTAGTCGCGGCGTCGATATCGACACCTTCCGGAATCCTGAGCGCACGATAGAAACTCCCAGAACGACGCTCTCGAACCAGATACGTACCGTGCTCTTGCGTTTCTTCGCTCTGGTTCTTGGCGACTATTTTCAGGACGCCGTCGTCAACCGTGACATCGATCTTCTCCGGATCGAATCCCGGGAGTGACGCCTCGATCGTGTAACGATCCTCGTTGTGTGCCACATCTACTCCGAGCTTCAACGGCACATCGAGGTTCAGCCTCGAAGGCGCTATGCTGCCCCGAAAATCGAATGGGAATACGGCGGCGCGGTGGAATGGGCTCCAACGTGTCAATGCGGTCATCTAGTAATCTCCTTTTCAGACATCGTGAGCATCGCAGTTGCTCACATGAGCTAGATATTAAAACTAGATACGTATCATGTCAAGTTTTATCGTTGGCATGATACAATTACCATTAAGACACGCATCACATCAAGCCGCTCTTGCACCGTCGTCGGTGCGAGCGCGTACTACACCAGGGAACCTGATGACTATTTCACCCGAAAACTTCACGCACGGAGCAAGAGCGGCGATCGATGCCGCCGTTCAACTGATGTTGCAACGCAAAAACGTCCAGCTAGACGTTGAGCACATCCTTTTCGCGATGACGGACAGCGCTGAAAGCCCGGTGCGCCAGATCCTCGATTTTCTTGAGGTCGACACCGAAGAGTTGCGGACCGACTTGATGCATCTCATCGACGCTAAACCGCAAGGTATTGGCCAACAGGTTGGACGTCAAAGGCAGATATACATCACGCCAAGGGCGCAGAACGCGATAAGCAAGGCTCAAACGATTCAGCGCAAAACCTTCCGCGACGACTTGATGAGCATGGATCATCTGATGATCGCCATCGTGGAAGAAGCGGATGGCGAACTAGCCAAGGTGCTAGCGAAGCACCGCATTACTGCGGAACGAGTGTACGTCGCGGACCACCAGGTGCGGGGCGCCGCGCGGGTCACTACCCCAGACGCTGAACAGGCATACGGTGTGTTGCGCAAGTACACGACCGATCTGACGAATCTAGCTCGCGAAGGCAAGCTTGACCCGATCGTCGGTCGCGACTACGAGATCCGTAGAGTCATGCAGACCCTCACACGGCGCACCAAGAATAACCCGGCCCTGATCGGTGACGCCGGAGTTGGAAAGACTGCGATCATCGAGGGGTTGGCCCAGAAGATCGTCGAAGGCGATGTCCCAACGATGTTGTCGGGCAAACGAGTCTTGGCATTGAGCATCGGCGTTTTGTTGGCGGGCGCGAAGTTCCGCGGTGAATTCGAAGAGCGATTGAAGTCGGTCATCGATGAAGCTCAAGCGTCGGCCGGTGAGATCATCCTCTTCGTTGATGAGCTCCATTCGGTGGTCGGCGCTGGTACGGGCAGCGAGGGTTCGCTCGACGCGGCCAATATGATGAAACCGGCACTCGCGCGTGGTGAACTTCAAGTCGTCGGCGCCACAACCCCGGAGGAATACCGACGATTCATCGAAAAGGATGCCGCACTCGAACGCAGATTTACACCGATATGGGTCGAGGAACCTGACGCGGAGTCGGCGGTTGAGATGTTGAATGCGATTCGTGGCAATTATGAATCACACTACAACGTTGAACTGACCGATTCCGCACTCCGGGCGGCAGCCCGGTTGAGTGACCGCTATATCACCGATCGACAACTCCCCGACAAGGCAGTAGACCTCATCGATGAAGCAGCCGCCAAGGCTCGGATCGAACGCGCCCCGGCAGTGGCTATCGATGATCAAAACAGCACGACAGACGCGGCGCCTCTCGTAATCGACGAGAAGGACATCGCAGCGCTAATTGCAGAGAGGATCGGCGTCCCACTGGACCAACTGGTTGAAGAGGAGGTCGAAAAACTCCTCAAACTCGAAGAGCGACTCCACGAACGCGTGATCGGGCAAGACGTGGCAGTCAAGACCTTGGCAGATGCGGTTCGACGAGGCAGAATGGGCTTGAAAGATGCGAATCGCCCGACCGGTGTATTCCTGTTCATGGGCCCGACTGGGGTCGGCAAGACCGAACTGGCTAAAGCGTTGGCAGAGTTCATGTTTGACGATCCGAACCATATGATCAGGCTAGACATGTCGGAATATGAGGAACGTCACTCAATTTCTCGAATGATCGGTGCTCCACCGGGATATATCGGTTACGATGATGCGGGGCAGCTGACAGAAGCTGTGAGACGTCGGCCTTATTCTGTCGTATTGCTTGACGAAATTGAGAAGGCTCACCCCAGCGTTTACGACAGCATGCTACAGATCTTCGACGACGGCAGATTGACGGATGGTCATGGTCGCACGGTCGATTTCACCAACACGATCATCATCATGACCAGCAACTTAGGAACGGCTGACCGTAATCGTGGAGGTTTGGGTTTTACCACTGATTCCGATGAAGGAAGACGCAATGAGTTTGATTCGCCTGGCATGACGCATCGTCACCAACAGGCATTGAGATCGCGGTTCGCACCGGAGTTCCTTAACCGAATCGACGACATCGTTGTGTTTGACGCGCTTGGACGAGGCGAAATCGATCAAATCGTTAGGAAATTTATCCGGCAGGTTGAGCAGCGGCTTGAAGACCGTGAGATCTCGATTGAACTCACCGCCGCCGCCGAAAGTTGGTTCGCTGAGCGCGGATATGACACGTGGATGGGAGCACGTCCCATGTCAAGGGCAATTCAGCGTTACATCGAATCCCCATTGGCATTGGCACTGCTAAATGGCGAAGTAAGCGATGGCGTTCATGTCGTCATCGATGTTGATGACGGACGGGTAGTATTCAACCGAGACGGGGTCAAAGAATTCGCCACAAAGACAGAATCCGCACTGGCTGCGGCCAGCTGAGCGTTAGAATCGAGACAAGACTTGAACCGAAACAACCCCCTACGAACCTCGGCTCAGGTTATCTCGGTTTGATGCCGTCAGACGACCAACTTTACCCCGACGATACGGTCGCCCCAAGCCGCAATTCCAACCGCTTTTCTCCTGCTCGTCTGACCGAGGTTGTCCTCGGTTATCTCGCCAGAAATCCGAAATGGGTCCAGATCGGAATTTGGTCAGTTGTTCTCGGTTCCACCGCGGCTGGCATTGGGTTGTGGATCGGTGACTATCTCGATATCACCGACGTCGGATACCTCGCGACCTTTTATCTCAACCTTGTCGGAGCAGCCACGATCATTCTGCCGTTGCCGGGCGTTTTAGCCGCGTGCGTTGCGGCCGAACCGTCGTTGGGTCTGCATCCGATGATTATCGGGTTCGTCGGTGCAGCGGGAGCGACGCTGGGGGAAACGACCGCTTACCTAGCAGGTTTCGCAGGTCAGAACGCGGCGATGAAGTTCCGTTGGTACCCTCGCATTCACGATTTGATGGAGCGCAACGGCGCGGTGACACTCTTTGCAGTTTCGCTGATACCGACTCCGTTTTTCGACCTCGCGGGGATTGCAGCAGGGGCGCTCCTCTACCCGTATCGGAAGTTCCTCATCTACGTTTTCGCGGGCAAATTGATTCGCTTGATCATCATGGCGTACGCGTGCCGTTCAGGTATCGGGTGGTTGAGAGACTTCTTCGAACTGAACCTGCCGATAGGATAGTTGTTCAACGATCTTCCACCGAGACCGTCGATTCACGAGTTCTCTAGTTCATAGTCCAGACTGCAGCGATGTCCGCCTCAATCGCGCCCGACGTTCCCAGCCCACACGGCAACTTATCGATCATCCTCGTAGCGGCTGGTCGATCATCTCGGATGGAAGGTGTCGACAAACTGTTTTTGTCGATCGATGGACGGCCGGTGCTTTGGCACTCATTAGCGGTATTCGAAGCGTGCGAATTGGTGAACACGGTCATTGTTGTGACCCATCCATCGAGAATCCGCGAGTTTCGTGAGAACATCGCCAACAGCGGATTTTCGAAGCCCTATCAGATAGTCGCGGGCGGGGACCGTCGTCAGGATTCAGTCCGTAAGGGTATCGAAGAACTACGCCGGATCAACGACGAAGCGACATTTATAGCCGTACACGACGCGGCTCGGCCATTCATCGACGCGGCCATGTTAACTCGTGGTGTCTTCGCGGCCGGACGGGTCGGTGCGGTCATACCGGTTGTCCCACTCAAGGACACTATTAAGCAAGTCTCAAACGGGCTGGTCATTGATACTCCGCAACGCGACCAATTGTTTTCGGTTCAAACCCCCCAGGTATTCAAATCTGAAATTCTCCGCGCCGCCCATGAAACCGTCGATGAAGAGGTCACCGACGACGCGTCGATGGTCGAAATCGCGGGTGGTTTGGTGGGTACATTCGAGGGTTCATACAAGAACATCAAGATCACGACCCAGTCCGATATTCCAATCGCCCATGCGATCGCGGCGGGGCAAGGCCCCTCGAGAACGTTCCGCTCTGGAATCGGTTTCGACGGTCATCGGCTCGTTGACGGCGGCCCGTTGAGACTCGGCGGTTCGGAGATCGACTTTGAGATGCATCTCGAAGGACATTCAGATGGTGACGTGTTGATGCACGCGGTAGCGAGTGGGATTTTGGGCGCATCTGGTCTTGGCGATCTTGGCGGGAATTTCCCTTCTGATGATCCCAAATACGCCGGGTTCGATAGCGCGCGATTCATTCGCGAATCGACCATCCGAGCCGCGTCTCTAGGGTGGAGCGTAGACCACGTCGACACGATGGTGATCGCTCAACGTCCCAGATTGGCGGCGCACGCGCCGGCCTTCGAGTGGAACATCGCGCAAGCAATCGGTATCGAAATTGAACGCGTTAACGCGAAGATCACCTCGACTGACGAAGTAGGTGCCATCGGTAAAGGTGAAGGCATCGCGGCTCAAGCAATCGTTACCTTAGTTCGATAGCCACCGGCACTAGTAGAATCTTGCGAGACCAACCTCGATTGCCCGATTCCGATTGCCCGATCATGCTTCTCTACAATTCGCTCACTCGCCAGAAAGAAGAGTTCAAACAGATTTCCGACCCGGTGCGAATGTACGTGTGCGGGGTTACCACGTACGACGAACCGCATTTGGGGCACGCGTTGTCGTCCATGATTTTTGAGGTTATGCAGTCGTACATGCAATACCGCGGGATCAACGTCAAACGGGTCCAAAACTTTACCGATGTCGACGACAAGATTATCGATCGCGCGGCCGAGAATGGCATCGATTGGTTCGAATTGACGCAACAGCATGTCGACACTTTCTTCGAGGCCATGGATGGGCTCAACGTAAAAAGAGCGGATCACTATCCCCGCGTCTCGGAAGAGATGGAATCAATAATCCATCTGATTGGAGAGCTGGTCGATTTAGGCGCCGCGTACGAAGCCGGCGGTTCGGTTTATTACCGTGTTCGTCGCGACGAAGACTACGGGAAATTGAGCGGACGAACAATTGACGGCATGGCTGAATTGGCGAGGTTAGAACCAGATCTATTGAAGGAAAATCCCGAGGATTTCGCACTTTGGAAGGCGTGGAAGCCGGGTGAACCATCGTGGGATAGCCCATGGGGTCCGGGTAGGCCGGGTTGGCACATCGAATGCAGCGCGATGGCGCGTCGGTACCTGGGTGACCAGGTGGACATCCACGGAGGCGGTTTGGACCTAGTGTTCCCGCATCACGAAAACGAGGTCGCACAGTCTGAATCGGCCACGGGAGTGGTCCCGTTCGCGCGTTTCTGGGTGCACAACGGTTTGTTGAGGATGGGCGGTGATGAAAAGATGTCGAAATCGCTCGGCAACTTTGTGACGGTGCGCGACGCGCTCAAGTCATATTCAACGGATGCCATTCGGATGTGGATTTTCCAGAGTCACTACCGCAGTCCGGCGACTTACGATGTGGAGAACTTGGTAGCTGCCGAACGTTCGGTCCGAAGGTTGAGACAGGCCGCGACCGCGGCGAACACGGGTCCAGGTAAGGGCGAATCGTACGATGGAGCGCATATCAAGGAACGGTTCATCGCGGCGATGGACGATGATTTGAACACGCCGCGGGCGCTGGCTGCCGTGTTCGATCTAGCCCGTGAAATTTTCACCCATCAAGCGAATGGCGCCGATATCGCGGATGGTCAGGCCGTATTGAGGGAGTTGGTCGGCGTGTTGGGATTGACGCTTGAAGAACCCGGCACCGATGATGCCTCAGATTCTTCCGAGATTGAGGCCTTGATCGCCAAGCGTCAAGAAGCGCGCCAGCAACGGGATTTTGATACCGCAGACGCGATTCGCGATCAATTACTCAATATGGACATTGAGATTTCTGATAGCCCGCAGGGAACAACTTGGCGGCGTGCGTGACGGCAGTCGATCAGTTCATCCACTGAATCGGACGTTGGCAATTGCGACGACCACGAATATCACTGTCAGAACGATCGTAGACCGGAAAAGCAGTTTTTCGACGCCGCGGCGGACGTGGAACGTGCTCTCGGCCTGACCGAATACGGACGGATTGTTGCCGCGTGCCTGCAACAGCAGAATCACGATCAGCACGATGGCGATGACGAGGAGCGCAATTTGGAACCACATGTCTACAAGGTTAATTCAGCGCGGCGTTACATCAGCAACTTCGGCATTCAGATTACTGGTCCATTGCCTCGCCGAGTAGCCGCATCACCGCCTGCGCGTCAGCTCGACCGCGCGTTGCTTTCATAACCTGCCCCATCAGGAAACGTATCGCGGTCGTCTTACCTGACCGGTAGTCGGCCACCGCGTCCTCATTGTTCGCCAATACTTCTTCGATTATTGGCGTCAACTCGTCGGCATCGCCAACCGCGGCTAAACCAAGTCTTTGGATCACTTCATCGGGATCAGCGCCATTGTCGAACATTTCGCCGAACACGCGTTTGGCTGAGTTGTTGTTGATCTCGCGTTTTTGGAACTTTCTCACGAGCACTGCCAACGACGAAGGTTTGATGCGGGTCTCTTTAATCGATCCAACATCGTGTTCGTGCATCATTCGTGCCATTTCGCCATTCAACCAGTTCGCGGTCTCTTTGGCGAAATCTGCCTGCGCGCTTTTTGATTCGTCGGTCACCGACTTCATTACCGTTTCGAAATACTCTGCGGAACTACGGTCGTCGACAATCAGCGATGCGTCGTAATTGGACAACCCCCAGCGGTCGATGAACCTTTGTTTCTTAGCCAGTGGCAACTCCGGCATCTCAGATTTGATCTCAGACACCCATTTGCGTTCTATTTGGATCGGAGGGATATCCGGTTCCGGGAAATATCGATAGTCGTGGGCGTCTTCCTTGGAGCGTTGAGCGATAGTTACCTTCTCACCGTCCATCCAACCTCTGGTCTCTTGGACAATTTTTTCCCCACGCTTAATGGCGGCGACTTGGCGTTTGATCTCGTACTCGATCGCTTCGCACACTGCCCGCACACGGTTCATGTTCTTGACTTCGACTTTTTCGCCTAACTCGGATGAACCGATTGGTCTGACGCTTACATTGGCGTCGCACCTGAAGGAGCCTTCCTCCATATTCGCCGTTCCCACTCCCAAGTAACGGATGATCGCCTGCAACGAAGTGATGTAGGCTTCGACCTGCTCCGTGTTTCGCATGTCGGGTTCAGTGACGATCTCCATGAGCGGCACTCCGGCGCGATTGATGTCCAACAAAGAGTGCATCACGCCGCCGGTTGGGGAGTCGATGTGAATCAGTCGCGCCACGTCCTCTTCCATGTGCACTCGGTTGATCCCAACACGACACGGTACTTCGGTCGGCAGTTCGAGCCAACCTTCAGTGCAAATCGGCTCGTCGAACTGGGATATCTGGTAGCCCTTCATCAAGTCCGGGTAGGTGTACTGCTTGCGGTCGAACTTTGTAACCTCGGCGATATCGCAATTCAGTGCGAGACCGATTTCAATCGCCGATTCGACGGCACGCTTGTTAACTACTGGCAATGTGCCCGGCAACGCCATAGATACCGGATCCACCAACGTGTTCGGCGGCGCCTTTTGGTAGCCAGCACCGGACCACGAGAACATCTTGCTCTTCGTGTTGAGTTGCACGTGGGTCTCAAGACCGATTACTGCTTCAAACTCAGTTGTTGTCATTGCGCTCATTCCGAATTTCGCCAATGTTGTCTATTTTGTAATACACGTTCAGAGCTACCGTCCGACGAGCATCACCATGCTTCTGGACCGATTAAAGGTACGAAAACGCAGTCCAAGCCGTAATTCACTTCTGAATCGGCTTCGGTTTTTACGACGGTGACAAGTCGTTGCCGTTTGAGTTGACCTACCGGGATCACTAAGCGGCCGCCCGTTTTCAGTTGGCCGACTAGGGAATCGGGGATCGCAGGCGCACTCGCACCGACGATGATCGCGTCGTATGGTCCTGATTGCGGATGCCCAAGAACATCATCCGAAGCTTGGATGACGGTTACGTTGTGGTATCCCAATCGCTCGAGTCTCGAACGGGCAGCGTTGGCGAGCGACGAGATACGTTCGAGGGTGATCACCTTTTCGGCCAACAGCGATAAGATCGCCGCTTGGTAACCCGAACCGCAGCCGATGTCGAGGACGCGACCTGCCTGAGCCGGGATCTTTAACTCCGACACCATGTGGGCGACGAGGCTCGGTTGCGAGATGGTTTGCCCGAAGCCAATCGATAGGGCCCGATCATCCTGCGCGCATCGGCGATCGCTCGACATGACGAATTCTTCCCGCGGCACCCGCAACACGGCATCGACAACCCTTGGATCGAGTTCGCGTCGGGCCAACAGTGCACCTTCCAAGGCCGTTCGCTCCAATCCGGCGTCCGTGCGGAGCGTCGGCCTCCTGATGCGAGACAGTCGATCTTTGATCTGATGGAGTACCACGTCTAAAACTCCGTACGCTACCCGTATCCGCAACCTAGGAGCAATTTCCATTCCGTTATGAATGAAGAATACACAGGAACGATAGCGTCCCATGAAATAGTGCGCAAATCAGGTAAGGAATTGGAATTGGCACCAGCAATCATGGCTTTTCGCCCTTCTAAGGCTGATTTCAAGGCGATGTTGCCGAAACGAGCAAGGCTTTGCGACTGGTAAAATTAAAGACGTGAAGCAATCAATAGCCGACGTAAAAACGATGGTCGGCTCGAACTGTTCCGAAATCGGGTCGCGATCTTTGGCGACCCAACCGTCGCCGCATCGACTTACAAGCGGACGCAGAAACTGGGAGGCCAGTTGACTACTCAGGAAAGACTAACTATCTCGCGCGAATCCCAGCTCGAAGACTCGGGCTACAAATGGGGTTTTACGACTGACATCGAGATGGAGATGGCACCCAAGGGTGTAAATGCTGACATCGTGCGTCTCATCTCCGAGAAGAAAGACGAACCTGAATGGATGCTTGAGTGGCGGTTAAAGGCCTTGGAATACTGGAACGGTCTGCAACTTCAGGATGCTGAGCCGCGTTGGGCGAAGTTGCGTTACCCCGAGATCGACTACCAAGACATCTATTACTACGCGGCACCCAAAACTCTGGATGACGCACCGAAGAGCTTGGACGAGGTCGATCCCGAGATGCTCGAGACTTTCGATAAGCTTGGGATCCCGTTGCACGAACGCGAACGCCTGGCCGGCGTGGCTGTCGACGCCGTTTTCGACTCGGTATCGGTAGCTACCACATACGCTGACCAACTCGAGGAACGCGGGATCATCTTCTGCTCATTTACAGAAGCGGTCCAGAAACATCCCGAGTTGGTTCAGAAGTATCTGGGATCCGTGGTTCCATACACCGATAACTTCTTCGCCGCCCTCAACTCTGCTGTTTTCTCTGATGGTTCATTCGCCTACATCCCGCCGGGCGTCCGTTGTCCGATCGAGTTGATGACCTACTTCCGAATCAACACCGAAGGCACCGGTCAATTCGAACGAACACTAATCGTCGCCGACGAAGGCGCATACGTTAGTTACCTCGAAGGCTGTACCGCACCAATCCGCCGAACCAGTCAGTTACACGCTGCTGTGGTCGAATTGGTGTCGCTCGACCGCGGCGAAATCAAGTATTCGACGATCCAGAACTGGTACCCGGGAACAAAAGACGGCCAAGGCGGCGTCTACAACTTTGTTACCAAACGTGGGATTACGGGGAATGACGCCAAGATCTCTTGGACACAGGTCGAAACTGGCTCCGCCATCACTTGGAAATATCCGTCGGTCATTCTGCGGGGCGACAACTCCGTCGGTGAGTTCTACTCGGTCGCGTTAGCCAACAACTACCAACAGGCCGACACTGGCACAAAGATGATCCACATCGGCAAGAACACGAAGTCAACCATCGTGTCAAAAGGCATTTCGGCCGGGCACGGTGAAAACACCTACCGCGGCGGAGTGAAGATTCTGCCCGGTGCCGAAAACGCCACAAACCACACGCAATGTGACTCGCTGTTGGTCGGCGATCAGTGTGGCGCTCACACAGTCCCGTACATCGAAGTGCGTAATCCCACTGCGAGATTGGAGCACGAAGCGAGCACTTCGAAAGTAAGCGATGAACAGCTTTTCTATCTCATGGCACGCGGGATCTCCGAAGAAGATGCTCACTACATGATCATCACGGGTTGGAGCCGCGACGTCATCAAGGAATTGCCATTCGAATTCGCCCTTGAAGCCGGTCAATTGCTCAAGGTAAGTCTTGAAGGCGCGGTCGGATAATCTAACCCGTCCGATCAAACGACGGGAACGTGAACTACAACCCACACCGGGTCACATCGTACGAGAGAGCGAATGCTGAAGATTGAAAATTTGCACGCCGTCGTAACTGACAGCGAAGAAGAAATACTGAAAGGGATTGACCTTGAGGTGAGCCCGGGAGAGGTGCATGCCATCATGGGACCCAACGGGAGCGGCAAGAGCACGCTCGCCAACGTCCTCATGGGCAAACCTTCATATTCGGTCACCGACGGCGACATCACGGTCGACGGCGAAAGCATAGTCGAGTTGATGCCAGATGCCCGAGCCCACCTAGGAATGTTCCTAGCAATGCAGTACCCGTCAGAGGTACCGGGTGTTCGCCCGTGGCAGTTCCTGAAAGCCGCCAAAGACGCGATCGACAATGCGAATGGACAGTCCAAGATGTCCGTACGGGCATTCTCGAAACTCTTCGACGAAAAGGTTACCGAAACCGGTATTAATCCCGATTTGATCAAGCGGTCACTAAACGAGGGTTTCTCGGGCGGCGAAAAAAAGCGCAATGAAATGCTCCAGATGCAGGTGCTCGCACCACGGATCGCAATCATGGACGAAACCGATTCCGGCCTCGATATCGATGCGCTCCAAGCTGTGGCAGATGGCGTGAACAAAATGCGTTCGCCGGATCGTAGCTTCGTGATCGTCACGCATTACCAGCGACTGCTGCACTACGTGAAGCCGGATGTCGTCCACATTCTCGTAAACGGGAAGATCGTAGAGACGGGCGGAGCTCCGTTGGCTGAGAAGATCGAAGCCACTGGGTACCGCGACTATCTGACGGTTCGATGAAGCAGAGAAGCGAAGAGATTTCATGACCCTCAATGTCGTGGAAATCCCGACAAACGTCGTTCGGCACCTAGATCTTTACCGTCAGGATTGGGATGATTTCGTAGCCGCCCAAGCCAGCAACGGTGTAGCAACTAATCCAGTCAACGAGCTCAGAAATGTCGGTTGGCGCGAGTTCGAAAGAGTCGGATTCCCGATCCACCGACGGGGAAACGAGCTCTGGAAGTATACCGACCTGAGGGGCATCGATCGTGCGGAGTTTCGATCTGGTTCGCCGTCGAAAACATTTGATCGCAATGAACTTGCCGCCAAGATTCCGCTTCCGTCTGAATGGCAGAATCTAGTATTTGTTGATGGTAGGTTAGATCGATCTCATTCGGATTCTGTTGGACAGCAAGCAGGAGTCCGATTTGATTCGGTTTCGGGTTTCGCCGATTTAGGTAAATTGGCGCAGTGCGCAGACAACGCATTTGTTTCGCTGAACTCTGCTTTCCTCGATGACGGCATCTTCGTCGATGTCGATACTGGGGTATCTGCAAGCAAGCCAATACACCTGGTATTCGTAACTACTGGGCTCGACGACGGGCATCGGGCCGTTTACCCACGCGTCGCGGCCTCAATCGGCCCTGGTGCCGAAGCGATGCTGATTGAGACGCACGTATCAATGTCCGATGCCGCACACTTGTCGGCTCCGGTCATCGAGATTTCGTTGGCGGAAGACGCGTCGTTGAAGCATTACCGAGCGCAGCTCGACAACGAGAATTCGTACCATTTCGCAACCACACGCGTCAAGCAATCGTCAGGTTCAAACTACCAGTCGTCATCCTTCTCCGTAGGCTGCTCGATCGGGCGCAACGACGTTTTTACGCACTTGGCGGGTGAACACGCGGTTTCAACGCTTCACGGCGTCTATCTGACTACCAATCGGCAACACCAGGACAACGAGATCAGCACCACCCATTCGGCGCCGCATTGCACGAGCGATCAGTACTACAAGGGCATATTGTCGGGACGTTCGCGAGCGGTGTTTAGCGGAAAGATCACGGTCGAACGCGGAGCGCAGAAGACCGATGCGAGCCAGAAAGATCTGAACCTGCTACTTTCGCACGGTGCCGAGGTTGATACGAAGCCATCATTGGAGATCTACGCCGACGACGTTAAGTGTGGGCACGGCGCGACGGCCGGATACGTGGATGAAGACACGCTTTTCTATTTGCAGTCGCGGGGCGTCGATTACGACACCGCGCAGGCGATGTTGATTAGGGGTTTCGCGGCCGAGATCATCTCCGAATTTGGCGATGACACATTGCGGGAGTTCCTCGAGAACCAACTCGACGAGTTGATGCCCGCATTGCAGATAGCTTCTGACACGATCGGAACCGCGTAATCCCCGACGCAATCCGAGGCTAGAATAGTTGCACCGCGTTCAAGTGGAACGCGCGACACTGTTTAAGGCGTAACCCACCGATGCGCAGCGGGTTCGGACATCTCGACGAAGTCAATCGCTACATCGTTGAGGATCATTGTCGCAATCCCCGCAACACTGACCCCATTCCTGCCAACGATGCCGAGGCACGAATCGATAATCCGTTTTGCGGCGACGAGGTCACAGTGCAACTCAAGTTCGAAGGGGATCGTGTGACGAAAATCTCCGTTCAGGGTTCAGGTTGCGCGATCACGCAAGCATCGGCCTCGATCATGGCGGAGACCGTAGAGGGCAAGCGAAGTTTGGAGGTCATCGACATCTCTTCCAACATTCGGTTGATGCTAACCAGAGGCGAGATACCGGAATCGATTGACGAGGATTCCCTTGGCGATGCCGTCGCATTGCGTGAAGTCTCCCGCTTTCCGATTCGCATCAAGTGTGCGTTGCTGGCATGGGCAACGTTGGAAGACGCGATCCAGAGGTACGAAGCGTCGAAGTTGGGTTAACCGCGCACCCGATCACCGAGCCACATGCGGGTAAGCCAGAAAGAATCGGCCCGGAATGTGTTCGGTGCGACGTTGTTCAAGTGCGACCACCATGACCAGTGGTAAACGTTCGCAGCCGCGCGAAACAGGTGCGCTCCTCGGAATATCTCGCGTTGGATTTCTAGCAGCAACTCGCGTCTTGTCGCCGGGTTATTCTCGGTGGCCTGTCGCTCGATCAACACGTCTAGTTCGGGTGAGGAGTAGCCTGTAGTGTTTCGCAGTGAACCGGAGTGATGAATGGCAAATAGCATCGAAGTGACGCTCGACTGCGGCGGCGGTGCACCGACATAGATGTCGTAGTCGCGATCGAGCCATACCTCTTCACCGAATTGCCTAGTTGAAACAGGTTCCACCGCAACCGTAATTCCGAGTGATTGGACTGCGGCAGCGAGGGAGTTTGCCGTTTCGATGTAGTCGTCGCCGAACTGACCGACGCGGATGGTGAAATCGATCCCGCGCGGTAGACTGATACCTTCCATTAGCCCCAACACCATTTTTCTGTCGTTGAAGCGAGAATCGATTTCCTTGGAGGGTAACAGCCAACGGGGATCGTTCAGTGGCAAACCTGAGCTGATGAATGATTGACCATCGTGCAAGGTGTCAATAAGGGCGTTTGGATCCCAGGAATAGAGGATTGCGTTTCGCAAGAAGTGGTGAACCAGGTAGCCACGTCTGGTGTTGAATGCGACCTCGATGCCGGCTGACGCGTCGTGGCTGCGTGTCCAACGCAACTCGGAGAAGCGTTCGACCGCGTCGACGAGATCGCTCACGTCAGGTTGGATGAGGTCCATTTGACCAGTGCGCAAGGATGTCGTGCGAGACGCTGCGTCTTCGATGACGGCGACGATGATGCCATCAAGCAAAGGTAGTTCGGGGATGAAATAATCTTCGTTGGCCTCGAACCGCATCGCACCGGGCTCGAAGACAGTCTGGACCCAAGGTCCGCTCCCAATCGTCGGACCTTCGATGAGGTCGCCATTCAAATTGACCGCTTCGGGCGAGACAATCGCCATTCTCGCATCTGCGAGTTTGTCGAATATCTCCGCATCCGGCAGCGTTAACTCGATCTCCACTGTGTCGTCGCTGATCGCTCGGACTTCGGCGACTGTGTTTACCAATGGCGAGTTAGCGAATGTGGGGTCGGTCAGGCGGTTGATGCTAAACGCGACATCCGTAGCGGTTAGGTTTCTGCCGAGACCTGGATTTGTATCCTGCCAAGCGACATTAGGTCGTAGCTTGATGGAGAGGGTGGTATCGTCGGCAAACTCCCAGCTCTCGCAAAGATCGCAGATGATTTCGTATGCCGAAGTTGAGGTGTTCGGATCGTACCGGCCGGACAGAGCGTCGATACCGTTGTGTGCTTCGCCGGGTGGAATCCATCGATAACGGAACACACGGGAGTACGCGATACCGGGGCCCCACGCGGCGAGGATAGGGGAGACCGATTTATGGATATCTTGGTGTGGAGGTGACTGCGGAACTGCGACCTTGATTTCGCCGCCGCGTTGACCGCTCACGGGTGCGGGTCTGACGAATTTGGGGCCGATGACCTTTGGTGTTGCGGTGACTTTGGGCGTGGGAGCCGGCGTTGATGTGGGAGGGATGGGTGTTGGCGGTTCAGGCGTAACGATTGGTGTTGGTGTTACTGGTGTTGCTGTAGGTTCAGGAGTGGGTGTTGGTTCGGTTGCGGTAGCTGTCGGCGGTTGAATCTCCGACGGTTTTGGTGTGGCGGTTGGTGCAGAAACGGTTACGGTTGGTTCGACTGGTTTGGGCGTATTTGTGGGTTCAGGTTTGGTTGTGGCCGTCGGCGTTGCGATTTCTTCAACTGCTGTTGGAGTTGAGGTTGGTATTGATGTCGCGGTCGGTACGTTAGTGGCCACTGGTGTGGGTTCGGTTTCGCTACAACCGAGTGCGAGTCCGAGAACACAAGTTGCCGCGATAATCACGGTGCGCACGAAGGATCCGGACATCAGGAGGTCGCCTGCCTGAACCAATCGACGGTTTTTCTGATGCCATCTTGGAATGATGTTTTGGCTTGCCAGCCGAGGTCTTTTTTGGCTGCGGTGACGTCGAGCCAGATTTTCGGAATATCGCCGGCTCTGGGCGGCCCGTGTTCCGCTGGTTTGGCGGTCGGGATTAGTTCGGAAAGGACATCGTGTATCTCGTTAACGGATACTCCGTATCCGGTGCCGATGTTGTACGGGCCTGGGAGGTTGGAGTCGGCTAGGGTTAGGACGCCGTCGATGAAGTCCGAGATGTAGATGTAGTCTCGCTGGTCGTTGCCATGGCCGAAGATGGTGATTTGTCGTCCTTCGAGCATTGCTTGGGTGAAGATAGCGATCACTCCGGCCTCTCCGTCGGGGTTTTGGCGCGGGCCATAGACGTTTGCGGGACGGACGATGGTGTAGTTGAGGTCGTATAGGTGGCCGTAGACGCGCAGGTAATGTTCGATGGCGAGTTTGGAGACGGCGTACGGTGATAGGGGTTTGGCATCGATGGTTTCGCGGGCGGGTAAGGCGGATTCCTCAAGGTCGCCGTAGACGGCGCCGCCGGTTGAGAAGAAGGTGAAGCGAGGTCGATGGTGTAGTTCTCGGATGCCTTCTAGGATGTTGATGGTGCCGATGACGTTGATGTTGAGATCGGTGAGGGGTTCGCGGGCCGAGACTGCGACGGAGGCTTGGGCAGCGAGGTGATAGACGGCTTTTGGATTGAGTTCTTTGATGAGTTGGGTGACTTCTCTGTTGCAGATGTCTTGGTTGATAAATTCGGCGTC
The DNA here is from genome assembly GCA_002239045.1 of SAR202 cluster bacterium bin127. GTDB lineage: Bacteria > Chloroflexota > Dehalococcoidia > Lucifugimonadales > Lucifugimonadaceae > Bin127. Next base: position 217,194 of record MPNN01000006.1, read on the forward strand.
TTCGTGGAGGTGTTTGAGGGCTGAAGTGGAAAGGTTGTCGATGACGGTGACGTGTTCGCCGCGGTCGATAAGGGCGTCGACGAGGTGGGTGCCGATGAAACCTGCTCCGCCGGTCACTATAACGGTTTCGGGCGCGGGTTGTTGTGGCGTGTTGGATTTGCTCATAAGGGAGGCGCGGGTTGCCGGTTGTCTGTTAGTTAAACGAAGGTTTTGGTTTGGTGGTTTCGGTGGTTTGACCTTCAATTATGCGTTAGCGGATGGGTCGAAATTTGGGCACTTACGGGCAGGAAGTACGGAAGGGAATAGAATTGGCAGGCGTTGACAGGTGAACGAACTTGGAGATTGTATCGATGCCCGACATTAGATTGATTGCTTCCCGACATTCGGCTTTTTACAGTCCGTTGATCTCGATGATCGCCGGCGGTTTCCTCGAGAATGAAGGGCTTTCGGCGACATATACTCCGGCTACCGCGGGACAGAACTCCGCGATTGAGGTCGCTGAGGGCAGGGCGGATGTAGGGCAATCGGCGGTGTCGGGGAGTTGGGGCGCACTCGATGCTGGTGAGAAACCGCCCGTAGCGCATTTCGCTCAGATCAACGCTTTTGATGGGTTCATCGTTGCGGCGCGTGAGCCAGATGCGGATTTCCGGTGGGAGAAGCTACTGGATGCGAAGTTCTTGTATGTGCATGGTGGTCAGCCGGAGGCGATGTTGAGGTATGGGTTGCATCGGGTCGGGATAGATCTTTCGGACATCGAGGGTATCGAGTCGTCTGGTGGTGATGAGATGATGGAGCAGTGGCGGAATGGTGAGGGTGATTATTTCCATGAGCAGGGGGCGTTTCCGCAGCAGTTGGAGCATGAGGGTATTGGGCACATTGTTGGTTCTATCGGGGAGATAGTGGGACCGACAGCATTTAGCAGCTTGGTTGGCCGATGGGATTGGATTGGGTCGGAGGAGTCGAAGGCGGTGGCACGGGCTTACCGGGCTTCGCGTGAGTGGGTCAATACTGCCGATCCGATGGAGGTTGCGAGGGCTGAAGAGCCGTTCTTCCCGGGGATGGCGGTAGAGGCGACGGCGGCAGCGGTGGGTTACTACCAGAAGTTGGGAAACTGGGACGGGGATATCGCGATACCGAGGGATTTGTACGATTCGGCGCTGGATGTGTTTGAGCACTCGGGGATGGTGGGATCGCGGCATGCTTATGAGGATGTTGTTGTGGGGCCTCCGGGAGGTTGAACTAGGATGCGAATGATGTGGAAGGATTTCAAGGATTTTTTGTTTTGGGGACGTGTTTAATTGAAGGCGGGGGTGTGCCTCCTTTGTGTTTCCGCTTGGGCGGGGTTGGTTGTGGTTCCTTTTCAGAGAAAGGGAACGGGTATGGTTTTTGGAGCTTGCTTCGAGTTTCGAAGCGTTGCTCGGTGGGACATCGCCGCTTTGCTGCGAGATGTTGGACTGCCGACTTCCCTCGTCCGGTCACTGCCCGCGTCGCCAGACCGCGGGCCCTTTCGGCGACCAATCTGTTGAGTCGCGTCGCCGATCATCGGGTAGTTTTGCACATCCTCGTGCCGTAGCCGCGGCCCCGCAGCGAGTGGGGCCCGACGTCTGCCGAATCCACGACCGTTTATCTGGCCCTTGGCTTGACATCGGTGGCCTCCCCCTAGCCCCCTCCTGAAGGAGGGGGGACAGGTACTTCCCGTCCTCATGAATGAGGGGGGGTAGGTGCTTCCCTTCTTGGGGGAGGTCACGAATGTCTTGCTGGCTCGTGTTGCCGGGGGTGCATTAGTCCCCGGCGACCAGAACTTGTTACTTCGATCGCTTCGAACGGAACCGCTAGACCTTGCGCCCGTCTCAAGATTGGGCGAGGGGCGTCGCTGCTGGTCGTTTCTGCGCGCGGACGGGTCCGGGTTACCTTTGCAGGACCCCGTGTCCCCGTTTGTTGTTCCTTGCGTTTCCACGATCTGACGCTATGTCCCTTCGGTCTTTCGGCTAGATTGGTGTCCGCACTCGTCAGGGCGGCGATGTCTTTTGAATTCACTTTTAATAATACTACGGATGTAACGGTTGTCAAGTGGTTGTTTGAACTAGGATGTTAAGGATTGGGAAGGATTTTAAGGATGGGTGTTGCGGGAGGGGGGTGGTTGTTGGTGGGGGAGGGGGTGTTTGTTGGGATGGTCCGCGCCCCTTGGCCGCCGGGTTGCCCTCACCCTAGCCCTCTCCCGCCGAGCGGGAGAGGGGACGGTTGTTGGGAGCGAGAGGGTACTTCTGCGACTGCGGGGTGTTGAGATTCCTCGCTGCGCTCGGAATGACAAGGGTCAGGCTCGGAATGACAAGGGTCGCGTTGGGTATGACGTGGATCGCGATGGGGTATGACGTGGACCGCGATTGGGGAATGACGTGGACCGCGATTGGGGAATGACGTGGATCACGATTGGGAATCAACGTGGATCGCGATTGGAATGACGCAATCCGGGATTGGGATTTTAGCGATATGCTCGGTCGCGGAGGGCTACCTTGAGTACCAGCACTCGCAAAACTTCGTCTTGGATTTCACAGATGACTCGATAATCTCCGACTCGGTAACGCCACCAATTGAACTATGATTTGAATGATTGGGAAAGATTTTAAGGATGGGTGTTGTGGGAGAGGGGTGTTGCGGTGATGTCGGGGCTGAGTTTTTGGATGTGGTGAGTCTATCGAGTTTGCGGAGTTCGGATCTGGCGGATCTGGTGTACTCAATCGTCCAAGCCAAGGTCTCGCCTTATTTCCTCTTCGGAGAAGACTTCTTCCTCGCCTTTGCGGACGCGCTCCGAGATTTCTGCGGCGAGGTAGTAGTCCTCGATGTCATCAATGCTTCGTTCGATCATCTCGCGGATGTAGAAGGCTTTCGTGCGGCGGGTCTTTGATGCGAGGTTGTCGAGTCGACGCTCGGTTTCTGGGTGCAGTCGAATGGAGGTAGGCATTTCGCGCTCTGTATTTTGGGCGATACGTGTATTCATTGTATCGTGTGCATCGCGCATGGGGGTGTTCAAGATGTTCCCGAACGACGCAACCGCTGAAAAGTGGTTCGTCAAACAGAGGTGGCCGGACGGGTTGCGATGCGCCTACTGCGACGGGGATCACGTCGTAGCCAAAGACAGCCATCCGCGAATGCCGTACCGTTGCCACGACTGCAAGAAGCACTACTCGGTCAAAACCAACTCGGTCATGCACGCGTCGAAGATCGGCTATCAGAAGTGGGCGATAGCAATGTATCTGCTGACTACTAACCTCAAAGGTGTGTCAAGCATGAAACTGCACCGCGATTTGGATATCACGCAGAAGTCGGCATGGCATATGATTCACCGCATCCGAGAGTCCTGGGCGGACCAGACGGACGTGTTCTCGGGTCCCTTAGAGGTAGACGAGACTTACATCGGTGGTTCGGACCGCAATCGCCACGAGTGGAAGGGCGTGGACCCAAGGGCAAAGCACCAGTAGTTGGCATGAAAGACCGAGATACTGGCAAAGTCGCGGCGGAAGTCGTAGAGACTACCGACAAGCACACTCTGCAAGGCTTTGTAGCGGTCAACACGCAAGTCGATGCCACTGTCTACACCGATGAGGCGCAGGCGTACACGGGTATGCGGCGCAAGCATGAAACTGTCAAGCACAGCGCCAAGGAGTTCGTGAACGGCATGGCTCACATCAACGGCATAGAGTCGTTCTGGGCGATGCTGAAGCGCGGCTACAACGGAACTTACCACCACTTCAGCGCAAAGCATCTTCAGGCGTATGTCAACGAGTTCGCGGGGCGGCAGAACGTCCGTTCGCTGGACACAGAAGCGCAGATGACCGCTCTGGTGCAAGGGATGGGCGGCAAGCGTCTGCGCTACTCCGAGTTGATTGGTCCGCGGCACACGCGCCAACCCGAACTCCTGTAACCTTACCGACGTTCATTCGACACACAGCAAGGAGCTATGTCATGAGTACACTACGCAGCGAAGCAGCGAAGCAGCGAAGCAGCGAAGCAGCGAAGCAGCGAAGCAGCGAAGCAGCGAAGCAGCGAAGCAGCGAAGCAGCGAAGCAGCGAAGCAGCGAAGTGGTGAACAGAACTTTCCCGACAACGTCATCTACGAGATGGACAACCTTGACGTGCTTCGTGGAATGAACTCCGAGACTGTAGACCTGATAGCCACCGATCCGCCTTTCAACAAAAAGCGCAATCGAGCGGGCACAGCGGGGCAGTACGAGGATGCATGGCGATGGACTGACCATCCGACGATGCAGGGGAAGCAACCTGACCAATGGTTGTGGCAACCGGTTCACCGAGAATGGCTAGACGAGATCAAAGATGCCAATCGAGCATTGTTCGACGTTATTGAAGCGACGCGGAAAACTCAAGACGATGATACAGCCGCGTTTCTGTGCTTTCTCAGCGTGCGGTTGCTTGAGATGCACCGGGTTCTCAAGCCGACTGGTTCGATATATCTGCATTGTGACCACTCTGCCAACGCGTACATCAGGATGTGCATGGATGCGATATTTCTCGGCAAGAACAGTTTGAACGAGATAGCGTGGCTTCGAAAATCCGAGAAACACAATTTAGCTTCGCGTCGATACCCTCAAACACACGACACAATTTACTACTACGCAAAGGATGCGACCAAACATACCCATAACCCTCCAACAACACCGTATGACGATGAATATGTCAAAACCCATTACAAATTTAGGGACAATCGCGGGCGGTATGCCACATTCCCATGCACCAATGAGCGCGGCGGCAACAAGTCGTACGAATTTCGAGGAATCACACGCGCGTGGCGGTGGGAACGTTCGAGGATGGAAGAAATGTTCAAAGCAGGAATGTTGACGCAAGCTACCCCAAAATCACCATTCAGATATAAGAAGTACATCAGTAGTGCGGATGGGGTCAAAGTAAGCGATTTGTGGGTGGATGTAACCGATTTTGAAGCGGGAGAACGAACGGGTTCGCCAGATCAAAAACCTCTCAAAGCGTATGAACGGATGATTCTGGGAAGTAGCAATAATGGAGACATCGTGCTTGACCCGTTTGCCGGATGCGCCACCACCATCATTGCGGCGCGGAAGCACAAGCGGCGATGGGTCGGTATCGACCGCCGGCAAGATGCTCGTTTTCATGTCGTATGCCGTATGGCAGGGATCAAACAAGCGGATGCGGACGAGATACGCAAGCGCCCCCATCTTGCTCATTGGTTAGATGAGCAACTTGCAAAATATGAAGCGCAGTATCGTATTGAACCGCCTGTACGCACCGACGAAGGCAAACCCGCCGTGCCGCGCTTGGAACAGGTTTTTTCCACGACACAACCTTCAGTGTTGAGCCACCGCGAGATGCACACCATTCTTTTGGAGCGATTCGGTCCATACTGCTGGGGTTGCGACTTTGATGGTCTTGAATATGGTGAACGTGGCGGCAGATACTTGGAACTTGACCATGTGAATCCCAAATCAGCTGGCGGACACGATCATTTGGATAACCGCGCCCTGCTTTGTGGACCATGCAACAAGGACAAGAGCGACCGGACTACTCTGATACAGTTGCGTCGCCAGACGATGGGCACAAAAAACGCACGTCAACACAGGATAGACTTGCGCGAAGCTGGTGCTTGGTGCAGAGAACGATTGATGCAAGAGATACGCAGTTCACCACAGCAATTAGGGATGTAGGAGTTAGACCGTGCCACGCCGCAAGAAACCCAGGGGTCGCCCGCCGCTACCCATGCCGGAGCTGATACCCGACACGCCCGAAAACGTGGCTAGAGCAGTGCTTAACACACGCCCTAAGAAGGTGGACGACTGGCAGTATCTCAAGGACTACAAAGCGGGGAAGTTGAAGTGAAGCGTGACATGGAAACAGTCCGACAGATTCTGTTGGAAATTGAGAACACTGGTAGATGTGTGATTGACCTGGGTGAAATTGGCAATAAATCTGTGACTACGTTGAACAGACGCCAACACATGGCACGATTGGCATATGAGTTGAACCAACGCGGTGTTGTTCCTTGTCCTGAATTGAAGGAACAACTTAAAGCCAAGTTGTACAACTACAGATTGTTGGTGAATGAAGGTTGGATAGTTGAGGCAGATGAGTGGCGGATCGAAAATCTCTCGTGGGAAGCGCACGACTTCTTAGCCGCGACGCGAGAAGATAGCCGTTGGGATCGGGTCAAGCAGCATGTGAAGGACAGAGGAGATGATGTTTCTCTGATGCCGTTCTCGACGCTTAAAGCAATCGGGGAGAAATTGTTGACGGATTGGATGATGAGCGGGGGTTGAACGAGTAGCGGTTTTGTTACTTTGGTATATAACTCCCATTTTAAGGATGGGTGTTACGGGAGGGGATTGTTGCGGTGATGTCGGGGTTGGGTGTTTGGGTGTGGCGTGGGTTTTTCGTGCGACGGGGTGTTGAGATTCCTCGCTGCGCTCGGAATGACATGAATCGGGCTCGGAATGATAAGGGTCGCGGTGGGTATGACGTGGATCGCGTTGGGGGGCTGTGCACAACCTCACTTACGACGGATTCACGGTCAGATCAGGTGCGCCTCCCGTTGCCCTGCCCCTCTGGATGGACGTTCCGTCCGCTGAAGCGCCGGCTTTCGCCGGAATGACGGTGGTTATGCACAGAACCCGTTGGGGGTGACTGGGGGTTGTTGGCCATCTAGTGCGTTGGATGCGCTGATGGGCCGGGACTAGCGGGAAATTTCTTGTACGACGTTGACAAGGGGTTCGCCGCGTGAGAGGTTGTCGAGGTTTTGGGCTACGGTTTGGGCTCGGCGGGTGGCGGTGCCGTTGGTGGCGCCGGAGTGATGGGGGACCATGATGATGTTGTCTAGTTCCCAGAAGGGTTGGTCGGATGGTCGGGGTGCGTCGGTGGGGGATTCGGGATATTGGTACCAGGTGTCGATGGCGGCGCCGGCGATGGTTCGATTTTTGAGGGCGTTGTAGAGGGCGGTTTCGTCGATGATGTGTCCGCGTGCGGGATTGATTATGTACGCGGTGGGTTTCATCAGTCCGAGTTCGTGAGCGCCGATCAATCCGTGAGTTGCTGGGCCGAGAGGGGTTGAGATGAGGACGAAGTCGGATTCGGAGAGGACGTATTCGCGGGCGCGATTGCCACCTCCGATGTAGTTTGCACCGTATAGTTCGCCGTCGGCGGTCTCGACTCTTCCGGCGGCGATGACGGGCATTTCGTAGGCTTGAGCGAGTTTTGCGACGCGGCGTCCGATGGCACCGAAGCCGACGATGCCGAAGGTTCGGCCCATGAGTTCACGGTAGGAGCCGTGGCGACCGGGCCACATCTCCCATGATCCAGCGCGGAATGTGCTTTCGGACTTGAGGAGTTCGTGATCGAGTGCGACGGCTACGGCCATGACCCACTCGGCGATGGGTGCTTCGTGGTGGTAGGCGTTGGCGACGATGCAGCCTTCTGGGACAGCTTCGGGGTCGATGCGGTCGTATCCGGCGGCCGGGATGAGGATCGCGCGGAGGGAGTCGGCTGCTGCGCCCATTTCTTTGGTGAAGTCGGTGCCGATGAATACGTGGGTGCCGCGAAGGGATTCGGGTGAGGGTTTGTTGTCGATGAATTCGGTGTAGATCCATTCGACGGGCTCGGTTACGGGGAAGGGTGGGACGTTGGGGTCCGCGTTGGGTCGGCGGTTTGTTATTACGCGGAGTTTGGAGGGCATTTGGTGGGGCCGTAGGAAAAGAGGCGGGTGTTTGGGAGAGGATTTTAGTTCACGGTTGCGTGGTGGATGTTTAACATACTCCGCCCCTTTGACCGCCCCGGTCACCCTAACCTTGACCCTCTCCCGCGGAGCGGGAGAGGGGAATCGTCGCTAATTGTGTTACCGATTCCGGTGTTAGGGGCTATGAAGCTCCTGCGGTCGCTTCGCACCGAGAAAAGGGGAGGGATGCCCCCTTTGTCCTTCGGACATTTCCCCCACGAGTGGGGGAAACCTAGAAGTCGGGTTGGCCGGAGGACCAGTTGAAGTTGTCGGGTGGCCAAACGTTTCGGCCTCGGCGGGCGCCCATGTTCCCGGTCATTGAGGCGTCTCGGCGTTCTTCGTCGTACCAATCGGCTACGGTGTCGCGCCATTGTTTGATGTGTGGCGTTGCGACGTGGTAGTCGAATGCTGCGGCGTTCACGTAGACCTCGTAGAGGTAAAGCTCAGTTGGGTCGTCGATGTTTTGGTAGACGTCGAAACGTAGGCATCCGGGCTCTTCGTGGGTGGAGCCGATGCCGTCGAGTGTGACCGCGTCGATGAAGTCGTCGACCTTGTCGGCTTGGACGTATTGAGGAGCGTGGATGACGTGGAGGGTGCCCTGCTGGAATGCGGGGTCGTCGACGGCGCCAGGGCGGTATGCGTCCCAGTCGGCGGGTCCGGCGGGGTAGACGGATCGGCAGAATGAGACTTCGGGCGGCTCGGCGAACATGTCGGCGGATGCGTCGCGCCATTGGTGGAAGTGGTACGCCATCGTGTGGTACTGGAACGCGGCTTCGTCTTCGTAGACCTCGCAGAAGGCGAACTTGGTGGGGTCTTCGTCGTCTTGGATGATGTCGAAACGATAGCAGTTGGGCTCGCCGAGAACGGAGCCTACGCCGTCGCCGATAGAGGCTTCAATGAAGTCGTCGATGCGGTCATCTTTGACCTTTAGACGGACCATGAGGATGTACATTTGGATCTCCTGATTGTTGGGTGGGCTTTGATTGCCGTAAGTGAGTATATCGCGGGGAGGTGGGGGGATGGCGCAGACCGGCACCCCTCGAGTTCCGATAACGACGATCAGGGATCGTTAGACTGATCAGAGCTTGAGTTTTCGTCTCGGCCTCGCCGACCGAACACCCGCAATAATGCTGAACCGACTGGATAGCTGAGCGCGGCACTCAATCCTAGGAACCAACCCATGGCCGGTTCGCCTAACAGGATTGCTAACAATCCGCCAGCGATTATCACAACGATGCTGGCTAGACGGTAAGCAGCTGCCCATTTGAAGTTGTAGTTGAAAGCGTCAGCTTCGCGCTTTTCAAGTTCGCGTTGGTGAGCGTTTGAACTGAGCCATTCACGAAATGTGTCCTCAGCTGCGTTGGGGAGGATGCGTTCGTATTGTTGAAGGACTTGTGGCGGTGGCCCTTGCCAAGAATAGCTGACCGATTGGCTCGCGATAATCGTGACCGAATCTTCGTCTTCAGACGCGGGCGAAGGTGATTCCGGAGAGGGCTCGTCCGGTTTCAGCATTGTTCGATTTCGTCCGCCAACTGCCGGCGTTGATCTTCGGGCAAAGCATCGATTCGCTCTTGGAATACGCGGCTCAAATCAGCACCCATGCGTCGCCATGTTTGGTTCCAAACGAAGTTGACAGTCTCGTCCGGACTCATTCCAGTGTCAAACGCTGCGCGCACGTCGTCTTCACTCCACATCTCCATCTCCATTTGAAACATGAAGGCATCGTTGGGGTGCATTGACATCATACGGTTCACGATCGGGTACGCTGAGACGAACGTGGGTTTTCGGCGTGAAGAGCCGTTCTTGCCAGTACCGAATTTTGGAATCAACCTCATGAGAAATTCCGATCGCATTTGACGGCGATGGTTGTGATCTTAACGTAGCAAGGAATCTTTGGTGCGTCAAGCGTCGCCGAGATTGTTCGTTCGATGATTGTGGGTTAACCGCGCCCGATATATGGCTACTGGTTCGGAATAACGATCGCCTCCAACATGTTCACATCCTCAGGAAGCGTTGCCATTAGGAGGGCGGTTCGGGCGATGTTTTCTACGTCCATCATGGGCTCGGTACCTTCTTCTCGGCCGGAGCCAGAACGGGCGAGGCCTGGCGGCGAATCCGACGGAGGTTAGGGGCATGTCACGCCGAGGTGCGCGTAGGCACCGTTGAGGCAAGCTTGATATGTGATTATTTCGACGGGACGCGCTTCCGACTGGGGAGCAGCATCGTTTTGGGGTAGAGTGACGGTGGCATGGACACGTTCACCTTTGCCGGAATTGTTTTTCGCGCGGACCCAGACTTTGTAGGTCTTTCCGGCATCCAATCCATCGAAGGTTACAGAGGTTTTCTTTGCTTTGGGTGTCTTTGTCTTTGCTTTGCCGCCGTCGTTTGCGCGAATTTGCACGATGTAGCGTTTGGGGTCGCCTCCGTCTTGCGGCGGCTGCCAGCTCACAGTCACGCTGTTCGTGGTAGCGGTAAGCGTGATGTCCAAAACGGCCCCGGGCGGGTCCTGTTTCTGCTGTTGCGCGTAAACGGGCTGTGCAAGCGCGAGGAATGTTGATGCGGCGAGGACAGCGAGGGTCAGCCCTTTCCATACCGATACGCGGGGTACGGAAAAGGTGGCGGGTAATAAAAGGGTTTCGAGCTGTTTCATTTGAAAATCTCTTCCGGTTGTGATCGGACTGTGGTCAATGATAGATCAATGGTTGCGGTGCTTGTTGACTGTTGGCGATGGTGGGATTTGTCCATTAGGTTTGGTTGTCGGTATTGGTTGCCGTAAGTGAGTATATCGCGGGCGTTCGCAGAGGGACGATTGAACAAGGTTGCGACCAAGTGTTCATGGGATCACCATCGAATGTTCCAGCGGTTGTCGTCGGCCAAGAAATTGCAGCTGCCAGATGGTGCATTGCCTTCGGCCAACGGCGCGTACCCCGAGTGAGACGGTATGGGAGCAGATGATCCTGTGATTGGCGCTGATCCTTCGTCAAGCATATCCAAGTGGTCTTGCGCGTACGAAATTGGAACCGTGGGATTGCAAGACGTGGTTGTTATCGTTCCGTCGTCTTCCGTCCCATGAACGAGGTACGTCTCACCGATGACAAAACTAACGCCACAAGTGGCTTCGTCGGCATTGGTAAGCACGTAAGCCGTCTCATACATTGGACCGTGCCAGACGGTGGCTACTCGGAATTCAACGAGCATGTTCGCCCAAGGCGATTGGGAATTGACGCGTCGCGTAGAAACGACTTCGCCTTTGAACAGAATCGGTGCTGCTTCCAGCCATTCATCGAGCGTGCCTATTCGCTCGCAACTGCACGCGTAGACGTGTTTATTGTCGTTCGCTAACGAAACCACGAGAATCGAGACGACGAGGATGGCGATCAAACTGGCTGGTATCGAAATTTCGGATCTGATCAACGCGAATTCCATGAGGGAACACATCGCCGCGGATTGTCACTCGCGTCCGTGGGCAATTCTATCGGTGCTCCGGGCTGGCGAAATTCGCTTAACCCCGCCCGATATACAGCTGCTGGTTCGGGATCACGATCGCTTCTAGCATGTTCACATCCTCCGGTAGGGTGGCCATTAGGAGGGCGGTTCGGGCTATGTTTTCTGCGCTCATCATGGGTTCGGGGCCTTCGTCTCGGCCGGATCCGGATCGGGCGTCGGCTCGGCGTTCGACCATGGTGTTGCCGGGGTGGAGAGCGGAGACCGAGATGTTGATGTCACGGCCTTCGATGGCGGCGGATTGGGTAAGTCCCCAGACAGCGTGTTTCGACGTGGTGTAAGCGGCGGCTGAGTGTCGGGATCGTTGGGCGGCGATGGAACCGATGTTGATGATGCGTCCGCCACCTTGGGGTCGCATGATTTTGAAGGCTTGTTTGGTGCAGTAGAACATTCCGGTGACGTTGGTGTTCATGACGCGGAGCCACTTTTCGGAGGAGAGGGTTTCGATGGGGTCGCCTTCGACGGAGCCGGAGTTGTTGACTAGGATGTCGAGTCGTCCATGGGTTTCCATGACGGATTGGAAGACCGATTCAACGCTCGGTTCGTCGGTAACGTCCATGGATAGAGGAGTGACCTCGGTGCCAGATGCGGCAGAGATTTCGTCCGCGGTTGCTTGGAGTCGATCCATGTTGCGGGCGGCGATGGTGACGTTTGCGCCGTTGTTTGCGAAGATGCGGGCGATGCCTTTGCCGATGCCGGTGCCACCGCCGGTAACGAGTGCGATTTTGCCGTCTAGTGCTTCAGTGCTCAAGGGTTGTCCTCCGATTTTCGCTACGTTTGTTGAGTTTCGTTTTTTCCGGGTTTTGTCAAGAAAGATGTTATGAGAGCTAAGGCTACAATTCCGGTGGCTGCCAGATAAGCGTATCGCCATCCATCCATGAATGCAGAACCGGCATCGGGTGTGTGTTCGAGTTCGCCAAGTGGGATGTTGTAGCCACGAGCGATCATTACGCCGGCGATGATTGCGGTGATGACGGCTTGGCCGGAGACGTTTCCGAGATTCCGTGTGAGGTTGATGATCGCGCTCACAAGTCCGTATGTGGATCGGGGGACCGAGCCCATGGTTGCGCTGGCGTTGGGTGCGGACCATGCACCCATTGCGAGGCCGTTGATGAGGACGACAACGGCGATGTAAAAGAGGTTCGAGGTGTCGTTCAGGGTTGCGAGTGCGATGCCGGTGAGGACTAGGAAGAAGAAACCGCCCATCATGAACGGTCGGACGCCGTAGCGGTCTGAGAGCCGACCGAAGACCTGTGCACCGATGCCCATACCGATGGCCATCATGAGCATTACGCCGGAGGCGAGGATTTCGGGCCAACCGCGGAATGCGACGAGGTAGATCGGTAGGACGAACAGTGTGGCAGATGAGCGCATGAATGCGAGGTATCGAGTGATGATGGAGTATTTGAAGACGCTGATTTTGAAGAGTCGGAGGTCTACCATCGGGTGTGGTGTTTTGAGTTGCCACCATACGAATACGATGAGGGTTGAGATTCCGACGAATGCGCCGGTGATGATGATTGGGGAGCCCCAAGCGAGGGCGAATGGGTTGGTGATGGTAAGGATGATGATTGCGGTTGCGACGGCGGAGAGGGCAGCTCCGAGCCAGTCATAAGGTGGTCGTTTTTCGCCGGAGAAAGAGCCGATGCGTTCGTCTTTGAGGATGTACAGGCCCCAGAAGAATGCGACGGCGGTGGGGATTGCCATGAAGATAAAAAGGGCTTGCCACGGCAGGAATTGGAGAGTGACGCCTGAAACGACGGTCCCAGCCGCGCCACCGATGGCGACGGCGGTGGTTTGGCTTCCGAGTGCTTTACCGCGTTCGTTTTCCGGGAATACGGATGTGGTGATGGCGGTGGAGACGGATTGGCCCATGGAGCTCCCGATGGACATGATTACGCGGGTAACGATGAGGAATGTGAGGCTGGTAGCGAAAGCGCAGGCGATGGCGCCACCGCCGAAGAGGACCATGCCGATGAGGTGGAACTTCTTGCGTCCGATCATGTCGGCGACTTTGCCGAGGGGAACCATGAGGGAGCTGATGGTGAGGGATTGTGCGATGACGAGGAGGGATGCTTCTTTGAAGGTGATTCCGAAATCTTCGGCGATGGCGGGTAGAGCGAGGAAGATGATGCTGAAGCTCATCACCATCGTGACGAGGGAAAGCCCGACGGCCATGAATGCGCGCCACTTGTACCAAGCGTTTTCGGGTGCGCCGGGATCCCAAACAGGCGGGGTAGCCGCGGGTTGCTGGATGGTCTGGGTGTCTGCCATTAGGGATGCGACGCACGTGCGTCAGCGAAGGAATGACACTAGAGTATAGCGAAGTGGTTTTTTGAACTAGGATGCGGGTGGAGGATGTGGACCCCCTTTGTCCTTCGGACATTTCCCCCGCACAGCGGGGGAAACCCTGCTGCCCCGTGCATCCCCCGCTCGCATCGCTTCGCTTGCTCGCGCCCCCTTACGCTTTGCGAAGGGGGCGTGATGGATGTTAGTGGACGTCCATGCGTTTTAGGCGCCAGATGGTGGCTATGTTGGAGAGGATGATTACGGTTAGCAGGGCGATTATGGCGTATTCGATGGGGGGTAGTTGATTGGAGCCGGATATGGGCGCGTCGATGAGGGTTGAGTTGAGTTCTTGCATTATCGAAAGGGTGTTGCCGCTGATGCTGACGTATTTCAGGCCGGGTATTGCGGATGAGATGAGTGCCTCGAAGCCGAAGACGTAGACGATTCCGAAGACGACGGCTCGTGTCGTGAGGGTGCCCACGAAAGCGAACAAAGAGACGAAGGCGATGGATCCGATGAGTATGCCGAAGGCTCCGACGATCGCGGCAGAGTAGGCGTCGTCTTGGATTACAAGAAGCACGGAGGCAAAGGTGGTGATGGCCAATGGGATGGCGACGATGAATACAGCCGCGAGCATCTTTGGTATCGAGATTTGCCATCGGGCGATAGGGGAGAGCATGAGGTTGGTGAGAGTTCGGTCTTCGATTTCGTCGGCGAAAACGGGCGCGGCGACGATGAGTGCGATGAGCGGTAGGCCGGTGTTGAAGATCAGTCGTTGGATGAAACCTTGGGTTGAGTCGCCGTCCCATTCGATGTTGAGGATTTCGCTGACGATGGCGATGACGAGTGGGATTGCGGCAAGTAACAGCAGAACCGCGACGCGGCGAATCGAGATCGATTGCCGAAGCGCGAGGATGAAGATTGTTTCTGCGATGGTGCCCATTAGTGTTCTTTGCGAAACTCTAGTCTAGGTAATTTCTCTTTGATCAAGCGGCAACAGCCCCCTTTGTCCTTCGGACATTTCCCCCGCCGAGCGGGGGAAACCTAGGTTAGTGCAATTGCACTCCATCAGCCTTCGACCAAGTATGAGAAGACGCTCTCCAGCGAGTCGTCAATGGGTTGGATGCGGGTTAGTCGGACGTTGTTGCGTTGCGCGAGGACTGGCAAGTCGAGTTGGAGGACGGCGACGTTGGTTGTAAGTACCACGATTGAGCCGTCGGGATCGAACTGGATCGATTGAACGGCAGGTTGTTTGGCGAGTTCGCCGCCGAGTTGCTTGGGATCGGAGCACTCGATCTTGACGTGATAGGGACGGTCGTCGAGGGCGGCGCGGATGGCGTGGAAATCGCCTTGCGCGGCGAGTTTACCGTTCACGACAAGAACGACGCTGTCGCTGACGTCTTCGACCTCCTCCAATATATGGGATGAGATGATCACGGAGCGCCCCTCGTCGGCGGTTTGGTGGAGGATTTCTTGGAAGCGGAGGCGTTGAGTCGGATCGGCTCCGTTGAGCGGTTCGTCGAGGATGAGGAGTTCGGGGTCTCCAACGAGGGCAGCGGCGAGTCGGATGCGTTGGCGCATGCCGCGGGAGTAGGTTGAGATTTTGCGGTCGAGGGCGAAGGACATGTCGACGCGTTCGATAGCGTTCCGGAGGTGACTCTCTTCGCGGCGAAGGTCTTTCAGTCTTGCGGATAGGCGGACGAATTCGAGGCCGGTCATGAATTCGTATGCCGACTCGTTCTCGGTCATGATTCCGATGCGTTTATAGACGTTGTGGTCGGTACGCGGGTCGGTTTCGAGGAGCCGGACGGTGCCTTCGGATGACGAGTAGAGGCCGCAGATCATGCGCAACAAGGTGGTTTTGCCGGCACCGTTGGGTCCGAGTAGGCCGGTGATGCCAGATCCGATGTTGAGCGTGATATCGCTGACTGCGACAACGTTCCCGAACCATTTGGAAACCGAATCCAAAGAGACGATGGCGTCGTTGCCGGCGTGGTTGTTTATTTCGGACCGGGTTTGCACGGGATCATCTTTGTCTCGAATAGAAGCTCCACGTCGCGAAGATGGAGCCTGCGGTTAATAGGGCGACCCATACGATGGGTATGAACATGTTGAGATCGTTGGATTCGTTGTAGGTTCCGAAGAAGATCGATGGCATGACATTGGCGTTGATGTCGATGAGATTTACGAGCGCGATTAGTTCGCTGATTGACTCTTGTAGTTCGAAAAGGTTGACGATCAGTTCGGCGAATGTCGAGATCATGATGACGCCGATGACGATCAGCGTTGCGATCATCCGCCGATCGGTCATGGAGCTGATGGCGATGGTCAATGATGTTGTGAAGATGGCGAAGACGATGCCGTTGCCGAGGAATCGGGGAATGTCGAGCCAGTTGTCTTGGGCGTGGCCGAGTGAATCTGCGACGCCAAATAGTAGCCCGATCCAGTATGTGATGTGCGGCAGGATGGAGGCGGCGAGGATGAGTATGAACAGAGCGCACCATCTTGCACCTAGGTAGTCGAACATGGTGATGGGTCGGACGAAGTAGAGGTGGATGACTCGGTTTCGCCGATCTGGGCACACGAGTTCGGGGCCGACGAATGCGGCGAATATGAGGATCATGAACGAAATTACGGCCGTCAGTTCGAGATGGCCTGGCAGGTCGACGGGTAACCCGCCTTCGGTTTCGTCGACGTCGAAGCCGATTTGTTCGAAAAACGCACCGAGGGCTGCAAAGACGAGGCCGGTGGCGATGGTTGGGGATAGGACTAGCCAGGGGAGGAATTTGGCCCATCCGCCGCGTCCGATACCCATGCCGTTTTTGACGCCGTCCCACAACATGGTCTTCCACGCGCGGCTACGACCTTCGCGTTCGCCAGCGTAGGACTGGTAACCGATGTCGAAGACGGTTCCGGTGCGTTCTGTGTTTTGGTCTGTGGTCACGGATTAGTTGGAGCGGAAGAGGTCGATTAGTGCTCGTTGACGTGGGCCCATGCGGACGAGTCTGGCTTCGGATGCAACGAGAGCGTCGCGGACGGCGTCGAATTTCGCTCCATCGACATCGGGTATCGATACCGCGATACCTTCGGAAGTGTGCTCGATGTTGCGATTAGTCAGTTCCGCCGCAAACCGGTCGCGGTTGTTGGCGACCTCGACGTAGATGAGCTCAGTCTCTTGGGTGAGGGATGCGACATCTGAGGATTCTTTGACGCGTCCGAGGTCGAGTAGGACGATGTTGTCGCATGTTCGCTCGACGTCTTGCATGAGGTGAGTTGACAGTACGACGCTGATGCCGAATTCTCGGGCGATACGGCGGATGAGGTTTAGCATCTCGGTGCGGCCGGTAGGGTCGAGGCCTGCGGTCGGCTCGTCGAGGAGGATTAGCACGGGGTCATGGACGAGGGCTTGGGCGAGTTTGACGCGCTGTTTCATTCCTGTTGAGTAGCCACCGATGGGGCGGTAACGCTCCTCAAAGAGTCCGACGTGGCGGAGGGTGTCGGCGGCGAGTGCTCGAGAGCGTGACGGGGGGATACCGCTCACTTCGGCCATGTGGGTCAGAAAGTTTGCGGCCGACTGGTTAGGGGGCAGGCAGTCGTGTTCGGGCATGTAACCCAAACGGGTTCGTGCATAGGGGTCTCGAGTATCGTCGCCCATGACGAGTGCGGAGCCGGATGTGGCGTCGGTGAGGCCGAGGAAGATGCGGATGGCGGTCGATTTTCCGGCGCCGTTGGGACCTAATAGGCCAGTGATGCCGGGGCCGACGGTGAAGGATGCCGAGTCTAGGGCCTGGACGTTGCCGTAGAGTTTGGTGAGATTGCGCGCCTCAAGGAGGGGAGCACTAGAAATCGGAACGGCCATAGTTGAATGTTAGTTTCAGTCGTGGAAAAAGTATCGTGTTGGGTAGGTTTGGGGTGCGGTGCCGCAGTCGCCGTTTTACTAGACGTCCAGTCGGTAGAAGTCGATGGCAGTTTGGCCGAAGACGTAATCGGATTGTTCCTGGGGTAGGTTTTTGAGCATTTCACGGACGGAGTTGGCCCAGTTGGGGTAGGTTGTGCCTTGAGTTGAGACGGGCCAGTCGGAGCCGAACATTAGGCGGTCGACGCCGAACATGCCGATGACGTGGTGGACGTATGGCGATAGATCGTCGATGGTCCAGTTTTCCATGTCGGCTTCGGTGGTCATGCCGGAGACCTTGCAACGCATGCCGTCGATGGATGAGACGTCGCGGAGGCGGGTGAGCCATGGTTCGACTTCGCCCTCTTTGATGTTGGGTTTGGCGATGTGGTCGATAACGGCACGGAGGTCTGGGACGTGCTCCATGATGCGGGGTACGAAGGGTAGGTTCCAAGGGCGGACTAGGAAGTCGTAGCAGAGACCGCGTCGTTCGACTTCTTTGAGGCCTTGGATCGGGGCGTCGCCAGCAAGCCAACCGTGATCCTCATCCATTTCCCAAAGATGGCGGACGCCTTTGAAGTACTGGCTTTGCTGGAGATCGTCGAGGATTTCGCCGACGTCGGGCTCGCTGAGGTCGACCCATCCCACGACTCCGGCGACGAAGTCATTATTCTCAGCGATTTCGAGGCACCATTTGGTCTCTTCGACGGAGGCGTGCGCTTGAACGATGACGGTCTTATCAACTGCGGCTTCTGCGAGTAGGGGTCGCAGTTCATCAGGTCCGTAATTGACCCGAATCGGACTGCCTTCGGGCATCCAATCGTAAGGTCGCAGGTCTAGGTCCCAGAAGTGGTGGTGGCTATCGACTACGGTCATGGTTTGGTTGTGTTGGCCCCCCTTGGGCCGCCCCGTTTGCCCTCACCCGCTGAGCGGGTGGGGGGATCCTTGCGGGTGGATGAGATGTTGGCGTGGCGCTTCGTACGTTTCTCCAAACGCGCGGGAATATGCACCGCTAGATTTCGGACATTTCCCCGACTCGTGCGAGTGTGCCCCCTTGGTCCTTCGGACATTTCCCACGTTAACGGGGGAAACCTGATCGTTATCGGGCGATGGTTCCGATGGCGGGTTCGCCTCTGATGGCGGTTCCGTGGCTGCCGGCGAAGTTGGCGTCGGCGAACCAGAGGACACCGTCTTTGGAGGAAAAGCCGTGGATAAACGGGTCTTCAGGCCCCATCGTGATGCGGTCCATCTCGGCACCAGACTCTTTGTTGTAGAGGACTACTACGTTGTCGGTGGTGTGCGCGCACCAGATCCCGTCGTCGCCTTCCAAGGCGAGGCCGTGCAGGCGCTCGAGCTCGACCTCGAACATGTGAACAACCTTGAAGTCGTCTGATGGGTCGACGAGGTAGATAGCTTTGGGGTTGAATGCAGTAACCCAGAGCAGGCTCTGGTCGTGGTCCCACTCGATGCCATGAATGCCGCCACCGTCTGGGGTGCGCCATCGGTCGACGGTTTCGCCGGTGTCCATATCGCACTTGACGACGTAGCCGAGGTGGGTGTCGGTGCTTCGGTAGGGGCGGGAGACGGTGGTGCCGTTGGACCCGGTCCAGATGTGTCCGTCGCCGACGGTGATGCCGGAGCCGTTCTCGGTGCCGGTGTACACAGTTCTGAGGACGTTGCCGGCTTCGTCGATCACATAGACGTTGTCCGTAAGTTGGTCCATCACGAACAACTGGTCGTTGTACCACTGCAGGCCGTTCGGCATTTCACATGGAGACGGGATGGTTGTTCCCACCATCGATTTCGTCGCTGTCATCGTCATATTTGACGCTCCAATCGCAATGTTGTTTTGCTCAATCCTAGTGCAAGTAGTTTAACTTGAAAGCATCTCCGGCGCGCCATTTGAACCAATCGATCTCGGATTGCCGCAGGGTGTCACGGCGACAATAGAAAAGACGGAGACCGGGTGTGTTAGAATAGTTGTGCGTGAGAGTAGGCGAAACTAAAGACCCGATTCAACGGGCAATCTACCTAAACCACCGGTTTAACCGAACCCTCCTGACGCCTACGGAGAAGATGCTTGGATGCTGTGCAGCTGTCCAATCGAGACGGCGATCATACAACCTGAGACATACATCGAATAACAGGGAGAGGCGGTTGAAATGATAAGGAAACAATCGCATGCAAAATCAAGGTCACGGTAATGGAGCAGGCCGTCGAGTGATGATATTTATCGACGGCAGCAACCTCTACCACGTACTTAAACAGAACACTGATAAACAAAACCTCGACTACAAGAAATTCGCAGAAAAGCTCTCCGGAGATCGAGAGCTAATCCGGACCTATTACTACAACATTCGTCAGGAATCGCCTGACAACCCAAGTTTGGCCGAATCGCAGGACCGGTTTTTGAACGCTCTTTACGAGACCGAATATCTGGAAGTGAAACTAGGGATTTGGAAGCAGCGGGGCAACACGATGGTGGAGAAGGGCGTCGATGTAATGATTGCCGCGGATCTCATCGCACACGCTTACGAAGACCATTACGACACGGCGATCCTGGTGAGCGGCGATGCTGATTTCTATCCTGCGCTGCAGGTGGTGAAGGATACCGGTAAACAGGTCGAGGTGGCGGCATTTGATTCGAATCTCTCCTCAGAGGCGGCGCGGTTTTCGGATGTATTGATCAAGTTCGAACGTAGCTACTTCGACGATCTTTGGATGTCTTCGAGCCAGAAGAACAGCAATATGCGGGCTGCGGAGAAGCGGAGGTCGGTGACCGATGAAGCGGCTTCACCGAATGGTGAGGATAAGGGTGCGTCACGAGGGCAGACGAACAATCGCCGACCCTTCACTGAACGTTACGCTGATCGCCGCAACGCATACAGCGCAGCGTCTTCACGTAACAACGGATCATCGCGAAACGGTCACTCGTCTACACAATCGGCGAACCGGGTGCGACGAACTGAGACCCGCCGGAGTTTGTCTTCGGTTCTGGACAGCAACGCCAAACCGGCTAGTCGAACTGAGCGGCGTGGACTGGCGACCGCATCCCGGCAACGAGGCTCGCAGACAGACAAGCGGTCGAATTCGGCTTCATCGTCAACAGACGCGCCGAGCACAAATGGCAGAGCCTCGGGGCCACGTAGCAATGATCGACGTAAGTCGTGGATTTCGCGGATGCTGAATTCCCGATCGTAGCCGGGTTTCTACCAATCGGCATCCACGATGTTGCTATCGTCTTCGTAGATGCGTTCTTGAGAGCCAGACTTGAAGTCCATGGCGAAGAGATGATTCTTGCCGTCGACTTCCGAGCGGAACAGGATCTGCTTCCCGTTTAGAGACCAAATCGGGTTGGAATCGGGGACGCGGTTTTGGGTGAGGCGTCGAGTCTTTTTGTCGTCGGTATCGATGGAGTAAATCTCGGCATTGCCGTCGCGTTCTGAGAGAAATACGATGTCGCGCCCGTTCGGTGCCCACTCGAATTCGGTTTCGTTGCCGTCGTCATCGGTCAATGCAGAGGCAGAGCTCGGACCGTCTCCGGTGTCGACGACCAATGTATAGATATCGGTTGTTTCGTCGGATTGTGTCCGTGCGAAAGCGACCCGTTGGCCGTCTAAGGAAAACCTCGGACGGGCGTCTGGGTAGTCGGTGAGTTGGACCTCGTTGACGCCATTTACCGAACGCATGTAGATACCATCACCGCCGTCGACTTTGATTCTCATGACGACCCACTCGTTGTCACCCGACCAATTGCCGAGTTCGACGTTTCCGGCTGGTTCGCTGACGAGCAAGGTGGTTTTATCTGCATCGAAATCGTGAACGAAGACTTCAGTGTTGTCAGCAGAATCGGTTTGGTACGCGATCTTGCGCGAGTCGGGGGACCAGAAATACTTGGATACGCTGTTCGGCGCGTCGGGCACACGAGTATCATCCTCGGTGGATCGGTCCCAAATCTTCAACTGTCCGGTGCCGTTCGACACGTCGGCTAAGAAAGCGATGCTTCGTTGGTTTGGAGACCATACCGGGTTCTCGACTGCCTCATTGACAATTTTCGAAGTTTCGCCGTTGGTTTCGAGCAGAAAAAGCTGGTTGTCTTCCTCTTCCAATACGAAGGCAATTTCGTAGCTTAGACCGTCGCCTCCGCAGGCGTAGGTAGCGATGAGGGTAGCAGTCGCGATGGCGGTGAGGACCGTTGCTTTGGCGAAATTCATATTGAGTTCGGATGACGTTGTTGATGCGACGGAACCAGACGTGTGAGAACAGAAAACTGTGGGTCCCTTTACGCGATTTTCGGCAATTTCGTTTGATTGTTTCAAGTGATGCAGATGCATCTAAAATCGCAATACGTGCTGATTACCTGCCAGACTGGGAGATATCGATGAAATTCGCGTTCTTTATGATGCCGTTGCATACGCCCAATGAGAATCCATCTCTGGCGTTCGAACGCGACATCGACATGATTAACTATGCCGAGAAGCTGGGATTCGACGAGTATTTCATCGGTGAGCATCATTCTGCGGCCTGGGAAAACATGCCGACCCCTGAATTGGTGCTAGCCAAGGCATCGGCAACTGCGACGCGGATCAGGCTGGGCACGGGCGTAGTGTCGCTCCCGTTTCATCACCCGTTCCATGTCGCCGAGCGCTTCGCGTTCCTAGACCATCTAACCCGAGGTAGAACGGTACTCGGCGTCGGGCCTAGCGGTTTGCCCACAGATCCCCAGCGGTTCAAGATTCCTCCGAAGGACTTGAATGCGATGATGCGGGAGTCTACCGACATCATTGTGAAGCTGCTGGAGTCGCCGGATCCGATTTCGTATGACGGGAAGTACTGGACGATTGACAAGATGGCGCTCCAGTTGCGTTCGTATCAGCAGCCGAGGCTCAAATTAGCGACGCCGTCGGCCGGTAGCAAACGCTCACTGGACTTCGTGGCGCAGTACGAGATGATGATGTTTTCGATTGCGGGGAGTGGTCCACCAGATTCTGTGCCATTGGCGCGGCAGTGGGACGAAGTGGTTGACGCGTCAGCGAAGTACGGTACGTCGCCGAACAAAGACGACTGGCGCGTCGTGACCTACATTCACTTGGCAGACACCCGCGAAGAAGCGTTCGAGCAAGCCCGACACGGCGCGGTGCGTGACGTGCACAACTACTTCTACACGATCAACACGCCCCGAAGTTGGTTGATCCGTCCGGACCAGAACCCGGCCGACCTGACGTTTGAGGAGATTGTAGGGAAGAGGCGCTGGATCATCGGAACGCCTGACGATGCGATCGAGCAGATCGAAGAGATCGTCGAAGAGACCGGCGGTATCGGCGGCTTAATGCTGACGACTCACGAATGGATGCCCATGCGGCACGTTATGTACTCACAAGAGTTGTTTGCCCGGTACGTGATGCCGCGATTCAGGGGGCATACTGCAGATTTGGAGCGGGAATGGGAGCGTACTAAGCAGGACCGATCTCAGGGTCGGATACCGAATATTACTGGACCGAACGACGGAACGCTGGACGACGGGAAGAAGAGCAATACGTTCGTGAAGGTTTAGGTTTCAGGGTTGGGACGGCGTTTTTCGCGCTTAATCCCTAAGCGACCAATAGTAGGTATATCGCTCCATGAATCCGTTCTCGTCAAACGGTACGGCTTTTTCCCGAGCCTCTTCAAGGGCCGCGACTTTGACAGGACGAAAGTTACTCATCCGCAACATAACACCATCGGCGTAGATGGAGAATTCAAGATCTTCTCCAGCCTGCGCGCCCAAGGCTTCGAGTACCTCTGCTGGGACGACTACTTGACCATCTGTCGGAACTTTGACGTTCAATTTCTGAATATTCACAGTCATGTATTCAACGTTAAATTGGAATAGGCGATTCCGAATCACAAAGATTCGGAAGACGCATGTCCTGGTTGCATCACTGTCGTGCGATCATGGATCGGTATGTACAAAACTTATTCGAACGACTTGACCTGAGACAAGGGCCCAAAACATGACAACACTCGAACAACTCCTCGAAGAGGTCGATGCCTCCGCCGCGGAAATCGTCGAGCTCGAACGGCAGATGATTCAGATACCGACGGTAAACACGGGTCAGATGCCAACGGGCGACGAAACACCACTCGCCGAATTCATTCGCGAATGGTTCCATGACGAAGGCATCACCGATACCCAGATACTAGCCCGTGACCCCGAACGCGGAAACATCATCGCCGTCTATCCCGGCGACGAACCCCGTTGCCGCCTGATGTTCATGTCCCATACCGATGTCGTACCCGTCGAAGACTACTCAAAGTGGTCTTGGGAACCGTTCGGCGCGGAGGTTTCCGGCGGCAGGATCTACGGTCGGGGCGCATCGGACTGCAAAGCGTTGTTGACCGCCCAAGTGATGGCGATGGCGATCCTTAAACGCAACAACGTGCAACTCAAGCACGGCCTCCGTTTGGTCAGTGGCGCCGATGAGGAGCATGGTGGTCGATGGGGCTTCGGCTGGTTGGCTGACAACCATCCCGAGTCTCTGGAGTGCGACTTCGCGGTCAACGAAGGAGGCGGAACTCCAGTCGAGCAGGGCGGAGCGCTGTCCTACCTTCTAGGCACCGGCGAAAAAGGCCGGCTCGAGATCAAGATCACCCTCCTCGGAGAAAGCGCCCACGCCTCCGTGCCTTGGCAAGGCATCAACGCCTCCGAAAGACTTTGGCGAGTGCTCCAACGGATCGAAAATTACGAGCCCGAAGTCGACACTTCATTACCGATATTCGACTATCTCAACCTTTTCGGCATCGAGGAGCGCCCGACACCCGACAACATCGAACGAATCCTAGGCGACCTCGAAGACAACTCCCCAAGATTGAGTTCCATGCTCCGGGCGCTGTCAAGAATGGTGTGGACTCCCACCATGATCAGCGGCGGCATTAAGTCCAACAGCGTTCCCGAAAACATCACCGTAACCTGTGACGTTCGAACGCTACCCTTCCAGACCGAAGAATACGTTCACAGCGAGATCGAAAAGACCATCGGCGACGTCGAAGGCGTTTCGTTCGAGATCGACTATATGTCGGTGCCGAACTCATCCCCGTTCGAAACCGACTTGGCCGAAGCCATCAAACGAGCCCAAGCCTTGGCGGTATCGAGAGATGACATCCAGTGGATACCAGCCGTCAGCAACGGCTTCACCGATTCAAGGTTTACGCGCAACCTCGGCATCATTACATACGGTTTCGCCGGAACGCATCCCGACGACGATCCGATGCTGTCACGGGCGCATGGAACCGATGAGTCGGTGGGTATCGAG
This sequence comes from SAR202 cluster bacterium bin127, assembly GCA_002239045.1. Classification (GTDB taxonomy): domain Bacteria; phylum Chloroflexota; class Dehalococcoidia; order Lucifugimonadales; family Lucifugimonadaceae; genus Bin127. The sequence goes on from MPNN01000006.1 coordinate 241,924, forward strand.
TCGTTGATCAGTGGTACGAAGTGCATGATTGCGCTGGCGTGGGATCTTTGTGAGGCGCAGTAGGTCGATGAAGTTGGGCATGGTTGCGGTTGCTGACGAGTTGGCGATCGAGATGAAGGCCGCGGGATCGGAAGATCGCGCGGTGAATGAAAAACGTTATTTGAAGTCCGAGATCCAGCATTACGGCGTTAACGTGCCGACGATAAGGAAGTCGGCACGCCGCTTCGCCCGCGAGCGTAGGTCCTTGACCAAAACCGACTTGATCGGTTTAACAACCGAATTGTGGGACCGTGATGTTTATGAGCTGCGGAAGTTGGCAGTAAACATTCTTGCGGCGCGGATTGAGATTTTCTGCGTGAACGATGTCGGGTTCGTCGAAGGGTTGCTGCGTCGGTCACATACTTGGGCGCTGATTGACGATCTGGCGATTAATGTTGTTGCACCGATGATCTTGTGTGCATCAGAAGCTGAACGCGTTCGCGCTAGGTGGTCGGAGGATGACGATTTTTGGGTGCGCCGAACGGCGATGCTCGCGCTGTTGCCAGGATTGCGACGAGGTGTTGAAGGTTGGGAGGAGTTCGCCAGGTACGCCGATGCGATGTTCGATGAAGAGGAGTTTTTCATCAGAAAAGCGATCGGTTGGGTGTTGCGAGAGGTGTCGAAGCATTCGCCGGATTTGGTGTTTGAATGGATGAAACCGCGAGCGGCGATGGCCTCGTCGGTCACGTTTCGCGAGGCAGTGAAATACCTTTCTGAAGATCAGCGTTCGCGGCTTACTGAACTCAGGAAGGCGTCGGCGCGGAGGACACGAAGTTGAAACGTCCAAACGTTCTTTTCATCATGGCTGACCAGTTGAAATGGTCGGCGTTGCGGATGTACTCCGAGATCGGTATCCCGACGCCGTCGTTGGAGCGGTTGGCAGCGCGTGGCGTTATGTACCGGAACGCGGTGACGCCGTATCCGTTGTGCGTACCGGCTCGGACGTCGGTCGTGACTGGGCGATATCCGCACTCGACCGGATGTCGGCGGAACGAGACCTTGATGCCGGACAACGAGACTCATGCCTTCCAGATCTGGCGCGATGCGGGCTACACGAACGGGCTGATCGGGAAGAACCACTGCTTTGTCGATCTAGATGTTTTCGATGTTTACTGCGATATGTCGCATGGGGGTTTGCCGAAGGGTGATTATCTGGGATCGGAACCGAATACAAAGGGCATGGAGTGGGTACGACCGGTTGAATCGATCAACAAGGCGCACGAGGGACGAACGCAACTCAACGAAAATCCCCAAAGTCCCACGATCGCGTACGCCGTAACCGACTACCCGCTCGAGGACTACGGTTCAAACGTAATCACAGCCCAAACCGAAGCGTTTCTAGACAGGATTGCCAAAGGCGACAGATTCGGCCGCGACCAATCCGAAGGCGACGATGATTTGCCATTCGCGCTCTGGGTTTCCTATCCGGATCCCCATGAGCCTCGCGAAGCACCGCGCCAATACGTGGACATGTTCCCGCCGGACGAAATCGCTCTACCTCCGACCAGACGAGGAGAGTTCGATAAGGATGGCGGTGTTGAACATCTCGACGATGGTCCGTATCCACCGAGCGGCGAAGTCAGTCCAGCGCCAGAGGTAAATCGGGTGCTGTACGCGATGTTGGGAATGAATGATGACAGTGAGGAGGACATCCGAAATCTGGTTTCGGTGCACCATGCGATGACCCGAATGGTCGACGATGGTATCGGCCGGATTCTCGATAAATTGGAGGAGCTGGACATGCTGGAAGACACGATCATCGTGTTTACGGCAGACCACGGCGACTTCATGGCTGAGCACAACATGTCGGTTAAGGGCGGCGTGTTTTACGACTGTTTGACGCGAATTCCGTTGATTGTGTCGTTTCCCAAAGGTGGGGTACCTAGCGGGGCGATTGACGAATCGATGGCTAATACCGTTGATATTTTGCCGACGCTGCTTGAGTTGCAGGGATTGGCGACATTTGAGGGAATTCATGACGGTTGGGTCGGTGCGAGTTCGGACGAGGATTCGCGAGATGTATCGACGACGCTCGGTGGTGGCGGAACGGTTCGAACTGAATTGCTGCGCCGAATCCAAGGTAAACCCCTTCCCACGGCAACCGGGGCGATGCCACGAATCGCGGCGTTTTCAGAGTACGGCGCGGGTGGGCCACCAGTGACAATGTCGCATCTCGACGAATGCGAACAGCCGTGGGGTTATCGAACTCTCATTGCAACCTTGTGGGGCAGGGAGGCTCAGGGCCGGCGGAAGATGGTCCGGACTGTTGAGTGGAAATATGTGACGGATCCGATGGCACAAGGGGCGGGTAGTGGCGATGTCTCAGATCCTGAGGATGAGCTGTACGACTTGGTGAATGATCCTTGGGAGCTTTACAACGTGGCACACGATCCCCAACACATGGGAGTAGTTTCAGAGATGCGGCGGTTGTTGGCGGACTGGATGATTTCGACGGAGGATCCTGAACCGGTGGCATTGCCGCAGACGATTGGGCGTTCGCGTTGAAGCGGCGCGGCGGTCAGAAGATGCCTTTGGGTTCCATGCCGAGATAGAACTGACCCGCAGTGTCATAGTGTGTTTGTCTGCCTTGTATTTGCTGGGTGATGGCATGGACGTCTTGGAAGTGGCGCTGGATAGGATTTGCTGAGAAGATGGCGCTGGATCCACAAAGAGCATAAGCCGAATTTGCGATTTCGGCTGCGGTCCGTATGGCGTGTGTGGATGCGAGACGCACCTTTATGCGGGTTGAAATCGGCAACTCGCGATGCTCGGTTGCTTCGTACCACATTGTTTGTGTGGCTTCGTCAAGGAATGCTCTCGAGGCGTTCCATTGTGCTTCAGCCTGGCCGATTGATCGATGCGTGGCTTGGTCTGCACTTAGGACGTGGTTCGCACCTTGTTGCATCTTACGGTTGGCGAGTTTGATAGCGAAGTCTAGCCCGGCGCGCGACGCAGCCAAGGCGACGTTAGCAAATCCGGAAGCGAAAAGCGGGGTAGTGTCGATCAGGTATAGAGGCCCGTTTTCGCGTGGCGGGTCGGTAGGACAGCATGACATCTGTGGATCAACCACGACATCGTTGGCAACGAAGCTGAAGCTGCCTGTGCCCTTTAAACCGCCGACGTACCATTGGTCGATTTCTTCGATGGCTTCCTTGGGCATCAGGAAATCGCGTGGTCTGCCCGATTCAGCATCTTCGGTAGCGACGACAGCACGAGCGGACACCCAGTTGGAGTGTGCGATCCCGCTGCAAAAGTCCCAACGTCCGGTGATGCGAAACCCGTCTGGTATTGCGGTCGCGCCGGATCCTGGAATGGGAGTGCCTGCGGCAACGACAGTCTCGGGATTCGACCACACTTTTATCGCACCTTCTTCAGGGAGTCGTGAGGCGTTGGTTGAGAATACATTGTTTTGGTTGATGCACCACGCCATGCTCGCATCTGATTCGGCGAAAATCCGGACGATTTGTAAGAAATCGGGATGGGTAAGTTCGAAGCCACCGAGCGAACGCGGCAATAGCAAACGGAAAAAACCAGCGTCAATAATGGGTTGGATTACGTCTCCGGGAATCCGTCGTTTCCGCTCGATACGGTCAGCCGATGCTGCAACTACCGACGCCAGATAGCGTGCTTCGTCGATGAGTCTTCCTACGGTTGTCACGCGGTGATGCGGGCGTTAAATCACGCCAACTCGTCGGGAATCACGACATCGGGCTCAAGTTCGAGCGGATAACCCGGAAAGAAGTCCCGCCATGGTTCAAACTGCTCGACGAACTGCATGCCGTGGTCCATGGAGGGCAGTTGCTTAATTGCTCGCCCTGGGTCGTAGCCCATGGTTTTCGCGATGGCTTCAATGCCGCCGCGGCGGGTGTGGCGTACTCCACCGACGTTGAAAAGATCGCCGTCGTCGTCTTCGACGATTAGGTCGTAACCGCGTTTTCGTTGTCGCCAATAGAGTCGCATGGGCAGGAGGAGATGTTTCAGTCGATATCGACTAAGTATGGTTTCACTCTGTCTAGTATCGCATTGCCGACATCGTACTTGCTCATCTGCGGTAGGGGTTCGACAGAGCCGTCGGTTCGGACGATGTCGACGCGATTGGTGTCGGTGCCGAATCCGCTTCCGGGTTCTGTGACATCGTTGGCGACGGTGAGGGTTGCGCCTTTGGCTTCCATCTTAGCGGCACCTTTTGCCGCGGCATCGCCGGTTTCGGCGGCGAATGCGACTTTTACCAAGCGCGGACCGGTGGCGATTGGCATCCAATCTTCGACCGCTTCGAGATCCATCGTTAGACCGTTTCGGCCTCGTTTCTTGATCTTTTCATCGGCGAATGACTTTGGACGAAAGTCGGAGATTGCGGCTGCCATGACGAGCACGTCAGCACCTGCGGCGGCGGGTAGAGTTGTGTCGCGCATCTCTCCGACGGTGTTGACGTTGATTATTTCGACCCCCCATGGAGGCCGGATACCGTTCGTGGCGGTGATGAGGACGGTTTCGGCGCCGCGGTCGCGCGCGGCTTCGGCGATGGCGTAACCCATTTTTCCGGTGGAGCGGTTGGTTATGACGCGGACTGGATCTATGGGTTCGCGGGTTCCGCCGGCGGTGACTACTACGCGGCGGCCCGATAGGTCGCCCTGGCTTTTGCCGATGGCTAGGCGGATGGCGTCGACGATGTCGGGCGGTTCGCTCATTCGTCCTTCGCCGACGAGTCCGGATGCTAGGCGTCCGGCTTCGGGTCCGACGAACAGGGCACCGCGTTTTTTGAGGGTTGCAACGTTGGACTGGGTTGAGGGTGCGCTGAACATGTCGGCATCCATTGCTGGTGCGACGACGACTGGTGCATTGGAAGCCAAAACGGTTGCGGTTATTGCGTCGTCGGTGATACCGAGCGCCAATTTGGCGAGCAAGTTAGCTGTTGTAGGTGCGATTACGATGCAGTGTGCTTTGGTGCCGAGTAATACGTGGTCGATGTTGATTTCGGAGTTGCTGTCCCAAAGTGATGTGGTCACCGGGTTGTGGCTCAGTGCCGCGAAGGTGTTGCTGCCGATGAACCGTTGGGCCGATTCGGTCATGACGACGTCGACGTGGGCACCAAGTCTGACGAGTTCGGATGCGACATAAGCGGATTTATATGCCGCGATCGAACCTGATACGCCGAGCACTATGCGTTTGGATGCGAGGGGTTTAGGTACTAGTGCGTCCATGATGCATCAGATTGAATCGATGGGGCAGTGCCGGGGGCCTCACTCCCGTTCGACTACGAATTGACTTGGAAGCGCGACGGAAGATTCGCCGGAGCGATAGGCCATGACCGAATCAAATATGCCGCGTACTTCATCGGTATCTAGCGACGTCGGGACCCCGATCCTCATTTGTTCATCGCCGTCGACGGAGACCAATAGCCTGGACCCCAATGATGAACGGTACCGGTATTCCAAGTTCCAAAATCGTGCGAGTTCGATTTCGACTGACCTTGCCCGCAACGTCAGTCCGTCCTTGGTCTTGAAATCTACGCCGATCCGGGCGCGTTGCAGCGTCATCTGGTCGTCTTTCCAGCGGTAATGTGCTTCGAGGTGCAGGTAGTCGTTGACGTACGGCAGGCAGGCGTCGGGGTCCGGTCCAGCGTAGCTTCGGGGTCCGATGGTGAATTTGACGCCGGATATGCGATTGGTTCCATGGATCACGCCGTAATTTCTAAGGTCTTCTCCGGCGACGGTAATGTCCGTCAACTGGTCGGTCGGCCAGAAATCTTGGGAACGCCAAACCCATTCGACTTGACGATCCTTGACGGCGATGATGTGGTCAAGGATTCGAAATTCGTCGTTTTCGACGACGTGATGGAGAGTCAGGTCGTCGCGAGTGCTGCGTTCGTATTCGGTTGGGCGCAACTTCGAACGCGCTCTTTGGACGTACTGGTCGACGATCTCTTCGAGCGTCGGTTTGTTGCTCCTCGCCATGTTTAACGTTCCGGGGAGTTAGTTGTTTGACCGATGGCTACGATGCTAACGCACGGAACGCGTCGGGCAGATGTTTCAAGAGGTCACCAGCGGTCATGGCATAGGGCGTTAGTTGTTCGCGCGCCAATAATCCTGCTTGCGAGTGCAGGTAAACGCCCAGCGACGCGGCGTCGAAAGGATCAGTTTTTGCGCATAGGCCGGCCAAAAGGCCCGCAAGTACGTCACCGGTTCCGCCTCGGGCAAGGCCGTGGTTTGGCATCATGTTGATGCGTAGGCGACCGTCGGCGGAGGCAATTAGGGTCGTCGCGCCTTTGAGAACCGCGACACAGTTGAAACGTTCAGATGCCATCTCAACCGCAGCTCGGCGGTCGGCTTCGACCTGCGATATCGGGATGTCGAGCAATCTGGACATTTCACCGGGATGGGGCGTGATGACGAGGTTTCCGTCGAAGATCTCCCACCATTCCGGCATCTGCGACACCAAAGTCAACCCGTCGGCGTCAATGACCACCGTGTGACCTTCCCAAATATCGCGCTTGGAGGTCAATCTCGATGTCAGCTCTCGGGCACCGTAAGACAGAGACAGTCCGACACCGAAGAGGACAGAATCGACAGCCGGGATGTTCTGTTGAATTTTCGTGAATGCGGGACCCGGCAGAACTCCGTTGGCATCTTCGTCCAACGGTAAGTAGGTGGTTTCAGGCAAGTTCCCGGCTAGTGCTTCGTACGCGCTTGTGGGTGTCGCGAGCGTGACCAAACCGACACCGGACCTTAGGCATGATTGCGTCGCAAGCGAAGCAGCTCCGACGTATGTGCTCGATCCGCAGATGAGCAGCGAACGTCCGAAATCGCCTTTGTGACCGGCGGCGTCGCGGTCTGGAAGCAGGGATTTGGCCAAGGCGAAATTGTTCACTTCGCGTTTGTAGGGCTCAGTGAGTTCGGAAGGCACATCGACGTCGAGTACTTCGATCTTGGTGCCGAAATGCGGGTCGCCGAATCTGATCGCCGGTCCCAGTTTGTGCAACCCGACGGACAAGCACACGTCGGTTGGAAGTCCGTTATGATCGAACTCCCCTGTGTCTGGATCTGCACCGCTGGGCATATCGATGGCGACGGTTCTTTTGCCACTGTTTTTTGCGATCTCGAACAAAGAAGCAATCGGTTCAGCGATTGGCCGGGAGATGCTGAAACCGAACACACCATCTAGGATCAAGTTTGATTTGTCGCATAAGTTTGCCATTTGGCTATGTCCGGCATCTCCATTGAGTGCCACCGCGCTACCACCTGCTTCGTTGAACGCACACAACAACGGATCATCGTCGGGTCGCGGCAGTACTAGACCGACGATTGCGTTCACGCCAGCCTCAACCAGATATCGGGCCGCCACAATAGCGTCTCCACCGTTGTTGCCTTTTCCCGCGAGGGAAAACACGGTCGCGTGTTCGGCTTGGTCGCCTAAGTCTTCGAGGACCCATTCCGCGATCGCTCGCCCAACCCGGTCCATGAGTACCTCGAGGGTTATGGCTCCAGAATCGAACCACTGATTTTCGATGGTCTGCATCTCGGATGCGGTGACCACCTTCTGATTCGCGGTCATTTCAGCTCCTGAATCACGGTCGCCATGCATCGTCTTGGGCCTCCATCACCACAGATGCGACGGCGAACTCTTTGGAGTGAGAGAGGCTAAGCGCTATGCGCTTGACACCCATCTTGTCGGCTCGTCTGCGTGCGTTTCCGTGGAGAGTTATCTCTGGTGGTCCGCCACGTTTGCGGGTGACTTCTACAGATTTCCAGGGGATGCCTCGTACGCCGGTACCCAAGGCCTTCATCACGGCCTCTTTTGCCGCGAATCTGCTCGCCAATTGGGGGGCGCGATTACGGGCGTATCTGCGTTCTTCGGTGGTGAATACCTTGTTGAGAAATCGAACTGGGTACCGGTCGCGAACGGTGGCGATGCGCGGAATTTCGATGAGATCGACGCCGGTGTATATCATTTTTCAGGGACGCGAGCGGAGCCGTTGGTAGACGCAATGGTGTTGGATCGCGCCCTCAATTGGCAACCTGAAGCATCGACGGGAATTGGGTCAACGGTTCACATGATAAATCGCATCATCAGCGGCAATGAAATAGCCAATAAAGTGCACGGCGAAGTGGCGGTGAAGGTGACCGCTTTTCGGGAGGCGCATGACTACTTGCCTGGCTTAGCGGTAGTTTTGGTTGGAGACGATCCGGCATCGCGCTCGTATGTCCGGCGCAAGGAATTGGCATGCGAAGAAGTAGGGATTTTGACGGACACAATTCATATAGATTCGGACGTCAACGCGAATCACCTGTCAGGAGTGATTGGCGAATTGAACGTCGACTCGCGGTACCACGGCATCCTGGTTCAGTTACCGTTGCCGGATCATATCGACGCGGATGAGATCATCTATGGTCTGGATCCGTTGAAGGATGTCGACGGTCTCCATTCACAGAATGCGGGACTGTTATCGCTGGGTCGACCACGGTTCGTGCCGGCGACGCCGTTAGGGGTCCAACGGATGCTCCTTGAGACGGATGTAGAGGTCAACGGTGCCGAGGTGGTCATCGTAGGGCGGAGTACCTTGGTTGGTCGACCGTTGGCGTTGCTCCTCTCACAGCGTGGTCGTGGAGCAAACGCAACGGTTACGATGTGTCACACCGGGACGAGGGATGTCGCGGCGCACACTCTGCGGGCGGATATTCTGATCGCGGCTGCGGGGGTGCCAAATACGGTGACGGCCGACATGGTGAAAGAGGGGGCAGTGGTGATCGATGTGGGAGTTTCGCGCGTTGAAGACCCGAGCCGCAGAAGCGGATTTCGGTTGACCGGGGATGTCGACTACCAAGCGGTGAAAGAGAAGGCTTCGGCGATTACACCGGTGCCGGGCGGCGTCGGGCCGATGACGGTCGCGATGCTGCTTGAAAATGTCGTCCTCGCCGCCAAGCTGCAAAGCCAATGAGTGACTGCTGACCGATGAGACAAGGTCGACTTCGGCGTCGTTATCGTTTGGTATAGAATCGAAATTCGACTTAACGCTGAGGAACGCGCAGTTCATCGCGTCGCACAGAAATGGTCTGTGTGCGCGCATCGAATCATTTCGGGTTATGGAACAAGCCGAAAAACCGAGGGTTTCCACTACGGGCATCGTCAGGCCTGCGTTCACAGAATCCACACCCGTATCGCCCAGCACCAATGGGTACGCCGCCAAAGTGTCTGCGACCCTATCCGATGACCTCGACAATGCGGAGCTTGTGCGGATGTATCGTCTGATGGTGCTAATTCGCAGGTTCGAAGAAACTTGCGGTCAGCACTATTCACTTGGGAACGTGCGGGGATTCCTTCACCTGTATATCGGTCAAGAGGCGACAGGGATCGGAGCGATCAGCGCGCTCGAACCACGCGACTACATCGTCACGCACTACCGTGACCATGGACACGCTATCGCCCGCGGGCTCGACACCAACCGCATCATGGCCGAGATGTTCGGTAAGCGAACCGGATTGAGCAAGGGCAAGGGCGGATCGATGCACATATTCGATGCCGCCAAGCATTTCATGGGCGGACATGCCATCGTCGGTGCTCAACTTCCGTTGGCCGCCGGGATCGCCTTGGCGCAGCAATACCAAGAAACCGACGTGGTGACGATGGTCTTTTTCGGCGACGGTGCGACCAATCAAGGTACATTCCACGAGACGCTGAACTTGGCGTCGGTTTGGCAACTTCCGATCATTTTTTTCATGGAAAACAATCTCTACGGCATGGGATCCGCGGTTGGCCGGGTCCGACATCGCGGTCCCGACTTCAATGACGCGATGGGCGCCTACGACGTCGATGTGATTTCGGTAGACGGCATGGACGTAGTAGCGGTACGTGAGGCTACGCAGGCAGCAGTCGATCGTGTTCGGGCTCAAGGGAGCCCGATTTTTATTGAGGCGAAGACGTTTAGGTTTGTGGGACATTCCTTCGCGGACCCTGGTGATCAGTACCGAGAGAGGGCGGAGGTCGATCTTTGGCGACGCCGTGACCCGTTGGAGACATATCCACAGCGGCTGCTCGACTTTGGAATTGCGACGCAGGCCGACCTCGACGATATCGCAGCGAGTGTCGACGAAGAGATTGATGCGGCTGTGGAGTTTGCCACGAACAGCGCTGATCCCGATCTTTCGGAAGCGTTTGACGATGTCTACGCCTAGGATGTCCCTACCTTGGCCACCCAACGTTCGATGAGTGAAATTCTGTAGTTTCTATGCCTGAGATCACTTTTCGAGAAGCGATAACGCAGGGCCTGGCTGAGGCTATCGAGACGGATCAGAATGTCTTCATCATGGGCGAGGACATTGGTGAGTATGGCGGGGCGTATTCGGTTACCAAGGGTTTCCTCGAGAAGTACGGAGACAAGCGCGTCAAAGATACGCCGATTTCGGAAGCCGCGTTCGTCGGCGCAGGCGTGGGCGCGGCGAGTGTGGGTCTTAGACCCATCGTTGAACTGATGTCGATCAGTTTCTCCTTGGTAGCGTTCGATCAGATCGTCAATATGGCGGCGAATTTGCGCTACATGTCCGGCGGACAGATCAAGGTGCCGATGGTTATCCGAGCGCCAACTGGTGCTGGCGTCCAATTGGGTGCGACGCACTCACAGAGTTTCGAGACCTGGTTAGCCGAGGTACCAGGCATGTACTGCGCTTGCCCATCCAACCCGAGCGACGCGCTCGGACTGCTTCGCACATCGATTAAATCAGACAACCCAGTGATCTTCGCGGAGCATTCGCACCTTTACGGCGCCCGCGGAGAGGTATCGGACGATTACTACGAGATCCCGTTCGGAGAGGCGCGGATCGACCGATCGGGGGACGACCTCACCCTCGTGTCATATGGGTACGGGGTGCGTGTATTGCAGGAAGCGGCCGATGCGATGGCAGCGGAGGGGATTGATGCCGAGATTATCGATCTGCGTTCGTTAAGTCCGGTTGACTTTGACACCGTGGTTGCTTCGGTCCAGAAGACGGGTAGAGCGGTGATGTTGGACACAGCTAGAAAAACCGGCGGTATCATGTCGGAAATCGTTTCTGAGGTGCAAGAACGAGCGATTGATTGGCTCGACGGGCCGATCGTGCGTGTCGGGGCAAAGGACGTGCCCTGGCCGTATAACCGCGGGCTTGAGCAAGATATCCTGCCGGACGCCGACGAAGTGGTTGAAGCGGCTCGGCGATTGATTAGTTTTTGATGCTGCGACCTTAAGTTTTCCGCGCGTAACCCCAAATTGAACCGAACCAACCGAGGAGCCAAAAGTTGATCCACGAAGTCACGATGCCAGCGATGGGTGCCGACATGACCGAAGGCACCGTTGTGAAGTGGTTGAAGAGCGAAGGAGATGACGTGGCTCGGGGCGACAAGCTCGCGGAGATCGAGACCGACAAGACGGTGGTCGAGATGGAGGCGTACAACGCCGGCATTCTGCGGAAGATCGTCCTGGGAGATGGCACGAAGGCACCGGTCGGATCGCTACTGGCGTACATCGGCGGTGTGGACGACGTGTTGCCAACCATTGATTCCGCGCCTGAGGCGGCGGTTGAATCGGTGTCAGAGCCAGAACCTGAGATCGAGGTAGAAGTTCCGAGTGCTGAGGTCGCACCACAACCTGAACCCGCAGCTCCGGCGCCGACTCCGGTTGTGTCCGCCCCGGCGGCACCAACCGTTGAAGGTGGGAGGATTAAAGCTTCCCCGCTCGCGCGTCGGCTTGCGCAGGAGAAGGGTTACGACTTAGCGGCCATTCCGGCAACCGGCCCCGGCGGTCGCATCACCCGCGACGACGTGCTCGATTTCACACCAGCACCAGCCTTTGCACCGTCTGGTGTAGCCGTCTCAGCGCCGTCCGTTTCTGTTGACGGCTCAGATATCGAACTGACGACGATGCGCCAAGCCATTGCCCGTGTCACCGTTCGAAGCAAGACCGAAGCGCCCCACTACTACGTCACATCAGGCGTCGACATGACCGAAGCGATGTCGTTCCGCGCCCAACTCAATGCCGAACTGGCAGAGTCGGGCGTCCGCGTGTCCGTCAACGACATGATCATCAAAGCTCTGACGATGGCGATAGTCAAGTACCCAAAATGGAACACGACGTTCCACGAGGATCGATTGGAAGGGCACGCGAGCATCAATATCGGTGTGGCGATTGCGCTCGAAGCCGGATTGATAGTGCCAGCGTTGATCGGCGTCCAGAGCATGTCGCTCGTCGATGTCGCTAACGCATCGAAAGACCTCGGTGCCCGCGCGCGCGGCGAGGGCGGTTCGTTGACCCAAGAAGAGTTGACCGCCGGCACGTTCTCGACCTCGAACCTCGGAATGTTCGGCACCGACACGTTCGCGGCGATCATTGTCCCGCCCCAAGCCGGCATCCTCGCGGTCGGTGCGGTGAAACCCACGCCAGTCGTCCTCGATGACGAAATCGTCGTGCGCCAGATGATGAACGCCACCATATCCGCGGACCACAGAGTCGGCGATGGGGCAGAAGCGGCAATTCTGCTCAACGAGGTCAAGGACAACCTCGAACGGCCTCTGCGTCTGATCTTGTGACCAGCCGTTAGTCCACTGCGGTTATGCTCCCGTCCATGTGCGAAGATTGACGCACCGTGTACGTTCGAGAGGCATTCACCGACGACGAACGCTCGATACTGAGTCGTTTCTTCACCAACACTGATCTTCCGGTGTTCGCGATCGTCAACCTCCCGGAGATCGTCAAGGGTGCCATGTTCGCGCGCTACAGCCGGACGCACAAGTCTCTGCGCCGGTTGTTCTTGGACGAGTTTTATGAACAACCGGAGATCGGGATCCAAGCGATCGCCGACGAGGTGCCAAATGATGCTCGAGGTTTGAGTAGGGCCGAAAAACTGTATGAGACGGTTTTTGTGGAGTACGGCGATGATTCGGTAGCGCAGTTGGGTGGTGCCCACGTTGCTTGTGAGCAGGCATCGGCGATCTTGACTAAGGTGCTCGAACGGGGACGTTTGGCGGCGTATTTGGAGCAAAGCACCCGTTACATCTACTACGACACCAAGCTGAAAGATGCAGACGGAACCGCGCGTTTCAGATACCGAACACCGCCAGAAATCGCGCAGGGGCCAATGGCCGGTCGCTACGCTGCCACGATGGACCGACTGTTCGAAAACTACTCCTTCGTAGTCCGCGCCCTCACATCGCACTTCCAAACACGTTTTCCGCAGGGGACGCAGGAGACAAGGGGCGCTTACCGCAGCGCCACCCGAGCCCGCGCCTGCGACACTGCACGGGGTTTGTTGCCAGCATCGACGACTTCGAACCTAGGGATTTTCGCAACGGGTCAGGCTTACGAGGCGCTGCTTATGCGCATGAATGCGAGCTCGTTGGCTGAAGCTCGGAAATATTCCCAGATGATGCTGGTCGAACTGCGCAAGGTGATCGCCGGTTTCCTGTCGCGAGTCGACGTCGAAGATCGCGGCGTGGCATGGAGCGACTACTTCAGAGACATCGCCCAAAACATGAATGAACTGGTAGAGGGTGAAGGTGCACCGCTCGACGGAGGTGATTTTGATCTGGAACGTGACGAGGTAGAGATGTTGGACTACGATCCTGACGCGGAGATAAGACTCGTCGCTGCAGCGTTGTATCCGTATTCGAATCGATCGGAAGTTGATCTGCTGAAAACAGCGTTGGGCATGAGTGACGAAGAGCGCAGGAACGTGATTTCGACTTATGTTGGCGAGCGGTTGAATCGTCGACACAAACCGGGACGCGGGATGGAGCGGATCTACTACCGATTTGATGTGCTGTCGGATTTCGGCAGCTTTCGCGATCTCCAACGGCATCGCATGATGACGATTGATTGGCAACGATTGACGCCGCGACATGGTTATTCGACGCCGCCTGAGATTGATGAAGTTGGCGGCGAAGTAGCGAATAGATGGCACGACTCGATGTCGGAGATGTCTGAGCTGTATTGGGATGTGCTCAAGGAACATGGCGCCGACGTTGCTCAATATACGATCCCGTTTGGCTATCGCATCCGCTACAACGTCCAGATGAATGCTCGACAGGCGTTCCACATGCTGGAGCTGAGAACTGGAGCTTCGGGTCATTCTGACTACCGCCGCATCTGTCTGAAGATGCACGCGTTGATCCGGGATCAGGCAGGCCATGCCGTTATCGCCGACGCGATGGAGTACGTCGACGCGAAAGATTACGGGTTCGGTCGGCTTTCTTCGGAACTTCGCCAATCACAACGCCGGCAACCGGCTTTGTTTGATCTTTCATGATCGGCGGAACCATAGTGGGTTTGCACATCCGACACACTACGGTGGATCGTCGCTCCAATCGTACAGCCGAAATTAACGCTTATGGTTCCAGATATTGGAATGGGGCTTGATTACGGTATCGCTTGGGTACTGTTTTGCCGACGTAGTCGTCCCACACGTCGTACGCGTAAACAGAAGCGAAGCCCCAACGTCCATCGTCCCGTTGGTGCCATGAGCCTGGTGATGGACGGAAAGCACCAACGATCCTGTTCGAGCTTTTGGCTAGCACCAGGTCGTAAGTTGATGCTCGTACATGGTTGATTTTCCACCAGCCTTGCACCGCATCCTTGATGTCCCGTCCCTCGGCTAAAGCGGTTCCGACATGAAATAGTATCAGCGGTTCGTGTGGAGTGAGACAACTCAATGCACGTAACCTCCCAGTTTTTGAACCCGCGGATAATGCGCCGGCCCCGGCTCAATTCCACACACCTCGGCGAGCCACTCTTCCTGCGCGATGTGATCGAGATGGCCTTTTCCTAGGTTAACAGTCGAGAAAAGCGACGGACTGGGGCAGGACGCAACCGTCACGCTATTTTGAACTAGGATGTTCCAGGATGGGGAAAGATTTTAAGGATGTGTATTAGCGTGGTTTGCTTTTCTCTGGATACCCGCGTGCGCGGGTATGACGGGCACCCCCCCCCCGTCATTCCGGCGAAAGCCGGAATCCAGAGGGGGGCGCCGGGGTCTCACTTGGTGGATGTGCGGATGGGGGTTCGTTCGCCTTTGCCTTCTTCGTTGACGGCTCGGACCCAGATCAGGTACTCCGTTTCCCGGTTCAGTCTTCGGAACTGGATCGTGGTTTTGCTGGCGTCGGGGGTCATAGTGTGTCCGTCGCCGCCGTCTATCGGTTTGATGTGGGCGATGTATCCGGTGGGGGATCCGCCGTCGGTCGGTGCTTCCCATGAGACGATGATGCGGGTGTTACGAGGCTCGACCGTGAGGTTGGTCACGGCTCCGGGGAGCTGTGCCGCCTGCTGCTGCAGCTGGGGTTCCTGCTCCGATTGTGGTTCGGATTCGACCGGCTCCGGCTGGACGGGGGTGTTCACCGTGACGTCGAAGGTGTCGGTCGCGGTGTTGCCGTCGGCGTCCTGTGCGGTGACGGTTATGGTCGCGGTGCCTTCGGACACGCCGGACACCGTGAGCGTGGATTGGTCGGCGGATACTGAGACGGTGGCTTTGCCCTCGTCGGACGATGCGGCGGTAATCGCCAGGCTGTCGCCGTCGGCGTCGCTGAAGACGCCGGAGAGCGAGACTTCGTGCGTCGCGTCGACTTCCAGCGCGCTCACGTCGGCGATGGACGATGCCACGACCGGCGCAGATTTCACCGTTACTGCGAAGGTGTCGGATACCTCGCCGCCCTTGCCGTCGGAGGCGGTGACGGTGATGTTCGCGGCGCCTCGGCTCTTGGCGGACACCGTGAGCGTCGAATCGTCGGATGCGACCGACACGGTGGCGACGTTCTCGTCCGACGAGTCAGCCGTGACGGTCAGGTCGTCGTTGTCGGCGTCGGCGAACACGCCGGACAGGGATGCCTGGCTCGTTCCGCTCTCATTCACGATGATCACATCGGCGATGGCGGAGGAGATCGTGGGCGCGTTGTTTGGCGGGGCTGACACGGTTACGTCGAAGGCGTCGCTGGCGGTGTTGCCGTCGGCGTCTTGTGCGGTGACGGTTATGGTCGCAGTACCCTCGGACTTCGCGGTGACGGTGATGCTGGAGTAGTCGGCCGATACCGACGCGGTGGCGATGCTCGGGGCTGAGGAGCTCGCGGTGATCGTCAGGCTGTCGCCGTCGGCGTCGCTGAACACTCCCGACAAGGAGATGATGCGGCTGTCTTCGGCTTCCAGTCCGGTGATGTCGGCGATAGCCGAGGCTACGACCGGCGCGGCCTTGACGGTTACGTTGAAGGCGTCATCGACCGATCCGCCCTTGCCGTCGTTGGCGTTTACCGTAATGGTGGCGGTGCCGCGGCTCTTGGCCGACACCGTCAACGTCGAGTAGTCGGCGGACACGGAGACGGTCGCCACGCTCTCGTCCGAGGACGTGGCGGTGACGGTCAGGGCATCGCCGTCGGGATCGCTGAACACGCCGGACAAGGATGCCTCGTGCGTGCCGCTCTCGTCGACGATAGTGGCGTCCGATATGGCACTCGCCACCGTGGGCGCGTTGTTCGGCGGCGCGACCGGCGTGGTGTGCTCGCCCTTGGTCCGCACCCACTCGCTGGATTTCTCTTCGCGCTCGCTCATGTTGTTGCGATGCCCGACCATCGAGCGGATGAACACGCCCGTGGCGACGCCGTTCTTGAGGTCCGTGATCGTGTAGCTGGTCAATCCGGGGTCCACCGAGAGGCCGTCGTTCTTCCCCACCGCCCTGGGGTCGCGCGGGTTGTTCCACACGCCGAACTCCTGGCTCCAGCGCAGAACGTGCCAGATATCTGAGTCCTCAACTCCGGCGCGGGAGCCGATGTTCCAGGTCACAGTCAGCGTGCCGTCGCCCGGCACGACCTTGATGTCCCACGGCTCCGGCCCCTCCGGCGGCGGCGGTGGCTCGTCGTTGTCCTCGATGGTCACCACGGCGGCGGCAGTGCCTGCCGGGTCCACCGCCCAGGCCGGTTCGCCCGTGTGGGCGACGCGCACCGTGAAACGCTCCTCGTCCTCCTCCACCGCCTCGTCGTCCACGGTGGGTATGATGATCCGGGCGCTCTGCTGGCCCTCGGGCACCGTCACCGTCGCGGCGAACTGCCCCACGTCCTCGGCGGTCGCGCCGCCGTCCGGGTAGTCCGCGGACACCGTGAAGGACACGCCCCCGGCGCCGGCCGGGCTGCCCAGGCTCAGCGACAGCGTCGCTTGCTCTCCCTCCGCGACCCGCGCCTTCGGCGTCAGCGTGTAGGTGCGCGGCGGCGGGTCGATGATCACCAGGTGCGTGTGTTCCTGGAGCGTGTGGTCCGTGATTCCCGGGATACCCTGGACGCCGTTTGAGACCTTAACCCACACGTAGGTGTTCTTCGATGCGGGGTCTAACTCAATTGGCTCGGTGAACCCGTCATCCAGCAGCGGGACGTAGCTGAATTCAGGCGGAGGCTGGTTGATGGCCCCCTTGGCGTACCCGATACTACTGCCCGGCGTCGTTCCTGCCAGCCTAAGCTTGGCGTGAGTCGTCGTTGACTTGCCTTCGCGGCTGGCGAACTCGCCCGGGATGACGGCAATCCAGGCTCGGCCGAAGTAGTTAAGGCCGTGGTAATGGAAGTCATAGGGCTTCTCCCGCGCGATGTCCCAGCGGGAGAAGTCCGCCACCGGATGGCCGTTGCTCATTGAGTCGTAGTAGACGCGCACCTTGTCCAGGCCGGTCGTGGGCGCATGCATGCGCACCTTGACCGCGGACCTTCGGTGCCACTCCAGAACTGATGACTCGGTCCACTTCAGCCAGGTCCAGGTGTTGCCCTGGCGGGTGGCGTGGGGGAGCGGGAACCGCAGCGCCTCGCCGTTGTTCTCTATGCCCAGGGTCATCCGGTTAATGTTCACCGGCCGGTCGGACGCGACGGTGAACACGAT
>MPNN01000009.1 GCA_002239045.1 SAR202 cluster bacterium bin127
CACCTGTTTGTCCGCGTCAATGGGGTGAGCGAACGTGGCAGGGGCGAGCACAGCGCACAGCAGGAGGAGGATTACATGTCGCATGAGGCCACCTCCTACATGAGGGGTGAAATGCCCGAGAACATCACCCCGAACACAATGGCCACGGCGACGATACGCGCGGCCCCTCGCATACAAGCCCCGAGGAAGGTGATCGCAATGAACATCAGCACGTGTGGTGCTACCCCCAAATCCGCCTTCTGGTCGTCCGTCGGACCCTCCGCGCGAAGATGCTTGAGGGTGTACTTGAAGAACCAGGCGACGATGGAAAGGCCTTCCCGGTTTTCGTCCTCCCCAGGAAGCACCACCCTCTGAACTGGCTTGAAGTGACCGTAGACGCCGAATATGGCGTAGGTGGCTGCGGCCGATATGATGATCGCCCACCACGACTCCTGTATCAGTTCCCACAGGATGGTGTGCCACGGAGCCGACGCCGTCTCAGCAGCGTACGCCGGGTGGACGACGGACAGAAGTGCCAACACAGCGAATGACGCCAGCACCACGATACCGAACCACACGATTGCGCTTCCTCTTCGATTGGTCATGATTGCATCCTCCTGCTAGTTGCCACGCAGGCACCGAACAAGTGCCCAAGTAGCATCGGTGCTTGGCTTGCCAAACCAAGACGCTTCGGCCGACGCCGCTACCGCCTCGCGTTCCTGTATGCAAGGCTCCGCACCATCGCGCGCCTTGCGAAGCTGACGCTCCAGTTCCTCGACACGCTTGGTGGATCTCGACAGGTTCGTCCGCGAGGTGCGGACGTCTCTCTCGGCCGCTGTGGCTCGGTCCCTCCATGCCGTCTCCGCTGACTTCGACGACGCGAGAAGCTCCTGAGTGACCAGGAGCTCGGTCTCCGCCGCTTTCATCTGCTGCGCGATGGTGGGGTCCGGTTCGGGGCATTGCGCCACTTCCGCTTCGGGACATACGCGGCTCTCGATATGCGATTGCAGGGCCATGAGCTCCGCATACCTGTCACACAGTGCCTTCTCGTCGTCCGTCGCCTTGTTGGTGTGACAGTGGTACTCTCCGGTCGCCTTGACGTGGTGACCACCCCACCCGTCCTTGCCTCCGCCGTGCGCCGATACGTCGGGTGCGAACAAGCACACCAGGACTCCAGCTGCGACGCCTACAGCAAGGTACAGCAATCGAATTCTCAAGTCTTTCATGATTCGTCTCCAGTTGGTTAACGCTTCAGCAGCGTCTTTACGTCATCCTTCATCTCAGACAAGTCACGCTGCATGTGTTCCTGGTTGTTGGCAAGCACGGCCATCTTCTTGGAACCTTCCTCGAATCGCTCCGAAGTTTCACGGCGATCCGCCTTGCAATCCTCGTCATGCTGCTTGAGTTCTTTGGAGTTCTCCTCCGTCATCTCTCGCACAGCCTGAATGTCCCGAGCCCGTTCGGCATCCTTCTGCGCCAGTTTCCAAAACATGGTGAGGAGGACTGCGATACCTACCAAGCCCTCTACAGCCGCCACTATGACAAGAATGGTCGTGGTGTCCATATCACTGATCTCCGTGCTTGCCAACTTGAAACGTGGGAGGTTACTCGGCTGCGTCGGCCGGGGCGGCCTCGGGTGCGGGCAGAGCGTCCACGTCTTCGGACTCGGCCAGCATCCTCTTCACCTCACCCTCGACCAGGGTCTTGCAGAAGTTGATGAAGATGTCGCCTAGCTTGGACACCAGTTCAGGCGGCTCGCGGGTGATCACGAAGACGTCCACGTCCACGGTGCTCTCGCAGGAGGATTCCCGCTGCTGCTCGTGCCCGACGGTGACCTCGGCCTTGAAGGACGCCGACACCGGCCCCCACCCTGCCTGCATGCCGGCCTCGACCTTGCTGCCGACGTTGGTGCTGGACGAATCGCGCGCACTGACGGAGAACCTTGTCGATACCTTCGTGCCCTCGCCGTAGTCGATAGGGCGGAGAGAGGTGAGGAGGAACATGGGCATCTCGATCTCGAGTACCTTCTCCTCCCCGCGGAACCGCATGACGATCTTCATGGGGACGGGCTGGGAGGCCATCTCCGCAACCGTCTGCGCGTACCCGCGCTGCGCTTCGACGTGGGTATTCGCCAGCGGGAGCAGAATGCCCGCCAGCCTCCCGCCGAGGCTGTCCATATAGTTTGCTTCGCGTGCTTCGATATCCATTGTCACTTGCCCTCTTCAGTTTGTTTCTGCGTTGCGGTCAAGGCGTCCATAAGCGCCACTGTGAGCTTGTCCCGAAGAACTCCTAGGAGCTCGGGAGGCCGCCCCATTTTGAACTCGACGCGAACGTCCGCCGTCATCTCGTTCGCCATCGCACCACCCCGCCTCAAGGTCATGCTCGTATTCGAGGCGGGCACCTTTCGCGTATCCTTCTTGCCAGTCACCGTACCTTCCGGTAGCTTTACGCGAACATTGCGGAGGACGTACACCAACCTATCTAGGTCGCTGACGCCTCCTGTCAGAGCTGCCCATTCAGGAATTGGTACGACCACCTTCTTCCCGTCGGGCAACGTCACTCGTACTTTGCGCGTTTTCAAATCCCGGATTCCATCCTCGTCCGGGGGCTCCAGGTATTCGTCGAGCAATCGCAAGCTTGCCGCGCGAGCGTGTGCCGACGCTATGTTGCCGCTTTCTCCAAGAGCGGCGAGGAAGTCCTCTAACTGCATCACGTTGTCTCCTACTTGGGTTTGATGACCGTGGCGTACAGTCGCACTCCGAACAACCACCACAGCCATCGGCGCACCCAAGACATGCCAACTGCCTTGAGTATGTGTCGGAACTCAACGTCTCCGATACGTCTCCACTTCCATTCCAACTGCTCGTCGTTGATAGCGTCGCAGATCACGTCATGGACGAGGGAAGCCTCCATGCTGTTCGCGGTGTCAATGGCTTTGGTCGCACCATCCCACCCGAACCCCTCCGGTATCAGGAGTCCCTCGCAATTCATGATCACTTCCTGCGAGCCTTCGTACTGTTTGCCAGTCAGTCGAAGTACAACATCCTGACCTTGGTTCTTGTGCACCTCGGCGATCGCGGCGTGCTTCGCCCTATTCGACAGCCAGAAGTGCTGGTAAGGCTTGAGCAACCGATACTTGAAAAGTACCGTCTTGTACACAAGCGGGCTTAGGGTAATCATTCTTCCGTCCTCTCCATCAGGCGTCCCACGTCGATTGCCAAAGAACCCACCTCGCGATTTACCTCACTTGCGAGCCAGCGTTGTCGGGCGGCTATCTGGTCCTGCTCGTCGCGAATCTCCTCCAAGGAAATCGTCTGTGTCGCTAGCTCCCTACGGATGACTTCCTGTTCTCGACGAATCTCCGCGAGACGCTCAGTCTGCTCTATGGACCGCTCCCGTTCGTCCATGATGAACCAAGCACCGCCGCCCACGCCCGCTACCAAGCTAGCGACACTTACCCAGCGGGCGATTGGATGATCGTCAAGCATGCTACTCCGCCTCCGGTTCCTTGATGGTCGCGATCACCGTATTGCTGATTCCCTTCGCCTTCGCGCACGCCTTCGCAGCCGTAGCGGCAATGTCGATTGCCTCGTTCACGGTCACGTCGCCGTCTTCGAGGGCACGCGATACAGCCGGGGCCGTCGCAAGCCATACGGTGAGCAGTGGATTGAGATTGATTGGTTTCACGATTGCATCTCTCCTGTTTCAAGTTTCGAGGCAATTGCCCGTGCCTCGTTCCCATTGCCAAGTGACCAGGATGTGTAGCGGTCGGTGCTGGTATCAAGAATCCACCACACCTCTCCGGGACCACACTCTTTCATGTGCTTTGCTACAAACCTCACTTCTTTACCTCCTTGTGCGCTTCGTCGCGTTCGGTGGTTGATATGTCGGGGATGCCCGCGTACAAGCGGAGGTCCCGAACATACGGCTTAGCTCCTCTACGTGTTCTCCTGCCGGTGAATGTTCGCGTTGCGTCGATTATGCGTTGCATACGGGAATCGACGGCAGAGGAGGGCTGAGACACACTCCACTCTACCATATTCGAATGCGTCTCGCCCGTGTGGTCCCGTCGGTCTTCGATCATGATCTGCCACGGACCGCTACCAGGCATCTCACTCGCAACAACATGCAAGGGGCGGTTCGCCAGCGTTCGGGACCGCCGAGTCCCCTGCTCGTATCCCCCAATCTGTGTCCACGTGCGCCGAGGAGGAGTCCTTACGAACCGCACTCGATTGACCGTACCATCGTCGTTCAATTGCTTGTTCGGATGGATGTGGCCGTTCGGGTCTGGCACGTACTCCGTCGCCCCATGTGGCAAGTCCACAAGCGGTTGGTGACCATGCACGCTGCTCGAACGGGCGAATAGACGGTAGTCGTTCCCGTCGTCGCCATCGAACTGGACGAGCACGCCACGCCAGTGGCCGCCAACGCCCTGCCGCGCCCACTCAGAGCGCGGAAGGATTCTCAGGTTACTTGGACGCATGTCGTTTCCCTAGCTGGTCGGGATGAGGTACGCGGGATCTTGCACCCACTCCACCCGGCCAATGTCCTGCCCCGGCCGCGTACCTTCGGGAATGGGACGTCGGAATCGAACAGCCACGAAGAGGAAGGCGCTGGCCTTGGGCTCGTCGTCGCGATACGTGTAGTTGCCACGCAACACTTGCCCGTTTCGCAGGTGATCGAAATCCCAATTGGGATCGGGCAGATTGTCGTGCCCCTCGATTACGTGCTTCGAGGTGACGGCGGTGTAGCAGTACTCGTAGCCGCCTACAGGGTCCTCACCACGCCGCGGGGCGTTCACAAGGCGGTCCCACCGCGTCTCGTAGTCGTGCTCCTTCTGCACGGCCGCGAGGACGAAGCCAACTTGCGCCTGAATCGACTGCCACACAATCGCCTGCTTGTTGGCAACCCAGTCTTGACCCACCGCCAGAATCGCCTTCTCGACGGGGTCGTGGATGTGCGCTTCGTGCGGGTTCTGATGATAGTAGCCGAGATGCACCTTGCGAGCCTCGGCGAGGACATGCGCTTTCACATCCTCGCGGAAGTTCCCGAGGTAGTCATACGCGCGGCTTGCGGCGCCGAATGCGTCCCGGCTGTCGGAGGTGCTGCTCAGGAGGGCGCTGTACGTCGCGGTCCGAAGCACCTTGTGTAGGGCGTGCATCTGGCGTTCGAATACCGTGGTGATGCTCGCGAGCAGCTTGAACTCGTGGTCGATATGGAAGTCCTTGTCGCAGTGCGCGAAGAGCCATCCGGTGTTGTCGGCGTTCGGGTAGGCGGTAGTGGCATTTACAATGTCTCCGATCGCCATGCGTGGGTCGATGGGGTAGTACAAAGCCGCAAGATATTCATGAGGCTGCTTGCCAAACTTTATGTGGAATCTCCCTCTGGACGATTCCACGAAGGTTCCCTCTATTGTTTCAAATTGATGACCATTCCAAATAGCGAAACGCATTGGGTTACTGTCTGAAATATGCCAACCCATTGAAGTCAGATTAGCATCCATTGGCAAACCCAAGTCCGACCTGCCAATGTAAGTAGATCCATCCTCAGTGGTTCGGAGTATTCCTGTGTTCATAGAACTCTCCTCCTTTCTATCTGGCGTAGGCCGCAACAATAGACCAATGGGCAGCGCCTCCGGCGACCATTAAGGTCGTAGTTAACTCCGTACCTGCCTCGTTCAATGTCACTTGAACAGTTGTAGCACTGATGTTTTCTTGGTCAGCACGGTTTGCCTCTACATTAAATTCCTTTGCCGTGCCCGGAACCAACTGAACCCTAGCAATATCAATTGAGTAAACATGAGCGTTAGTATGGTTCACCTCAATCCGAAACTCGTCATCCGTCGGCAGCACCGTATACGGACTGGCACCTGCGAGTGCACGCCACCCTGGTCGAGGCTCACCAAGCATTCCAAGGTAGGTCCAAGTAGCCCCGTCCTTGATAAAACTCAGGTGGACCTTACGAACTTCCGTGGCGTGGCTCGGCATCCTCGGCTGCGGCAAATCACCTCTAGCTATAGCAGCATTGAGTGTTAGCGTGCGCGAGGCACCCGCGGCTTGTGTCACCGTGAGAATCGCTGCGTCTCCGGGCTGCCCATTTGTTATGTTCAATACCGCATTTACACCCAACGCCAAAGTAGCGCGAAGCGTACTATCAGCGTTCCATGTGATAGCGGCGGCGGATGTAAGAGCATGAGGATATGAATTACTGCCCACCCGTTTCGCAATGCGCGCTCTGTGATTATGTACACGCGCGTCTGCCGCCGTTAAGAACTCGACATCTACATCTACAGCTGGTGCCGCGTTATTCGCAATGTTCCTCCTGACTAGGTCTGGAACGTTGAATGAAAGAACGTTGTTGGCATCACTAATCCCACCGAAGTTGCCTGACGCTACCGCCGTCGTGCCAAGGATCGTGCCCTGCAACCTTACACGCACCTTCGCGATACTGTCCGCCTTGGTGTTAGGATCTTCAAGCGAGACGGTTATTTGTTCGGGCAGCACCGTCCCGGACAGAGAATGTGGAGTCACGTCAATCTGGTTGAACGGAGAAATCAGAGCATTGAGAGTTTCGTCGCCTTGCTCCCGCGCGGTGGCTTCTTCAGTGATTGGTGCCAGCGCTTGGCCGCCAAGCTCACCCTTCCAAATACCATGCGTGGCGTCCCGGCGCTTCTGCATCACTACATCCAGGCCCGCTGCAAATTGTGCCAGGTTGAAATAAGTCCAGGGAGCCGCGGCGTTCGGGAGTTTGTTGTGTTCGTAGATTGGCTCCGGCGCACCGTCAATAGTATAGCGGTAACGGAGGTTATCTAGTCCGTCCCTAAGGCGCATCAAGACGATATCATTGACCGCAGTCGTCGCAACCGCCGATGCCCACACTTGGGCATTTGTAAGGTCAGCCGGGTCGAATGAGCGGTCGAGGATTTGTGCGTGCAGCGTGCTCGACTCAGGGATGACCGTTATCTGCACTTCCTGTGCTGGTGCGGCAGCCCATACCGAACTATCAACTGCCAAGTCAACGTCGGCTGTCTTTTGTTCTACAACACCCAAACGTTCACTATTCGACTGCGCGGCGGCCAACGCTTCCTGCGCGCCGTCGCGCGCGGTCTGGTCTGTGCTATCCCCGCCTCGTCTCAACAAATTACCTACGCGCACCCACCTCTTGGTCCCAAGAAGCAGGACCATCATCACATCACCAGCAATGGCGGATGTTAGATTGGTAGTAGGATCTGCGAGATCCACGAAAGACAATCCGTCCGCAACATTCTGCGTTATTACCCTGACGTCCCTACCGGTATTGGTTTCCGCAAGATCTGGTAACGTATTACCGGCAGATATCTGTCCGGCCGCAAGTCGGTCTCGCCACGCACGCTGCCGTTCCGGGGTGTCGGCCTGCGCCTTGATTGGCAGAAGACTATTGTCGGGAATCGCTGCGTCCGTTCCCTGAGCGTCCTCCTCCCATCCGAGCACGTCACCATTGAACTTTGGTACCTTGTTATCGCGAGAACCTGCGGCGGGCAGTTCCGGCAATGCAGGAAGGCCTTCCAATGTAGTGACACGAGCGCCGAGTGCGGCATCGCCGGCCTGACGAGCAGCGATTTCCACAGTGAGGTCGTCTGCAACTGAAGACGCGTCGGTGGGAGTCTCGGCAACCACCTCAAGCAGGAAATTGTGATTCTCTAAATCTAGCGGCTGTGCCCCCGAACGATCCTGGTACGTTAACTGCGCTTGAAGAGTTTCCTCGCCGTCGCGAGCTATTGCACGGTTGGTGTTGCCTGCAGCCGCCGCATTGAAAGCAAAGACGTAGTCCTCGTCCGCGAGCACGTACTCAACGCGAACTACGGCACCCTTGATGTTGAGTTGAAGATGCGTAGTACCGGAAGGAACCGCCCCCGAGTGCAAATGAATAAAGTAGTTCCGGGCGTCGTCATTCTCGGTCGACCAATAGCTGGGTCTGATCCGAATCGTGTCTATGTTGTCGCGAATGATTCTAGCGACGTCCGCCTCTGTCAGCCCAACCGCATCATCTTCCCAACCTATAGCATCACCGTTGAACTTGGGAATCTTGTTGTCCCTCGAACCCTCTTCGGGATACTCGGGCAACTCCCGCACTACGTGGGTTTCGTCTTCCAGCCACAGCACCGCAGGGTCGACGGTTGTGTAGACTGGCGTAACATCATCGTAGAACACCACTATGAAGTGGTAAGAATGGCGGCCCTGAGCATCGCGTTGTATACGGCCGCCCGCACCGCTTTCCTCTGAAGCGCTGATATTGAAGTCGATAACGCGATTGTCCTGAACGAGTGTCCAATCCTCTCGGTGCACTTCCGTGGTTGATCTGTCTGCTGCCCGCACATAGACGCGCAGCGAATCCACGTCCACGCCTCGGTCACCGTAACCGAGAGTGCTAAGGACGCCTAGCACCAGTGCGTAGTCCCCATCCAGGTCATCACGGTTGACAATCGTCTCCGTGTAATTCGGCTTGGAATAGATGCGGGCTTCTTGCGTCGGTTGCGCGATCATTTCGTTGAACGACTGCGCGATGCTGGTCAACGAGTCGGGGTGTGCGGCACTTCGCACTACCTCCAACTCGATGCTCTTAGACACGAGAGTAACACCGTGTTCATCCAGCAGGGATACAACAAACGAAACTTCAACCCCCGCAGCGCCAGCCTCCAATACTGCCCGTGGCGCATCATCAATCGCAAATGTCCCAGTCACTTCGTTAGAGGACTGGTTGAGTACAATGGCTTGGGTTCTCGTCTGTCCTGCGAAAATCATTCGCAGGACCGTTGCAGTTTGGTACAACTCTTGCCTGAAGTCGGCACGCACAAAGAAACGCCGTGGTATGTTGGACAGGTCCACGAACCCCGGAGACACTTTCGGGAGGAACGTTAAATCTTTCAGCCGTTCCAGATTGAACTCCGCAGTACTCAGCACAGCCAGTTTCTGAGCCCACGCTGCTCGTTGCTCGTCATTACCAGCAAGCGCCTTTAGGGCCGACACCGAATCGTTCTGGAGGCCGAATGTGAAGCGATCCGTTGCGGGGTCATACGTGAATTCAGGAAGCATCGCGATCAACGCACCCATCGCGTCAATGATCGCCTCCCTATCCACTGGGACACCTCCTGTGCCCTCCCCTAACGCACGATACGCCACACTCTGTATCGTACCATCAACAGCGAGGGTAATCCCGGCACGGAGGTACAGGGTGGTTGGCATCGTACTCGTATCTTCATAGAGGAGAGACACGACAGTCCCATCCTGTGCTGGGGCTCCGTCTCCTGCGGTATGACCAATGAGCGACTCTAGATCTTGCGAAGCAATTGCTTCAGCCATGACCTGACTGGCAAGGCCCAGAGCCGTACCGTCTTCCGGAGCGACCAGAGTACCGGGTGCGGCTACCGCCGGTCCCGTTCTTCGCAAAGTTGCCATGTCTGAGCAGCCTCCCTGAATTACATAGAAACGTATTGGCGAAAATATAAAGGCGTCAAGTTGTGCGAGAGGCCTTTGCCTTTGCGCTTCTGAAAACGCCTTGCATCAGTTTGTTCGCCTCTGATACCTCATCTCGCGCCACCTCAACCTGCACCATCGTCGCGCGATCTCCTCTCATGGCGTCTTCCAATGCCGTGATTCGGGTGAGGGCTTGCTGCAGGTACAACTTGACGCCCTCCACGCGGTCTACATTTGTGATCTTCGGTTGTGTCTTAGCCATTAGATATCTCCTGTTAGTCCTTTGCCCAGTTTGTGTCGTTTGTTGGATCAAACTTTTCCAATTCCTCAATAGTACGAGCAGGATCTGAAAGCCAGGCTCGTATACTTTTTGCTTTTGCGTGCAGACGATCTCGTTCCTCGTTCTTTTCCGTCAATGTCTCAGCAGAAACTCGTATACGATACAACAATTCCTGTACAGTATTCTGAGGTACATCTTGGTCCCCTATATATGCGGACGTTATTCGCAACTCTTCTTGGTTAATTAAACCTGTCAATAAATCAGACTTAAGATTACCAACTCTCTCTTGCATAAGCAAAGAAGGTAATTCAATCCATTTTGGTTTTACCAGAGAAGAGGGCCACACAATGGAATCCCAATCTAGTTCGGTAACCTCTTCCTCAACACCCTTATCCAAATCTTCGAGGATCTTTATGACCGTTTCAGGAAGAACTACTGGACCAGAACCTCTGTCTGAGTACGAAATAAAAATCTGATTCATCACTTCCACAATTTGTGAAAATAACATAGTAACCCCCTACGAAGTAGTCTGGATGATGGCTGCTCGTTGAAATGTAGCATTACTCAATGTAACACTTCCTGAACGTCCTATATATAGTACCCTTGCCGACCAATAAGCATAAAGAAAAATAGGATCACTTCTACTGGTTCCTCCCTCCGAGGAAATAGCTACCCTTGCTGTTCGAGAGCTTGTAGCGTAAGGTATAAGTGCTGAACCTACTCTTATGCTACTAGCACCTGTTTGTGTGTAAGTAAACGCTATTGTAGTGTACGTACCAGAAGATGGAGTTACTCCGACAGGTGCCGTATATACCGCAACAAAACTACCTTCTGGTATAGTTCTTGTTCCTCCAATAGCACCGGGAATTTCCGCGGGGTCACCTTGCGGGCCTTGCGGGCCTGTAATGTCTCTGCGGAAGGTCCACACAAAGTTAGAAGTCTTTTGATACACCCAACCATTCGAAGTACGGAAGTACCAATCTCCTACCCTGCCCAAACTGGCTGATGGGGCACCAGAACCTGAATACCAAGTTGCTCCGTCTGCTCCATCTGCTCCATCAATGTCTACCTGCCGAAACCAAGTACCACTCGCTTTTCTCCATATAGTAGCTGTAGAAGTACGGAAGTACCAATCTCCATTGTTACCTAGAGAGTTACTTGGAATACCGGAACCCGAATACCAAGTTGCTCCGTCGGCTCCTGCCAAATCCGCTATTTGAGACCAAACACCTCCAGCCTTAGACCACACTGTGCTATTCGAATGATTGAACCACAAATCTCCATCTACACCGTGGCGAGGCAAGGGATTACCTGCACCTGTGTGCCAGGTTGCCCCTCTTATTCCTTGTGGACCTGTCAGGTCGTACAAGAACATCCAAGTCATGGTACCTATCTTTTCGTACACATAACCTTGGTCAGTTCGGAAGTAGAAGTCTCCAAGCTTGCCCAATGTGGATGCCGGTACACCGGATGCCGAGTGCCACGTGGCTCCGTCGGCTCCGTCAATGTCTACCAAGTACGTCCAAACACCAGCATCCTTTCTCCATATAGATGCGTCCGAAGTCTGGAAGTAGTAGTCCCCGTCACCCCCGAGGCTGGCTGCGGGTTGTCCCGGTCCTGTAAACCATGTAGCACCTTGCGCCCCCTTAAAGCTGGCTACCACTACCCACGAACCATTCCTCTTTTCCCACACGTCCGAATTGGACGTCTGTAAATAAAAGTCTCCGTCATCCCCTATATCATCCGTGGGGGCGTCGTTACCATTGAACCACTCTACAGCATCCGCCCCAGGCAATCCATCCCTAGGAATCTCCAAGAGCTGAGGCAACAACCCATAAGGAACTGTAAGCTTCGGGTCGTATGGAGGTATGGGACCTGTCTCAGCATCATGAATCGCATTGGACAAGGGCACCAGGAATACTTCTGCGGACAGGTCGTTTATGGACCGAATCCCCTCCACCAAGCATTCCAGAGTGACTCGATTGGTAACTCCAATCGCACCCATTGAATCTATGGGAGGCGAGGATCCAAGCGGCTGCGGGGAAACCAACTGGTAATCAAAATCAGGCTCTGCGCTTCTTTGTGGGAAGGTAAGAGAAATGTCTGCCGACGCAGATCCGTCATACGAGTTATAGAATGCGAGCACCGCATCCGTATTGGACGGAGTCCACCTACCTACTTGTAGCCCTCTTACGGTTACACCACCAAAAGATAGCTGCAGGTTATTGAGAGCCTCTGTGGTGAACTGTATGCCGGACCTGAGTCGAAGCTCCACGTCCCCGTCGTCATAAATAAGCAACTGGTTAACAAACCCGTCAACCCCACCCAACAACCAGTCTCCGGGAACTCCCAAATTCAAATTGAAACGAAGTCTGTGGACACCTACCTCAATGACTAAGTTCGACGAACCCTCTACGTATGCTTCGAAGTCAGCTGCGATTCGGACGGGACCTGCAATCGACAAGTCGGATGAACCTGCTACCACGGCCTCAAAATCGGCTGCAATCCTTACTGCATCAGGTTCTGTTATGGATAGGGCCGATGTACCTGCTACGGTAGCTTCAAAATCGGCTGCGATACGGACACCTTGCGTGATTCCTAACTGGGACGAACCTGCTACCACGGCCTCAAAATCGGCTGCAATCCTTACTGCATCAGGTTCTGTTATGGATAGGGCCGATGTACCTGCTACGGTAGCTTCAAAATCGGCTGCGATTCTAACTGCATCCGGCCCTACTACATCTAATCTCGAATCACCTATCACCGCAGCTTCGAAGTCGGCTGCGATTCGAACTGGGTCAGACTGTGCAAGGGCAATAATGAAACTGTCACCTACTCCTATAGAATTGAACAACATCAGCATGTCGTTTGGAATCGGGTTACTAGAATCCCTACCAAACTGAATGCTGTTGCCTCCTCCAGGATACGTGGAGGAATAGATGTCTGCTACCCTGACACCGGCTCTACCGTCCTTGGTAATCAAGTACAGAGCTTGACTATGACCAGCACCAGAAG
The DNA here is from genome assembly GCA_002239045.1 of SAR202 cluster bacterium bin127. Classification (GTDB taxonomy): domain Bacteria; phylum Chloroflexota; class Dehalococcoidia; order Lucifugimonadales; family Lucifugimonadaceae; genus Bin127. Next base: position 12,727 of record MPNN01000009.1, read on the forward strand.
GACCGAAATAGTCCCCTATGTTCGCAGCGCTTGGTGAGTCATCGTCGTTGAACTCCAACCAACTGTTTTCACGCCACCAAATGCGAGAAATCAATGTCTCACTGCTACCAAATCCAACCTCTCCCTCTACAGGTGAATCAGTTCCTAATCGGCTACTGTCAGCATATAGATAGGTGTCACTAGAACGTCGGATAAGAGCTGCAAAGTCTACTGTTTTTCTAGTTCGATCAAATAAGGACAAGTCTAATGAAGACAGAACTAGATGCAGTTCACTTCTACCTGCTACAGTAGCCTCGAAGTCGGCTGCGATTCGAACTGCATCCGGCCCTACTACTGAGAGAGCCGATGTACCTGCTACAGTAACCTCGAAGTCGGCCGAGATACGAACTGGGTTCGTAACAACTAACTGAGACGAACCTTCTACCACAGCCTCAAAGTCGGCTGCAATCCTTACTGCATCAGGTTCTACTACATCTAACCTTGAATCACCGATTACCGAGGCTTCAAAGTCGGCTGCAATACGGACAGAATTTGGTTCTGTTATCGAAAGACTCGACGAACCTTCTATCTTGGCCTCGAAGTCGGCTGCTATACGTACAACGAGAGGAATGGTAAACGCTACTATTACATTGTCGCCTGTCTGCCATCCGTTAACCTTGTTGAACAGCTCAGCGTTTTCGGATTGCAGGACGTTGATTCCTGCCCCTCCACGCTGTGCGTCGGGGATGTCTGCAACGTCTTCACCTACTACACCAGCCGTATCTTGTACATAAATCGTTCCTTCTGAGAAGTCTCCGCTTCCTGCGAACAAAGTGCGGGCGTTGATCGCCGTGCCTACAGCATCCGCAAAGTTAGCTCGGTTCGGATTTGGATAGGCTCCTACACGATCAAATGCGAAGTTGTCCGTGAGCTCCAAGTCACCATCTAGTATCACACCATTCAGGAATCTCAGGTCACCGTTGCGAGCGACCTGTATCACCGCAGCACACGCCTGTTCTTCACCTTGAGGCACTACCCAATCAGACAGGACGTTTGTGCGAACAGTAATTACTACTTCAGCAAATGCGGTCGCTCCGTCGTCGTCCGTTACGGTGAGCCTAAGGGTGATTGGCTGCCGTTGATTAGTACGTGCTGGAGCCGTCCAAGTAGGTCCTAAAATAGCTGCGTTTGAAAACGCCCCTCTAGCTGCCGTCCACTGCTGTCTAACAATCGTTCCATCGGCGTCGCTAGCCATCGCCGCTAGCTGCACTACAGCACCACCGTCTACCGTTTGCGCCTGCGTTGCGATGGCTACCGCAGGCGCTTGATTCGGGTCCGTGAACGCATAGTTCCGAGTGTACGTATCCGACCCTGCGCTGTTCGTCGCGGTGATCGTGATCGTACCTGTGCCAGCGGCAGCCGGTGTACCACTAAGCTCCCTAGTGACGGGGTTGAATGCTAGCCCAGCAGGAACCCCGGAGGCTTCGTAAGTTGGATCAGGAATGCCAACGTCAACTGCTGGAATTATGATCGGGGCGATGGCGTTTGTTGCTACACCGGTAATAGCGGGACCGGTGTCGGTATTCCATGACGGTGCTACAGGTAGTGGTCCATCTCGAAGAGTGACCGTTGTAGCGTTCCGGGCAGCCAGCGATAACGCCCGGTACGCCGTATGAAACGCGCGGAACTCATCTCGTGCGGCACCTTCCGCGACCGCCCAGGAATAGGGTTCGGTAGAATCTCGTGTGCTTAATCCCGCAGCATTAGGACCAGGTATTACAAGGTTTCTACCACCTGCGCTTATTGTCAGCGCTTCAGCATACTGCTCCCATAATTCCGTAAGCTCGGGTCCGGAAGTCAATCCACTAAATACGGACGATACCGTAGAGGCATTAGTGTACAACGAAACATTGCCAAGGTCCGGAATGAGCTCTACCCTGACGAGGTAGGCTGTGGCTCCTCCTGCAACTAGGGAAGCTGGAATTAGAAAACCAGGAACCATATTAAAAGTTATGAAAGTACTACCGGTGCCTCCATCTCCTGCAGTTTCCGTCAGTACTCCAGCAGGTGGCGCCGGGTCCGTCGAGTAATCAATAGTCCAATCGGCTGTGCCTTCGGAATTTGTGGCACGTATTGTGATGGTACCTGATGGACGCCCTACCGGGGCACCTGTAATTCGTAGTGCTTCTACATTAGTTGCATCAAACGCTATTCCAGTTGGAAGATTGCCTACAACAGCATACGTTGGTGCAGGATTACCATTCGCTTGCGGGACGCTAATGGGCGGGATGGTCCTACCCGACACCCAAGTTACTGCGTCTCCGGTAGCGTCGTCGAAAGAAGGTGCTGCTGGGGTGCTAGTATCAATCGTGTACCTTATACGAATAGCACCACCTTGAGCACCGGAGCCGCCTGCGGCTCCGACGGTGTAAGCTATAGATTGCCCTGGTGTGACGGAAACAGAATTTTTACGTACATAAGCACCACCGCCACCGCCACCCGCTCCACCATCTTGAGCTTGTACAGTGGAACCGGTACCACCTCTGCCTGCTCCATAATTGGACAGTCCTGAAATAGCAGCTGCCCCGGACCTACCACTGCCACCGCTTGTACCGGGATTGTCGGAGGCTTCGCCCGGAACTCCATCACCATCACCACCATCTATATTGGTGTCACCACCTGATGCTCTACCACCACTAGCTCCGCCTCCTCCACCACCTGCTCCAATACCGCGTCCAGTTCCTATTGCGCGCCCTACACCTCCTGTACCTCCCGACGGACCATTCCCTCCGCCACCTGAACGGGTACCGATGTCCCCTGAAGTTCCGGCCGACCCTCCGTCTGAACCGGCTCCACCTCCACCAGCTTGAGATTGTGCAGCTCCACCTCCACCTCCACCTGCTGGTCCTCCTCCTGCACCTCCTGAAAAACCATTAAATGAGCTTCCACCAGCACCCCCACCACCACCACCTTCTGCTGACAACGTACCGAAAGTGCTATCACCTCCTCCGCGTCCCGCGCCGCCTCTGCCTCCTACAGCGGCGTCCGCTCCTCTACCACCACCACCAACAAGCTCTACATCTAAAGAACGAACATTTTGAGGAACAACCCAATTTCCGGCACCTGGTGTGTTTAGAAGTACAGTAGTAGCAGAGGGTGTTGAGGCTGCAGGTTCTATCGCTATGGCACGAGCGCGTGGGACACCCGATCCCGTAGTGCCGTCTGTAATGCTATCGTTATTCCAAACCCCGGTCGTGTAATTAGTGCGACGAAATATTCTTCCGGAACCGAAATTGTTAGCGTATATGCGGTCGTCTGCATCGAAAGCTATACCGTATGAACTATTACTCGGTGGAGTAACGCCCGCATCCCAGGAACTTCCCGAGTAACCTCCTGTACGGCGATAAATTCTGTCTGGATTTGTACCTCCTACACAATAAAGGTTTCCTGCCGAATCGAACGCAATGCCGAAAATACTAGTACCACCTGGGGTAGATATGCCTGCATCCCAAGATGGCCCCGAATAACCTCCTGCTCGGCGATAGATTCTTTGATTTGGGAAATTCCCAAATACACAATAGAGGTTTCCTGCCGAATCGAACGCAATGCCGAAAATACTCCCTCCTACACCCGATGGAGGAGTTATCCCCGCGTCCCAAGAAGATCCCGAATAACCTCCTGCGCGACGGTAAATACGATTCCTACTGGCATCCGATACATATAGATTACCTGCCGGATCGAAAGCCATTCCACTGCTGTTTGTAGACGGAGGAGTGATGCCTCTGTCCCACACGCCGGCCCACCCGCTGCGGCGACGCAATCTGTTCGCGCCAGAAGACGTGCTAGGAACTACCGCGTAGACGTCACCGGCGGCCATGGCGGTTCTCCGTCCTACCAGTCCAGTTCAGAACTTGGTTAGTCTATGGTCGCCGTGATCGTGATCATGTTTTCGGGGAATGTGAGACGGTCCCCAACAGCCGGGTCGTCCGGGTTGTTGTCGAAAGCGTCCTTCCACAGCACTGCTGAGTTCGCCGCCGCACCTTCTCGCAAGGCCACCCACATGAGGTCGGGGAGGTCCGTCGCCTGAATACCAAAATCAACCGCCGCATTGTTGCGAATCGAATTCTGCTGAGTTCCTACCTCGGACCAAGCCGTCTGCGCGATTGGAACGCTATCGTCCTCCTGGTTTGAGCCTGTAGCGTCCGGTTCCGCAGAATGAACGCTCACGTACCGCGTGGTTGACGTCCCACCGACTATGCCTTCTGTGAATGCCAGGATGGAACCTCTGGGCGTAAGCTTCGAACCGACTCCGTTGAAACGGAGTCTCATGCTTCGGGCGTCGGCTCCGAAAGATGCGCCCAGTCCCGGAGCTGCTGGATCACCCGTCAAGTCCGCAGTGAACAGCAAGTTGCCAGACGCTTGGGCGTCATAAAAACCGCCGAATGCGGGGGCACCCAGAACCGCCGAAGGCTCGGGGAAATCCAGAGCGTCCAAATTCACGTGCCACCCGTTCACGGCATCCGCTTCCCACCGCGCTATATTCGTTGAGCCTACGCGAGCATAAGCTCCCGCTGCCGGGAACTCCGTGCTGCCATCTGACATTGCAGCCAGGTAGATTCCCGTACCGAAGAACCCGCCGCGGTTGACTCTCCGTGCGCCTGCCAATTTCAGTCCCATTTCACTTCCTCCTTAATCACGAACACCAGTTGCCTGGACTCGAACACTTTGTGTAGGAATCGAAACGTTGCGAGATTTCACAATGGGCAGAATCACAGCCTCACCGGACAATGTTTGAAACCGAACGGTGTGATTCTGCCCTGTGCTAAGTTCAATATCTTCCTCCAAGGAAAACGCGCCCCACCTACCATCCCCTCTACGGGAAGCGTCGGTCTCTATCAACCTCGCGGCTCCCAGACCGATCAACGGCGCATCGTACAGGAGGTCTACGTAATCCCCTCTCTGCAATCTCAAATGCTTTATGTCCTGGATGACCCTGAAAGATTCAGGACGCAGCAATTCGTTCGCAAGCAGATATCTGAGAAACTTGTGTACCTCTGCCGCAGTGGTTATCCCCAAAGGTGCTAACTGAACAGCGACAATGTTCGTGCTGTTCGTTTCGTTTCTACCAGGCCCGTAAACGGTGATCTCGGATTCTTGATATTCGTTGTCCCTGTCGTTATAGAAACCTCTGAACCCGTGCGGTGGATCCTTAAAGGCTTTTGTTCCGGTAAACTGCAAGGTATCCTTGGGGGTGATCAGGTCTACCGGCACTGTCTTTTCCTGGTCAACCACCACACTGTACACCTTCCCGTCTACCAATGTAGCCGAAGCGCGACCACACGCCGCTACAGTATTCAAACGATCCCAGATACCTTCCGCATTGTTCCACACACCATCGTACCGGTAACCCCTTGTAGCGCAGCGAGAGGCCCACTCTGCCAAGGCCTCCGCGTCTATGTTTTCATCTGGTATGGGAGCCACGATACCAGGGCCACGAAGGATTGAGGCGAACTGCCATGCAGGACTCGACGCTCCTGCACCACCCCTAGGAGCCGTCCACGCTCCACCTTGGTAAAACGGAATCTTGCGAGTGCAAATGGCCGTAAATGTCTGCACTATGTTATTCAAATTTCTGTCGGCTGTTATTTGAACGAAAGCAAGTGCTCTGCCCAGCGCCTTTACAGGTGTCTCAGGAGTTATGAAATCTACATGAGTAAGAATAGAAACGTCTTGAACTCTTACATCATCTTCGTTCGATGTTGATCTTCTAATCCTTATCGAACCTCCTACATTTGTAGTCAATGAAATGTTCATTTCAAGAAAGTGCTGTGAAGTCGTAGCAGCAGTAGCACTCACTTCATTGCTGTTTGACCACACTCCAGTTCCTTCCTTCTTTTGAATCTCAAAAGTAACAGTTCTGTTTTCTTTGTCCCCCTTCTTGCTAAGTCTGAGCAAAGAATTGAAAGATACAATCAATACAGCTCTATTTACCCCCGGCTTGTATGAAAACTCGGACCACTCACCAGCACCCTCAGAAGTGCCTTCCAGCTGTTTGTTTACTTGCCGCTGGTCATGCGTTTCCGAAAAATCCGATAGTTCACTTAAAGTGTTTGGCAAACCTTCGTGAGTGACAACAGTGGCATTTTGAAAACCTGAAATTGCAGAGTCTCCAAATCTAAAACTGTCTACATCAAAATCTATTGGACCGTAACCAAAATCATACAAACCTCTGAAGACAAGTGTATCTGGACCATCCACAAACACGTAAGGCCTACAAGCAAAATAAGGCGCTACCCTATGGGTACCCATAACGCACAGAACAGAATTGCGCCGGGAAGGTACTGAGTTCTGCGTGGACTGAATGCCAAACCTTTGCGGATCCCTTGTGATGTCATTCTGACCACCAACCTCGGGGCCCAACATCTGCCCAATAGCGTAGGAACCAACTACCGTAACACCTGCCAAAGCTGCTGTGTAAGCAAACCCAGAAGATGCACCTGCGATGTACGCCGCAGCGTACGGGGCGAAAATGTACAGGGCGACAGCCGCGACGATTGCCAGGACGTTCCGATTGTGTGGCACCACGTTAATGTACAAAGCGTACCTTTCTTCGCCCGTCATAAACGTATCCCACTGATCCTCTGGTATCACCTCCCCTTTGAACTGCACCGTTATGGAATGCCTATCGCACTCGGGAACGGGACCGAGGATATCCGCAATTGTCTTTCTAGCACCTCCTGGCACCATAAGAACCTTGCGGAGACCACTCTCGAATGGTAGCGCACCAATGGATACTATGAGGTCACCCTCCTTTGGGATCACCTCCTTTATATCTGAAGAAGATTGGTTCGCTACAACTAAGCTCTGGTCCATTTAACCTCTCCCGGTACGAGTGGCCTCTATCTTGCGTGGTGTGCAGTACGTACTTGGTGCCGTTTTCCTTTCCCGCGTAAAGTGCCACATGAAGCGGAAGCCCACGCTCATGTAGTAACACCACTACTCCGTTACTCGGCGAAACGTCTTCCGTCACCACTTCAAACATCGGTTCTTTGTGACGTTCAATCAAGCGACTAATCTGTTTGCAATCCCGAACTACATCCGCGTAGCCGTTCGAGTAGTGTGGAAGCTCTATCCCAAACTGTTCTTCGTAAACGAGACACACAAGGCCCCAGCAATCCACCCCCTGAGACCTCGCACGACCTCCCGTAACAAACGGAATGCCGATGTACGTCCTAATCCACGTTGGTATGTGATCGTTCATTACAGGCCGATGTAATCGGTCGCGTTGTATGATTCTGCGGGGAATGGCTCCGACAATAGAGACGGAGCGCGTATCGTCCCTCTCACACTCTCAATCGTGTATGAAACGTCCACCAGCTCCATCACCCAAGGGCCTCTTTCCACCCTGTTAGGATCCGAATCAAGTACGACACGAATTTCCACCGTGGCGGGCGTGGGCACCGTTCTCAAAAAGGTGATGATGCTGTAATCCACATTTGGGATTTCCAGCTGCGCTCGAGGCTGCGCGTTTTGTCTGTCATCCGGCAGAGCTATCCTGAACGGAAACGACTGATAGCGAATGCCATTGGATACTGTGTCCCTGCCATCAGAACTGAAGCGTATGGTTTCCGTAAGCCTCGGATGCGTGATGCTCAAAAGAACGATGAAGACACGCTCAGTTCTGCCACGATAAATGGCATCCCTTAACGTCGCTGAAACTTCGTGTGCCATCAGCTGTACATCTCCAGTTCCAATACAGCCAAATAGGTGATCGGGCCTGCCGCGTTAATTGCAGGAGCCGCCTGACCGTAAAAGATCATCTCCACTCGGGTGTGCTGTCTTAAAGGATCTACCCAGTTGAATGACCTCGTACCTCTGGCCAAGGTGTTGTAGTAGAAATTCTCGAACACGTCCACCTGTGCTTCAGTGAGCACTATGTTCCCGCGAATGTTGTAAATGCGCTGAGTGGTCCTGCCTCGAATACGAACCGGACCTACTTCCGGCTGCGTGACAAGAGCTGTGGGTTTCGGCTGTCTTCGAAACCCCCGTGGTTGAAAGCGTGCGGGTAGTCGCAGACCAGGTGCTACAAGCGCGGGATTACCTGGCACCTGCGCCTGTCCTGGATTGTCAGGATTTTCCGACGGCCAGTAAATTGTTGATGGCATCTTCCACTACCTCGGAGTTAGAGAACGCCGACCGCCATAGGAACCGAACAACGCATCCAGCTCACCGCTGTCACTCATACGACCCAAAGCGCTTCCTACGGTTACGTCTATCACTTGTTCCCCGGACTGCCCTTCTCGTTCCTCCACCTCGGCCTGAGCATCACCCGAGTAGATATTTACCGTCACACCTCCACCCCGTCCTTGGGACAACGGTGTCACAAAACCTCCTCGAGCACCTTGCGTCAAAAGCTCGGGACCGGCCTCACCTACTATGTAGCTCCCACCCGCTCTGGCTGCCCCACCGGATTGCAACGCCCCAGAAAGTCCTGGATTCGCACCTCCAGTGGAAGCGTAGTTGTACGAAAACCCTCCCGTGTACGCCGATAGGAAGGTGCTCGCGAATCCCAATATCGGGTTGATCACATTCGCTTCCAACTGCGCGGATAACGCCCGTTGTGCCAAACGAATTAGAAAACCATCGAACTGCGTCTCGGCGCCCAAGAAGGCAGACGCCAATGCTCCCGCAACGTCCCCACCCAATGTCTCAAACTCACCCCGAATTACTTGCACGGCGTCTTTCGTTTCATCCACCGTTCGATCCAGCGAAGATGTGGTCGTACCTATCGCACGCTCGTATTCGCGCAGGGCATTTATCTTCGCCTGCTCGGTGTCCACCACACCCAAGTTTGCTTCTTCAATATCACGCAACGCTTGATGATACCTCTGCTGCGCTGCTACGGTCGGAAGGTACCTCTGCACCACTTGGGCGGTAACGTCATTCACCTCGCGTTGCGCCTGCTCGAGCTCTCCAAGCTGGTCGGACAGGTCACGCGAGGCACCAATTCGCAAACGGATAATGTCAATGTCGGACAACCCCAGCTTCTGTGCATTTTGCTCCAGCAAGTTTATATCCGCTACCCTCTGAGCGTAGAGGTCCTGAGCGGACTGTCTGGGAAGCAGCGCATCCACCAAAGCTCTGTGGACGTCCACAAGCTCCCGACCAGATTGCACCCCTTGGGTAGCTGCATCAAATTCCTCTTGGGCGAGTACACGTGCTCGTTGCGCTAATTCGTCCGTAAGGATTCCTCTTTCACGGAACAACTCAATTCTCTGCCGCTCCAAATCCAACGTTTCTTGTGGAGTGCGTACCTCGCGAAGCAATGTCTGTGCGCGTCGCAACAACTGAATCGTGTTAAGACCGCGCAAACGGGCCAATGGATCTAACTGCTCTGTGCTTGGAGGGGCGTTGGCCTGCTCCGTAGCTCTTGCTTCCTGACCAGCCACCCGTTGCGCGTCGGCCAATCGTACTATTGCATCCCTGTAGTTCTCAACTTGTGCTGTCACAGAATCCCAGTTTGCCTGATTAGTAGCTCGCAACTGTTCCGCCCGCAGATCCGTGATGCTGTTGCTCAATTCAACGATACGCTCTTCTATCTGAGCAACCTCCGTCGAACCCTCCCGCAAGGCAACTGAGTACTGATCCTGCAACGCAATCAAACTGCCCACCTCGGCGTTCAAACGATCCAGGTTATCCGTGTACTCCTCAACTTGAGGTGAAGGAGCTGTACTTCTTTCCAAGTCACTAAACAAGCGTTCCCGAAGAGCTTTCGCTTCCTCTAACGCTTCCTGCAACCTCTGCTTCTCACCTTCGTAGTCGAAAGGAAACAGCCGACCGGACATGTCATACGCCAGAGCTTCCTCTCTACGCCTGCCAAGGTTCAAGTACTCAAGTGTGATGTCTACCAAACGATCCTGCACCTGGCTAAGATCGTCTAGGATCTGCTGTTGGTCTTGGTCTTGACCCTGCAGTACAGCGGCTCTTGCTTGACCCACCTCATAAGCAGCGGTGCGCACTGCTACAATCTGGTCCTCCAGTGACTGCAATGAAATGAGATCCTGATCGGAGGTCCGCTCTATGTCTGCTTTCTCTTGCCGTAGATCCTGCAAACGTTCGGTCAACTGCCCAAGACGGGCGTCCAAGTTCGTAAGATCTTGACTCAAGTAGTCGTACTGTGTCGCAGGTACAAAGCCTTCCTCCTGCAATTCATTTATCCGCTCAATGTGACCCGCTAGCAAGCGGAACAAATCAGTCAACCCCTGCACCGTACTCCGCAAGCTCTCGGTATCCCTAATCGCAATGTTCAAGTCTTCCCAAGCAGAATTCAGTGCCGCCAAATCACCTTCCAAATCGTCAACGCGAATGGCCGCCTGCTCATATGCAACACCCGTGCCCGTTATGTTGTCCTCCAGTTGCCTTAGCAACGGGATTCCATTCGACAGTGCGTTAAAGGCGTTGATGTTCTCAGAACCAAACACCTTTGCACGAGTTGACGTGGTGGTGAACTCGTCAGAGGCGTTCTGCAGCGCCTGACTCAATCCAACAACACTCGGTCGGAAGCTCTCCGACTGCTGCTCCAACTTGAGGAGGATATTTCGAAGCGGGGTACCGGCTTCGGCTCCTCTCAAGCCTACCGACGCAAGCACCTGGATCGCAGCGTTCATTGTTTCGAACGATACGCCTGCCGTTTGTGCTGTGACGCCTGCATTCTTCAACGCGGCCGCCGTGTCCGTTATCTGAGACGCTCCGAACTTGGCACCAGCGGCGAGAACGTTGATCACCCTACCTGCCTGGTCGGCTGCCAAACCAAACTGATTGAGCGAAATGCCCAGGACGTTCGCCGCGTCGGGCAACGTGATACCAGCGGCTTCCGCGAGGCTAAGCGATTCCTGCGTCACCTGCTTCAGAGCGTCCGCGTTGCTGAGCAGGTCCGGCTTGGCAGACGCGATCAACGTAAAGGCGTCTGCTGCCTGCGCCGCTGAGAAGGTGGTCGTAGCTCCCATCTCTCGGGCGGCTGCTGTAAAGAACTCTAGGTCGTTTCCTACCGCCCCGGTGATTGCGGACAGATCCTGGATGGATCCTTCGAACGTTGTTGCAGCAGCCTGCCCCGACGCAAAGGCCCTGACCAAAGATGTGACGCCGGTAAAGCCGACCAACCCGCCTAGAATCGTACCAACACCCCTAAGGGAACTGGCGATGCCTGCGACGGAACGCTTCGCTTGTTCGGAGGCCGTGCGGAAGTCCCCACCTATGTGCCGACGTACAGCTGAGCCGGTGGTACGAGCTTCGGAACCGATGCTCCGAAGCTCGCGTCGGACTACCTGGGAACCCTGTCTCGCTTGGGTCGGGTCTATCCTGACGTCTAGGCTAGCCATTAACCCAGTCCCTTTCGCTGAATGATAGTAGTGTTACCAGACGGTGTGCCACTTTTCCCTGCCTCCTTTTCCGCCTTGGCTCTTCTCAGAGCACTTAACACTTCCAATATCGCGTCTAGGTACACGAGAAACTCTTCCCGATCATCGAATGACTGGATTCCCTGAAAACGACAATACGCCTCAATCTCTGAAAACGGAAACGGTTGCGGGCACCTACGTACCAAATTGCTGTAGTGTGCAAGCAACTCGTTAGCGGTATCTGACAGTTCGGGCAGTCGTTCCAGTGCCTTTACCTTAAATCCCGCCTTTTCTATTTCCAGTAGAGCCTCGTATTGTGGTCCCCAGGAATCCCACCATTCGAAATGCTCGGTTAGTTTCCCACCGTGTCCGCAATCTGTTCCTCCCGATACAACTCGAAGTCGTTGGCGTACGTCAGCACCGTTTCCATCAACTCCGGATACGTCTTCAGGATACGAACACGATTGGCAGGGTTGTCCTTGACGTCCACCAACTGGCCGTCGTCGTCGGTCTCCTGCCACTTGCCGCGAATCTTCAGGAAGACGGTCTTCGCAATGTTCTCGCGAGTGACGTCCTCCATTTTTTCGTCGGAGATGGACAGCCGCCCCCGACGCATGAACGGCTTGAGCGCGTTCTTGTTGAAGTCGCGGAAATTGCGATTGTTCGCACGAGCGATCAGTGCTTCCGCGTCGTCAGAAATACGGCACCACACGCCCTCCATTTCCTTCTCTGAATCCGTGCCAAACTCTTTTGCCAGGTCCATCGTACTACCTCCTTCGTCGCGTTGAAATTACCCCACTGAGAACCGCTCAGCCCTCCCCTGCCGCGCGTTCTGCCTTACGCCGCATTCTTCGTCATCATGAACGTATAACCGCGTGTACGATGCCCCAGCGCACGATAGTCGAACTGGGCCGTCAGGTCCGTGTCTACGCCTCCGGCCACGATACGCGCGTTGCGAACACGTACCCGCGGCATGTCGAAGTAGTAGATGTTGTCGCTGTTCGGCTCCACCGTACGCCACGACACTTCCGTTTCCTGCCTTGCAAGGAACCGGTCGTACAAGCCACCGTCGGAGAAATACATTTCCAACGAACCTTCCACGCTGAAGCGACCCGGACGAATGTCCCCGATGTCCAGCGTCCCGAGCTGCTGTAGCGACCGGAGGTTGTTGCCCAAGTTCATGGTGATCGCCGAAAGCACCACGGTGTCGGGAACATGCAACGAATCGGCCGGTCCTACCTGCAAACCCTTCGTGTCCGCCGGTGAAAAGATGAGGTTCTTCGGAGCCGGCGTTCGCATGGGATTGAATACAGCCGCGTTTGGCCCACTCACCTGTGCATGCTTCTGCGCGGACACTGTGAGATTCGCCGTGACCGAAGCGCCTGCTCGGAACTCCATCGCCATCCCCTGCACCAAGCAGCCGATGTAGTTGTGCTGAATCAGTGGGTCGAGTGCAGAGAACTTCTTCTCGATGGAAAAGGAATGACGTGTCTTTCCGTTCTTGAGATTGGAAGACTTTATCGACCTGCCATTACCAGCGGCGGTGTTAGGTCCAGGCGGTGAAAGTGTCACCGTAGAACCATCGTCAGCCACAGCAGTGACTGTTTTCCACCCATTCGCATTTGCAGCGGCAGGAAACCCTTCCGTTCTTACTCTGTCCCCTACCTTGAGTGCGCCAAACCCAGAGGCCGTGTCTGTGTACACACCTGCGGCGACAGCTAGATTCGCGTCACCTGAAATGCTGATATCCGTCCATGGGTTGAAGAACGCGCTGGGCAGGAGGTCGTCCAGGTTCCCATGTGACAGAGACGTGGGGATGTCGCCACCGAAGGACGAACCCAGCGGAATCACGTCGAAGAACTGCCTGTCGGAGCTGATCTCCGGGCTGTCTTCGTCGTTGATGTTTGCAACGAGCGATTCGGAGTTGTACCGAAGCTCGCGCTTGGCGTTTTCAGGTACGGCGATTCCGAACTGCCCAGCGGCCTCTGCCTGGTATGAGATTTCAACTTGGTTGGCTTCGCTCATTACTTCATCCTCCGTTTAGGTCTGTTGCAATCTTTGAATAAGAATTGCTTCCCCGTCTTCCGTGCCAGTGGAATACCATTCCACCTCCAACTGAGAGGGAGCGTTGGATCCTCCCGAACCTCCTCCCGGAGGTTCCACCATTCGTGCCTTGGTAATGGACACGGACGGGAATGTGAATTTGTACCCATCTTTGGGGGATATAGTTTGTTCCAAATTGAAAGACAATGGGAAACCTCCCAGACTCTCATTGGACTCAAAATCAGACAGCAAAGCGCGGATGGTTCCTTGCGTGTCTTGGTCAAGAACTATGCCTAGAGTACCTCCACAAGAAAACGGGGTTTGCGACAATGCGATATCAAATGGGAATAAAGATCCCAGTCCGTATTTTGGACGAACAGAATTGCGAAAGAAGCAATCTACGAAAACGTGCTTGTCCTCCCCTCCTGACAAGTAATTCCCTACCCTCAAGTTAGTAAGGTTTGATAGCACTACTTCAGCACCTGCGCTCAATTCGTGAAAGTGACGATCATCTTCAAGTCCTTCCGACGAAAAGTCCTCCGGGTATCGTCGACCACTGCCTGCCTCGTAGTCCGTGCAAATGAAACCAAACGTGCAAACACCTAGTTCGCCGACGGTGCTGAGACGTGTTGTATGACTGAAAGACAGGTCATCAATTACCACCCCCTTGAAAACTTGCAATGCCGTGTTTGCAGGTGGATGGCTGCCATCGTCGTCCTGCCTAACCAAAAGAAGACTTCTTCGGTGTGATCCGTTACGGATGAAAGGTCCATCATCCTCAATCACCGCATCCACTACTGGAATACCCAAACCTTGACTTGCAGGACTCGGTTGACTCCATAGAACACTCTGCAGCAAACGTCCCAAGTTTCTCAGACCCAAAGATACCTGACCAACCTGCCTGGCGTTAATCTTCGTAGGTGGCTGTAGAGGCCCTCGACCTGCACTAGTGGCTACCTCGGCTGATTCCTCCTCCTCATATTCAATCCTTACACTGTTGGTTATTCCAGGAAGTGCGCGTCCCCTGAGCACCAAGTCACGCTGAGTGTCGTCGGTCTCCGTACCCGTATCAGGCAAGGCCCCGCGCGCTATGCCAGACCTGAAAGAGGTCTCTATCGCGTAGTAAAGACGTGCGCTCATTGCTCTATCTCAAACAGGTGATGGATGGCGGCTATGTATACCACACCCGCATGGTACCTTTTGCTGTGAAACACAACCCTATCTTCGTTGAATGCGCCCATGTCATCTTTCGGATTGAATGGGACCCATGTGTGGTCGAATGTTCCCAGAGTGCGTTCTATAGCAATGTTGTACACCGCTCCAAATGCCAATCCAGTCGGAGGCTCAAACCAGAACCTGGGATGGTCCTCCGTAGTTACGGGGAAAACGATTCTTGCAGGAGACGCCAATGTAACCCCTACAGGAGAGCCGGCACCCACTACAAAGTCATCCAGATCCTCATTCACCAGTCCGTATGCAAGAGACAAAGCACCAGAAACACCAGCACTGTTTTGACGTACATAAACGGTATCCACGTTGACTTGGTACCAACCGTTCTCGGGACCAATCCTTCGCAGATTCGAACGTCGGCACTGTACAAACCCAGACACATCCGTAAGTGCAATAGACTGCAAGTCGAGGATAGCGGACACAATGTCCGCCACGCGCCGAATGCAATTCGCCTTGGCGTTTTCGGGATGAAAGATCTGGACCGAGATCACCCCGTTGTGCTGACGTATCGGGTTGTCCCCAAGAGTAATCTGTGAGGCCCCCGCTGGCAGTATCGTGAGACGCACCCACACGGTTTCTTGCGGGTTGTCCTGGTCGGGCGTCGGGGCTGTGAACTGAACGTTGTCATACGCCACGCGACAGTCTGCGCGCACTGTAGGGGCACCTAAGGGGTATCCATCCCAATAAGCGTCCGCAGCGAAGAATCGTTCCCACCGGTCGTGGAACCATCCTTCTATAGCAGCACGTTCGGCCTCGAAGCTCATTCGGTTATGATCTCCTGAATCACCTGTGCTACTTCTGCGACGGTGTCTTCCACAAACCCCTTCGGTGCCTGGTCCGAGTGACCATCGTTCAATGCCTGGATGTACGGGAGGTTGTTCGTTATGTGCACCGCGTCGCTGCCGTCCACACTACCCAACTCAGCAGAAGCGTACGCCAGAGCCTTTGCATCCTCCGAAGCGGCGTTCGCCTTGTTACCGGCTTTACGTCGGCTCTTCGATTCCTCCTCTGTCATGGCGTGCGAAGGAGGAGGTGACGGAGCGCCTACGTTGATACCCCAGTTGGACTTGGCACGACCTGTGTCTACAGGGGTTTTCTGAACCACACCCGTGAACACCTGAAGTGCCACACGTTGAGTGACAACCCCTACACCCACGTCCAGTCGGTTTGCGAATGCCTCCAGGTCGGCCTCGAATCGCCTCAGTGCGCGCTCGTCAGGCATCAGCCGCTACCTTCTCGAACTTGCAGGGTGTAAAGAGCCCCGGCCGGGTCCACGGACACATCCACAATCTTCAGCAGGGACGTCCCTACACGCAAACGATCCCGCGTGCTGATTTCCCCATTACCCGACACGTTCACCTTGGACCGTTCTATGAGAACCTGCTGGTCGGTACGAAGAATGATTTCCTCGTCCACCTTGCTGGCCTCGTAGTCAAGCACCAACCCAACCACCACCTCCCGCGCAGGAGCGTACTGCGCCAAAGCTCCAGTCGCTGGATTGTAGTTCTTGGACTCAGCCTGCTGATACCGCTCTATGGTGATGCTCTGCTGAAAGTCCACGAGGAGCTCGAACGCCGAGGCAACGGACGTTTGGACCGTTTGGACCAATCCTTGTACTTCGGGCAGGTTGATGCTCATGTCCGTACCACCCTAAGAGGCGTCTTCCCTACCAACGTGCCCAGACCTTGCAACAGATCCACCACAGTGGCGGGGATGGGCTCCTCCCTTGTCTCGCGCACCTTTTCCCTGTCCTCAGAGAAGCCCAGCCGAATCGGACCCACCGCCACGCTTCGAATTGCTTGCGTGCTGTCACCTGACTCGGCTGCGGTGCGATCCCTTGCAAGAAGCAGCCAGGCAAGCTCCGCAGTGGCCTCCTTCACCTGCCGGGGAATCACATTGTACTCTATGTAGAATCCCTCGCGATCCGTCGCCGAATTTCTTGGCCACTGCAGAGCTTGTTCTTGGTATAACCCGTAGCGGCGTCCGACGAAGCGCACACCATTGTCCAACATTCGCGTGGCCCAGATAAGAGCCTTTTCCTTGTCTGCTGCGTCGGCCGACGCCCACCCCGAATTGTGCAAACGAGTCGCGTGGTACTCATCCGCCTCTTCGACGGTGAGGTAGGAGTTCGAGCGCGGCCCGCCTACTGTGGTGTCCAAAGGCATCACTCATCCTCCTCGTTTTCCGGCTTGTCGGCGTCCGGGTCCATAAACACCGTACCTTGCATCGCCTCGCGTTCAAACTCTTGAGACATCACCCTGCAAGCGCCTATCACGTTATACCAGGAATCAAAGTTTCCCACAATCCAGTAACAAGAATCAACCGCACCTCTTTGACAACAAACCATTCCAAATCCCTGAATCTTCCCTGCTCGGGCTTCCTCAAGGATGAGCTCCAAACGCCGAACTACGTTGTCGTTCGGCTTCGGGTTCTGGCGTTCGGCCAGCGAGACGATTGCCCCGCTGGCCTTGTCCTTGGACTCCGTGTTCATCAGGTGTTGCCTGCCTCGTAACGCTCGTACTGATCGCTGCGCAGCGCGTCGGTCACCGAGATGTCGGGCAGACGATTGCGGAGTTCCTTGAGCTCCGGGTAGCCGTCCTTCCTCCACCAGTCGTCGTTCGCCTTGTCGGGGTCGGCCTCGGACATGGACTGAATCTCGGCGTACACCGCCTCTTCCACCGAACCCTTGCCGCCGCCGTCGACCAGCTCGTGGATGCTCGAATCGAAGTCGGACTCGTTGATCGTCACCACGTCTTCGCCGAACTCGTCGGGCCATAGCACTTCGAGTGTTTTCATCTGCTAAGCTCCTTGGGACAAACCTGAAGAAATCGTCCAAGGGGCACCCCAAGTGAGGTGCCCCAAGAAACGAAATGACCGCCGGCGAATCAGCCGAGGATTCGGACGCCGAGCTCCGGACGCTGAATGATGCAGCCATAGAGCAGGTCGAAGGACCACTCGGTCTGCTTGTGCTGCCTCGACACCTCGAGACGAAGCGTCAGTCCGGTGACGGGGTCGGTCTCCGCCATGATGGTGGAACCCAGCCCGTCCTCCGCCAGAAGCGGCCGTGAAGCGAACGCGATACAGTCGCGCGAGAATGCCACATTGTGCACCGTGGTCTCTGCGATTGTGATCACCGCGTTGTCCGCCGCGGGCTGCTGCAACGGCGGGTTGATCGTCACGGCCCCGCCAGCGATATCCCTGGTGGCGGTGTACGGCTGCATATCACCCGCAATGGTGAATGCAACACCCGCACGAATGCCCGCAGCGCCCGCACCGTCCACCGTCAGGGACGAGACTCCGGCATTGTGGGCGTTGACCACGGCCGCGACGGCGCCTCCACCCCGAGTGGCCGTGAAGACCTGCTGATCTTCGAGCCATCGGATGCCGAACTTTCGCTCGATGTCACCATCCATGATCGCCGCGGGATTGGCCGACCACGAAACGTCCTGGAACGCTCGCTGGTTGAGAGCCGACGCTGCGGCATCGGGATCCAGCACGGAGAACCGCTCCGCGGCCGGCGCCTTCTGCTTGTTCAGTTCCCTTCGAGCACCGGTGGCGATGGTCACATCACCTCCGAACGGAGTGGTGCCCGCCGTGCCGATGGCCGTGGGAATGCCCAGAGCAGCGACGCGCAGAATGTGCGCGTTGACCGTGTCCACGAGCGACGAGATGGCGTAGGTGGCTTTGCGCGGAATGTAGCCATTCATGACCGCCTGCATGTCGCGGTCGGTCATGTAGAAGGGCGCTTCCTTCCACTGATCCAGCGGGAGCTGAATCTTGGTGGCGTCGTCTGCGGGTGCCCCAGGCGGTACGGGACCCGGATTCACGTCGCGGACTGCGACCGGACCAGGCGCCGGGATGTCGACCGTATCACCCTTCTCGGCGAACTCGGACGAGTAGTCCGTGTTGACCACCATGGGCATCATGTTGAAGTTGCGGAGTGCGAGGAGACCCTGCGCCAGCAACTGCGGTACTACAGCTTCGATATCGTTCATTCTTCTGCACCTCGTTGGCAGTGGTTGACAAAAACACACAAAGTCGTTTGACCGACTAGCATGCCACCACCCCGTGGTGCAGCCGTTAGCGGCCCCGCCGCCTCCGACACCTCACAGCCCCGCTGCAAGGTTGCATTTACGATCTTCGATCAGGATCGTAAAAGCAAAAAAAAGCGCCCGTCAATGGGCGCTTCGGGACACTACAAGCCTCCTTATTTCGACTTAAGCTTCAACTCCTCTCGCACTTGCATGAGTTCGACATTCCACCCATGCAACTTGTCATTCAGAAGGGCGTCACCCGTACCCACAAGCTTCCATGCCAGGGTCTCATCCTCGAACTTGCGCCGAAGGATATCGAGCTTCACGTCATCCCGCACCTTATCCCAATCACCGCGCAACGTGTGCTTGTCGATACCCGTCCATATACTGCGTAGCTTCGAGGCTCCCTTCGCCTGCCGAATGGCACGGCGGTCCATTGCGCGAAACGTTGCGGAGGCGTAGAAGGCGTGCAACGCACTTGGGTAGGTACGCCCGTCTTCTAGCTTTATCGGACACGGGTTCGCGTTGTTCAGGAAGGCGTACTCACCGGTGAATACCTGAATGGTACCGGGAACCTTCGCTCGTTTCCGTTTGGGCTTTTTGCTCTGGATGTACGCCTTTGCGGACGGGTCTATCGTATCGCGAACTGGCTTGGTACGCTTCTTGGGTGCAGGCTCATCCACAGGCAATAGACACTGTGGCATTACCTTGCGTCGTGTGCGCTTCAGCTTTTTGCCTGCGCGGGTGTCCAACAAACCCTTCACCATGACTCGCAGCCAATCGGGAGGCGGCCGTCCCCAATTGTATTCCACCTTGCCCTGACACCACTTGTACAGGTAGTAAGCACGGTACGAAAGGAATATGTTGTTCGTCTTAAACGTATCGGGCATGCAGAGGGGCGAATTTGTGAGACTGCTGTCCAAGTCCTCCCACCCGGGTAGATTACCCGGAATCACCCGCAAACCTTCCATCAGTTCTTCACACTTGTGTCCCTTGTGTCTACGAAAACGAAACTCGCGGCACAGTCCATCGAACATGCAAAGTGCCCACGCATAGTTCGCAGCGTTGTTGCACGCCCACTTGACGATTGGATGATGTTGATAGGACGCCTTGTAGATTCCGTACTTGTCGAGCACGGAATCATCCCGTGTGCCCTTCAACCTGTGCACCGTACTCAAAACTTGCGCTAGCTCCAATGGCATCTTGACTACGTGGCGATCACCGTGCATTGATGCCGCCACGTATGGGTCACCGTGCAAGACAAAGATGTTCACCAACGCCTCCCGCTGTAATGGTCCCTAACCTGCATTAGGATTATACCAAGCTCGTTCCGCCCTTGTCCCTTGCACACGCCCCAGAAGGTATCGTTCCACCAGTTACCCTCCACCAGTTCCCGATCACCCGTCAGTACGAGAGCCTGGCGCAAGCTCTCGTGATTGCCGAACTTCAGAGACACCAGGTGCTCCATGACCTGAATCTTGACGTCCTCCCAATCGGGGCGGAGCTTTACTCGACGTCCCATCTTCTTCGCCAACCCCGGAGAGGATGCGAGGCGTATCTTGTTCCGCTCGTCAGGGTCCTGTGACTTCATCGCCTGAAAGGCGTGCTCCACAGTGGGGAACTCAACAGCGTCCGACGTAGCCCCGGTCAGAGGGAGGCTAAGGGAGGCAGGGTAGAAATTGGACAGGAAGGCGTGTTCGTCGCGAAACTCCAGCACAGGAGGACCTGCTCGACGCCTGCGGTATGTTTTTCTCACTTTCATACCCGCCTCCACGTCACACCATTACAAGCGTTGAATGCCGCCGCGAGACAAACCCCAAACTCTTCACCTACCTGACTGTAGGTCCAACCTTTTTCAAACTTCAACATTCTCATCTCCAACACCTCTTTCTCGGTGAGCACGCTCATAGAACGTTTCTCTCCATGAGAACTTCTGTCTTTATCTGCCATGTCCTTGAGGTTATCAGCCTGTGTTCCCAACCATAAATGATCAGGCCGGATACACCTCCGAACGTCGCATCTATGAAGGACGAACATACCATCCGGAATTGGCCCATTGTGGTAGATGTAGGAAATTCTGTGTACACCTACCGCCGCACCTCTTTTTCGTTTGCAGAAGGTAACTTGGACTAATGGATAGTAGTCTAAGGAAGTATCACCTCCTAAGTGCCTCCAACAACCGAATGGTGTTTTTCTTACGCGCCGCAGCACTCTGTCCCATACAGAGTCCAGTAAATCCTGTCTTGCAAGTAAAGATTTCTCTGCTAGACCGGAGTGCGAATACTTCATTTTTTCTAGCCGTAATTCACAGTGAAGCTCATACCGGGGCTGAGCACCACGTACGCCACGTGCTTGCGGAACCAATGCGCGACGCCAATGCGATTGGCGATGGCCTCCTGAATCTCGGGCAGTGGCTTGCTTCGAACGTTGCGGTCCAGCGTGAAAACGTCCATCTGCGAGAACTTCACCTGCTGACGAGCAGGGTCCGCTCCGAGAGGACGCACCTTGAACGAGAACACCCGCACTACGTCCTTCTCGTCCACCTCGCGAATCATCCTGGCGTTACCTCGCTTCGTGTCGTCCATTCCAGCGTCCTTGAGAGCCTGCGCCAATGCCGTGACGCTAGACGGTTCCTGCTTCATTCCCATCTTGCACCTCCTCAGTGTTGAACAATGCAGGCTGCTCGACCTGCGAGAAACTTTGCAGCCGATTGGTCTGCATCTGCTCCACAACAAGCAGCGCCTGATCGGCCGTATGTCGCAAACTCACCAACTGCTCGTACACATCCAGCAGGTTCCAGTAGCTGAATCTGTCGAAGTCGATTGTCTTCTTCTGGAGCTCCATCCAGTGGTCTCGAATCTCGTTCACCTTGGAAGTCAGCAGAGAACAACCCGTCCCCACCTGCCCACGTTCGATTCCGCTCTCCAGTGCGCTCAGTGACATCTCTCGTATCTTGTCCTCCACGGCCTCTTTCTCCAATTCCCTGCACCGGGTGTTGCCTGCAAACTCGCGATTCAACAACTGGCCCGGCCTGTGACGGCGGGAGACTCCGTAAATACGAAGACACGTGGCTCTTTCGATGGGTGCGGAATCCATGCGGAGGCGATAAGCGTCTACCACCTCTTGCACACTGGTCCTCGCATCCAGCACCTTGACCACATATGGCTGAGACCAGAAGATTTCAGCCACCGCGTAAAACGGGTGTTGTGTGCTCATGTGTCCTCCCCTGCCGCGCGTTCAATGCATACACGACGAATATACCTAATACGACCTGTCCGCCCCGAAAGAACCTGTCAGATCGTCCCTTTCCAGGGTGCCGAGCACGCCTTCGTGATTCCTTCCCACCAAGGCCCCTGTCAGACGTCCGGCGTCTCCTCCTGCTTCGTGGAACGTATTGCCCTCCATTCGCAGCAAGTACTCCAAATCCTCCAGAGTCCGATCGCTTCCCTGTATGTCCAATTGAGTGAACGCTGCTGTTCCAGACAGGGTGCCCATGTCCACTCGAATGTTCGCAGTCCCCACGACGGCATTCCGACTCGAGGTCCAGCCCACGAAAGCACCTGACCACGTGGCGGAACCCTGAAACTGTGAGGACGGCTCCACACCCTGCGCCCAAGGCTCGAAGTAGCCATTGCGCGACACGACTCCGAACTTGGTGTAGCGTGTCTCGCCCACCAGGTGCTCCGAAGAGGTGCTCCACAGTCCTAGATCTTCTGCGCTGTACATGAAACGCAGAGCCTCTCTGTCCACGGGGTGCAGGACGGAGGCAGGTCCGGGCCTGTACGCCTCTGAACCTCCACCCATTATGGAATCAATATCGCCCCGAGTGTGCGAGCCATTGTCGCCTCCATTGACGCCTAGGACGTGCATCAATTCGTGTGCGAGGAGGATGGTGGCGTTGCGGTCACCTTGGTCGCTGTAGTCCTGGTAGATGTCGATTCTTCCTCCTGAGATATTCGCCCATGGGAACGTGCCAATTGCGGTGAAGTCGCTGTAGGTCACTCCCCAGCAGGAACAAACATCCTCGCCGCGTTCGGTCAGGAAGTTGAGTGATACACTTCCCTCACTACCAACCCGTATTCGCAAGTGTTCAGGAAGAGCCGTGTTGACCATCTGAATGGCACGCAACGCGCGGTCCCGATTGTCAGGGGTGACATCCCCACCAAAGCTGACCACAGGCGCTGTCGCCCATCTTTCCTCACCGACTGCTTGCTGAAGATATGCGGTTAGCTGCTCAGACCCGTCGTCCGCCGAACCGAGTGATATGTCGGCGCCGTTGTGGCTGCCGATGCTGCCCAAACGGTCAGGCACTTCCTGCTGCGCACCCACGAATACACGCCGGCCCTGCGAGTAGATCGGAGCGTGCTGAATGTGCGACTCGTGCACCTGCGGAAGCGATACCGTTCCCGTGTAGGGGATGTCCTCGGGGAAGTCCGTCGGCGGCTGTACCGAGGAAGACCCTCCACCGCATGAGGTGAGCAGGAACGCGCATACCGCGGCTACCATGAGTTTCGATTGCATGACGTGTCTCCGGTTGATTGCACTGCATTGAAACTATACCAAGCGCGGGGTGAAACAAAGTTGGAAGAGCCCCGGAGTCTGAATAACCTCCGGGGCTCGTGATATCTACAACGTGCTCAAGCAGGACCGAAGGCGTCGGAGAGGGAGTGGGTCGTCCGCACTCCGGTCCTGCTTGTTTTCAGCACGGGTGCTGCGCGGTCCGTCCACCACGGACCGAGAGGGAGAGGAGGTCGCCGTGAACTCCTAACCCTCTAACAGGCGGGGCACCAAGTCCGCCCTAATCTGCCTCACCTTACAACACGTACCTTGCCGCTGGCGATGTCCTCCAGGTTGGAGCTGAATGCCTTGCTGTCTCCCATGCGGACGTTCTTGTTGCCGCCCGGAGGAGGCTTGTCGCCGCCCTTACGGCCACCGGCGCCACCACCACTGCTTTCCTCGAACAGATGCGGGGCGGTCTCGAGCAGCCCCTCCACCCATTCCTTAGGCGACAGAGGATCGGATCCAGATGCCCCGTAGATCATATTGCCGTCGCCGTCGAGTGCGGTCAGCTTCTCGTCCTTCATCTGGAACACACGACGTCCACGCGAACGGACGTCTGTGAGTGCGCCTTTGCGCACCCCACCAATTTCGTTGATCGCGTCGTTGATTGACGTATCGATCATGAGATTGTTGAAGCTGCCCAGCGCGGTATCCCGCTCTCCGGTGAGTGCGTCTATTGCGGTGTCCTTCGCCTTGATCTGTCCTTCGAGCTCTCGCCGCATCTGTGACGTACGCTTCTCGACACGCCGCTCGACCACCTCGTCCAGCTTGCCGTCGGCAAGCAGTTGCTTCTCTTCGTCCTCCTCCACGAGCGCTTCGAGCTTCTTCAGCCTCTCGAGCCGTTCCTTGTTACCCTCGGCGTCCGACTTGAGCTGGTCGATCTCGGTCTGCAGACTGGTGTTGTTATTGCGGAACTCGTCGAGCCTCGTTTTGGATACGAAGCCGGGCAGTTCCCCTTCCACGCCAAGCACGTATTTGTTGTCCGTCGCGCGTTGCGTGTAGAGGGCCTTGAGGCCTTCGTCCAGCCCGTCGAGTGAGTCGAGAATTGCTTTCAGTGCCATTTGGTACATCCCCCATCTTGTAGAAAGTTGATCGGAGTCCGCGTCGTCGCGTGAGACAATACCATATCAGCAAGCACAAGAAACTACTACACCCACTTCAATTCAGCCGCTGCATGTCGTCAGATAATCCCAACAAGTAATCCGAGTTCACATCCAGAGACCTGCATACAAGAATCAAGTTGTAGATGGACAGACTCTGACCACCTGACTTCATGCGACTCCATGCTGATTTAGATATCCCCACCCTACCTATAAGATCTGCCTCCGTTACATTGCGAACGGCTCGGGCGGAGTGTATGCGCTTGAACACCTTAACACCGATAACATGTTTAGCCATCCTTGCGATTCCCTCTGTTGATCATAACCCAATCATGTTCATACTCGCTCATATCGCACGTTTCGCAGTAGAGTACGCGCAGACCGGGAGCCGTGCGACAACGCACCACAGTGAACTTGTGAGTGCAAGTTCTGCGACGCTTACCTAACTCACACTCACAAGCACACTTACGCTTGGCCATGACTAGGGCTTCCGTTCGAGGTATTCACGTTTGTACTTGCCATCCTTTATGTGGTCATTGAAGTCCACCGCCAGCACGGTCACCCAGTACCAACGACGCTCCTCCCCCTTCTGTTCTTTATGAGGTGCGACAATCCACCAATCCCCGCCACTTGGGTCGTGTATCTGCTCCGTGTCCCTGCACACCACAATGTGCGGGGTATCAATGCGGGTGAGTCCCGAAAAGAGGTACTCGGCGCCTGGGTTGATAGTCCCAAATGCCTTTGTGATCTCATCCGGTGGATGATCCCCGTTGAATGGCAGACTGACCGTTCGCAAGGACAACATCTCACCCAACCACTTGTTTGTGAGGTATTCAGTTTCCGACGGTGTGATTCTATCCGCGCAGTCACTGAAGTGTGGGACTGCCTCCGGAGGATAGTCCAGCAGGCACCCTATGGCCGTTCGATAACAATCTCCCCACTGTCCAATGGATGGAGCGTGCTGAATCAACTGTGTATATGGAGTCACACGCTCACCTCCAAAGAAAGTGTGTTCACAGGCATTCCACACTCGATGGAATGGTGGCATGCTGCCTGCACCATGTGCTCAGCTTTGTACAAAGCGGTAGCCTCGGCTGAGATTACGCCCTGTCTGTTCATACGCCGTTTCTGCTTACTCAGGATGTATCCAGCACCCGTAGCGTAGTCCGCCCCGCTGCCCTCGGCGATGTAGTCCGGGTATTCCGTGATGTCGAAGCTCCGCCCAGCGTGGAACAAACCTCCACGCGTACCAATGACCATACCACACACCACGTCGCCAAACCGGTACATTTCGTCTTCGTAACTCTTCTGCAATCCATATACACGTTTGCAGAAGTCGTAAAACTCAAATACCCAATCCACCACTTCACCTTTCGACACAGGCACCTTGTGCTCAACACTGTTCATGTACTTAAGCAGCAAGTTGTTGTAGATCGCGAGCCCTGCTACTCCAACTATGAGCTCACCCGATGTAGTGGACACCAACTTGTTCTGAGGTACCTTCTGAGCACCCATGTGTGCCTGGCTGTCACTGCCCAGCACTATGGTGTCATCCACCCGCACTCCAACTACAATGGTCATATCATCCCCCTCTTGAACCCGTATTGGCGGTAGAAATCGTCCTCTTCCTGCACCTGTTCCTTGGTAGCGGAGATTGCCTCCTCAATGGGCAACCCAAGCATCAGATTGGTGGACAATCTGTGAATCACGTCCGCCGTCTTTTGAGTGGTGGAACCTTGAGCGATGCCTCCACATATTTTCATCCACTCAATGTTGCATTCCTCAGGCAGCATCTCTGTCAGCCTGCGCTGCTCACGCTCCACTTCGTTTACCTCGCGAAGCAAGTCCCGAGGTATCATCAAGGACGCTGCGATTGCCATAATGGCTTTCATCGCCGATTCCTTATCAATGCCTTCAAAGCGTTCCGAACGCACATACCGAAGAAGAAGTCGTACATATTGGGACGAAAAGAGAGGGGTGTCTTGGTCACCGCCAACTCTATCTCCCTCTGCAAGGATTGGGTAGCTGAGTTACTACTCGCTCGCTTCAGCACCTCCCCATACGCCTTGTCGTACCTGACACCAGGATTCCTGGACACCACCATGTGCGCCTGTACTTCGAAGCACGGCAGCATGACTCGTGACTGCACCTCGTGCTGGACGTCTTGTGCTACTGCTTTGTTAAGCACCACCACAAGCGTCAGACACACTACGACCAGAACGATGCTGACCAACAATTCCAACCTGCTCATGATTGATCCTCCGCACATTCGAGACACCTGGGGCCGAGATCTATTTCATCATCCATCTCGCTGTTTGAACACCACCATCCACACTCCGAGCACACGAAGATGTCTTCATCCACGAGCTCCCGGATGCGATCACCATGTCGGCCCTCAAACTGCTTGGGCTCCGACATGCAGCAGGTACCCTCCAGTTGACCTACTAGGATACCTGCAATCGTGGTCAATCGAAAGTCGAGGTGTTCTTTGGACAGCATGTTACTCCTCCCGGGACCTCTTCACCCCTTGCTCGCGTGCCCTTTCCAGTGTCGTGTGCTTGGAGTCCCACGACATGGAACCATCCTCTTGAACGACACCCACGTAGAAAAAACCGTCGGCCGATTCGTCAACTACGATATCGTCCACCATCAACTGCTGCTCGGAGATGGACAAATTAGTCCAAGACTCCCGTCCGCTGGAATCTATTGACGCCAGCACATAGAGCTTGGAATCAATAAAGTCACTCCAAGCGAAGTTTACGGTCACTCTTGCCATGACACGACCTCCCACAAATTATGATTAACTATACCTCTTTCAAGGATTGCGAATTACTATTAACTCTTCCGCAGTTACCCGACGTGCTTTGATTTCCGCTTTCATGGTGATATCCAGCGTACCGTCTGCGGACCTGTAAGCTTGGGGATTTCTCGAAAACAGAGAACCATTGTCTGCTACTTGAATACCTCCGTCTCTGGTTTTGGATACTGACACCCAGTGTGCCTCCCTGCCGCGACCTCTACCCAAAGAAAAATCCACACCAGCAATGTACCTACCCTCCGGCAATTTGTCCATCAAACTGTCAAACTTAGTTGCTGGTCCAGCACCCAAAGGATTCACCTTGTAAATCTCGGCGCGGACACCAAATTGTGAAACCGCATTGGCCGTAGCAGGACCAATAGTAGCAGTAATACGAGCAGGACTTGGTGCCTTCTGAGACGCCCTAAAAGCATTTGCTGCTACACCGGTTTCCGCTCCTGTAACCGCAGCCACAGCAGCAGGACCACAAAAATGCTCGCCGTCCGTAACCTCCACCTTTTGTAGATTCGTGGTAGAACGAGCTCTACTTACGTACTTCGACCCAACTGCAGCACCACCCTTAGCCTGCCAAGTAGCCACGTATCTACCGTCTACAGCAGCTTCAAAATCAGCTCTAGCCTGCAAATCCGAAGCAGTGGTTGTTGGTGCAGGCAGTCTTGCTGGTTGAGGCTTCAATCCCGGAGGCAGCTTGTTGTAACCGAGCTTGCGCGACGCGCGAATCTGACGCTCGTTTTCTTTGATCTCAGCCGCCACGTCCGATCCCGCTGCCTTGCTAGTGTTCAACGCCTTGCGACGTTCAAGCAGCTTCTGATGCACCTTATAGTTCGCAAGCTCTGCAGCAGGTATCGCCGTAGCTGAACGTGCCTTGAAACCCGCGCGCGCCTGGAACTGTGCAAGGGTAATCGGACGTCCCGTCTGGTCTATCAACTGCGACAGGCTCTTGATGCCTCCTGCCCTCCATAGGTCTGCCTTGCCTCGACCCAGCACCTTATTCTGGAACGCCTCGGACTTACCACGAAGCCATCGCTCATAGTTCAGACCCGAACTGACCTGTCCATCCATACTCGCCTGTGTCCTCCTCCCTGCCGTCTCTAGCCGGCGGAGCTTTTCAGACGATATCGTGGAGTTGGGTCCCGACAACTCCTCCCACGAGCGAAGCAGGGGGATCTCAGTGGTACGACAGTTGGGGTGCCAGGGAGGGGGACCGGGATATCGAATGTTCGCACCCGTTTCGGCCACGGGACTACCATCGAGCAGCCACGCCCACCCGCTGCGTGCGATACAGATTGGTGACGTCCGTCCGTCCAATGTGGACAACGTCTGCCGCCCCTTGATCAGATCGTTGTTAGCATCAATGGTGGCAGCCCGAACGTCATTGCTCACGCTTTGCGTTGCGGTTCGTATCAGGGTGTCCGCGTTGCGCCGACTGATGTCCATAATGCCGCCGCTGTACACTCCGACACGGCGTCCATCCACTTTAACGAAACGTCCTGTGTGCCGTCCCCGCACACGCTGACGCAAGGCTCCCAAGTCCTCCCCTGCAAGGATGCCCTGCCGCATCTGCCCCTCGAAGAGCCGGCGTGTGGTCTGCCTCTGATTACCCCACCACTCGTTGAGAGGAGTCCCTTCTATGAGCGTCCCATTCACAAGGCTCCGCAATGTCGCAGCACTCGGGGTAGCCGTGGCGAGTTCGATTCGCAGGGGGCGGTTGATGCTGTCTTTCAGGAACTCCGACTCCACAGGCGCCAGGTCGTATAGAGCGCCTTTGGTAGTTTCGCGCACCCTTGCATAGGAACCTCGGATGCTCTCGCGCGTTTCCTTTAGCAGCCGTTCCATACGCTGCACCCGAGTGGTGAGCCGCTTCGGGGAGGTGGGGTCTAGCCGATTGAGCTTGTCTACGAGGTCGGTTTCCAGGAGCCGGAGTTGGTTACGCGCCTGGCGCCGTATGCCAGCGTCAAAGCGCAGGAGATCTATGGAGTGTCCAGTCGTCCGATCGGCTATTGCCTCCGCTATCGGACGAACCCTTCTACGCGCGGTAGCCATCTAGCCCTCCCATTTGAGAATCGCATCCTTGCATATGTCCAAAGCACCTAGCAACGGCGCCCTGTAGCCATCGGATACGGTCTCCGTATGTGTGACACCGTCCCGGGCTACGACCACCACTGCTACTGCCACCATTTCAATCTGCTCATCCTCCGCCTTGGCCGCCCACTCGCCCATTGTCATGGTGCATAACTGATGCCGGACCTTCTGGTCCGTGGGAATCTCCACTACCTTGGCCATCACTACATCCTCTTCAGTTTGCTTAGCTGCCACTCCTGCAGTTCCACGCGGATGACCTCAAGAGTCTTTTCACGCTGTTCCTCGGGCCTCGAAAGAACTACCGTCATGGTGGCGAGACCCGCGTAGAATACGTCCCGCGCTTCCTCCTGAATCTCCTCCGGCATGTCCGTCGCCTCGACGAGTGTGTTGAAGAAGCGTTCCGTCACTTTGTCAGTCATTGGACTGCACCAGAGGAGCCCTTCGCTTGCTTTCTTCGAATAAAGCCACACGCCAGGAGTCGCCCGCGTTCTTCCTCGGCGTGTTCTTGTCCAACCACTCGTCAATGTCAGCGGCTAGCCTCCTGTGGTAGGGAGTCGCGAACGGAGACGCAAAGTAGTGGTGTGCTCTTGCCAGAAGCACACGAGCTTCGTGGAGCTTCCAATCCTCTTTCTTGTCACTCATGGGACTGCACCCTCACTGAGATGGTGTTGTGTTCGGAAACCTGTACGAAAGCGACCAGACCCGCACGGGTGTCCACGCGGCGGAACTCCATGTCGGGGCGCATGAAACACGTCCACTTGTAGAAGTCCTGCACCACACTACTGGTCAAGTGCGAGGCTGCGAAGAAGTCCTCCACCTCGGCCGCCACGTGAATCTGGTAGTCAAATGCGTTCAATTGCCTTCCTCCAATTAGGTGCTGGTCCGGTTCTCTTTCATCCGGATTTTGCCAGGTGTTAAGCTCAAGCTGTTCCAACATTCTCAGTAACATGTCAGTGCTCCTCCGGTTCTGTGCCGTCTGCGATGTAGATGCCCTTTTCGGGGAGCTCCCCACTTTCCTGCGCCTGTGAGATACACCCTCCCAGAAACATACCCAGCATTCCGCGCTGCTCCTCCCGTGTCGCGTTGCCGAACCGCTCTCGCACATTGTCCGGGGTACGTATGGGCGCGCAGCAGGAGAAGTCAGGGCAGCACTCCTCCCGGATGGGATTGTGCAGGGAATTACCCTTCACCCACTCACGTAGCTGGAACTCGATGGATTCGTCCTCCGTCATGCCAGCGAAGGGACCTTCTGCGATGGACTTCTCATGCAGCATCTGCTCGGTGGCCGTGCGTTCCTTTACCAACGGGGATTCATCCATCTCACTAGCTCCTGATTGCCTGTAAAGAACTGGGACCTTCCGCCCCCTTACTTCACGGTTTCCTACGGAAGGCCCCAGTCTAGCGCTTTCGATTTGGGCGCCACCCCATACACCGGCCCGATACGGTGCGGTAGCGCGCCGCTCACTCACGGCGCAATCGAGGGCGCGGGGTCACTCATCTTCTGCGGCTGCCTCTTCCAACAGACGCCGCATTTCCTTCTCAAGTTCCTGCCGGAGGCGTTCCTCCTCGGTCGTAAGACCGGCTGGATTCCACTCGGGAGGATCCATCGCCTCCAACACTCGAACGTTGTCGAAATGAATGGTCAGCTTGTTGTAGCCGCCGTAGCCCATCAAACACACCCGGTCAGATCTGCCTGGCACTCCGGACATGATCACCCATCCTCCGCTCTTGGGAGTCTGGAAGAAGCTGAGAGCGCCAGGTGCGAACTGTCCGGTGCCCGTGCGGACGATCTCAAGGAACCCGTGGTTGTCCATGTGCATCTTCATGTTGGACACGCTGTCACAATGCAGGCTGTTAAGCGACACCTCGGGTCCTATCGGAATGGTAAGGATGATAGGCGTATTGTCCTCCTCCTCTGCGAAGACGTATGCCGCCCCGAACGACAACACGCCTACGACCAGAAGCGCTCCAACTATCCACCACTTGCTTTTCATCTTATCCTCCTCCCAATGTCACCAACAAAATGAGCATCACCCAAAGGATGATGATCCCCCAGTGCTTCCGCCGAACACTCATACAAGTGCCCTATGTGGCTGAACACCGTTCTACTATACTGCGGTACCTCCGTAGGACTCTGACTCTTCCTGTGGTAGCTTGCTTCTAGACCACACCTTGGTCGTTTCGTTGTACATGTAGGCGATGGGATCGTAAGGCACCATGCCCTCCACCATCAAGCGGGTGTCCACGAATACCAAGATGTCCCCTTCTTGGACCTTCCTTGGCAGGACGCCTCTCGCGACGTCCACCAGCGCACAGCTTCCTTGCATGTCAACGGGAGGATTGCGAAGCGCCTCGGCTTCATTGAACTCGGACAGTCCTACAGTGAAAGTCTCCGCTGTTCTTTCCAAGGTGCCAGGGATGTCCTTTGCCTCCTCCCACTTCCAATCCTCGTCCTCGTCCTCGCGTGCGTGCGTGTTTTGTATGGAGTCCATCTTGTACGTCTTCAGCTGCCACACATGCCCAATCCATTCGAACGTCCATGTCTCGAAGCGTCCTAGTTCTACCTCGTGGACGAACTCTAGGGTGTCCATGGACTTGGCATCGAAAGACACGCTGCTCGTACCCAGTATCCTCTCTGCACACTTCACAAGCTCGGATTTAGGTCCCAAGCATCCTGCCTCGGACTGACAGTCCCGTAGCGCACGAACCATCCATTCCTTGTGGTCGTGCTTCAATAGCACAACCCATTCCTTGGGAGCCAACCAATCCCCGATGTCCAGCCTCCGCGCCTCTTCCTTCTTCTGTATGGCCTCGTACGCCCGGAGTCCCATCTCCGACAGTGCCTTCCAGGTGTCCGGCTGTGGTGCCTTCTCGAAGCGGAACGATGGTGGCCTCCAAGGTGCCTCGTACCCCATGTCTGGAACTCGATGTCCGCTGTCTACCTCTACGGACACTAGGCTACCTGCTATAGTGATTGTCGTCTTCATGGCTCCATGGATCCTCGTTTGCCGACTACAGTGTACCACCATTCCCCTTTAGGGGGAATGCGGATTACCAGTTTGCGAACGTCATGGCGAAACTAAGCACCACCCACGCTAGTAGCACTTCGAATCCGGCCACTATGAAGATAATGACCATCATCTTGTGCGGATCGTGAAATGCAGGCGGGGCGTCCTTCCATACGTCCTTGAGGTGCTGCACGCGACGACGAATGTTGGACACCCGTATGCCAATCGCTACTACGAGTATCATTGCGACTAGCTCACCGAATGTGCTCATGTCCTCTCCGGCTTCCGCTTGATGTAGATGCTTCCATCAGCGCACCACACAAGGATGTCTCCGGACCACACCTCAATATCGCCCTTCGCTGTTCGCAGCCACCAGCGAATACAATATGGTTCGCCTTTCTCAAAACGAATGCGTGGCCATACGTCCAAGGCGGCATCGTCTCGAAAGAACGCTCCCTCTGGGATACGCCTTACGAGCTTCTTTGGATTCCCCTTGGCTGGAACCATCTCCACCTTCTCTGCTGCGGCGTGGAGCCAGGAGGGCCATTGAAGCCTGTCAAACGGTCCGGGATCCTCGTCTAGAGTCGACCATTCGTATTCAAACATGTCTCACCTTCCTCAGCGGCCGTATCGTCGAGTTCGTTGTTTCCCGCATTGTCCACTTAGATTCACCTTCCTCCTCCACCACCATTCATACACTCGGGGAGCCCAACGCTTGAGCGTGCAAGGGAAGCACCAAATGTACGCGCGGTACCACTCCCAGGTGCCGGGATCCAGGTAATAGCGTATCCCGGCCTCCCGGCACCTGGTGACAAAGAGCTTCCGAAAGTTCACGCGGGATTCAACCCGGACAGTGGCGGCAGGAACAGATTGTGTCCCGGAGCCCTAGGATTGGGCAGGCTCCCTGTCATGCGAATCCAGCACGCAAGCTTCCACGTCAGCCGAACGTCCTCCAGGCAGTACGTGATCACCCGTCCGTACCGGCCTCTCTGCCAGTCGATGGGAGCCTGCGCGCCATGCCCCACCTTGCCCTGGAGGCCCATCGCCTTGGCGAAGTCGTCCAGCCCGTAGCCCATCTGCTTCTCGCTTTCATACGTCGGCGGGTGACCGTCCGATACCCACGCTTCCTTGAGGATGTCATAGGTCGTGGTGACCTTCATCCCCTGCGAGGCGCAGAGCTTGTCGTCGAACTGCAGGCCGTTGAAGCTGACGATCAACGGGTCGTTGAGCACCAACGACTGGAAGTCGTCGAAGTTGCCTCTCGTGAATGCGTGATAGCGTTCCGTCTTGGAATCGTATGCACAGATCACGGAGATGCCCATGCCCTCGAAATCCCTCCAGCCATCACAGTAGCGAATGTCCGGCAGACGTTCCTCGTTCTTGCCCAGAATCGCCTGCTCGATTTCCACGTCATACACGATCATCCCCAGTTCCTCCCCATTTGAATCACGAATGACAGCCACGCGACGAATACCACGACTAATACCCCTCCAGCACCCGCCACAAACCACCACGAGGTGAGAGCTGCGATTCCCCACGCAATCGCCCCGATGATTGCGAGAAAACCGCCCCAGACCAATACGCCACCAATGATGGTGGCGGTGGTCTCCAATGCCTTCCGGACGTTCACGTCCGATTCGCCGCCTCGAGCAGACGAATGCGAAGCATTTCCTTGCCCCTCTGACTCGAGGGGATGAAACGCGTCTTCCGCCTCAGACGCCTCTTGGCGCGAATCTTCGCGTGCTGCTGTGCCGTCCTCGGGCTCTTGCGGCACTTGTGAGTCTTGGTGGGTGCGATAATCCCGCACGAAGGCATCCACACTGTCATTTCACCACCCTCCTGTTTTCATGATCCCATGTGACCGGGATCTCGTTGGTTTCTCCGCATGTGCACTTCCACCTAGAACCGCACAGGATATGCGCCTTCTTGCCACAGCCCTTGCACATACAAGGGCTACCAGGCACTTCCCTGAAAGGCTCCGTGTGCGGGAAGTCCTTTGCGTTATCCCGCATGATTGCTTGAGCCACCCACTCGTCGTAGTTCGCGGGGAACCCTTGCAATGGGGATTCCCGCGTGGCTCGATCCGGGAGGTCCATCTCCACGGGTGGTCCGTGCTTGAACAGCGACCCGGCCATTACGCCGTGGCTCGATTCATGGCTCTTGCGAGCTTCTCCATTCGCACGCGGTCACCAACCACCTCCGTCTTCCTGTCCTGCGTGCGACGTTGCGCGTACGCCTGATTGATCAACCGCGCCGCCTCACCAACGGTCAGAGTCGGTCTGAGAGCGGCCGACAATCCAAGCATCTTCATGTTCTTGCGCTGGTAGTCGGTTGCCGGGGCGCTGAAACCAAGCGCATGATCGTGCATCGCCTGCCTGCTGTACTGATAAGTGCTGTAAGTCATCTTCCACTCCCTCTAGTCGAGATGTGCCTTTGGTACCAACCGTCGTTTCTTCTTCGGTGGTGCCTCCTCGGGAAACGCGGCCAGCAGAGCTCGTATGACCAACCTCCACACATTCAACGCCTCGCGTGGGTAGTCTGTGACGATGCCCCAGCGCAGGGGACTGCGGAGGACCTGCTGGTTCTCAAGCCTCCCCTTACGTCCCACTCGAACGCTGTAATCAGCACGCTGACCTCGCATGTCCCGAAGACGCTTGTTGCTGATGATCGTCTTGGCGAGCAGAGTCACCTTGCCTGTCATAGCACTGTGCAACTCTACCCTAACGACAATCACGTTACTATGCGCCCGTCCACCACGAAGGCTCCTCTGCTGGGAGGCGTATACTCGGGGTGTTTCTTGCCCAGTTTGTTCTTCAACTTCTGCTGCGCTGCCATCACCTGGTTGTGAGGAACTGGTCTTTCCCTGCAAGACCAGCACACCATAATCTCAACCTTGTGATCGATACCCTCCTTGTCGCACACCTCCCACGCCGGTACCAAAGCGAACGATGCCATAACGGGTATCAACTCACCGCAGATATGGCACGCAGGATTGCACCCCTCCGCCAGGAACAATCTACGGAGATCCTCGTTCATGCGACCATGACCCTTGTCGTCTACCAAATCCACGATTCATGCCTCCCGATGAATGAGCTTCGTGATCGCCTGACTGAGCAAATGTATGGCCTCCACACCCTCGATCTTGGAGGCGGTGATTCTGGCGAACTCTGCCAATGCCTCCGCGCGGGTGTCCGCCAGCTTGTCACCACTCAGCATGAGATGCTCGTTTATCAGATACACCGCGCGAAGCATGGGCACGTTCTTCAGCACCTCGTTCACTTCGTCGTCCGTGTACTTGATAAATGCTCTGTCCGCACCAGGAGGCCCACCACCAGGAGGTACCTGAAAGTCCTCCCGATACTTGCCGGCGGCCGCCATGAGCAACTCGTATCCCTTATTGGGTTCGGTGCAAAGCTCCGCTGCAAGGGCCGCCAATACATCCGAGTGGCTGTCGTCGAAGCAGTATCTGCTCAGGTTCAGGGCGTCCTTGAGCATTCGCCCGAGCGTGCGCTGCTGACGGAGCTTCTTCTGCGTGGTGCTCAACCTCTTCCTGCGCTCGGGCTGGTCGGCTTCGGCTTCCTCTGGGATGATGGTCTTTGCATGCTCGCGCAAGTCCTGCTCATCCTGTATGCGCGAGTTGATACGAACTGACGCATCTTCGCACATCACCCTAACCTTCTTCAGAGCCTTGTCCATATTGGCGGCACTGGCCATCCAGACGGTACAAGACTCCACCATCTCTACCTCGTCATCTTGCACCCTCTCCACCACCAAACTGATACCACAGTGGTTGGTGTGCGGAGTGATATCGAAGAACATTTTTTGCGACGGCATGACGTACCCCTCTCAGTGCGAGCTTACGAAACGTCTATACCGCCGTCGTGGTGCTATTCGTTATCTGGGTCATCTTCGGGGTCGTCCTCCGGATCATCGTCTTCAGGATCATCCTCGGGGTCGTCATCCTCGGGATCTTCTTCGGCACCATCAAGAGGATTTGGACCACCGCTGTTGATCAACTCAATCTCTTCCTCCAGAGTGCGTTCCTCAGGCACCAATTCACTCTTCTTGACGTTGTAAAAGAAGCTCTCCCAAGACAACTGCTTCTGCATCACAGCCGCCATGAGATTCTGCAACAGTGTGGCGTCGAGAGCAACTTCCACGAACTCCGTATTGAGATTCATCTCCAGCGTTTCGCGCGCCTGATGCCACATCTGCCACCATCGGAGGGCCTGTGTCATCCCCACCCCTACCGTATTGGCAATGGAAGCTGCGATTGAACCTTCACCCAACTTGCGAATGCGAAGTGTCTCGGATGCCTCCTGAAAGCTTGGGTCGCTCAGCAATATGCGAGCACCAAGAACAGCCATCTCTTCCTTCTTGTCCGTGGTCGCCTTTTCGAGTGAGGAAAGTCCTTGACCTGTGAACTCCAGGAAGCCGGCCGTGCCTCCCGCTTCCAATTTGATAATCGACGTGGACCCAAGTTTCAGTCCCTTGGAATGCCTGTCCTCGTCCACGTCCCCTGCCACGTATGCGGTAGGCAAGGCTGTGAAGTGCCTTCCATGCTCAAGGTCCGCGGATGTGCGATACAGACTCAGGTTCACTTCCGCCACGTCCAACAGAGGAGGCTTCTCCACGTCAGGGGCAGTGTCCATAACACCGATGATTACCGCGGGGATGAAGGTCAGACGCTGACCGCGCACTACTGGATACAACGTTTCCTCCAAAACCCACTCAACGATGGGAGGTCCGTCAGGATTCTTCGGGTCCGGCCTTTCTCGTTCCCGATACAAACGAACGTAGTACTTGCCTTCCTCAAGACCAAGAACCCGAATCTGCGGAACCGTGTCGTGTGAAAACTCATCCTCGGGTTCTGAGTGTGTTTCATAGATGACCAACAGCGAAACACCGCGGGAGCCGTCTTCCTTTATTTCGGTCTTCCAGTTGATCACCTGCTCCGCTGTGTAGGAGGTGAGGTACGGGGAAGCAGAAGGCACGTCCGAAGCAACGTCTACCACCACACATGTACGGCCTACCGTAACCACCTCCTCCGTTATGTGCTTGACGAAGGTCAGGAGGTCCGTCTTGTCCTCTGTAACTGTTTTCAGTACCTCGTCCAAGTCCTCGGTGGATCCCTCCACCCTTGGAGGCTTCTTGAAAAGCATGCCGACGAGTGCTGCGATTGCGCGGGACGTGCCTGCGAAGAAACTGGCACGCGTCTTGTAGGCGTTGTACTCACTCTCGTCCTGCGCCTCAAGCAGCGGCAGGAACACTGGTCCCGATGCCTTGACGGCCTCCTCCCCTTCCGCACATACGCGACACTTCAGCCACTTGCTTTCGTTCTGCACGTATTCAGGATTTCTGTCTTGTACCGGCATCTCGTTCACCTCCTGATTCGATTCGTGGATACACCCGCTCTATGCGATCAAGAAGCAGGCGACGTTTCTTGTTCCAATACCACTTGTAAGGATCACAAAGAACCTCAAGTTCCTGCATAGCTCCTCTCAACGATGTCCAACCAGTGAACTGCCTACCCAAGACGTTCAGCAAACCACTCAAGTCCATCCACCTAGGAAGCACCGCATATGTGGACGTAGGCATCGTCTGCAATTCGCGCATGAGGTAAGTCCCACGCGTCTTCACTGCGTGCTGCTCCAAATGCACCATATGGCGTGGGCACCTAGGAGGAGTGTCCCCGAAGTACCACACAATGCGAGGGTCGAAGTCATGTGTCACTTCAATCACTCGTGCGGGGAACCATGAGAAGTTCAATTTTCGATTGACCAACAACCAAGAGCCGACAATGCAGGAACGATTACGCCAACGTTCACGAAACTGTTTGGTTTGTTGCTGATTGAAGAAACTAAGGCGAGCACGTCGGCGCCTTCTGCGGTACTTGGGTGAGAGGTGGGGTGCCAGTGGCTGCGCTGATGGACGACCGTACATGACTGCTACAGGAAGGTAGGATCTGGAGTGAACTGATCACCAAGCTCATCCCCGATACCAATATGACGTGATCTCACTC
This sequence comes from SAR202 cluster bacterium bin127, assembly GCA_002239045.1. GTDB lineage: Bacteria > Chloroflexota > Dehalococcoidia > Lucifugimonadales > Lucifugimonadaceae > Bin127. Next base: position 50,999 of record MPNN01000009.1, read on the forward strand.
TAGCCCAATTGTGGGCGTCCCGTCGTTCAAGTATCGAAAGTCCCTTCTTCCATAGCCCAGACGTCGAGTTCAATTCGCCGCTGATTATGGACTCAAGATGCTCCGCAATGGCGGACTTGGTGGCGATGTACAGGTAGGCGTAAATCTCGCCCTTGTCCCGGTCCTCCTTCGACATCTGCGCCACTTCGTCGTCGGGGGCTTCAAGGTAGTCCTCACCCCATTTGCACCACGTAGTGTACTTCGAACGATGCAGACCAATCAGGTCACAGGCGCGGTCTACGGGTATGCCCTGTCGCAGCTTGAACACCAGCCCCTCGACCAGATCGAGGCTACACTCTCCGTTGCGCTGACGATACCCCTCCCGCACGCTCAGCCGTTTGCGTGTAGGAGTAGTGGTCTTCTTCTTGGGGGCAGGGGAGGGCTGAGCCCCCTTTGCCGGGGCCTTTTTGCTGGGTGCAGCCTTGCGGGTGCGGGTTCGCGTTGCGGGGGACTTCGCCATTCCCTGTCGTCTCCGTTATCCGCCCCTGAGACCCTCTCAGGGGCGCCGTGACGCGCGATTGTAACAGCGGAGTGGGGAACGGGGGTAAAGTTGGAAGACGCGGCAGGGGAGGACCTGCCGCGTCTGAGGGTTGCTACAGTTGCGGGGTGTCAGTCCGCTGCAATGAACACCACGCGCTTGCCGTACTCCCGCGCGTATCGAACCGTCGCCCATTCACCGGACCGCCTCACCTCGCGATTCGGGTCCACGGGCATCGCGATCAACACGTCGCAAGCCTTCGCGATATGTCGATTGCGGATCAAATACTTCCAGGGTTCGTGGACGTATGCCGCACCCTCGCTGAACGCACGCCTCGACGTATCGGTCGGCGGGTGAATGTGAACGACGAACCCTGCGCGTATTGCACGCTTGTGCGCGGCCGCGTCGGCCCCCACGCAATCACCGTGGTGAAACTCGTCGAACCCCTGACTGCGAAACTCGAGCAGCATGTTTTGCAGGGCCGCCAATGCGGATGAACGGGGCACGAATTGCACCCCGGTGAAACCAATCGCTTTCGGCATCAGATGTCTCCGTTTGCGTCGCTCAGTACACCAGGCCCGAGTCTGTGGGCATGTGCGGCTCAAATACGTCTTCCGGCCCGCGAATGTGCTCACCCGGGTAGGACTCGTACATCGAATCCCTCATGACTTCGTTGATCTCGTCGTCCGACATGTCCGCGTACTCGTGCGCCTGATAAATCGCGTACTTCGCCGCTGCGACGTGTGAACCGAAGACCGTGAGCGATTCGACGCCTGACAGGAAGTCGTTGAACTCGCTCAATTCGACAATGGTGTAGTCATTCCCGATGGTGTCAGGCTTCGCGCATGAGTTGATGTAGTCCATCGCGTTGTTCGGTACGTTGATCATTTCGTGTCTCCCTTGAGCGCCGCGACGAACCCGCCCCGGCGTGCGATCAGCATCTTCGCCTCGGCCGTGTCGATCACACGTCGCGCGCAATTGCGGACGTGGCGTTCGATGGCCTCAGCGTCGATCCCGTGATTCAGGTAATTGGCAACGGACCGCGTGAATTCGCGAACGTTGCGATTGCCTCGACTGCTGTTGCAACGGTGGCAGCATGTGACGAGATTCGTCGTGTCGTTTGTGCCCCCGCGACTGTTCGGCTTCAGATGGTCCAGCGTCAGCTTCGCGCCATCCTCGACCGTGTCCCCGCAATACACGCACGCCAGGCCATCTCGCAGGTAGATGGCCAACCGACGCTCGTTGCGGATCCACTTCATCCCCTGCATTGCGTTTCGTGCGCTCATGACTATGCCACCTTGGGCAGGTACGCGACCTTCGCTACACAGCCTCGGTAATCGTGATTATCGACTGACACTCCGTCCACCACTGACGTCAGGTGGGGCGGGTTTTCAATCGAATACAAGCCGTCTCCCAGGAACTCAGCGTGCTGTTCCAGCGTGCCTCGTTCCAGGAGACGAACGGGCTCGAGACCGAGCTTGTCGGCTACCTTGTCGATCTCTTCCCGCAACATCCCGCGACGATTGACCAGCCCGATGCTGACGACCTGCTTGACCATCTTCCTCGCCTCGGCGTAATCAATGCCCGCGTAGTTCGCGATTGCGCGAACGCCGCAATTGCCCGATCTGTTGCTCCAGCTCAGACCGTTGTTCGTCAATCTCAGGTCCATCTCCGTCTCCCATGTGTGCCAAACTCGCTAGCGAGTTTGAACTGCGCTGGCACGCTTGTCAAACCGGGAAGACACCGGGATTTTCCACCTGGAAGATCAATCACTTGGAGGTGCCCTACGCGCGCGTATGCACGCGGTTCCTTCACCACCGTGGATCTTCGGGGATTCCTCATGTGCCGTGGATCCACGAGGAATCAATCACTTAGCGGGTGGACGCCTGCTATGGCAGGACGAGAGGGCGGACGAACCTCTCAGCCCTCCCCTGCCGGGGTCAACGCGCAACGGGGACGACGATGGGGCTAATGCCCTGAAATGCGGAGAGGGCCGGTCGTGCGACGTATGGGGTAGAGGTATGCAACGGGGTAGCCGAGTGCGTCTGTGAGGTGCGACATATGGCGCAGCTTGTGAGCGTTTTCGTGGTTGAATTCGATCAGGTAGCGCTTCAGCTTTTTACACTTCGGGGATATCGTCAGACTGGGGGCTGTTTCCTTGCGGGACTTGAACTTGCCATTTACCGAATTGAATCGATCACGACGGGGAGGGTTCGTCTTCTTCGTTCGAACTGTGAACCCAAACTCGCGCAGAATGTGAAAGTCCGAACGTCCGCCCGGAGCGTTCGTCTGCCGCGCATTGCCCGAAGCGTCGGGGTAGACGTCTCGAATGCGGTCGCCCCAGTCCTCGCGCAACTTGACGCACGCGTCCTCCGTGTCGCTGTTCGGCAGTTCGTATTCCTTCACTACGTGCATTCGATCACCACGCTTCCAAAACACAACAAACGCCATCGGGTCCACGTTGAAATCCATTCCTACACAGAGCTCGTGCCCCGGATCAGGCAGGTCCACAATGCACGTATCAGGATTGAACGCATAGTAGACGAGACCTTTGGCTAGCGATACGAACTGCCCATCCACGAATGCGAGCGCGGCCTTGTCGTCGTACCCGAGCTCTAGCCTCGCGGCGTAGTCACTCGGCAGAGCTTTGTTGGCCTTCGTCGATGCCTGCACCAAGGTGAGGTCATGGTTGTCCTTTTCCTCGCCCTCGCAAATGTCGTAGCCCCAATTGAGCTCCTCGGGCGTACCCATCAACCCGATCTCTAAGTAACGAGCACGCGGATCTCGAACACGAGCGAGCACCTGGTCGAACACTTCTCGGGGTTGAATGAATGGCTCGTCTATGTAACCGGCCGCCAGGTTCGGGCCTTTCAGAGCATCGGGGTCATCCCCCGACATGATCCACACGATTGCGTTCGCTTGTTTGTACTGAATTTGAAACTCGAGATCGGCCTTGTTGAAATCCCACTTCAACTGCCCGGGCATCAACGTTTGCTTGCCGTAGAGCAGCCCTTTCATAGTGGGGATGGCCGTGCGCTTGGCCACCTTGTAGGACGGGCTCACCCACGCAACGGGGGAGGGGAAGTTGTATATGGCCATGGCGAGGGCTCGCTTCGCCCCTACCAGTGTTTTCCCCCCTCCGTACCCCGTCACAAGGGCCTTGATAAATGTGGTGGCCTCCCACCACTCACGTTGGTGTGGCCACATACCTCCCTTGACTATCTGAGGCGCGTTGCCCCGACGGGCTGCAAGCTCCCCTCCAACTAACTCACCCGTGACCTCCTTGATCTCCGGGTCTTGTTTACGCCAGAACGATTGCTGCGCCCGTCGTTGTTCGAACCAGGATGGCACTTTATCGACCTCCGATACCTCTTTATCAATGGTTCCTTGCCCACCACAATCTGTTCGAAAAGGTCTTTACCTTCCGCGTGGAATTCAAGGATGCGCTCGTCCACAGAACGAGCGATCACAATATCATAAAGGTAGGTGCGTTCTTGGAGTCTCGGTCGTACCCTCTCTTCCGCCTGGGCGCGGTGCATAGGCGAAGTAGGGCTCTCTAGGAAGATGACGTAGTTCGCCACCTGCAAGTTCAACGCGGCGCCTCCCATCTTCCAATTGACTAACAACACCCGTATGTTCGGGTCTCGTTTGAAACCATCGATCACCTTCTTCGAATTCTTCGTCTGCCCCCATAGCCGAACGTACTTCACACCCCGTTCCTTGATCGCGGCTTCTGCACGGTCCCCTGTAACGTTGTACTCGTAAAACACAATGGCCTTATTCACCATGGGTACTGACTCTACAAGCTCCACCATGTGGTCCACCTTGGGATTCATTCTCAAGGGGACTTCCATCTTTTCGCTATCGTCGGTGGGGTCCAGTACAAGGTTACCACCTGTCAATTGTCTCTGACGGATGAACACGTTCTTCTGCTTCAATACATCCCCGCGCTCAATGGCCTCTCTTGCCTCGCGCGCTGCGATTAGCAAGTCATTCATGTGCTCACCCATCTCCGCGGTCATCGTAGCGCGAAACGTTTGGCGTACGATCTTCGGTACGTCAAAGCACTCACTGTTCAAGTAGGTTATAGAACGATGCCGCAGCATCCGATTTAGGTCTTCCGTCATGCGGAGGTCTACGGTCTTTTTCTTCCACTTCCCCGCCTGTACCGCGTTGTAGAAAACGTACTCGAAAAGCTCCTCCGAGTTGCCAAACGACTCACCCTTGTCTATCACCAACATCTCGCCAAAAAGAGGCTTGGGGTCACGCCCCATCGGAGTACCTGTCATGCCATAAACGTAGCCCATCTCGTCCGCTATGGCTTTACACGATTGCGAGGTACCACTGGAGGGGTTCATCAACATCTGCACTTCATCGAACACGACCAGGTCAAACTTGGTCTGTATTTCACGAACCACTCGAGATATGAGACGCCTCTTTCGCTTCGCGCTTCCCTTCTTGTCAGGGAGCTTGGTGACATAGGAGTGCAGACCCGCATACGTCATTAGGTGGACGTCCGCGGTGCGTTGCAACGACACTTCCTTGTCCGAACGGGATCCTATGGACGAAACCACGGAGAGGTCCGAGTGGATCTGCGCCTCCTCCTCCCAACCATAAACGGATACCTCGTTCAAACACACCACAAGTGCTGAACGGATGAGACGGCGACGTTGAAAGTCCGTAATGATGTCCAACGCTATCTTCGTCTTTCCCAGACCCATCTCCGGGAACAGACCAAAGCGAGATACATTGGTGCAAACTAGGTAGGTTTGAAGCTGGTGCAGATACGGCTCAGTTTTGAAAACAGGCGCGGGTTTGTATTCAGAGATGATCTTCTCGATGTCCTGCCGAGTGAGCTTTTTGACCCACGTCCAGTCATCGAGAGGACGATGGATGTAATCCACCAGTGCCTGCTTGGCTAAGACAACCATCGTCAATCCTCGATCAAAATATGACCATCATCTCCTACAGGAAGCAACTCTATAGCCTCCTCACTAAAAGGTACATCATCATACGGCATTGCGCGCCAACCTCTCGCACGAGCAGTATCATCATGCGTCGGGGACTTACGATTCTTCCCTTCCTGCTTCCTTCTGTATGCGCGCGCTTCGTAGACAAACAAGGCCATACGAAGATGCCAAATTGCGTCCTGTGTTTCAACGCACGGGATTATCTCATTCAAGTAGATAGTCCTATGGATCAAAGCGCGCAAAACCTCTTGAGTTTGTAGACCGTCCCATTCCTGGTCATAACGCACCGCACCTCCAGACCGTTTCATAAAACTTATCTGCTGAGTACCTTCCCCGCGTCCGGTTTCTTCTAGTTCGTAGATATGACCGTCGTCAAGAACTTTCATGAATCAATCCTCCTCTGGGATTCCTTCTTGTGAACTCAACATCTCCCAGTATTCACGAGGCAGTAGTATGGAGTCCATGTGAAATTTGCCCATCTCGTACGCCTGCGATATCAACACACTGAACCTGTCCTCCTCGGACCTAGCATTTGTCACCGTTAAACGTGCAAGACCAAGCTCCTTCTCCGCATCCGTTCGCGAAAATGTGACCACCGTGTCCGCTGTTCCTATCACACTCCAATCTTCGACAACGTGCTGCTCATCCACCATCTTGGCTTTAGCGGACGAGCGGTTCGCATGAATAGTGGCCACACCAGCGCAGTTAAACTCAATCATCAAACCACGAAACTCTTTTGCCAATGCACCCAAGTCCTCCCGCATACGTGCTGAGTTCATCTTCATGAGATTCAGCATGTCCAACAACACAATGTCCGGCACGAAGTTGTGGGTGCGTTCCAGCATGATCATGAAAGTGCGTAGATTACCTACCGTGAGACTGCCTGTGGGAAACCCCTTGACTCGAATAGGTACACGCATACGTGCTATCTTGGAGGCCAGCAATTCCCTCGCGTTTTCCTGCTTCATGTTCGGGAGGTCGTCCAAGGTGATCGTCCGCAACGCCATTTCCTTCCCCGACGTATCGAACTTGTGATACTCGATACCTTTGGGATACGGCTTAGAAGTCATCGAAAACATGGCCTGCATATACCGCTTGGAGGTAAGGTTCTCCGACATCTCCAAAGTGATATGCAGCACCTTAAAACGGCGCATCATCGCGTTCACGCCCATGGAAACCATGAGCCACGTTTTACCACGTTTCGGAGGTGCCATGAAAAGAAACAACTGACCACGAGCAGGGCCTACCCCCATGCGATCTAGTGTTTTGATACCGGTAGGAAACACCTCGTCTATGTCGTCGAAAAAACGAAGTGCCTGGTCTGGGTCCGTAAGGTCGATGCCCGGGTCGAAAGCGTCCACGCGCTTTCGCATCCCTTTATCCAGTTCCTGCTCTGCCGCCTCCAAGTCACCGTCCAATAGAAGACGGGACGCCTCCATGATCGAACCCTTGAGAGCCTGCGCCTTTACGAACTCACGAAGACGCGAAAGTACGTACTTCGCATTGATACCTTCTTGTGCGGTAAACAAGCGGTTCAATAAACGCTCGTATATATCCGCCTTGCGCTTATCCTCCCCGTTCAATTCGTCCTCAAGTTCATCCGCTATGTGCTCGCCTATCGCCTCCCCGAATGAATCAAAGTAGTCTATCGCCTTGGTTGCGATGTCCCGGTAGAACCTTGAATCAAACGCCTCTACCGGCACCAAGGAACGAATGAGTGGAGCGTGTTCGGCGTTGAACACCAACAAGCAGAGGACGTTTTCCTGCAACGCTCCACTGAGTTTTTGATCTGGTTCCATGTAACCTCACTCGTAGGTTGTTCCGTGCCTGCGGATGTTTTGCTTCAACGTCTGCACCGCTTCCATCATTAACGGACTATACTCGATTCCGTATGTATGCAACCACCGCATGAAGGTACGTTCCTCCGGGTGCATCATGTCAATCCTGTCCATGATGAAAGCAGTTTCTACACCCGGGTGAGGCAGAATAATGAGTGGCATATTTCGATCCATGAAATCTACCAATACCACTATATCACTATCCTCCAGTTCCTTATCTTTCGCAAGATCTTTCACAAGGGCGACCGCTTTCTTCGGGCCAATGCCCTTTATGCCTGGCACCCCATTGTGGGAACCCATAAGGGACAACACCTCGGCCCACTTGTCAGGTGCGATTCCAAACTCTTGCACGAAGTCCTCCCGTCCGTACAAGTTCCCTTTCTTGCGTACCATGTACACTTCGTGACCGTCAAGCAGCTGGTACAAGTCCGAGTCATACGAGAGGATGATCGTGCGTTCGAACTCGCACGAAAATTCCCGCACCCCGCACGCGATCAAGTCGTCGGCTTCCAGCCCCTCCACAGCGTGAAAAGGAATGCCCAAGGAAACCAGAGCCACCTTGAAACGTTCGCACGAATCGCGCGCAAGAGCTTTGATAGAAAGCCCATGGTCGTGGCTACCTTCCAAGCCCATGTTCTTGGCGTGCTGTGTCATGTGAGAGGCTTGGGTAGATTCGCGAAACACCCTCCCGGACTTGTACGTAGGAAGCTCCTTAGACCTCCAATAAGGAGGGTGGTCGTAGCACACGACCACCGCAGAGGGGCTGTACTTCTGAATGGCGCTACACAACATCTGCACCATCCCGTACAGCGCCCCCGTAAACATCCCACCCGAGGACAGGGTGGGATGCGCGAACATGGACCGATAGACAGCCATTGAGGCGTCTACCAAGAGTAGAGTTCTCACACCATTCTCTAGGAGTGGTGAAGTCCTCCCCTCTGAACTGCCGTCAGATCCGACTCGTTGTTCGTCGAGGATTGGCGCACGTCGGCGAGTACGTCCTCCCATTTCACACCCTCCTCTTCGTCGCGTGCGTTGTCGTCCCAAATGTACTTGTGTCCCTGGATGTTCATGCCGATCTGCCGGCATATGGGGTCGTCGTGGTTCTTGAGGGACTCTGCAAGAAGGAACGGGGTCATCTTGGATTCAGAACCTGGGGTGTCCGTCACCACCGGAGACGCGACAAGACGAGGCATCCAGCCACGCTTCCAGGTGGTGTGGCTAAGGAAGCGCATATGTCGGGCAACCTTGACCATTTCTTCGAAGTCGTTGCTGTCTCCGACCACGAACTTGATCACGTCCCAGTCGTCCATGTTGCTGTAGTTCGGCCACATGAATGGCTTGAGGGCGTGCGCCGACGGGAGCTTGTAGTCCACGACGAATGACATCCTCGCCCGGTTAGCGTTCTTGGACAACCAATCGGAAAAATCATACATACATTCCGTACCCGAGGTTTCCATGCTGACGTTGAATCCCCGGTTGATCATGTCCGCCACAAATGTTCGCAGCGCAACGCTGTCCTGTTCCAGAGGTTCGCCTCCCGTGATAGAGATCTTCGTCGCGCCTTGCATCATCTCCATAACCAACGAGGACAGCTCCGGGGGCGTCACAAGCTCACCCTGCTTGATCGACCACGAGTACTTGGTGTCACACCATCGGCACCCCACCCTGCACCCTGTCAATCGAACGAAGACGGTCCACGTGCCCATGTGGAATCCCGTCGCCTCTCCGTCCACCGTCAGGAAGACACCGAGTACATTGAGCTTGCCAGGCTCGTCTGCTCGCTCCGACCACTGTTCACTTTCTGGGTTCATCTCACACCTCCGCTGCTGAAGTACAGGTTTCGTTGACGATCACTTTCACAGATGCGACACTTGGATTCCTCGTTCGCAAGTCCTCCCAAAGCACCTTCTTCGCATACAGTGCCATATTTTCCGAAGTCGGGTTTGCGTCTACCACTACAACACGCGTTTCACCACCCGGAATAGGAGCCAGCATAGCGCCGATTTCCATTCCCAAATCCGACGCATAGCCCACCAAAGGATCCAGCTCGTGCAGCACAATAGCGTGATCAAAAAGGTCATGGATTCGAGAGTTCAAAACCTGTTTGATGTCTCCAAAGTCAATGGCCAATCCATTGGACATGAGACCGCACCGCACCTTCACTGTCCACTGCCAGGAGTGACCGTGAATGTGCGCGCACTTTCCCGCGTAGTTTGTGAGCCTGTGTGCTGTTTCAGTGGTGATGGTTTTGGACACCACAATGGTGTGATCCAACTCGGGAACCTGCAAAAGTTTCATCTTCATTCCTCCCATAGAAACTGGCTGCCGTGCTCATCCTTTACCACTGTCGCCACTCCATCGAATGAACCGGCATTCAGAGAACGGTGATCCACCAACCAGACCACCTTGCTTGTGCGTCGGGCGCGTTCCTTGAGTGCGTCCAACAACATGACTATACCATCTGTACTTAACCATGTGCAAGGTTCATCCCACACCTCAAAGTTCCATTGTGAGGATGTGAAATCTTGCACCATGTCGGACAGCCCCATGGCTACAGCGAGACGTAGCCTCTGGGCCTCCCCACCACTCCACGCTTCGAAAGGAACAGGGCCTTCGTTATGCGGGGAATGCACCATGGCGTGAAAGCCTTTGGTCACCGTACCGCTTTTGTTTTCACGGTCCAATGAGAACTCAACGTGCCATTCAGGAAGTCCCAAGTCGGTAAGATTCACGGCGCATTCGTTTTCAAGACGCTTCATTACTTCCCCGATCATTTCCAATCGAATCTGACCAAACCCCTTCGACCAAAACGAGGACATCGCTGCCTCTCGTCCGAACGTATCCCTAGCTTCCATTTCACGACCGCGGCGTCGGTAGTGCTTACCCAGATCCTTTCTCCGTTCCCTGTCCCGCATTTCGAATGGATTGGTGCGGGTCTCCAACTCCCGGAGCTTTCTTTCTGTGACGTCCCGTTCTGAAACTATAGGGGCTCTGGACACCCGTGCGGCTCTGGCATCTGCTGTCTGAGTAGCCAAGGTCCTGGATGCACTTTCGTATTCGGCACGTACCTCCTGTAACGATTCCTCCAATTCGCGCACAGTAATCGCCAGCTCTTTTCGTTCCTTGTCCAGTATTCGATACTGAGCCGCCAACTGGAACATCTGCTTTTCAATTTCCTTGCGAATGTCTACGTGCCGACCTCCCAATAGGTCAGATCCACACGTCGGGCACTTGACCTCTTTGTTCACCAGGTCGAAATCCTTTACCGCCTTTTCGTGCTCGTTGCGGGCTACCGCTGCTTTGCTGAGAGCCTCTTTGTGTCGTCGCGATTCGTCGGACAGGGCACGTTGCAGCTCCTCCACTTCCTGCTGTTTATCTTTGACTTGCTTTTGCAGACCCTTGTTCTTTGATCGGTTCTCCGATTCGATGGAGTCCAGCTTCGCTATGTCAGAGTTCAAACGATTCAATCGAACTCGTACCTGTTCTTCTTCGGACTTGCGGTCCTCTTCGAACTTGTCTATCTGCTCCTGCAGCGACATGGACCGTAGAGCGTCGATAGACCCGTTCAGACGCTCGACCTCCTTATCAAACCTTTCCCTTTGCTTCGCAGCCGTATTGGACGTCTTCGAAGCGTGATCTCTGGCCCGGTCCCATACGTCCAGATTCAGCAATGTGGATATGAACGAAGCACGTTCCATAGATGAGTAATCCAGAAACGTCTTTGCACCCTGACCAATGTACACCGAGTGAAGGAACTGCGACATATCGCATTGAATCAGATTCTCTACAACCTCCTGGTCGGTCGGCTCTCCGTCCAGTAGCAGCTTGTTCGGCTTCCAGGTGCGGGTTACAGTGTGCGGGACTCCATCCACCTCGAGCGCGCATGTGACGCCCGGAGAGTGCCCTGCATCCCACGTCGCCATGGAGGTGGACCGCAAACCGTTCGGATATCGATCATAGAGAGCCCAGCACAAGGCTCCCCATAGCGAACTCTTGCCCGTACCGTTCGCACCTACAAGGGGTTCCACTTCATTACGTCCACCGAGCAGATACAGCCCCGGTCTAGAAGGAAACTCCACATGCTCCGGGGACACGAATGATCGGAACGCATAGAGCTCCATATCGCACAGTCGAATGCTCATTTTTCACGTGCTTCCTGCAGCAATTTGATACCGTGCTCAATCGTTTCCTCATCCGCGATCATATCCTCTCCATACGTCCGAATAGCCGCAGCAGGCTCGCCCCTGCCGGTGATTTCCTGCGTCTGTACATCATCACCCCGCATTGCGGTTGATCCCGGCAGGGGACGCCTCAGCCTGTGTTTCGGCTTGACGATTTCCATACCTTGAATGACGACGCCTCGCGCTGTGCAGTACTCCACAACCTGCTGACGAATGGACCTAAAGTCCATGGATGTTAAGTCCATGTCGATTCGTATCTTCAGCATGTTGCCAGGCTTCAAAGCGTCGTTTCCCATCAACTCGCTTGCGTTCCTAAGTGTGAGGACGAAACGTTCCGGGAAATCCAGATGCACGTCCGAAGCAACGCCTTGTGAATCGAAGTGGAGGACGCGTGGTTTGAAACGGTCCCCGAAGTGAACGTGGTAAGGGCTTCCGACGTACACAATGTCCCCGACCTTCTGAGGAACGTGGACGTCTCCGCTCAACACCAGACAGTCCTTTCTCACTCCAAGCACTGGGTCGATACCTGGCACCTTGTAACCATTCGATACGATGGACCCGTTTGCTGTTTCGTGTATCAAGACGCAATCGTACTTGGAGAAGTCCCACGACTTCCAATCAATCTTCGGAGTGCGCGTATGTGGAAGGCACAACATACCTCCACGTAACTCGCCGGGTACGTCTACATAGGTCACACCAGGAATGTCATCCAACCACTTGAAGAATGCCGGTCCTGTCCTGTAGTCGTGATTACCTTTCAGAATCACCACGTTCATTGACTTCGCCAACACCCTGACACGCTTCCAAACGTCATTAACAAACTCTGCTGAATGGTGGTCTTTAGCGTCCGTCAGGTCCCCTAAAATGTACAACCAATCCGCTGTAACCTCTTCCGCCAAGGACAGCAACTCCGAAAAGATCTTCCACCTATACTTAGCGTGTTTTGCTTCCGAAAGGTGGAGGTCCGTGGTGACGATGGAATTGGCGAGTAGTTTGCACTGCATCATCCTTCCCCAATAATCGCTTTGCGATACAGACGGGCGCTCTCCACGAACTTGGTTACGTGGACATGATTAAGTATCGTGGACAAAGGTACTATGGATACGTCCTGCCCATTGATAATCCACTTTGACAGAGGTTGGGTAACACCTTCAAGCAGAAAAGTGGACGCCGCGAGAAGATCCACACCATTGTCCTCTCGCATGATCAGCAAGGGAATGCGACATGCTGACTGGCTGACAGCCTGATTCCAAAATTCCTGAATGTTGCACTTCACACCCGGGTTAAACATAGAACGCCACTGCAGCAGCCTCACCCTCTTGCATTCCACCGCGAATGTTTCGAAGAAAGGGAACGCCTCTGTCATTACAGGAATCAGGTCCCCGACATGAGTTTCCGCGGCGTCACCTCCCTTCGCCTGCATGGTGGCCTTGGCTCCGGACGCCGCAGACCTCCAAACAGCGTCCTCGGTGGAATCGTTAGTGATCCACAAGGACAGCTCTTTTGCGCACCACCTCTCGTACCCGCCTCCTTTTGCTGCTGACTTGCGGCCACCGCCTTTCGATTTTGCGCTTGCCTTCTTCTTGACCATTTGGTTTGTCCTCGAATACGTGGTTCATTAACAAACAGAATCTGGTGCGTGTGTAAAAATCCCTAAACCTGCCGTATGAAGAGCCCAACCTGCCCCACCGAAACCAACGCCAGAACGTGCTGCGAGATATGTGCACCATGTGGCATGCGTCGTTCAAGTAGTATCTTCCGTAAAGAAACTGAAGCAAGTAATCCGTAAGGGACATCCCGTACTTCTGATATACCTTGGAATCAATGAACCTCTGCGGTCCGTGCAGTTCCCTGACAGGTCCAAGCTCTGTATGTCGGGCAAGCTGCTCAGTTATGGTTTCGTAGAAATGAGTACAGTGCCTCTGCAGCACATGATTACCCACGAAGTCACGCGTCTCACTAGCCGGGGCTTTGTGCATCATGGCCCCGGCCGTCATCCACCTCTGATAGAGGGAATAGTCCACCCCCGCTTCTGAAAGAATCTGCTGAAGATAGTACGGGGTGTGTGCTACGTTCTTGTGACCCCTTATCGTTTTCAGAACGAGCTTGGTGACTTCGTAATTCGGGATGTATGGGCTCACTCGTACTTCCCCCGTTTCGGAATAAAGCGGGTTTCAATCTCGTTCCACGCTTCTTCCGTTACTTCACTCAGAAGCGCCTTAGCATTTCCACGTATTGGACCGGGGGAGTCTCGCAACCTAGTGATCGTTTCCTTGTAGGTAGACTTCACCAACCCGAGAGACGCTATACGTGGGTCGTCGAAACCAATGGCCTTATCTAGGAACTCGGCGTGGGCCATCATGTCGTCGATTCCATAACCGTAAATCAATGGAAGCTCTAACTCCCGGTTCGGTAACCCAGCCTTGTTTTTCCGTACTCGAATTCGAATGACTTTTCCAACTGGTCTTTCGATTTTGCGGATGGTCTTCTTGAGCAGCTTGATCTCGGATAGCCAAACAATCTGAGATGCGTAGAAGTCCAACGCCGCGCCGCCCGACCGTGTCTTCGTGGCGCCAAACGTGACTCCTATCTTCGCCCGTGTTTGCGAAATAATGACGATGGTAACGCCAGCCTTGGAAGCCTTCGCGTTGACCTTTCGGACCGCCTCCCCGACCTTCTTCGCACGTTCGGTGCCATAGGAATCATCGTTGATATCACGTGCCATTTCCTGGCGAGAAGAAACAGCATCGAGAGAATCCAGAATGAAAAGCAGGGGCTGCTTCTTCTTGTTGCACCAGTCGGCTGCCTCATCTAGCCACTTGTACACGTCCTCAACCAACATCACACCATGTTCATGCGGGGACGAAAGGAACTCGACCCGAGACGATGGGAGTCCGACGCAACGACCATAGGAGTGGTCAAACGCCTCCTCCGCCTCTGCGTACTTAATCGCACCTTGCGGAAAAGCCCGTGCGAAGTTCGCGGTGAGTTCTATGGCAAGAAGTGTCTTACCAGTTGAATTGTCACCTACAATGTTGATCATTCGTCGAGCGGCCCATCCTCCTCCCAAGGCACAATCAAAAACGGTGCACCCGGATGTTATGTAATCCTGTTCCTTTTCGCCTGGAGGCAGCGTCAGGTAATGACGGGCGGGCACGTGGGCCCGCCTCCTTTTCAGTCGTCTTCGTTCAGGCACGGTGGTCTCCTAAATCATTCCGTTCTGGTGAGCGAACCACTCCTCCACCAACCAGTCGCCGTCGTCGTTTTCTTCCCCGACGCTTTTCGGCACCCAGGTAGGCTCGTCCTCACCGTGGTCCAGAAGAACCGCGTCGTCCGTAGAGTGGACGACGGTGGCCTCTACCACTACTCTTTCCTTGGACATGACAGGTCCTCCTTAGAAGGGGATGTCGTCGTCTACACCACTGTTGTCCATACGACCAACCGACAGTTGACGTGCCCTGTCTACCGGAGACTGACCACCACCCGCGCGAAGCTCCTCCACCTCTGCAACCATGTAGTCAACGAGTTCGTCGTCACCCACACCATCCACGTCAATCTCGAGTTCCGCTGCGACGGCGTCCAATTCCTCGGCGTCCATTCGCATGAGCTCCGCCTCGGTAGGCAGATCGTCGCCACCTGAATCCGTCGCCGAAGTTGCTGTGGTTCCCTCACCGGCGCCCGTACCTGTGGTCTGGTGAAGAGCCCTGTGAATACGGTCGTACTCACGATACACAAGAATGTCCCGAAGCGGATTGTTGGTGACGAAGTCTAGCCATTCCTTCATCTTTCGAGCATCACGGTGCAGAGCGCTTTGAGCACGAGCAATCTGCAGCCCCACATACTTGGTAGCGATACCCGTTCCCTGACGACTGAAGTTGATATCGAACCCTACCTCCGGGTCGTCGATATACAGGATTTCGCCTGTGAGCTTGTCCTGCATTTGGTTGGTGATCTCGCGATCCAGAGTCCACGGAGACGGCCACGCCTGTGGTCCCTTCTCCTCCTCCTGCCGATCTACCACGTACATCAGGACACGCTTGCCGGCGTTGAAAGGACGAAGTGCGTTCTTGTCGTCATCCGTCAGCTGCCGACCGCCGAACGATGAAAGGACCTCACCGTGCTCTTCGCACACCGGGCAGGGGGTGTCCAGCATCTTGTTGAGGCACAGATACGTATTCTTCTCGATGCCGATGCCGAAGTGTGTAAAGATGTCGATGCCGAAATGATCGTAGTCGCGAGAGGGAGGTGGGAAGATGCGGAGGATGTTCGTACCCTCCTTCACCTTGTACACCGGGATGTCGTCGCGTATGTACGACTCGAACGCACCGCCTGTCTGCTTCGCCCGCTTCTCCACTTCTGCGGCGGACCGGCGATGATAGACGAACCCCTGTCCACCACCGGCGGGCGGCGCACTTCTTCGAAAACTGCTCATTGTCCACCTCCGTTGCTGTCAAAGTCTCTTCGTGTCTTGAGCACAGCGTGAGTGATCAACCGAGCGATACTGTACACCGCAATTGGCACGACCACAATGCACACAAGAACGATTAGAAGCGTATCACTCATGGAACTACACCTCGTTTGCTGTCTTCCTTCTCTTGGACTTGGAACTATCCCGTACATAGTAAGAATTGGAATACAATCCACCCAAACCCGTAAGCGTGTGGCTCTTTTGCATTGCAGCATTAGACAAAGCAATCCACTCCGCCTCTTCCCGTTTCAGCTGTGCCAACTCATTCCTCTTTTCCACAACAGTGGGATCTGCCTCGGCCTCCCGAAGCGCCCGCGACTCAGCTATGCCCGGTGTCACACTTCTCAAGTCCGCAATCGCCTCGTCCACCATCAAACTCAATTCAATCTTGCACAACTCCCGTCTCTCCGTCGCTCGCGCGGCCTCCGTCGCGGCTTCGAAGTACAAGGTGGGCTGTCCCGCAAGCTCCACATCCAGGTTGTGCTTGTCAACCTGCAACCTACCCGCAAGAGTTCGGATATCCATCACTTGTCCCCTTTATCGAACACCACGCTGAATGTGGCCAGGATTATCTCATCCATACCATTTGCGGGGCGGCAAAAATGGTCCAAGATTTGCAAGTAGTGCACAAGTTGTCCCTCACCTTTTGCACCCAAGGCGCACGTCTGCATGTACCGGCTGACCACCATGCGAATGGTCTCCGGGTTCGTGTCCTTCAACTTGCGAAGAATCTCCTGTGCCTTCTTCCACGTGCGCCCACGAGTGTCTCCCAAGAACCTCGCCAGCTCTATGGCCTCACCAGCTTCATCCGGCTCTTCGAGCAGGCGTAGCAGCTCCTGGTAATCCGTGACGTTTCGACACTTGCTGAGGTTCACAAGGGCCTGTCTTGGGCTACCTCCCGACGCCTGCGCGATGGTGGACAGATCGTCCTCGCTGAGTGCGTCTATGCCCTCCTGTGCCGAGACTTCCTCCAACAACCCATACATGTCGTCATGAGACACGTCCGTGAGCGTGTAGGAGTGGCTACGGGTTTTGACAGTGGCCGGTACCTTCGTCGGCTCCGTGGTACAGAACGCGAAGTAGACATGTGGAGGGGGCTCCTCCACAATCTTCAACAGCGCCTCCCACGCTTTCTTCGACAACGACTGGCACTCGTCAATGATGTACATCTTGTTGCCGCCGCCGAAGCTCTGGTAGACCGCTGTTTCGGTCAACGTTCGAATGTCATCCACACCGCTGTTCGTCGCGGCGTCGAACTCCTGCAAGTCCGCGCTACCCTCCTCGCACCCAAGCTCCGTGGCGATGATTCGCGCGAACGTGGTCTTCCCACATCCGGACGGTCCACAGAAGAGGAATGCGTGTGGTATCTCCTCCGCCTCTACAAGCTCCCCAATCGACTTGACCACCGCCTTCTGACCGACTACCTCGTCCAAAGACGTGGGTCGGTATGCTACGTGCAGATCCTTTGTGCTCATGCCGCGTACCTCCATTCCCAATCGGCGTTAGTGTATTCTCCGTAGTCCTCAAGATTGCCCCAAGTTTCCCCTACCGAAACTTCAACTTTCAGGGGCACCACCTTAGACCACTCGAACGGAACATCCAACATCATATGAACGATTGTCTTGATGGTCTCATCCAAGACAACTTTGGGAACCTCAAAAGTCAAGTCGTCGTGAATGTTCATACTCGCTTGCAACTCGGGCTTCATGAACTGAGACGCATCGTACTGCTCGGACAAACGATTCCAAGAGTCCACCACGATATCCGACGCGGAGCCCTGCACTGGGGCGTTGATCAGTTCGTTCCACGTCATGGGCTCTCTTCGCTTGCGACCACCATTCAAGTTCTGCACGTACCCATGTTTGATGTAGAAATCGAATAGCTCGTCCTGCCACTTCTTGACCCCTGCAAACTCACGCCAAAACTCTAGGGACGCCGCCTTCGTCAAGTGTTCCTCCATGTGCAAATTGCGGGCGCATGACTTGTACGATGACCCGAAAAACAGGGGGAACGTCCATGCGTTCTTGATGATGTTTCGCAGCTTCTTGAAGAATTCATCAAACGTTTTTGGTTTGTCGAGCTTCACCCACCAGAACTTCTTCCACTTGTCCCCACCTATCTTAAGCAACCTCTTAGTCCAATCTCCGTGTATGTCATAACCGTCCCAAATGTATTTGATCAGAACCGGGTCCCTGGAAGCCATCGCGATAACGCACGCTTCGAAAGACCCGTAATCGACTGCAACAAAAACATTACCAAGCATGGCGCGTATGCAATCGCGAATCTTTGCCATCTTCCGCTTGGGGTAGTTCTGCAAATTGGGATCATCACTGGTCGTGCGTCCCGTAGAAGCAAACACCAAGTTGTAGTTCGTATGAACCAAGCCATCTTCGTGCACTACACTGTTGCGACGAGAGGGATCCAACCTAGTAATAAACGCCACGTTATGCGTTAGCGATCTGTACTTGAGAATCGCATCCGCAAAGGGATTGCTCAGTTCGGACAGCACCTCGGCTTTTGTGCTGTAGCCTCCTCCACTGGTCAAGACATCTACTTCATTGAACTCGGTATAAAGAATCTCGCCGACTTGCGGGTCACTGTCGGGATTGAAGGGCTTCCCATGCTTCAACTTAAAGTTGGTGACCTCGGGGAACTGCAGTATCTGAGCTGTACACTGCTCGATACCTGCTTCCATTTCACGGCTCTGCTTCAACACCTCCGGCGGATTGGGGTGCACCCCTTTCATCTGAGACATAACGACGGTGGGAGCCGTGCGAAGAATGCGACGGTATTCGTGCCGGTCAGCCTCGTCCATCTGTGCATCCTGCACCTGGTGAACAGCGTGTGTCCACTTGGAGTCCAAACCATTGTAGTCAAGCACATCCTGCAGCGCATGCTTCCGCATATCCTTGCGGTCCAGATTGCTCACTTCCTTGAGCTTGAATCCGAACGCCTGAAGTACGACGTTGTCCAGCGACTTGGTCTTGGGGTCGTCCTCGCGCAAGGCGTACGATTGCGCTTGTGTGTCACCCCAAGTAGTTCGACGAAGCAAGAAGGGATGGAACTTGTTCGCGGTCCACTCCATTTCGAATACGAGATTGTGGCAGATCTTGCGTCCTGAATTGGCTATGAACCACGCCAGTAAACGCTTCGCAGCCTTCGTCCACTCCGCGCTAACGTCCTTGTGCTCTATCGGGAACGCCACCACGTCATGCGACGGCCCCATGGCTGCACTAATCAACTGAGCCTTAGAGTGATACGGACGCAAAGGCCACGTTTCGTAATCGTACCCCACCTCCTTGTAGCGTGCGATTCGACGTAGATCTTTCTCCAATGCCACCAGCTGCTGCATGTCGCTGCCGTCATATGTGACGACACCCCCAGCAATACGCTCTGGCGGGGTGTAGGGCGGCTCGTGCTGGGAGTTCGCAAGGTCTATGGCCCGTTGTATGTCACGGCGCAAAACCTGGCTATGGGGAGACCTGCCCTCCCCTGTCCGATTGATGTACGAAGGATGAATAACGGGGTAGTACCAACAAACGTGATCCCCTACCTTGACGGGGATTGTACGACCCCTCCACGAAGTGATCGAAGGACGCATCCCTATCATCCATTCCAAAGGGACTGCGCCTGTTCCGATAATCACCTTGGGACGGGTCTTCTGAATGTCCTCCTCTATGTAACCCCGACAGGCGGACACCTCTGCCTGCGCGGGATCTCGATTGTTCGGGGGCCGACAACGAATGGTGTTGTGCCGTCTTGTGGCTTCCCAATCGTCGCGGGTAGGGAAATGATCGCGAAGAGTGCGTCCTGCCTTTCCTACAAACGCCTGCCCCTGCTCGTCCTCGTTCTTCCCAGGTGCCTCGCCCAGCACATACACCTTTGCATCGTCAGGTCCCACCGCCAACATCTTCGGGGTGGACAGATCCTTTTCCATCGAATTGAGCGGGCATACAGAACAGCCGGTAGCACCTACGCCGCGATACGAAGATCGTTGTCTTGTGTCTGTTACCGGTAAATTGTTACCACCCGCTCGTTTGAGGAAGTGAAAGTGCCCAGACATCACTCACCCCTTGCACATGAAGTGTAGTGTGTGAATTGATCACCTTTCGAAAAGACCAGGAACCTGTCAGCGTCCCCGCGCAAGTCCAGCTGGTCACACTCCGACAGAGCCTTCTTCACCACCGATACGTCGATAGAGATCGACTTGGACAGATCACCTTTCGTGTCCCAGGACAATCGCTCCTGCACCGACACACCAACCCCTTGTGACTTCACCGACAAGGAAGAGCCCGTCTTGTCCATTACCATCTTTTCACACGACAAGGAAACGAGACGATCCACCACGTTGCGAAACTCATCCGGTACCTGTGTGGGCATCACAGGCTGACCTCCAAGGTAGTCCTGTAATATCTTGGAATGCAACTGAGGCTTCTCCACGTACAACAACCTGGAGAACAACATCGCCTCCTCCCCGAACCACGCGACAACGTGATCGGGGAAAACGTGCATATGCGCGTCCGGCACTTCATCTTTCAACTGGTCCCATACGCTCACCAAGTGTTCGCAGAACACAGGAGGAAGCGTGATCGGTTTTGACAGATCCCCCTTGACCATACCTTTCGACAACGAGGAGGAAAAGCAGGACAATGCCTTTCGGTTCGTAGAAAAGAACTGCACGGACGAACCTACCTGTTCCAACGTCACCCCTGTAAACGAAGGCACGCTATCTGTGTAGGTCATGGAGATCATGACCGCCTTGAGACCTGCAATGAACGACGAATCAATCGGAATGGAAATGCTGAGCTTGTCCTCCCCTTCTGCACCGAACCACGGCCACGCAGATACCTCCATGGTGTCCAATGTCGCAGAGGAACGTCCGCAACGGATTTCCCCTTGAGAGGATATTTTCACCTTGGACGCCGAATAGCCGGACATCAACTTCAACAATGCGTCTCCGGGAAGAAGTACCTTCAAACCACAAGGTTCCTCCAAGTACGAGATCACTCCGATAACATCATTGTAAGTGATGCAGCGGTCGTCGTGTATGCAGAACATATCGAACACGGGCACCACCGAACGCTTCACCGATAAACCACACGACGCCACCTTGAGCACCCGAAGCAAATCCTGCCGATCAAAACTGTAGTCAGCCATTGCGAAGTTTCCTCCTTAGATGTGTTTCCAAGTTCGCCGTTTGCAGATATTAGCTACTGTTATTTCGCTAACCGCAAACTCCTCTCCTAAACTTCTATAAGTCCAGAGTCCTGTAGAATGTAAATGACGAATTTCCAACACTTCATCTTCTACCAACTTAGATAATGTAGCACCCACCGGAAGCTTTCTTTTCGGTTTAGATCTATCGTTAAAATGCTGAAGATGTTTCCAAACGTGACCACATCTAATGGCACTTACATGACTTCTACTAATTCCGAATTTTTCAGAAAGTTGGATAACTGTAGATGTAGACGAAAAGATTTCCATTACTTGGGAATCTGTCAAGCACGCTCCTCCATTTCTCATGCCAGCTGGGGCGTTGTTACGCCCCTTATTAGTTTTATCTACCATATTATCCTTCCAAGTTCCTAGGAATAAATGATCGGGTCTAACACAAGGTTTGTTATCGCATTCATGCAAAACCAATAAACCTTCGGGTAGAACTCCGTATTCCAACAAGTAACTAAATCTATGAGCAGCAATCTGACACTTAAGTTCAGGTATAAAAAAGTACCCATAACCATCCCCACCACGAGATCCTGTAAATGTCCAGCATCCGTGCGAATACTTGCGGACTTTTCTGAAGAATCTTTCTTCTAAATCCGGATTAGATTCCAAGAAATCAAGAACTCTTATAACAATACCATGATCAGGGAAGGCCATCTTTCAACCTCCTCCTCTTGGTAGACGGGCGGTCCCTCTTGTCTTTAATAGGACGGTCTGTATATGGATGACAGACATATGTGGATGCGAAGTTTGCAGCGGCTTTACGTTTTCGGTCTGTGTCCAATCCGAAGTAAGTTATGAGGAAATCCTTGTTGCCCGTTGCCTTTACTTCATCCATGAAAAATTGGTCGTTGGCCCATTCTGCACTAAGCACTATTGCTATATGAACTGGCATCAAAATAGCCCTCTAGTTTGCACAAAACGATCCACGTTATGTGACTTGCCCAACTCGTGAAAAAACACGATATTGCATACCCTCCTGTGGTGGGGACTGATTGCTACTTCTGAAAAATTCTTACCACAGACGGTGCGCAAATACTCAAGAACGTAATCCTTTTCAGCCTTGGACAAATTGAAGAAAATCTTTCGCTGCCCATCCTTACCCATAGCCTGCTCAAACGCCACGTCTGACACTGCTACGGACCACGCTCCTCTAGAGTAATCATAACTACCATCCTTATTTTTTCCTTTTGGTACTAGCACTACTCCGAAACCAGCACGTTTGCACCATGCCGCGGAGTCCACACTAGTCCAAGGGTATCGCATGATCAACTCAACCGACGTTACAGCGAGACCGTGCGTGTCTACAGTTGGGTATCCGTCGGAGTCGCATATCGTTGAGAAGCACTGGTCCAACCAATCACGCTTCTTCGAATGGCTCGAGTACGCGCCTGGTCCGAAGCAGATGTAATCCGCACCTTCGTCTAGGTAGCGTTCAAGCCAGTAGAAACGTTCGAATCTGTGAAACACCGGGGTGGCGTTCTGAATACCTGCGTCCCGCATACGAACCCACATATCGAAAGAGTTCTTGGCACCGAACTCGGCGGCCTCCGGGGACGTGGATTCGTATGTTCCTTTGTCGTACTTCGCTTTCTTTTTCTTCTTTTGTTCCTCCGTCTTGGGAGGGATGGTGTCCAGCACGATAATGCGGGAATAGTGGTGCTGGTATTGAACACAGTAGCGGATGTACTCCTCCGCATTGACCTCCTTGTTCTGTGTGTACGCCGAGTAAGCACCACTATCAAGAATGGTGCGCGTTGCGGCCTCTTGGGGAGGCCGCTTTGCACGAACCCGCGCGCTCATGGCTGAACGGCCGAACCAATGTTGTGAAAGAACTCGGAGCGCACGAATGGATCTTTGAACGATCCCAGCAACGTGTCCGTCACCGTAACCGAACCTAGTGCGCGAACACCCCGGAGTTCCATGCAGGAATGCCGCGCCGTTATGCGACAACCGACCCCAAGACACTGCACTTCCTTGAGGATGAAATTGGCGATCTGAGAACAGATCCTTTCCTGCATCTGTGGCTGCCGACTGAAGTACTCGACTACTCGTGGAACCTTCGACAGTCCGAGCACATGGTCCCTCGGAATGTATCCGAAGTCCACCACACCCATGAAAGGAAGAAGGTGATGCTCGCACACCGACACAAAAGGAATGGCTTTCACCGTGACCATAGCATCTAGACCACGCTCCGCCTCGAAAACCGCCAACCTCGGAGGCTCCAATTGGTCATACGAAGTGGCGCACATTTCTTCGTAAGCATGCACCATACGCTCCGGGGTGCGCCTTGGGTCCCCATCGAACCGAGGCTCCTCTGGGTCCAGCCCAAGGTGCTCCATAAGAGCCCATGCACCTTGGACGGCCGCGTCTCTGCGAATCTGCGCTACCGTTTTCTTTGCCACGTTTGCTCCTCCGTTTGAAACTTCAGTTTATGGCGGACCGCCCCTGCACCATACCCACACACGGGTCCACGTCCGCAACAACATCATCTATACCCGCTCTTTCGAATGCGCGAGCGCGTTCCTTGCAGGCCCGACATTCACCACACGGAGGCCACGAGTTCGTGTAGCACGTGTAGCTTTCGCCGAAGTCAATGTCGATTGAGCAGTTCGCGGCGCGCCGAATCATTTGGGACTTGGTGATAGTCCAGAACGGTCCATGCAACCTGGCGGGCACATAAGTGCTCTTCTGGCACAATCCTTGCATGAGGTTGATCACTTCGTAAGTGGAATCCGGTCTCATCTTCCCCAAGGTCTCTGACTGTATGTCGAGAGCGCCCCAGTAGATGTACTCCGCCCCGACGACCTCCGCCCACGCCTGCGCGTACGCTATGAAGATGACGTTTCGATTGGCGACGTTTGTGCCCCTCTGTGTCTCCATGTGCCCGTCTTTCTCGTAATCTGACGCGTCCCCCGTATTGACCATCGAACCGCCCCCTCCGCGCACTGTAGGGAGTTGCAGGAAGGGCCATGAGGTGGGGGCCGTGTCGCTCTGCGGATACATGGTGACGCCGTACTTGCGACACACCTTCTTGGCCATGTAGAGCTCACGCCAGTTGCGTTGCCCGTAGTCGATTGTCAGGGCGTGAATGAGGTGCTCCTGCCCCTTGTAGTGCTCAACCAACCCACGAAGCAAGATGTAAGTGTCGAGTCCTCCCGAATACAGAATCACCGAGGGAGGTAAGGTGCCATCCTTGGACGGCTTGGGCAGGTAACCAGATGTAATCACATTGTCGAATTTCACTTGAACGTCCTCCCACCGAGCAAAGTTGGAAGAGCCCGCACACCACCGAAGCAGTATGCGGGCTCGGGTACTACATGTACTTCGACTCGCTGATCACTCGGCCAGAAGCTCGGCCTCGCGCAGCATGCCGATCACGGCGTGGGTGTCAGCGTAGATGACGTCCACCACCGACTGGTCGAGGGCGATGCCATCTTCCGATTCCACGACGGCCTGGATGTCCTCGGCCGACGCTTCCATGTCATCCACGCACGCCTGCCGAACGGCCGTCACTTCCTCGGGGTTCGCACCGACGCCGACGCCCGCGGCTCCACCGCCACCGCTGTTGTCGATCACCTCCGTCACCCGACGCACCGCGACCTTCTCCTCCGCGCCTTCGGCGTTCACCAGAACGATGGTGGACTTGCCGATGGACTTCACCGTACCGCTGACCTCCTTGCGTGCCGTCTTGATCGTGACGTTCATGCCCTCGCCCAGCGAGTCCACGCTGACCGCGGCACCGCCTGCGCCACCGGCCGGGGCTGCGGCCGCACCACCACCCGAAGGCGCCGCCAGATTGACCGCCTCCTTGATACGCCGAGTGGCCACGGGCTTCTCGGTGCCGTCGTCCTGCTTGACCTTGATCGTGTTCTTGCCGACGTCCGTGACCTCGCCGGTGACCTCCATGCGCGCCGTCTTCAGGCACACGCGCATGCCCGCCGTGACCGCGTCCACGTTGATCGTACCGCCTCCGCCAGCCGGGGCTGCCGCGGCACCGTCACCACCGGGAGCCCGACGACGCTTGGGACCGCCCTCCTCGGGCGCACCGAGCGTCGGCAGCGCCGCTTTCTTCTCGAGAGCCTCGCAGCAGGCGTTGTACCAGTCCTGCACCTGCTCCTCCATGGCGTCCCAGTCCTTGTCCGAAAGCTTGGAGATGTTGTCGAAGCTTTCCTTGAGGAACGCCTGCTCGTCGGAGAACTGCGAACGCACGGTCCCGGCGATTGCCACTGCGGCTGCGAAAAGAGTCTTGCTCATGTTCGTACTCCTCTGTTGAGTTGAAAACAGCTCTCACTTCCACACACTTGCGATACAACTATACCACGCTAGCGGCACCAGCCACTAGATCCACCAGACGCTAGAAGATCTTCTCTAGCGCTCGTGTCAGGTGATCGACTGCCTTCTTGTCGCCGACCGTTATTCGAATGTATGCACCCATCCCAAATCCGGAGTCCGTGTCGTCATACCCTCGCACAAGTACGCCGTGTGATTCAAGCGCGAGTCTCATTGAACGAGAGTCCCAATGACTCGCGCACTGGCACAAGATGTAGTTGGCTTGCGAACCACGAACTGGGGACAGAACGGGGCATCGATCAAGCACTTCGTACATGCGCGTCCGAAGCATCTTCATCGCGGTGATTCTGTCCTCGACCATGTCCCAATTTTCGAGGGCTGCTACTCCTGCAGCCTGCGCCGCCATGGTGACGTCTGCGGGCATCTTGATAGACCACAATGCCTTCGCCATCCAGCGTGGGAACACACCGTAGCCGAGACGCAGGCCGGCCAGACCAACCGCTTTGCTGAACGACCTCAACACCACCAGGTTTTCATGATTCGTCACCCACCCCACGCGGCTATGATGATTGGAGAATTCCACGTAGGTTTCGTCCAACACCACAATGCAATCGTGGTCCATGGCGGCGATGATCACTTCGTTGAGATGCCACATACCGCTGGGATTGTCGGGACACACCAAGAACAGCACCTTCGGATTGTGCAGGGCCATGCTTTCTTTCAGCCAATCCACATTCACTCCGAACCCTGCTTCCAGTGGCACCTCCACCACCCGCGCGCCTGCCACCCGCGCGCTGAACTTGAAGAGCCCATAGGTGGGACGCATCACCATCGCCACTTCCCCGTCGTTCAGGAACAGGCGACAGATGTAATCCACCATCTCCGCGCACCCGTTGCCCGCGACGATATGCTTGAGAGGGATTCCAATGTTTTTCGAAATTGCCGTCCGGAGCGCCAGCTGGGACGGGTCCGGGTACAAGTTGTAGGGCTGCGAAAGCAGCGAGAGACGCACCGGCGGAAGCACCTCGAAAAGATTCTCGTTGGAATCCAGCTTCGATATCTCATCCACCGGTCGGCCCAAGCGTCTCGCCAACGCCTCCATCGTTTCGAGCGATGGGATGTACGTCTCGGTGTCCTGGTACCGCTCGTTGATCAATTTCTCGTAGTTCATCGTCAGTCCTCCCTCTCCAAGAAACAGGTGCGGAGGCCGTTTATGAGATTCACAGACTCCGGATCCTCCCCTGCAACTTCACACAGCTTGCGATTGGCCGCGTGATGCCGCTTGCCCGTGCGAATGCTGGAGCACACCAAGTCCAATACTTCGGCGGGAGCATCGTAAAGTATGCGCAGCGTCTCGCGAACGTCCTCGGGGAGCTTGGACAGCATGAACAGAACGGAACCTTCGTTGTCCAAATCCCCGGACACCGTAGAGGCTGCGACCTCCATCGCCTGTTCCGTGGCGTACAGCACCTCCCCCGATCGGCGTTTCGAGGCGCGGGTGGACAGGGTGTTCACCCAATGGTGGCACGCCACCTTGTACAGCGCCATGACGTGTTTCGGTCCGTCGTTGCATCCTTCGTACTTCTTGCGAATGTGGCAGAACACCACCTTCATCTCTTGCATGGCGTCTTCCCATTCCATGATGGGCTCCAGACGCCAGAACTCCCGGTGCAGGAACTTTACCGTCCACCCCTCGAAACTGTCATCCCACATTGTGCTTCGTACACGCTTGCCCCTTCTACCTGCTAACTTTGTTCGTATGCGCTTTGGCATCCGTTGTCTCCCTCTCTACCATGTAACCATTCGGACCACTTCCTTATGAGGAAGCTCGGCTGGGTCCTCGTACCCTGCTGGCAAGTCATAGCGGCGGACATCACCGAAAGGTGCCAGCTCCCGTACAATCAAATCTGCCTGTCTTGAAGCGCCCGAGTCAAGGGCCACGGCTATTTTATCATATTCGCAAGCGTCTATCAGCCCCACCAATATAGCTAACTGACGCTCCGAAATGCTCAGCGTACTCAACGCTACGGCGCCTACACCAAGTGTCCGCCCAATCCAATGCACGTTCATAGCATCGAACGGGCCCTCCGTGACAACTAGCATCTTGCGCTGTGAAACTTCATCGGCGTTGAACAGTACGTCCGGCGTCTTCAAAGATCCTGGCACCGTATCAGGCGTAGACGCTAGGTACCGAATCGAAGCGCGGGGGCGTATGGAGCGTCCTGACCACGCCACTACCCTACCGTCTTCCCTGTAGGGGATGATCACCCGGTCCTTCCACTGGGGATTCGTGCTGTACATCAAACCGAAGGACGCCATCGCTTGCACGCTGAAACCCCGACGACGAAGGTACATGGCCTCTGGTGTGCAATCCTTGGCGGGCTCCATTCCACTCGTGTAGTACTCAATCATCGGGTGGAAATGTTCGGGCACTATGTTCACATGCTCGGCCCCGTTCGAAACACCCTCTGTGCCACCCCCTGACAGCCCCTCCACGAATCGCTCGAACCCGTCGGGTAGGGAGGGGGCCTCGAGCAACATCCGCTCTACGGAGGAGTAGGGGAGTCCGAGCAGCTTCATGAGCAAGCGGTGTGGCCGCTTCCCCTTGTGTTCGGCTCGATTGCGCCAGCACGACCAGTAGCCCGTTTCGAGATTGACGCCGAGGTGCTGCGAAGGATCGTCAGCGCAGAAGGGGCAGGCGATATTCACGTCGCCCTTCTTGACGTTGTTTCCCCTTGTGGCGTATTCGATGCCCTGCTGCTCGAACAACGCTATCCAGTCTATGGTTCTCGCCATCTCACTGTCCCTCCTCGCGCGTACACACGCATACGCGGGCATCACCACACACTACGGGACCCCTCCCCCTAAAGGGAGGGTCCCTTGTGTATGTTGCTACCAAGTGTGTGAATTGGAAGTATCATACCTCGTTTTAAGTGTGCATTGACAAGGATCTTATTTCGCCTATACGTTCCCCGCTAGGCAACACGGAGGACAAAGCGATGGATGAGAACGAACACCAGGCTCCTTTCGCCCTTCCTTCGAGCGAGTTTGACGCGCAAACCGAGAACCGGATGCGCGGATACCTCGCGGAACTACTTCGACGTGGACGAGAACGAGAGGAGCAAGAGGTGCAGGAGGCCGCCTAATCGGGGGTGGCCTCTTCGTACTTCAAACGCCTTCCACAAAACAGCAACTGCCACCCCGGCTTCGTCATCCCGTAGCCGGGGTAGGCATTGTTCAATATCGAAGCAAACTTGGCGTGCTGTTTCAACACCATTCGCTCGTGCAGCATTAACAGCCCGGGCACCCCTGACAGGTGCCGGCACGTCAGGTTGGCGAATGTTTGGTACAGTTTGATTCGGTCGTTCAGCACAAGCGGCTCATCCCCCATCACCCGTAGCTCAAGTGCCGCCATATAGGCACGGCAAGCGTTCAACTCCCGCTTGTTTTGGTCGTTGCGGAGGAACACGAACAACGGGGCCACCTTGCGATTGATGTCCCCCGACGCGACACCCACCGCAGTGCATACGGCGGTGTACAGCGCCTGCTTGTCGCGGTCCTTCTCGGGTACGTCCTCTGACACCTGCCTGCTGCTCCTACGCCGGTGTTCCACTTCGATTGCGGTACGATACTCCTGTAATTGGGCATCCGTCATAGCGCGCACTGTGCTTTGCGTGCGCTCGGATATCGGAGCCGACTGTGCCATGTCACAATCCCCGTAGTTGAGAACGCCCCCGGAGTGGGGGCGTTGGTTGTCGTCGCGTGGGTGCGTTCAGATGGTCGCGTTCAGCGAATCCACCGAGCCTCTGAACCGATCGGTGCGGCTGGTGAGCACGTAATCAATCAGATTCTCTACAACCCCCCGCGCGTCGTCGTCGGCGATACACGGACGGTGGTCCGGGCTGCCCACGGTGACCCCCATGGTGGTTCCCTTGTCGTCGAAGCACTCCGTGAACACCGTCTTCCCGTCCACGTTGGCAACCACTCGACTGGGACGAGTACCCTTTGCCTTCTTCCACACGATCTTCACTTTCATGTCGTCTACTCCCTCTTGTTGTCAGGTACCACACGCTACAGCAATTCTTCGGGTATCGGATCGAACATATCGACCTCGATCGTCCCCCACCCCTCGCACTCGGGACAGTCACCATTGGTCACGTTAGAGTCTGCACCCGAACCATCGCAATTCTCGCAATGCACCGAATTGAATGCCATGTCCGACATGCCTACCTCCTCTTAATTGACAGGGCCGCGGTGTGCGGCCCTGTCCTGATACGTCTGTGGCTACCCCTTCTGAGGATCCGTCGCGAACACATCCGCGATGGGGTATTGCGACGTGCGGTCATCGGTAACGATGATGATGTACTGCACGTCCGGGTTGAACCACGCCTCCTTGCGAATCAGCATCCATACCGTCGCGTACACCTCCCAGCGATGCCGACTGTTGGTGTACATGTCGAGATCGTACACGGCAACACCGTGTAGGGCGCACGTCGGCATCCATTGCGGGTTCGGCGTGTCCTCCCGTGAGATCACATCCAGGTCCGGGTCGAACTCCGACTCAAACACTCGGGCTTCAAACGTCATAGCTACACTCCCTCTCGTTGTCAGGGGCCGCGGTGTGCGGCCCCGTTGCGAACAACCCCTACTCCTGCACCATCTCCGCCATGATCATCGTCGCGGCTGACGCCACGTCCTGCGCCCCTTTGCGACGACCCACCGCGTCCATGACCCCCGCGAGCCCCTCGAACACCTGCATCCGTGCGTCCGTCGTACTCGCAACCCACGACACGCCTGCTCGTCGCGTGCCCCGTTTGCGTGCGGGAGCCCCCATTGTGCGAGGCATCGGGCACGGGAGGGGCACGCGACGTTCTACGAGCTCTGACGCGATGTTCTCGAGAACGGTCTTGGTCTTCCTGCCCACGACCCCCTGCTTCTCACCAATCGGAGGGCGTTGCGCCCAGACCCGGAAGTACCACAGCAGGGCGTCCGTGGACGTCTGCGCGATACGCGCGGGGGTGAGTGGGGACCGACGCCTGCGCTTGCGTCGCGCGTTGCGTGTGCGTGCGAGACGTTGCATCTCGTCGTGAACCACGTCCACGCCGCGTCGGAGCAGGTCCATGCGAACCTGCTCGTGAATCTCACCGTGGGTTATGCGGGGGCGATTCTGCGCCCGCCCCAGCACCGGACCGGGGTAGTCCATCACCACGTATCGAATCAGTTCCTCCGTGCTCAGATCCGACACGCTCGACAACACCACGTCATTCGTCGGGGGAGGGTGCGCGGCCGGGACGTTGTCAGGATGCGGCTCACCCATCATGCAGCGGATGAAGTGTGCCACATCCAATTCACTGACGCACCCGGCCTTGGATTGCACCAGCAGCAGGTGTTGTAACTCCGCTGCGACTCTCTCGTCTAACATGCGCTCCGCTCCCTCTACGGCATTGCGCTTGCGCGATAGCGCGGGGGCTAATTCGGCGAACAACATAGCCCCCGCGCCGCTCGACGCTCTACCGTACAGGCTCACCCAGCGTATGCCTTGTCGAGGCCCACCACGACCTGCTCGATGCACTCACGGACCTGCTTCGGCCACTGGGTCCGCTTGCGGATCAGTTCGATGATTGCGGGCTCCGACGCGACCGTACCCGCGACTCCGGGGACGGGCTTGCGCTTGCGCGACTTCGTCGCCTGTGTGCCCGCGTCCGCCCGTGCGCGTCGCGTGCGCGTCGTTCCCGTCGTCGAACCGCCACCCCCTGCGCGGGCCTTGCGCGATTCGCGAATCGCCGCCTCGTTCTCGCGCTGCTCTTCCTTGATCGCGTTTCGCACCGCGTCCGTCGTCGCGGCGTCGAACTTCGCCTTGAGCTCCTTGCGCTTCGCCAGCAGGTCCGCGTGGGCGTTCGTCGCGACCGTTGCGGCCCCCTTCGGCGGGGGCGGGTCCCTTCGGGCCTTGCGACCCTTCGGCTTGTCGTCCTTCGCCTTCGCGGGCTGCGCCTTCACCCCGGCCTTGCGGTTATCGCGGATCTGCTTCGCGAGCACGCGCTTCGCCTCGTCCAGGGCCTTCGCGCGTCGGTCGTTCAACTCGCCCGCCTTGACCTCGGCCACGATCGCCTTGTGCGCCGCGAGGAGGAAGCCCTGCTCGAGACCCGACGCGTCCTTGGCCCACGTCGCGAGGTTGGCGTACGTCAGCTTCGGCTTGTCGCCCGCTGCCGCGCGCTGTGCCTTCCCCTGCTTCGCGTCCCCTTTCGACCCCTTGTCGGTGCGGGTCTTCGTAGCGTCCTTGGCAGGGGCCGCTGCAGCCCCCTTCGCCGCACCCTTGTCGTCCTTCGCGGGCTGCGCCTTCGCGGGGGCGGGCTTCGCGGGGGCGGGCTTCGCGTCGGCCTTCGGCGTCGTCGCGCGGTTGCGCTTCGCCGGGGGCGGGGGCTCGGGCAGCTTCGCGAAGTCCCCATCCGACAACTGCGGCTCCAGCGCCTTGTCGATTCGCGCAATCGTGTCGCGTGCGTGCCTCGTGATCGTCCCGTCGTCTCCGGGCTTCGCGTACTTGATACGCGCGGCCAGCAGCTCGTCCTTCGTCGCCTTCTTGATCTGATTCGCGTTCATTTGTGCGTCTCCGTTTCGTCGCGTTGTCGTGGCCCCGGCCCGTTGCCGGGGTTGCACTTGGGTGGCATCATACGCGCACATGCGCGTTCCTTCAACGCTGCGATTATACCCGCAACGTCCTCAACTGGGTCGCGTTCGCGTCTTCACGCCATGTCGTCGGTTCGGCGATCATGCACTGCGCGACCTGTAACGCGAGCCGAATCGACAAGCTGTAACACCTATCGGAGTTCGTCTCGATGTACTCGATTACCTCGTCCGCCTGCTTCTTCGTGAGACCGTTGTTCACCAGCAACGACTCGTCGATCGCGACCTGACGTATGCGGGTGAGGAAGTCCTGCTTCCCTCGCAATGTCAGCGTCAGGTACAGGGACCGATCAATCAACGCCATGAAATGCGCGCTCATTCGATTGCCACGTTCAATCTCCCGTTCGAAGTCGATGTTTGTGCAAAACGCGACCGACCCCTTGAACTCGAACGACTGGGGGATGTCCATGTCGCCCATCCACTTCGCCAGCTTGTGGTAGCTCACAACCCGTTTCGACGATGAATCGAGCACGGCCTTGAGCAGGTTCAATGTCGTCTCGTCGCGAAACACGTCATCCGAGTCGTCGAGCACGACCGTGCCCCCGTCCTTGTGCTCGTGCAATGCAATGAGCAACCCCGGAGCCGATATCGAACCGCTGATGATCGTCACCGGTCGGCTCGTGCCCTCGAGCTCCTCAGCCTTCTTCTCGAGGGTGAACGATTTGCCCAGCCCCGGCGGACCCGAGATGATCAGCGCGGGGATCTTGTTTTCGACCAGTCGCGATGCCATGCGCTCGAGGGTGGAGAAGCGCTCCGAAATGCGCTTCTCGCGCTCGGCCTGCGTCTCCGGGGGTGCGTCGTCCTCGGGCAGGGGGTCGAACGTCGGCGGGGGCACGATGGGCTCGGCCGGGGCGCGCTCGGGGGCACGTCGGCGTCGCGTCGGTCCCTTGCCATCGGCGTTGCGTGCGGCTCGCGATTCACGAATGAGCTTCTCGTTTGCCGTGATTAGGGATTTCACGTTCTCCCCGGCCGCCTTGCGCTTGTTCAGCGCCTTTCGCACCATGAGTAGTTCGGTGTGATTCATTCCTCGTCTCCTGTCGTGTGCTAGTCGATGTACTGCAGGGCCCACCACATGGCCCTGCGACCTTTCTGCTCAATGTCATTCCCAAACGTCTGCCGTATCGTCGTCTGTGCCCCACCCCGATACCCGACCTGCACATACACGTCTGCGCGGGTCCACTTCTTCGGATCGGGATTGCTGGCAACGTGCATGATGCCCGTGCCCTCAATGTGGGTCACTCTGAATCGATCATCGGGCCGTCCCTTGTCCGCGTGCGCCTCGCGCAATCGTTCGATCACGCGCTGCTGCGACTTCGAGGGTCCCTTCCACTCGTCGCGGGGCCGCGTCACCTTGCGCCCCTGACCGTACTTGCGCGATACGCGAATCCGTGCCTCGTTGATTCGCATCTCATTCACGAACTCCTGCGGCAGCATTCGATTGCGATTGAGCTTGAGTTCGTTGCGACGTGCTAGGAGGGCCGCATGCCCGCCCATCCATTCGATCTCGTCAAGAATGCACTCGTCCTTCGCGTTCATGTTCGTTCCCGTGTGCCTGTGTGCTGAAACTTCCTCCGGAAGTTTGGGTAGATTTTCACCCCCTGTCAAACCGGGAAGACACCAGGATTTTTCACTAGGCTAATCAACCACTTGGGAACCGCCTTACGTGCGTGATCGCGTGCGGTCGTTAACCACTGCCACCGTGGATCCGCTAAGTCATTGATTCCTTGTGCTAAGACGAATGAATCGTCTTGGTGGTGCGAGAATCGGGGTATGGCTTGGCAAATAGTGGTGGCTAACTCATTG
This sequence comes from SAR202 cluster bacterium bin127, assembly GCA_002239045.1. GTDB lineage: Bacteria > Chloroflexota > Dehalococcoidia > Lucifugimonadales > Lucifugimonadaceae > Bin127. The sequence continues at coordinate 84,976 of MPNN01000009.1, forward strand.
AAGCATCAAGGGAAAAATCTTCGTGGATTCCGGGTTTGACAGGGGTGGAATCCGGGTTTAAACTTCCCTAGGGAAGTTTAGGCACACACGAGAGGGAGTACGACATGGCAACGACGATTCACAAGCTGAAGCTGTACGCGCAGACGGCGACATTCGAGCCCGGTTACTACGCGAATGGGAACACCCGCGTGTACGATCCGACAACGCGCAGGCCCCGAGTTGGAGACGCAGGGGAGGCCATGACGCTCGAGCAGGCTCGCGAGACCTGGAAGCGCTTGCGGCGCCTCGGTTTCAAGCCTGTTTGATTCAGCACACCCACACACGAGAGGGAGACGAACATGGCACGCACTAAAACGCATGACAAGCTGCTTGCGAAGCGACGCGAATTGAACGCACGCAAGGCGAACGGGGACGACGTTCGCGACGAGATCCGCGCAAACGAGAAGCTCATTCGCGATTCGAGGGCCGCTGGCAATCGCGCGTCCGACGCGACGACGAATGCAGCCCCCGCACGCAAGCGCGCGAAGGCCCCCGCGAAGGTTTTGGAGGAGACGCCCGCCCGCACACGAGCTAAGGTTCTGGAGTTCGACGAGCCGAAGCCCACGACGAAACGCACGCGAAAGGCCGCACCGAAGCCCGACGAAACGCCCGAGCCCCCGAAGTCACGCAAGCGCAAGGCAGCCCCCGTCGTTGAATCGACGACACACACGGACGCCGATATCACGCCCGAGCCGACGCCTGACACGACGACGAAGGTTGACGACAGGCCCGCGGACGTGATCGCAGCCGAGGCCGCGTGGCGCGATTCGAGGGGACCCGATGGATCTCCCGCACATGGGTCCGCATACACGATGCTCAAGTACGCCGAACTCGAAGTGATCCGGCTGAATCACGCAATCGCGAAGCTCAAGAAGCAGGTCATGCGCGATCCGCAGGCCACGGGCATCACGCTCTGACACGACGACGGGAGACGACGACATGACGGACTACACTGACATGGCTCTCGGAGCCCTACTCGCAGCACGCCGTGACCTCGTAGCCAAGCGAGAGTTGGGGAAGAACGTTGATAAACTGATCCGCGACGTGGGCCGCGCGATACGCGATTCACGAGCGGCGGGCAATCGCATACGTCGCAAGGCTGTGCCCACGCCCATCGTCCCCGAGGTGAAAGGGAAGGGCGCTGACGAACAGCTGCTCGGCCTTGAGGCCACGTTGCTGTCAGCCCGTATCGTTCGCGCATTGACGGGGAACGCCCTGGCAGCGGCGAAGCAGCGGGGTGCCAGCCCCACCGAACTCGAGGCGCTCAAGGGTGCGAATGACGACGCGGACGCGGCCGTGCGCGTCGCGCGACGTGAAGTGCACGAGGTGAAGGACCGCAAGGCGCGAAACGAGGTCGAGGTCCCGAACCACAATGCCCCGCACGATTCAGCCCCTCCGATACACGCGGTGCACAGCGACGAGTCCTGCCCCAAGTGTGAAAAGCACAAGTTCCCGTCATGCGGGCCGACGGTGTTCGCTTCGTTGCGAAAGGCGAACATCGACCCCACGCTTGCATGGCTTGAGAATCTCAACGGGAAGCCGCTCAAGCGCGACGCCAAGCACACGGCGATGGTCACCGACGATCTGATCGAGCGCGCATGTGCCGAGGCCGGGTTAGAGACCGAACTTACGGTCTTCGATTCGCCCCCGCGCTTCGGCGACATGTTGAACGCGGTGCTCCGCAACGACGATAGCGCGACGTACATTGTTCACGTCCCGAAGCACGTGCTCCTGCTTCGCACAAAGGGCGGCGGGAAGCCCACGTTCGAGTTGCTCGATTCGGGCTTCATGTTCGAACGCGAGGGGTGCGTCTACGATGACCCCGCGCAGGTGAAGACACGGCGCAAGGTTCGCAAGCTGCTTCGGGTCTGGGCCGACTGATACAGGAGACGGCGACATGCCCCAAATGAAACTCGAGGACTTCCTGGCCGAGCCGCACAAGCACGGCCGCAACGAATGGTGTCGGTACGAGGACGCCGACGTCTACGTGCGCTACAGCACGCGAGCGTTGCCCGAGGGTAGGCGGCTTACCCTCGAACTCGCCTCATTGAATCGCCGGGGTCGGACTAACAACTGTTACGCGAACCCCAAGTTGAAGTCGACTGGGTTCATGCGACGACTCATGAACGACATTGAGGACGCCGCTAAGGCGAAGGGGCTGGCGGTTTACATCGAGAACGTTATGAACGAGTTCCTGCCCGATTGGTTTCGCAGGCGGGGCTACTCCGATCACCCGATGAATGAAACCCACTACACCGAATGCTTCTACATGGAGACGACGACATGACGAAACGACTTTCAGGATTGGCGTATCACCCGAGCGAAAGTCTCGCTACGCGGCTCGGTACCTGGCCGATTGAATCCAGGTCTGATGCTGACGTAGTGGCGCTCGCGGATTTGGGGTCCCCTGCAGCATGGGACGAACTGGAGCGCAGGACGGCACCTGCGAAGCGTGAATGCTGCAATCGGGGCGCGCCGTTCTGCGCGGGCTGCCCGGAGCTGTGCATCGACTGACAACACGAGAGGGAGACAACGACATGAAAGTACAAGTAGTCAAAACCGATCGCGCCGGCAACACGTTCGGGTTCATCGTCAATTCGAACGGCGAGAGCGTATGCGGGTTCGTCGTGAGTGACAAGGGCAAGGGCGCAGCCAAGTTGGAGGAGTTGCTGCCCATGACAAACGACGAAGTGACGGCCGCTCACAAGGCGTTCACGGACCACTTCGACAGGGACAAGCAGACCAAGCACTGACGTTCAACGACATGCAGTAGTCGGAGGGGGCTGGCAAGGCCCCCTCCTGCCGTTTACCCGCCCCCGGCGCAACGCGACGTGCCCTGACCGGGCACCGGGATTGGCAGACTTGGGTCCGGACCACGGCTGACGGCCCGAGGAGCTATCCCCCGGTCAGGGATTCGATTCAAAACGTTGCTTACATTCCGCTTCAGCGACGTCCCTCGAGTCGTGCCATGCCCGACACGACTCGTTGATCTCCTCGCACTTAGCCGCACGGTCCAGACGTTCAATCAGTGGCTCGGTCCCCGCCTCACCCTCGCATGCGGGGCACGCGGGGCGCGTCCCCCCCCCCAGGTCACGCGGGGCAGGTCCCCTCCACAGGTTGCGGGGGACACAGCACGACCCTCTCTACGGTGATTTCCGCGCTACCCCCTGACGAGGAGGGGGATGTCGAGCAACCACCAGCAAAGAGGAGCAGGAGGACCACAGCCGCATGTTTACCCATCGTCGCGTCCCCCTGTCAGGTCTGGAACCACGCAACCGAGGTCACACACGGCGGGGGCGTCCCGTAACTCCTGCACCTCCTGCTTCAGCCCCTCGACCTGGTTGTCCTTGTCGTCGAGCTTCGCCCGTGCCTCGCGAAGTGCGCGAGCCTTCTTGTCGGCCTCCTCCTTGATGCGCCGAAGCTCGGCCGACTGACGCTCGTACTTCGACAGGGCGTCCGCCTCGCGCTTGCGCTGTGATTCGAGCGTGGGGCGAAGGTCCGTCACAACGGACTCCAGGTCGCGCCGCACCTGCCCGTTGTTCTGAAGCGCCTTGGTGAGGTGCGCGATCTCCACGCGATTGGCTCCTGCCGAACGCGCGTCCTTGAGCACGAACCCCAACAACGTAACCCCTGCAATCACCGCCACGGCGATCAACGGGGCAGTCAGGGACGAAAAGAATCCTTTCCCTGCGAATCCATATCCTGGAAGCATCACGGAGCCCTCCATGCCTTACAACGTCGGCAACGATAGCCACAACGGACACCGTCCCGAAACTGAATCAACGTACCCTCCCACTTGCAACCCAACGCCCTGCACATCCACCCACGAATGTTGCCGAACAGAAGGGTCATGGGGTCATCTCCTCCTCGTACTTCGCGATTGTTTCGACGTAATGGACGAGAGCCTTGTACGAAGACGGCGACAGCACCTTCTTCGTGTACTCAAGCATCCCGTCGTCGAGGCACACAGCAGAGTGTCCGTCCGCCCTAGCAAGCTTCTGGGCGCGTATCAAATGTCCACACCCAGTTACATAGCATCCACGAGCGATCGGAATGCGGCACTCCTCCGTGCGATTGGATGAGAAGATGCGTCCGTTGCGCTTCATCACCCATGCGGAGCACATGAGGTTGAACTTCACGTCCACCCGCTTCCCTATCAACCCCGCGCCCTTGCAATCGGCCGCCGCCGTCTTCAACAACTGCCCCGGCCCTACGGCGTCCTTGTGGGACCGCACATCTTCCCCGCGTGCACCACAGGACGATTCGAGGCAGATCTGCGCGCGGAAGCCGCATACACGCGGGGCCCACTCCGCCTTGCCATGTTTGAGCCATGCGCGTCGAATCGTCTTGTCCCACACTTGCGGGAACCCCGCTGGGAGACACCTGTCAGGGACCCTCCCAGCCCTCTCCTGCTGTGCAACGGGCTGCACCTGTTTGTCCGCGTCAATGGGGTGAGCGAACGTGGCAGGGGCGAGCACAGCGCACAGCAGGAGGAGGATTACATGTCGCATGAGGCCACCTCCTACATGAGGGGTGAAATGCCCGAGAACATCA